>JAXLRD010000012.1:0-156843 GCA_046331285.1 Vicinamibacteria bacterium
AACGTCGTCGTCCGCAACTTCGTCGACTCGTGGGACCCGCTCGCGCAGCCCGCGGCGGGCCGCCTCGCGTTCGAGTCGTCGCCGATGTCGTCGCTCGCGGGTTGGAAGGCGCCGGTGCTCCTCGTCCACGGCGACGACGACCGCAACGTGCCGTTCAGCGAGACGGTCGACCTCGCGGCGGCGCTGCGGAAGCAGGGCGTCGAGGTCGAGCTGCTCGTCCTGCCCGACGAGATCCACGGCTTCCTGCGGCAGTCGAGCTGGAAGGCCGTGTTCGCGCGCGCGGCATCGTTCCTCGAGCGGACGATGCCGGCGCGCTGACGGATCGGGAGGCTGAGGCTACTTCTTCGCGGCTCCCCAGAAGGCCGGGTCCTTCGCCTTGGTGGCGGCGTCGACGAAGCTCATCGACGGCTCGACCTTGTACCGCTGGGTGACGATGCCGAGGACGCCCTCCTTGAAGAACTTCACCATCCGCGCGAGGTCCTCCGCGGGGACGGCCTTCCAGATCCCCTCGTCGTCCGCCGCCATCCTGTCGAACTCGGCGAAGGACGTGGTGGACGACATGAGGACGTACGTGCCGCCCGGCGCCCCGGCCACGGCGCGGTAGGCCCGCCAGCTCGCTCCGGGCGCCGCCTTCGCCGCGGCCGCCTTGTACGCCTGCATGGCGTCGCCCCACTCGGAGTCGTAGCCGATCTTCACGCGGAGGGTCATGATCTCGTAGAAGCGGACCTTGGCCATGTCCGGGAACGTGCCCTGGCTGAGCTCGGGCGCGGCCGCGAGCTGCAGGGCGGTCACGTCGCTCAGGAACTCGCCGTCGCCCTTGGCGAGCCGCTCCAGCTCGGGAGCGAGCGCGGGGCTCGCCTCGGTCGCCAGCGACTCGCCGAAGGCGGCCTGGTTCGCGTAGGGCGAGATGAACCACACCTCCTGCGGCCCGGTGAGCGCCGAGATCGCGAGGTACGGCTGCTTCGCGCCGGCCTTCTCGAACGCCGCCGGCCAGCCGGCCTCCCACTTCGCGTGGTCGGCGGCGCGGCCGGGCTTCAGCGCCTCGCGGTAGATGTGCAGGAACTTCGGCTGGGCCGTCGGCATCGTCTGGGCGAACGTCGGTGCGGCGATCGCAGGCGGCGATCGCCGCGAGTCCGGCAACGGGCTTGCTCATGAGCCTCCTTGGGGGCGAAAGACGAGCGTCTACAGGGGCAGGACGAGTGTCACCCGTACATACCGTTCTGCCGCCCGGATGTTGGAGGGCGGGGGCCTACTCGGCGGCGAGCACCTGGAACTGCTCGACCCTGCCGTCGGGCAGGTCGCGCTCCCAGACCTGGTCGAACTGCTTCGGCCAGGTGACCTGGAACTGGCGGTAGGTCATCCCGCCACGGTCGCGCTTCCTCGTCTGCTTCACGCTCGCCGGGGCGCCGAGCGGGCCGAGGCTCGCCGCGGGGTCCGCGGCGCCTGCTCGCCGAAGTAGGCGCTCGCGTTCGGCGAGAGCTCGCGGTCGACGCGGCCCTTCTGGAGGCCCTCGAGGAAGCGCCGCGCCCTCGGCCGCTTCCGCGTCGGCGCGGTCGTCGAGCAGGCGCGCGACGCGGTCGGCGAGGGTGTCGCCGGCGCCGCTCACGTCGAGGTTCACGAGGACCGTGACTGCCGCGCGGTCGTCCGGGTAGACGCGGTTCGTCGCGGAGAAGCGGCCTCGCCGTCGTGGCCGATCACCCGGCGGCCGTCGGCGGAGAGCACGTCCACGCCGAGGCCGTACGGGACCGCGACGCCGCTGTTGAGGCGCACCGCCGACTGCATCTCGCGGTAGGAGGCCGGCTTCAGCAGGCGCTGCTCGACGAGCCCGAGGTTCCAGCGCGCGAGGTCACTCGCGCTCATCGCGAGCTCGCCCATGGCGTAGAGCCAGCCCTTGCCCTCCTTCGGCGCGGGCCGCGGCGGGCCGAGGGCGTAGCGCAGGTAGCCGGTGGCGTCCGTCTCGCCGAGCCGCTCGCGATCCACGTCGAGGACGCCCTCCATGCCGAGCGGCTCGAACACGTGGCGCTTCAGGAAGGGCAGCAGCGGCTCGCCGCTCGCCTTCTCGACGACGAGGCCCGCGATCACGTAGCCGGTGTTGCTGTACTGGTACTGCGCCCCCGGCTCGAAGTCGAGGGGGACGCGGGCCCAGCGGTCGAGGATCGTGGCCGCCGTGACGTCCGTCAGCATGAACGGCGGCACGTAGTCCTGCGGCCAGTAGTCTCGATATCCGGACGTGTGCGAGAGGAGCTGCCGGATCGTCACGTCGCCCGCGCGGGTGAGGTCGGGGACGAAGCGCGAGACGCGGTCGTCGAGCGAGAGCTTTCCCTGCTCGGCCAGGAGGAGGATCGCGGTGGCGGTGAACTGCTTGCTGACCGAGCCGATCGCGTAGCGCATCTGCGGCCGGGCCGCGAGCTTCGGCTCGAGCCGCGCGTCGCCGTAGGCCTTGGCGAGGACGATCCGGCCGTCCTTCACCACCGCGACGGACGCGCTCGGCGCGCCGGTCGCCGCGAGCACCTCGGCCGCGGCCCTGTCGACGCCCGCCTCGAGCGAGGCCGGGGCCTCGGCCGCGGCCGGGGACGCCGCGGCGACGGCGGCCGCGAGGGCGAGGGAGACGAGAGCCGTCGGTCGCGAGGCCATCACCAGCGCTCCTCTTCGAGGCCCGCGCGGTGGTTCTCGTAGCGGGCGAGGACGAACAGCAGGTCGGACAGGCGGTTGAGGTACACGATGATCCGCGGGTCGATGTCGACCTCGCGGGCGAGGGTGACGATCGAGCGCTCGGCGCGGCGGCACACGGTGCGCGCCTGGTGGAGGAGCGCGGCGGCCGGGGTCCCGCCGGGGAGGACGAACGCGCGCAGCGGCGCCATCGCCTTCTCCCGCTCGTCGATCGCCTTCTCGAGCCGCCGCGCGTTGAGGGCGGTGAGGGCGGACTTCGCCTGCTTCTGGGCGACGCGGTGGGTCGGGTCGGCGAGCTGCGCGCCGATCGCGAAGAGCTCCTTCTGGATCGCGAAGAGGAGCTTCCCGAGCCGCGGCTCGGCGAGGGCGCGCACCGCGCCGATCGCCGCGTTCGTCTCGTCGACGTCGCCGTAGGCGGCCACCCGCAGGTGGTCCTTCGGCACCCGCATGCCGCCGAGGAGGCTCGTCTCGCCGAGGTCGCCCGTCCGCGTGTAGATCTTCAAGAGCCTCACTCCTCGAACCGGGTCACCACCGTCGCCGGGGCCCCCGCGACCTGCACCGCCGTTCCCGCCGCGAACGCGCCGCGGTGGACGTAGCCCATCGCGATCGGCCCGAGCCGCGGGGAGACCGCGGCCGTCGTCACGCGCCCGACCTCGCGCCCCTCGTGCGCGATCGGGTCGCCCGGCGCGGCCGGGGCCGAGAGCCGCAGGCCGCGAAGCGCCCGGCTGACGTTGCCGCCGCGTCCCTCGAGCCGCGCGATCACCTCCTGGCCGAGATAGCAGCCCTTCGTCGCCGAGTGGCACTCGGCGAGGAGGCCCGTCTCGTGCAGGAGGTTGTCCTCGGTGACGTCGACGCCGTACCAGGGCCGGAGCGCCTCGACGCGGCGGGCGTCGAGCTCGGCCGGGGCGAGCGGGACCGCGCCCGCCCCGCGCAGGGCGTCGGCGACCGCTTCCTGCGCCGCGGCCGGTGCTTTAACGACGAGCCCGCCGCCCGGCAGGTCTCCGGCCCGGACGAGACGCACGGCCTGGCCGGCGATCGAGGCTTTGACGTGGGCCTCGGGCGCCGAGGCCGGCGGCTCCGCGCCGGCGGCCCGGGCACAGGCGTCCGCTCCGGATCCGACGAGCGCGAGCACGGCCGTCGCCGGCCGCGCGAACCGGACCGGGGCGCCGACGCGGTAGTGCTCGAGGGTCGACTGCAGGAGGTCCAGGCGGTCGGCGTTCGTCTCGAGGACCACGACGGCTCCGTCGACGAGGACGCGGACGAGGGCCTGGAGGGCGCCCTTCACCGTCATGAGCGCGGCGGCCCGGCCTTCTCCGGCGGCGAGGCCGGCCACCTCGTTGCTGAGCAACCCCTGGAGGAGCTTCTGGCGCTGGGGCCCGGTCGCCTCGAGGACGCCGCGGGGCAGCGCGGCGAGGCCGACGGGCGAGCCGCTCGAGGTGAAGGCCATCGCGGCAGTCTAACCGAGGAGCCCGCGGCGGGCCGCCCCGGGTCGCGCCCTCCGCCGCGAGCGGATAGAATGAAAGGCTGTCCACGACTGGAGCCTGAATGGCAACCCCTCGCCGCCTCGTCCTCGCCCGTCTCGTCCGCGTTGCGCTCGCCGTGCCCGCGTTCGCGAGCGCCCTCCTCCTGCCGTCCTGCACGGAGGACACGGGGACCCTGCCGGACGTCGCCGCCTCGATCGTCCAGATGGCCGTCGACCCGAACCCGGTCGACGGCGTGCAGAGCGCGCTCACCGGCTCCGTGACCGCGTCCTACAAGATCACCCTCGCGGAGCTGAACGGCCTCGGCGGCAACGTCGAGTTCGTGAGCTCGGCCGTGTACGACCCGACGACGGGCCTCCAGCTCGCCCTGAACTACTACGACTCGGCCGACCTGAAGGTGTTCGTGGGCAGCGACCGGCTCGAACCGAAGGGCACGCTAGTCGTCGCGCACAGCGTCAGCTACACGCTCTCCGACCTGACGAAGGCGACGAAGATCTCCATCACGGCGCAGGTCCGGGACGACCGGGGGAACCTGCACTACAAGACGCTCCTGCTGCCCGTCCAGTAGGAGGAGACGCGTGTCCGACCGGCTCGCGGGCATCCTGCTCCACCCCACGTCCCTGCCGGGCCGCTACGGCATCGGCGATCTCGGCCCCGAGGCGACCGAGTTCCTCGACTTCCTGGCCGGGACGGGTCAGCGCCTGTGGCAGGTGCTGCCGCTCGGGCCGACCGGCTACGGCGACTCGCCGTACCAGTGCTTCTCGGCCTTCGCCGGTAACCCGCTGCTCGTCAGCCTCGACCTCCTGCGCGCGCAGGGCTCGTCTCGACGCCGACCTCGCGAAGGCGCCGTCGTTCCCCGAGCGTGAGTACCGACTTCGGCGCGGTGATCGACTTCAAGCCCGGCGCTCGCCCGCGCGTTCGGTGCGTTCGAGAAGAAGGCGTCGGCGGACCAGGCGGCCGGCTCTTCGAGGCCTTCCGCGCGGCCCAGTCCGCGTGGCTGCCCGGACTGGCCCTGTTCACAGGCCCTGAAGCACGCGAACGGCGGGGCCGCGTGGCCCACGTGGGACCGGGCGTCGCGGGCCGCGACCCTGGACGCCCTCGACCGCGCCCGCCGTGCTCGCCCGCGAGGCGCGCGGGGTCGAGTTCGAGCAGTGGCTCTTCTTCGAGCAGTGGGCGGCGGTCCGCGCCCAGGCCTCGCGAGCGCGGTGCATCTCGATCATGGGCGACATCCCGATCTTCGTCGCCCACGACAGCGCCGATGCGTGGGCGCACCCGGAGATCTTCCAGCTCGCGGCCGACGGCCGCCCGGCGTTCCAGGCCGGGGTCCCGGGCCCGACTACCAGCGCCATCGGCCAGCTCTGGGGCAAACCTGCTCTACCGCTGGGACGCGCTCGCCCGCACCGGCTACGCGTGGTGGATCGACCGCTTCCGCGCCGTGCTCGCCCTCGCCGACCGCGTGCGCCTCGACCACTTCCGCGGCTTCGAGGCGTACCGGGAGGTGCCGGGCGACGCGCCGACGGCCGTCTCCGGCCGCTGGGCGAAGGGTCCGGCACCGACTTCTTCGACGCGCTCCTGCGCGCCTTCGACGGGAAGCTCCCGGTGATCGTGGCCGAGGACCTCGGCGTCATCACCCCTGGAGGTCGAGGCGCTCCGCGACCGCTACGGCTTCCCGGGCGCGGCCATCTCGGTGTTCGCGTTCGGCTCCGACGCCCACGCGAACGACTTCCTCCCCGCAACTTCCTCGAAGCGGAAGGCCGTCTACACCGGCAGGACCCACGACAACGACATGGTCGTCGGCTGCGGACGAGCGGTGTCGGCGACACGACGCGTACGCAGGCCGACGCCGACCGCGAGCACGAGCGTGCGCCCTCGCCTGGCGGGTGCGGATGAGCAGATCCACTGGACCTCATCCGCACCTCCTCGTCTCGGTCGCCGACACGGCGTCGTCCCGGCTCCAGGACGCTGCGCGAAGGCGCCGGAGGCTCCATGAACTCTCCCTGCCGCCCCGGCGGAACTGGCGCTGGCGGTTTTGGCAAGTGGAGCGCCTACGCCGGACATCCGCTGCCGGCTGAGGCTCTGTCATTGAGGGGGTCCATCGAACACCTCGTCCGACGAAGTCCAGATTCGACCGGAATGCTGTCCGTTCCGTCGTCCAGTTCTGGCTGTCCGGTTCTCCGTCTTCAGCTCCGTTGTCCGAATCTATCCGCGAAGGCAACGGCCCGGGCGGCCCTGGACCCCGAGGAATGGCTCATTGCGATTCCCGTCCGTCCGGGTGAACAATCCCGACCGCGGAGGCCATCCATGGAAGAGCGCGCCGGGAAGCCGCGCCCGTCGTTCTGCAGATCTGGAACATGTCGTTCGGGTTCCCTTTGGCATCCAGTTCGCCAGCTTCCGGATGGCGAACATGAGGGCATCTACCAGTACCGGCGCGCGCGAGGACGAGATCGCGATCCTCTGGCTCGCGGCGCCTCACCGGGCCTCGTCCAGCCGGTCATCGGCTACTTCTCCGACCGCACGTGGAACGCCTGGGCCGCCGCCGGCCCTACTTCCTGAGCGGCGCTGTCCTCGCGAGCCTCGCCTTCTCCCCGGCGCCGAAGTCGTCGGCGATCTGGATGGCCGCCGGCCTCCTGTGGATCCTCGATGCCTCCGTGAACGGGAGCATGGAGCCCTTCCGCGCCTTCGTCGGCGATGGCGCCGCCGCCCGCGCAGCGCAAGGTCGGCTTCGCGATGCAGAGCCTGCCAGATCGGCGCCGGCGCCGTCCTGTCCTCCGCGCTGCCCTTCGTCCTCACCTGCGCGCCTTCGGGGTGAGCGCGCCGAGCCGACGATCGAGAGCGTCATCCCGCCAATGTCCACGTGGCGTTCATGATCGGCGCGTTCGTTTCTCTCGGGGTCCTCCATACGGTGGTCGCCACCACGAAGGAGTACCCGCCCGGACGACATGGAGGCGTTCCTCCGCGCCAGGAAGGAGAAGCGGGCGTGCCGCCCACATCTTCTCGGAGATCCTCCAGGGCATCGGCTCGATGCCGCCGACCATGCGCAAGCTCGCGGCCGTGCAGTTCGCCACGAGTTCGGCCTCTTCGCCCTGGACTACTTCGCCCCGTGGTCGCGAAGATCTTCCACGGCGCGCCCTCGGCGTCGCGTTCGCCACGGCCGATCACGCTCGACGCCCCGGAGAACGGGCCCTCCTCGACCGCGCGGCGGCGGTCGCCCGCGGCCGGGTTGAGGGCGGCGAAGCGGCGGCCGCGGCCGCGCCCCGGCGAGCGAGGCGCCGACGGGCGCCCTCGAGACCGTGAAGACGATGCTCGGTCTCCGCGCCGGCGCGCCCGACCCCGGCTCGCGGGTCACCGCGGCCGAGATCGGCGGCCCCGCCGACGTTGCCCGCCGCACCGCGCCGGCTGCGTCGAGGGTGAGGAAGAAGAAACCCGATGGTGTGCACGATCGCGTCGCCCTCGGCCTGCACGGCCTCGCCGGCGCGGCGGCCGCCCCCGAGGCCGTGGCGAAGGCCTCGAGCGGCGCCTTGCCGAGCGCCTCGCCTTGCCCGCCGGCGCACAGGAGGGCGTCGCGGGCGGCGTCTGCTTCTGCCGCCTACACCTTGATGGCCTTCGGCTTCCTCGTTCCTCCTGCTGTGGCTCGTCACGCGCTCAGCGCGGGACGATCCACGTCGCGTGCCTCGTCCTCGGCGGCCTCGTACAGCGTCCGTCGTCGCGATCGGCGACGCCAGCACGCTCCTCCTCGCGATGGTCGGCGTCGGGTCGCCTTTTGGGCGTCGATCCTCTCGATGCCCTACGCGATGCTGTCGAACGCCTCTGCCGCCCGAGAAGATGGGCTTCTGGCATGGGGTCTTCAACTTCTTCATCGTGCTGCCGCAGATCGTCGCCTCGGTCGGCCTCGGCTTCGTGATGGAGCGCCTGCAAATGACGCGACGCGCGCCCTCCTCCTCGGCGGGATCTCGATGCCCTCGCGGCCGCGCTCACTCCTGCGCGTCCGGAAGGAAGAGGCCTCGACGATGCGCTGCGCGCCTGCCGCTGCCCTCGCCCTCCTCCTCGCCGCGGCGGCCGCCTCCGCCGCGCCGCCCACCGTCACGAAGGTCGAGCCGCCGAGCTGGTGGCCCGGCAATTGATCAACCCTGTGCGGCTGCTCGTCCGCGGGACGGCCTCGGCGGCGCCACGACGAGCACGGCCGACCCGGCCTCGGCGCGGGACTGGTGAAGGTCGACGAGCGGCACGTACGCGTTCGCCGACGTGACGATCGATCCGCACGCCGCGCCCGGCCCGCGCACGATCACGCTGAAGACCGCCGGCGGGACGGCGGCGGTGCCGTTCGAGCTCCTCGCCCCCGCGCGAGGGCCGGGCTTCCCGCCCGACGACGTCATCTACCTGGTCATGCCCTGACCGCTCTCGCGAACGGCGATCCGGTGAACGACGACCCTGTCCCGTTCGAAGGGCCTCCTCGATCGGCCTTGAAGCCGCGGGGTCACTACGGCGGCGACCTGCGCGGGGTCATCGAGAAGCTTGCCGTACCTGAAGAAGCTCGGCGTCACCGCGCTGTACCAACCCTGGTACGACAACGCCGACCACCTGAACCACCGCGAGACCACGACGGGAAGCCGATCACCGACTACCACGGCTACGGGCCGCCGACTTCTACGGGGTCGAGGAGCACGGCGACCTCGCGACCCTCCGCCAGCGCTTTGTACGACGCGGCCCACGCCGCGGAGATCAAGGCGTGATCCAGACCGTGTCGCGAACTACAGCGGGCCGTACCACCCGTGGGTGACCGACTCGCCGACGCCGACGTGGTACTACGGCACGCAGGAGAAGCACCCTCGCGAACACGTGGCAGACCTGGACGCTCCAGGACCCGCACGCGACGCCCGAGGCCTGTGGGCGACGCTCGAGGGCTGGTTCATCGATATCCTCCCGGACCTGAACCAGGATGACCCCGAGGCCGCCCGCTACGAGATCCAGAACACGCCGTGGTGGATCGGCGGCCGCGGGCTCGACGGCGTCCGGCAGACACGCTCCCGTACGTCCACCGCCGCTTCTGCGCGACTGGATGGCCGCAATCAAGAAGGAGTACCTGAAGGTCATGTGGTGGGCGAGCCCTGGACGGCGACCCGTCGCTCGTGTCCTTCTACCAGGGCGGGTGGCGCGCTTCGACGGCGCCGACTCAAGCGCCGACACGCCTTCGACTTCCCGCCTCCCACGGCGATCCGCGACGCCTTCGCGAAGGGCGCTCGCTCCGCGACTGCGCGAAGATGCTGGCCCGCGACCACCCTCTTACCGCGACGCGTCCTCCCTGGTGACGCTCCTCGGCCTCCACGACGTGCCGCGCTTCATGAGCGAGCCGGGCGCGTCGCCGGCGAGGCTCGCCGCCGCCTTCACGTTCCTCCTCACCGCGCGCGGCACACCGCTCGTCTACTACGGCGACGAGATCGCGATGGCCGGCGGGGAGACCCCGACAACCGCCGCGACTTCCCGGCTTCGCCGACGACCCGCGGAACGCCTCGAGGCCGCCGGCCGCACGCCCGACGAGGAGGCGGTCTTCGCCCGCGTGAGGTCGCTCCCCAGCTGAGGCGGCCGACTCCCGGCCCTGCGCCGGGGAGCACCCGGAACTCCACGGCGGACAAGGCCCGGGTCTACGCCTGCAGTTCTCGACGGCGCCAAAGCGGTCGGGCCTTCATCACTGGCGCTGCCGCCGAGGCGGTGGGACTCCGCGGCGGCGCCCGCCGGCCTCGCCGAGGGGGCGCGGCTGACCGACCGGCTCGGGTCGGGGCTCGGCCGTCGCGTCGAGGGCGGTCGGAAGCCGCGCCTCGCCCTGCCTCCGGGGCCGCGGCGGTCCTCCTCGAGTAGGTCAAACGATCCCCTTGATCCTCTGCTATCATTCATGAGCCCGTGATGATTGAGGCAAGGGGCGGCGGATGGAACTCTCGCAGCCGCGGACTTTCCGGGCTGTCGCCGAGACGCTCAACTTCACCCGAGCCGCCGAGCGGCTCGGGCTGACCCAGTCGGCGGTCAGCCACCAGATCAAGTCGCCTTCGAGACCGAGCTCGGCGAGCCGCTCTTCATCCGCGCCAAGCGCGGCGTGGCCTTGCCGGCCGGGCAGGCCGCCCTCGAGCACGCGGTGCGCCCTCGACGAGGCCGAGGCGCTGCGCGAGCGCGGCGGGCGGGCAGCACTCGCTGGCCGGCCGCGTGCGCGGCGGCGGCCACGCAGGTACATCGTCCACCTCTTCGCCCCGCTCTTCGAGGCGTTCATGCGGGCGCAGCCGCGGATCGACGTCCGTTCCGCACGACCGCGAGCACCGACGAGACGGTCGCCGACATCCTGAACGGCGCTTCGACGTCGGCTTCGCCTCGCTGCCGGTCTACTCGCCGGCCTCGGTGATCGAGAGCCTGTTCGAGGACGAGCTCGCGCCTGGTCGGCCAGCGCACGGCCTCGCCGGACGGGACGAGACGTACTCCCGAGGAGCTGCGCAAGGAGCGGCTCATCCTCTACGAGCGCGGTCGATCCGGCGCACCACCGACCAGTTCTTCAACAAGGTCGGCATCCAGCCCCGCTCGCCCTCGAGTCGAGAACGACACGTCCTCTATCAAGCTGATGGTTTCCAGCGGCATCACCGCCGCTGGCCTGGGCCGTGCGCGACGAGGTCGCCTGGGGCTGGCTGGTCGAAGCTGAAGATCGAGGGCTACAAGTTGCAAGTACGGTCGCGGTCATCTCCTGCCCGATTCTGCCGGCGGCCACGTTGGCCTTCTCGAGTTCGTCATGTCCGCCGCGGCGACCTCCAGCACATGGCCGAAGGCCACCCCCGGGGCGACGAGCCGCGGCCGGGCGATACCGGCGGGGGCGCGCCGCAAGTAGCGCCGCGGCGCCCTGGTCATGGGTGCCGTGTTCGTACCTGAATCCGCTTTGGCTGCGCTGATTGCCGTCTGTTCGCTTTGGCGGGATCGTAGAAGTTCCGTTCCGGGCCGTAGGGACTCGATCCGGCCCATCGACGGGGCTCGAAGGCCAGATCGGCGAGCCTTCGTCCGGAATCCAGGGCTCGGTCGCCCCTCGCGGGCCCGCCAGCGCCGGCACGACAATTGCCGCTTCCCGACTGGCCTGTCGGCTCCGTTTCGTAGGTCACGGCGCGCCGGCCGATGCTGGCGCACCTGCATGAGGCGCGCTGACGGGCCCTCCTCATCACTGGCAAGGCGAGACGTCACTGACCCCTGGTCGCAACGACCGCGGGCCGGGCCTGCATAGCTCTCGCGGACCTGGTGAGGACGCATGAACCGTCGGGACTCGATCGTCGCCGCCCTGCTGCTGGCCCTGGCGGTCAACAGCGCCTACCTCGCCGCGCGCGCGGACGTCGCCTTCTACTTCGCGAACGTCGCGCTCCACGTGGCGCTCGGCTTCGCGTGCTCGGCGACCGTCTCGCGGCCTGCGCGGCGGGTCCGGCCGCTGTCGCTGGACGGCTCTGGCGCGCGGCGGCGAGCCTCTTCGCGGTCGGCCCAGGCTCCTCGGGGTCGTGCTGCTCTTCACCGGGGCGACACGGCCCTACCGGCCCGTCCTCTACGCTGGCCGCGGCGCTCGTCGGCCTCGCTGCGCGGTCCTCGCCCTTCTCGCCGCGCGCGCCGCGCGCTGGTCTTCGCCGCGCCGGTGCGCGCGCGGCCGCCGTGGCGGCGGCCGTCCTGGCGGCCGCGGCGCCTGTCGCGCGCGTCCTCGCCGATCGCTATCCGCTGCAGGACTGCACGTGAACCCGGCGCTCGCGCCGCTCGCGATGGAGGGCGAGGGGCAGTGGATTCGCAGGGGCCGTTCTTCCCCTCCTCGGGCGAGACGAACGTCGGCGGGGTCGTGCCGTCCAACTTCTTCATGAAGAGCCAGGACTGCGCGCGGTGCCACAAGGACATCTACGACCAGTGGAACTCCTCGGCCCACCACTTCGCGTCGTTCAACAACCAGTGGTACCGCAAGTCGATCGAGTACATGCAGGACGTCGTCGGCACGAAGCCGTCCAAGTGGTGCGCGGGCTGCCACGACCACGCCGTTCTCTTCGCCGGCAAGTTCGACCGCCCGATCAAGGAGCAGATCGGCACGCCCGAGTCCCAGGCCGGCCTCGCCTGCACCTCCTGCCACTCGATCGTCCACGTCAAGAGCACGATGGGGCAGGGCGACTTCACGATCGAGTACCCGCCGCTCCACGACCTCGCGGTGAGCGACAACCCGCTGCTGCGCGCCGGGCACGACTACATGCTCCGCCTCGATCCCGGCCCGCACTCGCGGACCTTCCTGAAGAGCTTCCACACCGACCAGGTCCCGGAGTTCTGCTCCTCGTGCCACAAGGTGCACCTCGACGTGCCGGTGAACTCGTACCGCTGGATCCGCGGGTTCAACGAGTACGACAACTGGCAGGCCTCCGGCGTCTCCGGGCAGGGCGCGCGCTCGTTCTACTACCCGGCCAAGCCGCAGAACTGCGCCGACTGCCACATGCCGCTCGTTCCGTCGAACGACCCGGCCGCCCGCGAGGGCAAGGTGCACTCGCACCGCTTCCCGGGAGCGAACACCGCCCTGCCCTTCGTCAACCGCGACAGCGAGCAGCTCGAGGTCACCCAGGCGATGCTCAAGACGGCGGTGACGCTGGACGTCTTCGGCCTCGTGCGCGGGGGCGAGGGCGATACGGCGGCGGGCAAGGCCGTCGCCGGCGGCGAGCCGCGGCTCGCGTCCACGTTCGCCCAGGGCGAGGAGTCGATGAGCTTCGGCGCGACGCAGGCCGCGGTGCAGGGCGCCTCCGAGGTGACGGCGCCCCTCGACAAGGTCGACGCGGCCCTGCGCCGCGGCGAGTCGGCGCGGCTCGAGGTGGTCGTGCGCACGCGCAAGGTCGGCCACTTCTTCCCCGGCGGCACCGTCGACGCGTTCGACGTGTGGGTCGAGCTCGAGGTCACGGACTCGAACGGGAAGAAGGTCTTCCACTCCGGCTACGCCGAGGACGGCGGGAAGGGGCCGGTCGAGCCGGGCGCCCACTTCTACCGCAGCCTCCAGCTCGACGAGCGGGGGAACCCGATCAACAAGCGGAACGCGTGGTCGACGCGCTCGGTGGCCTACGTGCGCCTCATCCCGCCGGGCGCGGCCGACACGATCCACTACCGCCTCCGGGTGCCGGACGACGCCGGCGACAAGCTCTTCGTGAAGGCGAAGCTCAACTACCGCAAGTTCGCGTGGTGGAACACGCAGTGGGCCTTCGCCGGTGTCCGCGACCCGGAGCACAAGGACTTCTCGCTCACGAAGAGCCACGACGACGGCCGCTGGGTCTTCACCGGCGACACGTCGAAGGTCTCGGGCGGGATCAAGGCCATCCCCGACATCCCGATCACGGTGATGGCCGAGGCGGACGCGACGATCCGGGTGCTGCCGAAGGACGCGCCGGAGCCGAAGACGGCCGAGCTCCTCGACAAGTCGGTGCGGGAGCGCTGGAACGACTACGGCATCGGCCTCCTGCTGCAGGGGGACCTGAAGGGCGCCGAGGCGGCCTTCCTCAAGGTCACGAAGATGGAGCCGGGCTACGCGGACGGCTGGGTGAACGTCGGCCGGGCGCGCCTCACCGAGGGCAACCTCGCCGGGGCCGAGGAGGCGCTGCGCCAGGCGCTCGAGGTCGACCCCGCCCTCGCCAAGACCCACTTCTTCCTCGGTACGGCCCTCAAGCAGGCGGGCCGCTACGACGAGGCGCTGCCGCACCTGCAGCAGGCCGCCGCCCTCTATCCGCGCGACCGCGTCGTGCGCAACCAGGTCGGGCGCCTGCTCTTCCTCAAGCGCCAGTACAAGGACGCGGTCGCCGAGCTCCAGCAGGTGCTCGCGATCGATCCCGAGGACCTGCAGGCGCACTACAATCTGATGCTCGCCTACCAGGGAGCCGGCGACAGCGCGATGGCCAGGAAGCACGAGACCCTCTACCGCCGGTTCAAGATGGACGAGTCGGCGCAGACGATCACCGGCCCCTACCGGCAGCTCCACCCCCACGACAACAACGAGAGGCAGGCGGTGCACGAGCACGTCTCGGGCCTGCCGACGGCCACCGCCCCCGCCTACGCGCCGAAGCGCGCGGCGTCGGGCGTCCCGGCGCGGCCTTCCGGGGCCGCCGCCGCGCGGGTCGCGCGACCGGACCGGGCCGCCGGCGCGGCGGGAGGCCAGCAGTGAGCGCCCGCCGTCTCGCCGCCGCCGTCCTCGCGGTCGCCCTCCCGGCTCTCCTCGTCCCCGACCTCGCGACCCCGCAGGCGGGGAGCGGCATCCAGTTCGCCGACGGCACCGCGGCGGCCCGGATCGCCTTCCGGCACACCTCCGGGGCGTTCGGCAAGAAGTACCTGCCGGAGACGATGGGCTCGGGCCTCGCCCTCTTCGACTACGACAACGACGGCTGGCTCGACGTCTTCTTCGCGAACGGCACGCGCTGGGCGGGGCGGCCGGGAGGGCCGACCTACTCGGCGCTCCTCCACAACAACCGGGACGGCACGTTCACGGACGTCACGAAGGCGGCCGGCCTCGCGATCGAGATGTTCGCGATCGGCACCGCGGCGGCCGACTACGACAACGACGGCTTCCGGGACCTCTACGTCACCGCGATCGGCGGGAACCACCTGTTCCACAACAACGGCAACGGCACGTTCACCGACGTCACCGCGAAGTCGGGCACGAAGGGGCCGGGCACCTTCGGCACGAGCACGATGTTCTTCGACTACGACAAGGACGGGAAGCTCGACATCGTGGTCGCCAACTACGTGACGTGGACGGCGGACAAAGACCTCTTCTGCACGCTCGACGGCAAGACGAAGTCCTACTGCACGCCCGAGTCGTACAAGGGCGAGAGCCCGACCCTCTTCCACAACCTCGGCAACGGGACCTTCGAGGACGCGACGCGGAAGGCCGGGCTGTGGGACCCGACCTCGAAGGCGCTCGGGGTGGCCCTCATCGACCACGACGACGACGGCTGGCCCGACTTCGTGCTCGCGAACGACACGCAGCCGAACAAGCTCTACCGCAACAACCACGACGGGACCTTCACCGACGTCGGCACGACGGCGGGGATCGCCTTCGGGGAGACGGGCGTCGCCCGCGCCGGCATGGGCGTCGACGCCGGCGACTACTCCGGCAGCGGCCGGCCGAGCCTCCTCTTCGCCAACTTCTCGAACGAGATGATCGGCCTGTACCACAACGAGGGGAACGGCCTCTACGTCGACGAGGCGCCGGCCTCCACCATCGGCCGGGTGAGCATGCTCACCCTCGCCTTCGGGATCTTCTTCTTCGACTACGACCTCGACGGCCGGCTCGACATCTTCGCCGGCAACGGGCACGTGGCCGACGACATCAACGCCGTCCAGCCGCGCGTCACCCACGCCCAGCCCCCGCACGTCTTCCGCAACGCGGGGGAGCGGCGCTTCGAGGCCGTCACCGCGCGGCTCGGACCGGCGATGCAGAAGGCGATCGTCGCCCGCGGCGCGGCGGCGGGGGATCTCGACAACGACGGCGACCTCGACGTGCTCGTGAGCGCGAACGACGGCCCCGCGGTCCTCTACCGCAACGACGGCGGGAACCAGAGCCGGTTCCTGCGGGTGCGGACGATCGGCACGCGGTCGAATCGCGACGGGATCGGCGCCCGCGTCACGGTCACCCTCGCCGACGGGACGCGCCAGTGGCGCACGGTCCACACCGGCTCGAGCTACTGCTCCCAGGCGGACACCGCCCTCACCTTCGGCCTCGGCGCCAACCAGAAGGTGCAGTCGATCGAGGTCGCGTGGCCGAGCGGCCAGGTGGACCGGACCGGGCCCGTCGGCGCCAACCAGGTGGCCTTCGTCGAGGAAGGCCGGGGGCTCGTCGCGGCGAAGACGCTGCCGCAGAAGGGCGCGCCGCTCGCGCCTTGAGTCGGCGCGGCAGCCCGCGCAGAATCGGAAGATCATGAGAACGCGCTCCTCGATCCTCCTCGTGGGCCTGGCCGCGGTGCCGCTCGCGGCCGTCCTGACCTCGCCCGGCGCCCGGGCCCAGGCTCCCGCCCGCGAGGCGGCCTGGCGCCAGAACAACGTCGGCGTCGCGCAGCTCGAGCAGTTCCGCTTCGCGGAGGCGGCGGAGACGTTCAAGAAGGCGCTCGGCACCGACGCGACGCTCTACCCGGCGCGCGTCAACCTGGCCATCGCGTACCTCTACGTCCCGGACATCCCGTCCGCGCGCCAGGCCGCCGAGGAGGCGGTGAAGGTCCAGCCCGACGACCCGTACGCGAACTACATCCTCGCCCTCATCGCCCGGACCGAGGGCCGGGCCGAGGAGGCCGTGCCGTACGTGCGCAAGGTGCTCGCGACGGACCCGAAGGACCTCGGCGCCAACGTCACCCTCGGACAGGTCTTCCTGCAGATGCGGCAGTACGAGGACGCCGCGAAGGCGTTCCGCCTCGCGTCGGAAGCCGAGCCCTACAACGTGAGCGCCGCCTACAACCTCGGCGTCGCCCTCACCCGCTCCGGGCAGCGGGAGGAGGGCCAGGCCGCGATGCAGCGGTTCCAGAAGCTGCGCGACAGCGCCTACAAGAGCGCTCTCGGCTCGACGTACATGGAGCAGGGCAGGTACGCCGAGGCCATCGCCTCGACGGGCGCCGAGCCCGAGGCCGTCGACCCGAAGATCCCGGCGGTGACCCTCGCCGAGAAGCCGGCGGCGACGGCGGGGCTCGTGGCCGAGCCGCCGGCCGGCGGCGGGCGCGCCGCGCTGGTGCTGGCCGACCTCGACGGCGACGGGACGCTCGACGCGGTCGTGGCCGGGGCGACGCTGCGCGTCCTCCACGGGGCCGGCGGGAAGCTCGAGGACGCGACGGCGAAGTCCGGACTCGCGGGGATCGCCGCGGCCGCCGCCGTGGCCGGCGACTACGACAACGACGGCCGGCCGGACCTGCTCGTGCTGAAGCCGTCCGGCCTCGCGCTCTTCCACAACGAAGGCGAGGGCCGGTTCAAGGACGTGAGCGCCGCCGCGAAGCTGCCCGAGTGGCCGCACGCGAGCACGACCGCCGCCTTCGTCGACATCGACCACGACGGCGACCTCGACGTGTTCGCGGCCGGCACCGGCGGCGCGGGCCAGGGTGGCCCGTCGATCCTCCTCCAGAACAACGGCGACGGCACGTTCACGGACGTGACCGAGCGCGCGCAGCTCGGCGCGCCCGGGCGCGCGGTGGCGGTCGTACCGACGGACTTCGACAACCGCCGCGACGTCGACCTCCTCGTGCTGCGCGAGGACGCGCCCGTCCTCTTCAAGAACATGCGGGACGGCAGCTTCAAGGACATGGCGGCCGAGGTCGGCCTCGCCGCCGCGAAGGGGCCCTTCCGCTGCGCGGCGGCCGGCGACGTGAACAAGGACGGCTACGTCGACTTCTTCCTCGGGGCGGCGGGCCCGTCGTGGCTCGCCCTCAGCGACGGCCGCGGCGCGTACTCGGTCGTGTCGGCGCCCGGGGCGGCGGCCGACGCCCGCGCCGCCCAGATCGTCGACTACGACGCCGACGGCCTCCTCGACCTCGTGGTCCTCACCTCGAAGGGCGCGCGCGTCTTCCGCAACCTCGGCTCCTCCTGGGCCGACGTCTCCGCGGCGGCGCTCGCGGCGCCGCTGCGCTCGGCGGCGCTCGACGGCGCGGCCCTCGCCGCGGCCGACCTCGACGGCGACGGCGACGAGGACGCCCTCGTCGCCGCGCCGAAGCGCCTCCGCTGGCTCTCGAACGAGGGCGGGAACGCGAACCACTCGTTCGCCGTGACCCTCGCCGGCCGCGTCACGAACAAGGGCGCGGTCGGGGTCAAGGTCGACATCCGGGCCGGCAGCCTCCGGCAGAAGGCCGAGACGTCCGCCGCGGTGCCGATGGCGGCGCCGGCCGACCTCGTGTTCGGGCTCGGCCGGCGGGAGGAGCCCGACGCGGTGCGGGTCATCTGGGTCTCCGGGATCGTCCAGACCGAGACCGACATGGGCGCGGCGGGGAAGCCCGCGGCGGCGGGGCGGCGGGCCGCCCTCGCGATCGGCGAGCTCGACCGCAAGCCCTCGTCCTGTCCGTACCTCTACGCCTGGAGCGGCGAGCGCTTCGCGTTCGTGACCGACTTCCTCGGCGGCGGCGAGATGGGCTACTACGTGGCTCCCGGCGTGCGCAACGAGCCGGACCCCGTCGAGTACGTGCGGCTCGCGCCGGGCACGCTCGTGCCGCGCGGCGGCCGCTACGAGCTGCGCGTGACGAACGAGCTCGAGGAGGTGCTCTACATCGACCGCCTGCGCCTCCTCGCGGTGGACCACCCCGCCGACGTGTCGGTGTACCCCGACGAGGGCATGACCGAGCCGCCCAAGCCCTTCCGCCTCGTGGCCGTTCGCGACCCGCGGCCGGTGAAGGCGACCGACTTCCGCGGCCGCGACGTGAGCGACGCCCTCGCCCGGGTCGACCGCTCGTTCGCCGACGGCCTGCCCGTCGAGCGGATCCGCGGCTACGCGAAGGAGCACGCGCTCGTGGTCGACCTCTCCTCGCTCCCGGCCGACCACACGACCCTCGTCCTCACCGGCTGGACGGACTACGCGTTCTCGAGCGACAACGTCGCCGCTCACCAGGCCGGGCTGAAGATGCTGCCGCCCCGGCTCGAGGTCGAGCAGGCGGACGGTACGTGGCGCACCGCGATCGAGGACGTCGGCGTGCCGGTCGGCCGGCCCCAGTCGATCGTCGTCGAGCTGGCGGGGAAGCTGTCGCCGACCCGCCGCGTCCGCGTCGTGACGACGATGCGCGTCTACTGGGACCAGGTCGTGGCCGCCGCCCCGGCGGGGGACGTGGCCCTCGACCCCCGGCCGCTCGAGGCCGGGCGCGCGACGCTCGCCGAGCGCGGCTTCTCGAAGGAGACGAGCCCGGACGGGCGCGAGCCGTGGGGCTACGACTACGAGCGCGTGTCGCTCCTCTCCCCGTGGAAGACGATGCCCGGACGCTACACGCGCACCGGCGACGTGCGGCCGCTCCTCGGCGCCTCGGACGACGCGTTCGTCGTCTCGAAGCCGGGCGACGAGGTGGCGCTGAGCTTCGACGCTTCGGCGCTGCCGCCGGTCGCCGCGGGTCGGGCCCGTACCTTCCTCGTCCACGGCGACGGCTTCAGCAAGGAGATGGACATCAACTCGGCGAGCCCGGACGTCGTCATGCCCCTGCCGTACCACGGCATGAAAGCCTACCCGTACGCCGAGGCCGAGGCCCCCGACCACGTGCGGCGGGCTCAGGCGAAGGCCGGGGCCTGGAACACCCGCGAAGTGCGGAGCCCGATCGTGCCGCTCGAGCTGTTCGCTGCGGCCGGCGCGCCGGCTGGGGACGGCGGCTCGCGCAACGAGCGATGAGCGTCATTCGCTATTCGGCGGCGGCTTGTCAGACCGACCTGCCGAACCCGGTCGGGCGGCTCGAGATGAAGGCGAACACCGACCGGATGCTGTCGATGATCGACTCGGCGATGGCCGGGGCCGCGCCGTTCCTGCCCGTGCGGCTCGTGGTCTTCCCGGAGTTCGCCCACGCCGCCCCGGTCTACGCCACCCGCGAGGAGCTCCTCGAGAAGCTCGCGGTCGAGGTGCCGAACGAGCACACCGACCGGGTCCAGGCGAAGGCGAAGGAGCACGGGATCTACGTCCAGACGGGCACGATGATCGAGAGCGACCCGAGGTGGCCCGGGGTCGTCTTCAACGCGACGTGCCTCGTCGGGCCCTCCGGCGTCCTCTACAAGTACCGGAAGGTGAACCCGTGGATCCCCTACGAGGTCCACTCGAGCCCGCACGACCTGCCGGGCTACGACGAGCCGCTCTTCCCGGTGGCGGACACCGAGATCGGCCGGATCGGCTGCGCCATCTGCTACGACTGGCTCTTCCCCGAGGCGACGCGCCAGCTGGCGATGAACGGGGCCGAGGTCCTCGTCCGGGTCTCGGCGTACATGGACCCGTGGGGCGCCACCGAGCCGATGGACTGGTGGACGGTCGTCAACCGCGCGCGCGCCCTCGAGAACGTCGCGTACGTCGTCGCGGCGAACCAGGGCGCGGCCCTGCGGCGCTACCCGCCCTACTCCTGGCCGGGGGGGAGCATGGTCGTCGACTTCGACGGGCGGGTGCTGGCCCAGGCGTCCCCCGGCCCCGGCGAGCGGATCGTCGTCGGGCCGGTCGACGTCAGCGCCCTGCGCCACGAGCGGGCCACGCGCCGCGGCCACCACATGCTCGCGCACCTGCGCACCGAGGCCTACCCGGCGTACCGCGGGCACGTCTACCCGCCGGCGGGGGCGTCCTCTCCGCTGTCGTACGAGGAGAACAACGCCCGGATCGACGCGGCCAAGAAGAGCCTCGCGTGATAGCCTTTCCCGCGTGACGGCCCTCTTCCGCACGTCCGCGCTCCTCCTCCTCGCGCTGGCCGCTGGCGCCGCCGCGCGTGCGCAGCAGGCCGAGCCCGTGCCGGTGGCGCGGCCCGTCCCGGACGACGCCGTCGCCCAGGGAGCGGCGACACCCCCGGCCGAGGCGGCCGAGCCGGGGCATCCGGCCGAGGTCGGCGGGAGCTGGTCGGGCTGGGCCAGGCTGACGAACGACTGGCCCGGCGTCGTGTGCCACTACGAGCCGGCCGGCGACGAGCCGTCCGTCTTCGTCGAGCTCTCGCCCGCGCCGGCGGGCAGCCTCCACGGGTCGGTCGCCATCGACCTGCCGGCCGCGCCGGGCTCGCCCTGCCCGCCCCTGCGCAAGCGCTACTCGATCGCCGAGGTGCGGATGGCCCCCGGCGCCGCGTCGTTCACCGACTCCGGCGGCAACGAGTGGACGCTCACGGCCCGGCGCGAAGGCTCGGTCCTCCAGGGCACCCTCGCGTGGCAGCAGGGCGGCGCCGACGAGCCGCTCGCCGAGGGCTTCGTCACCCCGAACGGCCTGCGGCCGCTCACGCGGCTCGGCGGCGAGGTCCGCCTGCTCCGCACCGACGGCCCGGAGGCCGCCGAGGCGGTGGCGCCCGCCGCCGACGACGCGAAGCCGGTCGTGAAGAGCGTCGGCGTCGGCCAGCACGCGGGCAACTTCGCCAAGGTCCTCGGCGCGAACGCGGTCGGGATCGGCCTCCTCTACGGCGTCAACAAGGTCGGCAAGGGCGGCAGCGCGTCGGGATCGCTCACGTGCTCGCCGCGCGTCTGCATCGTCGGGGCCCCGAACCAGCCGTGCTTCTGCGAGGGCAACGTCGTCTCCGGCGAGTCCTGCGGCTCGACGACCGGCGGCGTGCCGATCGGCGGGGCGTGCGACGTCCCCACGAACCCCTGCCAGGCCAGCCTGTCGTGCAACAGCAACGTCTGCGAGGACCGCTTCGGCCGCTGCCCGTACTGAGCGTCCGCGCCGCGACCTCCCTTGAAGCCCCTCCGCGCGACTCCCGGCTGGCTCACCTCGATCGCCGCCGCGGCCGTGCTGGCCGTGAACCTCGTCGGCCTCTGGGGCATCCGCGTCGCGCGGCAGGGCGCCCTCGACGAGGCGCGCCGGGCGTTCGAGGTCGACCTCTCCGTCCGCGCGAGCGCACTCGAGACGCGGCTCGCCGGGGTCCAGTCCGACCTCGCGTTCCTCGCCGATTCCGCGACCCTCGATCGGCTCGACGAGGCCGGGCAGGCTCCCGCGGTCGAGCAGCTGCTGAGCCAGGCGGCGGAGAGCGCGCTCCTGCTGTTTCTCCGCAGCCACCCCGAGGTCGTGCGCATCGTGGTGTGGTCGAGGGACGGGCGCGCGCTGAAGCACGTGGGCCGCCGCGGCGGCGTGCCCGTGCTGTGGGTGTCCTCGACCCCGACCGGGCACGAGGGCGCGGCGATGGACCCGCGCCGGCCCCGCCTCATCGCCCGGCTCGCCCAGGGCCAGAGCGGGAAGCCGATCGCCGGCGGCCTCAGCATCGAGACGGAGGTCGACCCCGCCTCCCTCCTCGAGCTGTGGAGCCTCAGCGGGAACGGCCGGCACTGCCAGATCCGCGACGCGAAGGGCGCGGTGATCGGTCGGGAGCGCGGCTCGCGGCCGTCCGCCGCCCCCGCCGCGGGGGAGATGACGGCCCAGGCCCGGGTGCGGTCCGACGGGTGGTCGCTGCCGGGCCCGCTCGCCCTGTGGTGCGCCCAGCCCGAGCGCGCGACCCTCGCCACGTCGGAGCCGGTGTGGGCGCGCTACCGCACGACCTACGCGCTCAACCTCGCGGTGATGGCGCTGTCGCTCCTCCTCGGCGGCTTCGCGCTGCAGCAGGCGCGCCGTCGCGCCGGCCTCGAGGCCCGCGCGGCGGAGGAGGCACGGGTTCGCGAGCTCGAGCGGCAGCTCTTCCACGCCGAGCGTCTCACGACCGTCGGCCGGCTCGCCGCCGGCATCGCCCACGAGATCAACAACCCGCTCGAGGGCATGTCGAACTACCTCACCCTCGCCCGCGACTCGCTCGGCCGCGGCGACGTCGAGTCGGCGGCGCGGCAGCTCGCGGCGGTGCGGGTCGGCCTCGACCGCGCGGCCGGCATCGTGCACCAGGTGCTCGCGCACTCCGACCCCGCGAAGGCCCCGCGCACGCCGCTCGACCTCAACGACGTCCTGCGCGAGACCGAGCAGTTCGTCCGGTCGCGGAAGGAGTTCTCGCACATCGGCTTCGTGCTCGAGCTCGCGCCGGCGCCGCTCGTCGTGACCGGCAGCCCGGTGATGCTCGGGCAGGTCGTCATGAACCTGATCGTGAACGCGTGCGAGGTGCAGCCGGGCCGCGGCGAGGTGCGGGTCGTCTCGCGGCGCGAGGGCGGCCACGTGGTGGCCGAGGTCGCCGACCGCGGCCCCGGGATCCCGGAGGCGGACCGCCAGCGCGTCTTCGAGCCGTTCTTCTCGACCAAGGACTCGACGGGCCTCGGCCTGTCGATCTGTCATACGATCGTCCGGCAGCACGACGGCGAGCTGGACGTGTCGCCGCGGCCGGGCGGCGGCTCGGTGTTCCGGATGCGGCTGCCCGGAGCGCCGGAGGCGGCCGGGCCGGCGCAGCGCACGGTGGAGGCCTAGAGGCGATGAGCGAGCGGCCGGTCGGGCGCGGGCGGATCCTGGTCGTCGAGGACGAGGCGTACGTGCGCGACTCGCTGGTCGAGATCCTGCGGTCGCGGCGCTACGAAGCGAGCGCGGCGGGCTCGGTGGCCGACGCCCTGGCCCACCTCGGGCGGGCGCCGGTCGACGTCGTGCTGTCGGACCTGCGCATGCCGGGAGCGGACGGCCTCGAGCTCGTGAAGCGGATGCAGACCGCCGCGCCCGACGTGCCGGTCATCATCCTCACCGGCCACGGCACGGTGGCCTCGGCCGTCGAGTGCCTGAAGGCGGGGGCGAGCGACTACATCCTCAAGCCGGCGGACCCCGACGCGCTCGAGGTCGCCCTCGACCGCGCTCTCGAGTCGCGCGCTTTGCGGCGCGAGGTGAAGTACCTGCGCGCCGCGGTCGCGACCCCGGCCGAGGGTGTCGTGGGGGAGAGCGCGGCGTGGAAGCGCGTCCTCGGCATGGTGGACGCGGCCGGGCTCGCCGACTCCGTCGTCCTCCTCACCGGCGAGTCGGGCACCGGCAAGGAGCTCCTCGCCCGTCGCCTGCACGCGGTCTCGGGCCGGGCGTCGGGGCCCTTCGTGAAGGTGAACTGCTCCGCGGTGCCCCTCGAGATGTGGGAGAGCGAGTTCTTCGGCCACCGCAAGGGCTCGTTCGCCGGGGCGGCGGCCGACCGCGAGGGCCGCTTCCAGCTCGCCGACCGCGGCACGCTCCTCCTCGACGAGGTGGGGGCCATGCCGATGGCCGGTCAGGCGAAGCTCCTCCGGGCCATCCAGGACGGCGAGTTCGAGCGGCTCGGCGACGAGCAGCCCACGCGCGTCGACGTGCGCGTCGTGGCCTCGACGAACAGCGACCTCGAGGCCGAGGTCCAGGCGGGGCGCTTCCGGGCCGACCTCTTCTACAGCCTGAACGTCGTCCGCATCGACGTGCCCCCGCTGCGGGACCGCCGCGACGACATCCCGCTCCTGGCCGCCCACTTCGCCGAGCAGGTGGCGCGGCGCCTCGGCCGCCCGGTGCCGCACCTGCCGACGGCGACGCTCGCGCGCCTCGTCGTCTACCCGTGGCCCGGCAACGTCCGCGAGCTGCGCAACGTCATCGAGCGCGCGATGATCCTCGATCCCGCCCGCGGCCTCGACAACCTCGACCTCGCCGCCGGCTCAGCCGCTCCCCCCGCCGAGGGCGCCTCTCTCGGCGATCGCGAGCTCAACCTGCGCGAGGCGCTCAACAAGCTCGAGCGGGAGCTGCTGCTCGAGGCCCACCGGCGGGCCGGCGGCGTCCGCAAGGAGGCCGCCCACCTCCTCGGCATCGATCCCCGCAACCTCAGCTATTACATGCGGAAGCACGACCTCGACGCCGACGCCGTGGAGGAGTAGCGGGCGCCGCCGGAGGCCACCGGCCGCCGCGGGAGGGCGCCCCGGGCGGCTGTGAGCGGGCAGTGTGAGCGGCGCAGTTGACGGGCGCGGCCGCCGGAGCATAGCCTGCGCCCGCACAGGTGGCGAACAGCGCGGGTCTGCTCCAGTTCGTCGTCGCCGCGACGGTGGCCCAGGTGGCTCTGGCCGCCGTGCTGGCCGTACTCCTGGGCGCCTTCCACCGCGCCTACCGGCAGGACTACCTGCGCCACTGGGCGCTCAGCTGGCTGTCGCTCGTCGTCTACGCGGTCGCCGCTTCCGCGGCGGGCATCACGAGCGGGGCGCCTGCGTCGGACGCCGTCCGCGCGCCCCTCGCGGCGATCGCCCTCCTCGCCGGCTATCTCCAGGTGGCCTGGCTCCTCCTCGGCGCGTGGGGCCTGTCCCGCGGCGTCGACCTCCCGGCCCGCGCGGTCCGGACGGCGCTGGCCATGGCCGTGATCGCGGGCCTCGCCTCCGTTCCGCCGGCTCTCGCCGGCGCGACGCGACCCTCGATGGTGGGCCTGCGCTGCGGGCTCGCCGCTTTCGCCTTCGCCGCCGCCGCCGTCGCGCTGGTGCGGCGCTCCGAGCCGCTGGCCCTCGGGCCGGCCTTCGCCGGGCTCGCTCTCGGCCTCTACGCCGCCGACCAGGGGGTCTACTTCGTCCTCGGCTTCGTGCCGGCCGCCATGCAGCTCACGCGGCTGCCGATCGTCCTGGCCTTCGACCTCCTCGCGACCGCGGTGGCGGGCGTCGCCCTCGTGACGTGGCTCCTCCAGGTCGAGCGCGAGCGGCTGCGCCTCGCGTGGGAGCTCGCCCGTGGCCGCGAGCGGGCGCAGGAGCGGGTCTACCGCATCTCCGAGGCCGCGCGGTCGGAGGTCGCGCTGCCCGACCTCTTCGCCTCGATCCACGCCATCCTGGCGGAGCTGCTCCCCGCGCGGAACTTCTACGTGGCCCTCCTCGACCGGGAGACCGGGCTGCTCTCGTTCCCCTACTTCGTCGACGAGCGGGACGCCGCGCCGGCTCCCAAGCCGCCCGGCCGCGGCCTCACCGAGTACGTGCTGCGCACGCGCGAGCCGCTCCTCGCCACGCCGCAGGTGTTCGAGAGCCTGCGGGCGAGGGGCGAGGTCGAGCTCATCGCCTCCGACTCGGTCGACTGGCTGGGGGCGCCGCTCCTCGCCCACGGCGAGGCGATCGGCGTCGCGGCCATCCAGACCTACGACCCCGCCGTGCGCCTGGGGCCCGACGAGCGGGACCTGTTCGTCTTCGTCGCGGAGCAGATCGCCGCCGCGATCGAGGCCCGCCGCGCCGAGGACGCCCTGCGGCACAGCGAGGCGCGGCTGCGCCTCGCCGTCGAGCAGGTCCCCGCCGTCCTGTGGACGACCGACGACGAGCTGCGCTTCACGTCCTCGCTCGGCGCGGGCCTCGCCGGCCTCGGCCTCCGGCCGGGAGAGGTCGTGGGCACGCCGGTCGCGGACCTCCTCGGCCGGTCGAGCCCCGCGATGTTCCACCTCGCCCTCGCCCTGCGCGGCGAGTCGGTGAGCTTCGACCACGAGCTCGCCGGCCGCTCGTTCATCGTGCACGTCGAGCCGCTGCGCGACGCTCACGGGTCGGTGCGCGGCACGGTGGGCATCGCTCTCGACGTCACGAGCCAGCGGCGCGCCGACGCGGCCCTGCGCGAGTCGGAGGCGCGGCTGCGCCAGGTGATCAACCTCGTGCCCCACTTCATCTTCGCGAAGGACGCCGACGGGCGGTTCCTCCTCGCGAACCGCGCGGTCGCCGAGGCCTACGGCACGACCGTCGACCGGCTGATCGGGCGGACGGACGCGGACTTCGCGCCGCCGGCCGAGGCCGAGAGCTTCCGGGAGGACGACCTCGAGGTCATGCGCACGGGCGACGCCCGCGTCATCGAGGAGCGCATCACCGACGCGCGGGGGAAGGTGCGCAACCTGCGCACGGCGAAGATCCCCTTCACGTTCTCGGGCACGAAGCGGCCGGCCGTGCTCGGGGTGGCGATCGACGTGACCGACCAGCACGCGACCGAGGAGGCGCTGCGCCGCGCGGCGAAGGAGGAGAGCCTCACGGTCCTCGCCGGCGGGGTGGCCCACGACTTCAACAACCTGCTCGCGGCGATCCTCGGCCACGCCGCCCTCGCGCTCAAGCAGCTGCCGGAGACGAGCCCCGCCCGTCGCCACGTGGAGAAGGCCGCGGTGGCCGTCGAGCGGGCCTCGGACCTCACGCGGCAGATGCTCGCGTACTCGGGGCGCGGCCGCTTCGTGGTGCGGCCCGCCGACTTCAACGCGGTCGTGCGCGAGAACCTGCCCCTCCTCGAGGTGGCGCTGCCGAAGAGCGTGCGGCTCGAGGCGTCCCTCGCGCCCGTCCTCCCGACGGTCGAGGCCGACGTGGGCCAGCTCCAGCAGGTCCTGATGAACCTCGTGATCAACGCCGCCGAGGCCATCGGGGAGCGGGGCGGCGTCGTGACGGTGTCGACCGGGGAGCGGGAGGTCGGGCCGGCCGACGGCGCGCTCTGGCGGGCGAGCGGCCACCCCCTGCGCCCCGGCCGCTACGTCGTCCTCGAGGTCCGGGACGACGGGCCCGGGATCGACGCCGAGACCCTCGACCGCATCTTCGAGCCGTTCTTCACGACCAAGTTCACGGGCCGCGGCCTCGGCCTCGCCGCCGTGCTCGGCGTCGTGCGCGGGCACCACGGCGCGGTCAGCGTGGACAGCGCGCCGGGGCGGGGAACCGTCTTCCGGCTATTGTTCCCGCCCGGCCGCGAGGCGCCGGCCGAGGCCGGAGCCGAGGCGCGCGGGCCGCGCCGCGAGGAGCCCGTGACGCTGCTGCTCGTCGACGACGAGGACGTGGTGCGCGACATGGTCGGCGAGGTGCTCGCCCACGAGGGCGTCCACGTGCTGAGCGCGCCCGACGGCGCGCGGGGCGTCGAGGTGTTCCGCGAGAACCGCGGCGCCATCGACGTCGTGCTCCTCGACCTCTCGATGCCGGGCCTCAGCGGCGAGCAGACGTACGAGAGGCTGCGGGAGGTGGACCCGGGCGTGAGGGTCATCCTCTCGTCGGGCTACGACCAGGACGAGGCCACCCGCCGCTTCGGAGCGGACGGCCCCGCCGGCTTCATCCAGAAGCCCTACCGTCCGCAGCAGCTGATGGCCGAGATCGAGCGATGCCTGGGCGCCCGCGTCCGGCCGCCCTCGCCGGGTCAGGCGCCGAGAGCGTCGTAGGTCGGCTTGAGCGCGGCGTACAGGCCGCGGTAGCGCGGGTAGAGGGCGGCGTAGGCGGCCGTCCAGTCGGCGACGGGCTCGTCGCGGCCGGTGATCGAGATCGTCGCGTCGCAGGCCTCCTCGGCCGTCTCCCACGCGCCGCGGCCGACGCCGGCGAGGAGCGCCGCTCCGTAGGCCGCGCCCTCGGTGCTGTTGACCGTGACCATCGGGAGGCCCAGGGCGCTCGCGACGATCTTCCTCCACAGCGCGCCCTTGGCACCGCCCCCCGCGATGCGGACCTCCTTCACTGCCGCGAGCCCCGCGCCCTGAAGCAGGCCGAAGCAGTCCTTCATCGAGAAGGCGACTCCCTCGAGGACCGCGCGGGTCAGGTGCGCCCGGCCGTGGCGGAGCGTGAGGCCGACGAAGCTCCCGCGCGCGTGCGGGTCGGGGTAGGGTGTCCGCTCGCCCGAGAGGTACGGCGCGAAGAGGAGGCCGTCGCTGCCGGCGGGGGCGCGCTCGGCCTCCGCCACGATCTCGGCGAAGCTCTCCCCGGGCGTGAGCGTGTCGTGGTACCACTGGAGGCTGCCCGCGGCCGAGAGCGTCACGCCCATGAAGTGCCAGCGCCCGGGGACCGCGTGGCAGAACGCGTGCAGCCGGCCCTCGGGCTCGACGAGCGGGGCGTCGGTCGTCGCGAAGACGACCCCGGAGGTCCCGAGCGTCAGCGAGACGACGCCGGGCCGCACGGCGCCCGCCCCGACCGCGCCGGCGGCCTGGTCGCCGCCGCCGGCCACGACCGGCGTGCCCGTCGTGAGCCCCGTCTCGGCGGCGGCCTCGGCCGTGACCGCTCCGGTCGCCTCGGGCCCCTCGAACGTCGGCGGCAGCCACTCCGCGGGGATGTCGAGCTTCTCGAGCGCCTTCTTCGACCAGCCCCGGGCCTTCAGCTCGAAGAGGATCGTGCCGGACCCGTCGGCCTTGTCCATGGCCGCCTCGCCGGTCAGGCGCAGGCGCACGTAGTCCTTCGGCAGGAGGACCAGCTTCGCCTTCGCGTAGACCTCCGGCTCGTGGTTGCGGACCCAGAGGATCTTCGGCGCGGTGAAGCCCGTGAGGGCGACGTTGCCGACCTCGCGGATGAGCTCGGCCCGGCCGACGCGCCTTTCGATCTCGGCGCACTCCTGGCCGGTGCGCTGGTCGTTCCACAGGATGGCCGGCCGCAGCACGTTGCGCTGGCCATCGAGGAGGACGAGGCCGTGCATCTGTCCGGTGAGGCCCACGGCCGCCACGTCCGCGCCGCTCGCGCCGGCGTCGGCGAGGGCCCGGCGGATGCTCGCGGCCGTTCCCTTCCACCACTCGTGGGGGTCCTGCTCGGACCACAGCGGCTTCGGGGTCTGCAGCGTCAGCGGTGTGTTCGCGGTTGCCACGACCCGGCCCGCCGGGTCGATCAGCAGCGCCTTCGCACCGGTGGTGGAGACGTCGATGCCCAGGAAGTAACGCGCCATGCCGTTCACCTCAGCAATCCCCGGGGGGGCTTGGGGGGGGCGAAGCCCCCCCAGGACAAGAAAGTCAGAGACAGGCGAAGCCGTTGCGGCTCGGTACCCCGCACCATGTTCGCTCCTCACCAGTCCCCGCACGCTCCCGGCACCGGCGTTTCCTCTCACGAGCGCGGGCACGGTGCCGCACCCACGCGCGCTTCGCGCGAGCGTGGGTGCGGCGCGTGCGTTACCCGAAGACGAGCTGGTTGACGAGGTTCTCGAGCATCTCCTGCTTGCCGGAGATCTGCTTCGGCTCGCCGTTCGCGGCGGCGAGGTCGCGCAGCGCCGCGAGGCCGAGCTGACCCGCGGCGAAGTCCTTGCCCTTGCCGGAGTCGAAGCTCGCGTAGCGCGCCTTGCGGAACGCGGCGATCTTCCCGTTCTGGCGCAGGCGGTCGGCGACCAGCAGGCCGCGGGCGAACGAGTCCATGCCGCCGATGTGGGCGATGAACAGGTCCTCGAGATCGGTCGACTCGCGGCGGGCCTTCGCGTCGAAGTTGAGCCCGCCCGGCGCGATGCCGCCCTGGTTCAGCACGACCCACATCGCCTCGACGCAGTCGTAGACGTCGACCGGGAACTGGTCGGTGTCCCAGCCGTTCTGGGCGTTGCCGCGGTTCGCGTCGATCGAGCCGAGGAGGCCCGCGTCGGAGGCGACCTGCAGGTCGTGGCCGAAGCTGTGGCCGGCGAGGGTCGCGTGGTTCGCCTCGATGTTGAGCTTGAAGTCCTTGTCGAGGCCGTGCTCGCGGAGGAAGCCGATGACCGTCTTCGCGTCGCGGTCGTACTGGTGCTTCATGGGCTCCATGGGCTTCGGCTCGATGAGGAAGACGCCCTTGAAGCCGATCGAGCGCGCGTAGTCGCGGGCGGCCTTCAGGAACTGCGCGAAGTTCGCGAGCTCCTTCTTCATGTCGGTGTTCCAGAGGCTCGAGTAGCCCTCGCGGCCGCCCCAGAACACGTAGTTCTCGCCGCCGAGCGCGACCGTCGCGTCGAGGGCGGCCTTCACCTGCGCCGCGGCGTGCGTCACCACCGCGAAGTCGGGGTTCGTGCCCGCCCCGTTCATGTAGCGCGGGTGGCCGAACAGGTTCGCCGTGCCCCAGAGGAGCTTCACGCCCGTCTTCTTCTGCCGCTCCTTGGCGAGGCCGACGAGGGCGGCGAGGTTCGCCTCGGACTCCTCGACGGTCCGGCCCTCGGGGGCCATGTCGCGGTCGTGGAAGCAGTAGTAGGGCGCCCCGACCTTGGTGATGAACTCGAAGGCGGCGTCGAGGCGGTCCCTCGCCTGGGCCATCGGGTCCCCGGCCGCGTCCCACGGGAACACCCGCGTCTCGGGGCCGAACGGGTCGCGGCCGCCGCCGAGGAAGGTGTGCCAGTAGGCGATCGAGAAGCGCAGGTGCTCCTCCATCGTCTTGCCGGCCACGACCTTGTCGGCCTCGTAGACCTTGAAGGCCAGCGGGTTGTCCGATCCCGGGCCCTCGTAGCGGATCGCCTTGACCGAGGGGAAGTACTCCCGACCACCCACGTAAACGCTTCGGCCCATTTGCCTGCTCCTCCTCGCTCGCGCCTTCCGTCCGGCCCGGCCCGCGGCGGGTCCGGTATTTTTATTAAATCGATTTAATACGACGCCGCTGTGATAGCATCCACGGCGTGGCGCTGTCAAGGGGAAAGAGCGGCCGGGTCACCCTGAAGGCCCTCGCGGCCCACCTGGGGCTCTCGCCGTCGACCGTCTCGCTCGTGCTGAACGAGTCGCCGGTGGCCGACGCGATCCCGCAGGCGACGAAGGACCGCGTGCTCGCGGCGGCGCGCGCGCTCGACTACCGGCCCGACTTCGTGGCGCGGGCGCTGCGGCGCCAGCGGTCCTTCTCGATCGGCGTCCTCGTCTCCGAGATCAGTGGCGGCTACTCGGCCGAGGTCGTGAGCGGCATCGAGCGGACGCTGCTCGACGCGGGCTACTTCGGCCTCGTGGCCTCCCATCACTTCGAGCCGGCCCAGCTGCACCGCTGCCTCGCGACGCTGCGCGACCGGCTCGTCGAGGGCTACATCCTCGTCAACACCTCGATCGAGGAGGCGCCGCCGCTGCCCACGGTGTCGGTTTCCGGGCTGCGCCTCGTGCGGGGGGCCGGCAACGTGGTCGTTGACCACGACCGCGCCGCGCGCCTCGCGCTCGAGCACCTCACCTCGCTCGGCCACGAGCGGATCGCCTTCTTCCGGGGCCCGCGGGTGATCCCCGATTCCGAGGACCGCTGGCGCGCCATCCGCGCCTCCGCGCGCGAGAAAGGCCTCGACATCCGCCCGGAGCTCGTGTTCGACCTCGGCGTCGAGCCGCGCGACGGCGCCTTCCCGCTCGACGAGTTCCACCGCGAGGGCTACGAGATCGGGAAGGCGCTCGTCTCGCGGCGCGGCGAGTTCTCCGCCATCTTCGCGTTCAACGACCCCTCGGCGATCGGCGCGATGCGGGCGCTCCACGAGGCCGGCCTGCGGGTGCCGCAGGACGTGTCGGTCGTCGGGTTCGACGACATCGACAGCGCGGCCTTCCACATCCCCGGCCTCACCACGATCCGCCAGCCCCTGCGCGCGATGGGCGCGATCGCGGCTCGCGCCCTGCTCGCCCACCTCTCGGGCGGAGAGCGGGTGGGGGCCCAGACGAGCGTCGACCCCGAGCTCGTCGTGCGGCAGTCCACGGGCGCGGCCCCGCGCTGAATCTCGTCGTATCCTCGGGCCTGTCCCTTTTCCCAAGACGAGGAGGCCCGGTGACCCGACCGTCCGAGAGCGAGTACCACCCGCCGTTCCACGCCGGATACGTGGGGCTCGTCCCCGAGACCGAGATCCTGCCGGTGCTCGAGGAGCAGAAGGCGGTCTTCCGTCGCATCGCCGCGGCGACGCCGGCCGACCGCGAGCGCTTCCGCTACGCGCCCGACAAGTGGTCCGTGCGCGAGGTCGTCGGCCACCTGACGGACTGCGAGCGCGTGTTCGGCTATCGCGCGTTCGCGATCAGCCGCGGCGAGAAGGCCGCCCTGCCGGCGTTCGACGAGAACGCCTACGTCACGGCCACGGCCTACGACGACGTCCCGATCGCGGAGCTCGTCGACGAGCTCGTCACGGCGCGGGAGGGCCACCTCGCGTTCCTTCGCCGCCTGACGGCCGAGGAGTGGGCGCGAGTCGGCACCGCGAGCGGCCGGCCGATCACGGTCCGTGCCCTCGCCTGGATCATGGCCGGACACCCGCGTCACCACCTGGCTCTCCTCCGGGACCGGTACGGGATCGCCTGAGCGTCGAGTCGGCGGCGCAATGAGATTGCCTCCATCGGCTCCAAGTGCCCGGTGGATCGCTACGATCTGTTGGATTCATGGTCCGACCAATCGGATCGGGCCGATGCCCTCGCGCCGACTAAGTCTCTGATATCAAAGCATGTTAAGAGGATCACTCGAGTCGCGAGACGGTCGGGACGCCACGGAATGCGCATTGCAACATTTCTTGACATCCGCTACTCGCAGCTGGGCATCCGAATGCTGGTCGATGGCCGGACGGCCAGCGCGCCAGCGGCATCCGAGGAGGAACGAATGAACTTGATCAGGCGCGCCGGCGGGCTTCTGCTCGCGCCGGCGCTGGTGCTGGGCCTGGCGGCCGGCGCGCACGCGCAGACCGGCGCCGCGTCCATCACGGGTCTCGTCACCGACCAGAGCGGCGCTCCCGCTCCGGGCGCGACCGTGACCGCGACCAACCAGGGCACCAACGTCTCCTACACGGCGGTTTCGAACGCCGCCGGCAACTACACGATCACCACCGTTCCGATCGGGACCTACGTCGTGAAGTCGGAGCTCACGGGCTTCAAGGCCGCGGCGACGAAGCCGTTCGCGCTCGAGGCGAAGCAGATCGCCCGCCTCGACTTCAAGATGGAGGTCGGCGGCCTCGCGGACACGGTCGAGGTCGTGGCCCAGAGCCCGGTCCTCCAGACCGAGACCGCCACCGTCGGCGAGGTCATCTCCGCGCAGACGATGCAGTCGCTGCCGCTGAACGGGCGCAACCCGAACCAGCTGGCCCTGCTCCTGCCGGGCGCCATCACGCCGAACCCCGACTCGTTCACCGGCGCGCGCAACTCCGGCGGCGGCGGCCGGCCCTACATCAACGGCAACCGCGAGCAGACGAACAACTTCCTGCTCGACGGCGTCGACATGAACGAGACGGTCGACAACCGCATCGCCTACCAGCCGAGCCCCGACGCCCTCGCCGAGATCAGCGTCGAGACGAACAACTACGCGGCCGACGTGGGCAACGTCGCGGGCGGCGTCATCAGCTCCGTCCTCAAGTCGGGGACGAACTCGTTCCACGGCAACGTCTTCGAGTTCTACCGCAACAGCGGCATGGACGCGAACACGTGGGCGAACAACCGCTCGGGCGCGAAGCGGCCGGAGCGGAAGCAGCACATCTACGGCGCGACCCTCGGCGGCCCGATCGTGAAGAACAAGCTGTTCTTCTTCGCCGACTTCCAGGGCACGAAGCTCGACCAGCCCGGCGCGACGACGGCGTCGGTCGCTCCCGCCGCGTGGCGCACGGGCGACCTCTCGAGCATCAGCACGAAGGTCATCGACCCGCTCACCGGCCTGCAGTTCCCGAACAACCAGATCCCGCTGAGCCGCATCAGCCCGACCGCGCTCGCCATCCTGAACTCGCAGTACTACCCTCTGCCGAACCGCACGGTGACGGGCGTCAGCGGCAACTACGTGGCCGACCAGCTCAGCACCACGCGCGCCTGGCAGAGCGACCTGCGCCTCGACTGGAACGCGTCGCAGAACGACAAGCTCTTCCTGCGCTACTCGATCGCCGAGCTGACGATCAAGACGGAGAAGACCGCGTTCCCGCTGCTGCTCGGCGGCCTGACCGAGGCGCCCTTCCGCAACCTGGCGGTGAACTGGAACCACGTGTTCAGCCCGTCGCTGATCAACGAGGTCCTCGTCGGCTACAACTCGATCGACAACATCACGTCCCTGAACGACTGGGGCGGCATCGGCAACGCGAACGCGACTTTCGGGATCCCCGGCGGCCAGCCGATCGCCGGCCTCAGCGCGATCAACTGGGGCTCGGGCCTCAGCACGGTCGGCTCGGCGGCGACCCTCGAGGACAACCTCCCGAAGGGCTACCAGCTCAACGAGAAGCTGACCTGGCTGAAGGGCCGCCACGCCCTGAAGTTCGGCGGCCAGTTCCTGCGCTACGTGCAGCGCCGGTACTACGCCGGCAACAACGGCGCCCTCGGCACGTTCGCCTACACGGGCACCTTCACGGGCGTGCCGTTCGCGGACTTCCTCCTCGACCAGGTCCAGAACAAGGGCCGTGGCGGCGGCGACCCCGACAACCCGTGGACCCACCTGCAGAACCGCATCTCGATCTTCGTGCAGGACGACTTCAAGATCCGTTCGAACCTGACCCTGAACCTCGGCCTGCGCTGGGCGTACACGTCGCCCCTCGTCGAGAAGGACAACCGCCAGTCGAACTTCGACGTCAACCCGCCCTACGGGACCGGGACCGGCGCGCAGATCCTGGCGAAGGACGGCAGCCTGCAGGACCGGGCGCTCTACAAGCCGTTCTACGGCGGGTGGGAGCCGCGCGTGGGCTTCGCGTGGCGCCCGACCGAGCGGTGGGTCGTCCGCGGCGGCTACGGCATCTCGCAGTACATGGAGGGCACGGGCTCGAACCTCCGCCTGCCGATGAACCCGCCGTTCTTCTTCGAGTCGAACGTCGTGTACGACAAGTCCTCGGGCGCCGGCACGATCAAGACCGGCTTCGCCGAGCTCGTGCCGGGCACGACGCCGTCCGGCAACGTCCGCGCGTTCGACCAGAACCTGCGGCCGCAGTTCACGCAGCAGTGGAACGTGTTCGTCGAGCGCCAGCTCACGGACTCGATGTCGCTGAACGTGGGCTACGTCGGCCATCACGCGACGCACCTCGTCGCGCCGGTCGAGGGCAACCAGCCGCTGCCCGGCACGGGTGACCCGGCGACCTGGGCCCCGCTCGCCCAGCGCCGGCCGTTCTACAAGGTGCAGCCGCTCATCACGACGATCGCGACGACCACCGCCGCGGCCCGCAGCAACTACAACGCCCTCCAGGCGAGCCTGCGCCAGCGGGCGTTCCACGGCCTCGAGTTCATGGCCTCGTACACGTTCGGCAAGGTCCTCACGAACAACCTCGGCTACTACGGCTCGGGCGGCGTCGCGGCCGAGGGCGCCTACTGGATGAACGCCTACGAGCCGGAGTGGAACTACGGCCGCGCCTTCGCCGACGTCCGCCACAACTTCGTCCTCTCCGCGAACTACGAGCTGCCCTTCGGCAAGGGCAAGAAGTGGGGCGGGGAGTGGGGCGGGCTCACCGACGCGATCCTCGGCGGCTGGCAGATCTCGGCCATCTTCCAGACGCGCACGGGCTTCCCGATCACGGTCACCGACGGGCGCGGCTCCTCGCTGCAGGCCGTCCGCGGCAACGAGCGGCCGATGTGCATCGGCAACCCGGTGCCCTCGAACCAGGGCATGACGTCCGACCCCAACGCCCCGAACGACAGCAAGTGGATCGACATCGGCGCGTTCGCGCGCGCGGCCACGGGCACGTGGGGCGACTGCGGCATCGGCATCCTGAGCGCCCCCGGCTTCACGAACATGGACCTCACGCTGGCCAAGCGATTCAACGCGGGCGGCTCGCGCTACGTCGAGTTCCGGGCCGAGGCTTTCAACGTGATGAACCACCCCAACTGGTCGCCGCCCGGCCGCAACATCGCCGACGCGACGACCTTCGGGATCATCACCGGGACCGTCAACGCCCCGCGCGTGATCCAGCTGGCCGTGAAGTTCTTCTTCTGACGTGATGCGGGGCGTGAGCCCCGCCCACGTCGTCGCACCGCGGGGCGGGCCGAAAGGCCCGCCCCGTTCTCTTTCGGACGCTCCCCTCAGTCCACGAACCGGCCGCGGTGGTCCACGGCCTTGAGCTCGAACGGATCGAGGAGCGCGTCGACGACGGCGGCCGCCTCGCCGCGCGTGACGAGGCGCGCGGGATCCCAGGAGCCGAGGCCGAGCGTCTGCCAGAGCTCGGGGCCGCTCGGCGCGGGCGCGGCGGCGAGCCGCCGGAAGCGGGCCGCGTCCTTCTTCAGGAGCGCCGCCCGGTAGTCCGCGACGAGCGCGACCGCGTCGGCGACGGCGAGAGGCCGGCCGTCGGCTCTCGGCACGTCCGCCGGCTCGAGGTCGAGAAGGCCCGCCTGGAGGGTCGAGGCCGCGAGCGGGAAGTCCGGGTAGAACCAGGTCTGGTTCGCCCACTGGTGGGGCACGCCGTGGCCCTTCAGGACCCCGGCCGCGCCGATGCGCTGGATCCGCGCGAAGAGGGGATGATCCGGCGGCACGTCGAGGTAGGGAAGGAGCATGGCTCCCTCGGCGAGGAGCGCCCGCTGCACGTCGCGCACCGGGACCGCCCGCGGCTCGCGTCGCTGCTTCGCCGCGAGGGCGGCGAGCGCTCCCGCGGCCTGGCCGGTGAGGAGCACCACCGGCTGCAGCCGCGTCGTGCCGTTCGCCACGTTGCTCACCGAGATCGCCTTGTCGGCGACGACGAGCCCGTCGACGGCCTCGGGGACGAGGGCCCCCAGCGGGACCGAGAAGGAGGGCACCGGATAGAACCAGAGGTGCTGCGGCGCGCCCGGGTTGCGCTTGTGGTGGTGGTCGATCGGGTAGTCGCCGACCGAGATCCCCGTCCGGTAGAGCGGCTCGCGGCCGGCGCCGAACGGTTCCTCGATGTCGCGCGCGGTGAAGCGGACGACGCCCCGCAGCCGCCGGCCCTCGCGGTGGTAAGGGAGGAGCGCGAGGCGGTCCTTCGTGGGGAACTCGTCCTCCGCGAGGCCGAGGCTCCGGAAGCCCAGCTCGTGCTGGACGAAATACACGAAGCGCAGAGTGCGGGCGCGGGCGGCCTCGAGCGCCTTCTCGCGCGCGGCGTCGTCGAGCGCGACGACGTTCAGGTAGGTGTCGTTGCCGAAGATCGGCCAGTTGAGCAGGACCTTGCCGTTCGGCAGGCGCGCGTAGTCGAGCATCTTCCGCGCGTCCACGGTCGGGCGGGGACGCGACGCGTCGCGGCAGTAGCTCGTCGAGGAGCAGTCGAACTCGGACGGGTCGTAGCCCGCGGGCCGGGGGATCGTCCGGTCCGCGCCCGGCCCGTAGTCCTTCAGGACCGCGCAGACGGTCAGGTCCTGGACGACGTCGCTCGAGGCCGTGACGCCGGCCTTTTCGCCCGAGACCGAGTCCGCCTCGAGGCCGACGTCGAAGGCGGCCCCCGCCCGCGCGAGGACGTCGCCGAGGTCGGTGCCGTCGACCACGACGCGCGCGCGGACCTCGACTTGCCGGCCGTCGGCCGCGTCCTCGAGCCGCGCGCCGCGCACGGCCGCGCCCTCCCGCCGCAGCTCGACGAGGCGGTGGCGCAGGAGGACGCGCAGATCGGGCTCCGCGGCCGCCATCTCCGCGAAGATCCGCGCGGCCACGTGGGGCTCGAAGTGCGTGTTGGAGACCCAGCCGGTGGCCACGGCCTCGGGGCCGCCGTAGGCGTCGTAGAGGCGCTGCCGGAACTCGCGCCAGATCCCCGACGGCAGGCGGTGGTTGCCGTCGGTCGCCGAGACGCCGGCCGAGGACAGCATGCCGCCGAGCCAGGGCAGAGGCTCGGCCACCACCGTGCGCGCCCCGAGCCGCGCGCTCTGCAGCGCGGCGGCGATCCCGCCGGTGCCGCCGCCGAGGACGAGCACGTCGACGTCGACGACGGCCGGGGTCCGACCCTGGCCGCTCGTCGCCGCGGCCGAGAGGGCGAGGACGACGGGGAGGATGCGGGGCATGGCGACTCCTTGGCGCGGGCCGGCGCGCGGGGGGACCGTAACGCCGCCGCGCGACGGCCGTCAACCGCGGCCGCCGATCGGCCGTGGCGCGGCCGCCCGTCGCCGTCAGAGCTGGATCCGCAGACCGGCGGAGCGCAGGCCGCCCGTGAGTCGGGCCACGATCCAGGCGAACACGGCGGACCGGACGAGGCCCAGGGCGGCGGTCGAGGCCAGCGCCTCGTAGGGGTTCGCGGTCCCCGCGACGGCCGACGCCATCGCGAAGACGGCGAGGAGCGCGGGCGCGAGCAGGTAGGCCACGAGCGGGTTCTCGCCGGCCACGGTGAGGGCCTTCGGCCATCGCCGCCAGCCGAGCACGTCGGCGAGCAGGAAGAAAGCGAGCCACGCGCCCACGGTGAGCGCCGCGCAGAGAAGGCCCCAGGGCGCCGTTGCGTGGTTCTTGCTGATGCGGAACGCGGCGTGGACCGGGGCGAGGCCGTGGAGAAGGAGGCCCGCGGCGCCGAGAGCGGCCGCGAGGCCCGCGGCCTCCAACGCGATGCGCCGGGCCGGGCCGCGGGCGTCGAGCTGGCGGCGCAGCAGGACGCCGAGGAGGACGCCGGCCACCGCGACCGCGGTGTGGGTGCCGAGCACGGGGCCGAGGAGCGGCCGCGGGATCGCGCCCCGCAGGGGACCGGCCGCGTCGGCGAGCGCGACGCAGAAGAGGAGCGCGGTGAGCCCCGAAAGGCCGGCCGGGCGGTCGCGGACGAGGACGTAGGCGAGCGCCGCTCCGAGGTAGGACCAGCCGATGAGGCCGAGGATGCCCCACCAGTGAGGGCGCAGGTGCACGAGGCCGGTGGCCCCGGGCGAGCGGTAGGAGACGACCGCGAGGATGAGGAGGCCCGCGCCGAGCGCGCGGAGCCAGGGGCGGCGCAGGCGGCCCCAGCCCGCTTCCGGGACGCCCCAGGACAGGAAGACCCCGGCCGTCGCCGCGAGGGTCCAGACGGCGGGGGGCAGCGGGCCGTGGACGCCGTGCTCGGCGTTCACCATCAGGACGCCCATGACGAGGAGCGCGGCGGTTCGCCCGAGGACGTGGGCGACGACGCGGCCGACGGGCTCGCCCCGCCGCAGGCGGCCGCCGACCGCGAAGGGGATCGCGAGGCCGACGATGAAGAGGAACGCCGGGAAGACGACGTCCGTGATCGTCATGCCGTCGGTGTCCGACGAGACGTGCTTCAGCCACGCCGGCGCGTCGGGCACGCCGGCGACCTCGTTGACGAAGAGCATGAGGAGCACGTCGGCGCCGCGCAGGAGGTCGATCGAAAGGATGCGCGCCGGCCGTCCCCCGGCGGAGGCGGGCGCGGCTTCGGGGGCGGGCAGCGTCGCGGGCAGGGACTCCTCCGGGCGCCCGAAGGTTACCCCGATCCCGGCGGCGGTCGGAATACAATCGCCCGCATCGCCATGCCCACCCTCGACCGTCGCGCCTTCCTCGAGCTGATGGCGGCCGCGCCGCTCGCCGCGGCCGCGGACGCCGCGCCGGGGGCGGCCTCCGACCTCGCTCCCGTGCTGCCGCCGCCGCCCTACCGCGTCGTCACGGGCCACGCGCCCCTCGCCGTTCCCGGCATGCCCGGGCCGTACCCGGGGCGGGTGGTGTCGGTGCGGGCGCCGGGCTCGATCGACGACCAGGGCGCGATCGTCGACGCCGTCGTGCGCGAGATGCTCGACCGCGGGATGCGCGGGCTGACCGGCGAGGCGTCCACCCTCGCCGCGTGGCGGCGCTTCTTCGCGCCCGACGACGTCGTCGGGATCAAGGTGAACGCGGGCGGCGTGCCCCACGTCGTCTCGTCGCCGGCTCTCGTGGCCGAGATCTGCCGACAGCTCATGGCGGTGGGCGTCGAGCCCACGCGGATCGTGGTCTTCGAGCGCTTCTGGAACCAGCTCGAGGCCGTCGGCTACGGGCCGCACCTGCCGCCCGGCGTCGAGCTGTTCGCCGCCGAGGCGGGCAACCGCCGCTCGCAGAACCGCGCGTACGACCCCGGGACGTACGTCGAGGTCGACTTCTTCGGCGAGGACGACACGCGCTCGAACATGATGCGGCTCGTCACGCAGCGGCTGACGAAGATCGTCAACGTGCCGAACATGAAGGACCACGGGGCCGTCGGGGCGACCGGCTGCCTGAAGAACGTCGCCTACGGCTGCTTCTCGAACGTGGCGCGCAGCCACGCGCGCGGCCGCACCCACACCCGGACGTCGGTCGGGACCTTCGCCGCGGTCGAGCCGCTCCGCTCGAAGACCGTCCTCCAGGTGATGGACGGCCTCAGGGCGGTCTGGCACGGCGGCCCGTTCGCACGGACGACCCGCTACGTGTTCGAGCCGCGGCGGATCCTCGTCGGCACCGACCCCGTGGCGATCGACCGGCTCCTGCTCGACGTGATCGACGAGAAGCGCAGGGCCGAGGGCGCGGTCTCGATCTGGGACCGCTCCGAGAAGACGCTCCAGTTCAACAACACCGGCTCGCGCGACTCCGACCCGAACGTCAACATCCTCATCCGGGAGCCCGGGCACGTGGAGTACGCGTCGCGGCTCGGGCTCGGGGTCGCCGATCTCGCGCAGATCCGCGTCGACGAGATCACGGTGTGAGCGCCGCCGCGGCGCGCCTCGTCCTCGTCGTCCTCGTGGCGGCGTGGCCGGCGGCGTCCGCGGCCGGCGCCCCGGCCGCGGCCGAGGCGCCGGGTGGCGCGCGGCGGCCCGACTGGATGCTCGACGCGGCGCCCTACCGGGCCGAGGTCGCGGCCTCGCCTGACGGCCGCGAGGTCGTGCTGCAGAACGGGCTCCTGCGTCGGGCGATTCGCCTCCTCCCGAACGCCGCCACCGTCGCGCTCGACGACCTGACGACGGGAGCGAGCGAGATCCGCTCGGTCCGGCCCGAGGCGCGGGTCGAGATCGACGGCCGGAGCTACGACGTCGGAGGCCTCGTCGGGCAGGAGATCCACAACTACCTCCGGCCCGAGTGGGTCGACGCGCTCCGGGCCGATCCCGCGGCGTTCCGCTTCGTCGGCTTCGAGACCGGCCGCACGCGCGAGCGGTTCGCCTGGAAGCCGAACGCGGCGTGGCTCTCCCGCGAGGCCGCGTGGCCACCCCCCGGGGCCGCCCTGACCCTCGGGTTCCGGGCCCCGGACGCGGCGCCGGCCGGAGCGCGGCACGTGATCGTGCGCGTCCACTACGAGCTCTACGACGGCCTGCCCGTGCTCTCGAAGTGGCTCACCGTCGAGAACCGCGGGAAGACGCCCGTGCGACTGAACCGGTTCACCGGAGAGATCTTCGCCACGGTGGAGCCGGGCAGCTTCGTCGGCGTGCGCGACCCCGCGGAGTTCGTGGTCGACCCGCGCTCGCTCCACGTCGAGACGGACTACTCGTTCGGCGACGGCATGACGGCGCACGTGGCGGCGGCCGGCGTCCACTGGAAGCCGGATCCGCTCTACACGACGCAGGTCAACTACGCGAAGGCGACGCCGTGCCTTCTCGAGACCCACCCTCCGATCGGCCCCGACCAGGAGATCGCGCCGGGCGCGACGTTCGAGTCCTTCCGGACGTTCGTCCTCCTGCACGACTCGACCGAGCGGGAGCGCCGCGGCCTCGCCCTGCGTCGCTTCTACCGGGCGCTCGCCCCGTGGTCCCAGGAGAACCCGGTCCTCATGCACGTCCGCAGCGCCGAGCCGGCCGCGGTGCGGCTCGCCGTCGACCAGGCGGCGGACGTCGGCTTCGAGATGGTGATCCTCACCTTCGGCAGCGGCGTCGACCTCGAGAAGGACGACCCCGCGACGCTCGCCGGCCTGAGGGCGCTCGTCGACTACGCGCGGGGCCGGGGCGTCGTCCTCGGCGCCTACTCGCTCCTCGCGAGCCGGCGGATCTCGGACGAGGACGACGTCGTGAACCCGCAGACGGGGAAGCCCGGCGGCTTCGCCGTCTTCGGCAGCTCGCCCTGCCTGGGCAGCCGGTGGGGCGAGGGCTACTTCCGGAAGCTCCGGGGCTTCTTCGAGGCGACCGGCGCCTCCGTCCTCGAGCACGACGGCTCGTACCCGGGCGACGCCTGCGCGTCGACCGCCCACCCCGGCCACCGCGGCTACGACGACTCGCAGTGGTCGCAGTGGACGACGATCCGCGACTTCTACCGCTGGTGCCGGGCGCGCGGGATCTACCTGAACGTGCCCGACTGGTACTTCCTCTCCGGCTCCTCGAAGACGGGGATGGGCTACCGCGAGACGAACTGGTCGCTGCCGCGCGAGCAGCAGGAGATCGTCGAGCGGCAGAACGTCTACGACGGCACCTGGGAGAAGACGCCGAGCATGGGCTGGATGTTCGTGCCCCTCACCGAGTACCACGGCGGAGGCGCCGCCGCCACGATCGAGCCCCTGTCCGAGCACCTCGACCACTACGAGGCGCGTCTCGCGAGCCTCTTCGGGGCCGGGGTCCAGGCGTGCTACCGCGGCCCGCGGCTGTACGACACGGAGGCGACCCGGGCGGTGGTGAAGCGGTGGGTGTCCTTCTACCGCGCGAACCGGAGGATCCTCGACGCGGACGTCGTCCACCTGCGGCGGCCCGACGGCCGCGACTGGGACGGCCTGATGCACGTCGACCCCGACCCGCGGTCGCGCACCCGGGCCCTCGCCGCGCTCCACAACCCCCTCGCGACGCCGATCGAGCGCGAGGTCCGGCTGCCCCTCTACTACTCCGGCCTGACGGACGCCGGCGTCGTGCGCGTGGACGGAGGGCCGCCCCGCCGCGTGAGGCTCGACCGCGCGTTCGCGGCGACCGTGAGGGTGAACCTGCCCGCGCGGGGGCGCGGGTTCGTCACCGTGGAGGCCCCATGATCGCGACGCTCCTCCTCGCCGCGGCGCCGGCGGTGTACTGGGCCCAGCCCGTCGACACCGCGCCGAGCGTGAAGGCGGCCGGCATCGCCCGGCCGTGCGTCCGGCCCGACGCCGTCGAGGCGTGGCGGGCGGCCGGCGTCGAGGCGGCCGCCTGCGACGCGGCGGGCCGCGAAGCGGCTGACCGCCCTCGGCCTCGCCGCGCGGGCCGAGGTGGCCTCGGCGTCGCAACGGCCCTGGATCTTCGCGAACGGCTGGCGGGCGCTGCGGCGGGCGGCCGACCGCTACTGGTACGAGCCGCCGGCGGGGCGCGCCGCGCTCGCGCTCGCCGAGTCGTTCGCCTACGACGCGGACGCGGTCGTCGCCGTCGCGCCGGACGACCTGGCCGATGCGGGCCGCGCGCTCGCCTTCCTCGCCGACGTTCCCGCGGCGGATCTCCCGCCCGTCGCCGACGCGACGGTGGTCGACGACGGGTCGCCCGAGATCCCGGAGGTCCTGAATCTCCTGGCCCGCCGGAACGTCCTCTATCGGGTGGTGCCGAAGGCGCCAGTAGGCGAGCCAGGGCTCGTCGTCCGCCTCGGGAAGAAGCCGTTCCGGCGCGACGACTGCCCGGGACCCCGACGCGTTCGCGTTGAAGGTGCGCCGCGCGGTCGGCGACGAGCGCCGCTCGGTCCGGCTCTTCGGCACCGAGGTCGTGATCGCGCGGCTCCTCGGGGACGCGACGCGGCGGCGCGTCCACCTGCTCAACTACTCGGGGCGCCCGCTCGAGGGGGTGCGCGTGCGCCTGCGCGGTCGCTGGGCGCCGCCCGTCGTCCGGGCCCTCGGCGAGGTCGCCCTGGCGGAGGACTACGCTCTCGGCGCCGACGCGACCGAGGTGTCGCTCTCGGCTCTCGGCGTCTACGCGGTCCTCGATCTCGCGAGCGCGCCGTAGGCGGAGGCGGACGTCGCCGGCTGCGCGCGGCGGGCCGGCTATTCCGCGAAGAACTCCTCGACCGCCCCCCACAGCCCGGCCTGGGTGAGGCCCGCGGTCGAGAACAGCACGACGCCCTCGACGCCCTCGGCGCGCACGCGCTCGAGGAGGCGGGTGAGCCGCTCGGGCGGGTAGTAGCCCGCGGGCGGGCTCGCGAGGAACGCGTCGAGGCGGGCCCCGAGGGCGTCGCGCGCCCCGGGCGTCGGCTCCGCGCCGGGGGCGACGAACGCGGCGAGAGCGTCGTGCAGCTCCGGAGCGTGCGTCTTCAGGCGGGGCGCGACCGCGTCGAAGGCCTCCCGCATCGGCGCCTTTTCGCCGTTCGCGCGGAGGAGACCGCGCAGGCGCACGAGCGGCTCGCGCTCGGGCTCGTAGACCTGGTACGCGGCGACGCCCGGCCAGTAGTGCGGGAAGTCGCGGGCCCACAGGCGCTGCTGCCGGATGCTCTCGGAGAGGAGCTCCAGGTGCTCCTCGAAGGTCGCGCCGCCGTAGTGGCTGCGGTAGTCCATGGGCATGAGGTACTGCACCCACGGCGAGAAGCGGCGCCAGTCCTGGCCGATGAAGCGGCCGCTCTGCACGGGGTTCTTGAACACCGCGGCCGAGAACTCGACCTTCGGCCGGGCCTTGCGCGCCTCCTCGGCCACGAGCCGCGTGAACTCGGCCACCTGGTGCGCGCGGTACTCGTAGAAGAAGTAGTCGAGGTCGCGGTGGCCGCCGGGGAAGACGCTGCCCTCGAGGAGGAACCGGCTCTTCATCTCGCGCGACCAGTCGTCCCAGTTCGGCGGCAGCACCCGCGGGCTCTTCTCCCAGTGCGCCTCGAGGTGCGGCCGGTCGAAGCGGCCGAGGGCCGGGTCGTCGGGGAGGGCCTCGGAGTAGAGGGCGGCGTAGCGCGGGATCTCCGCCAGGCAGTAGTCGCAGAAGCAGTAGGTGTCGGGCGCGAGGTCGCCCGGGTAGCGGACGTAGTCGTGGTGGACGGCGTCGACGTCGTACCGCCCCACGAACTCCCGGATCATCGGCACGAGCCACTGGTCGGTGTAGCCGGGCCGTCGGGCCGGGCACATCCAGGCCATGGCGTAGGGCCGGCCGCGCAGGACCTCGGCCGAGGTCGCAAGCCCCGCCGGCGAGCGGGCCAGCCACTCCGGGTGCTGCTGCGCCACGTAGGAGCTGGCGCCCTCCGCGAAGTCGAAGAACCAGGCGTGCACCGCGATTCTCCGCGCGTGGCACTCGCGCACCAGCACCGCCGGGAAGTCGAAGGTGCGGTACTCGGGGACCACGGCCGGGCCGAAGCGCTCGCTCGGCCAGAAGAGGCCGGCCGAGGTCTTCACCTCCATCACCACCGTGTTGACGTGGGCCCTCGCCAGCTTCTCGGCGAACGCCGCGACCGACGCCTCGGTGGTGCCCGCGTCCCGCGGGTGCGACCAGACGGCCCGGCCCGCGAGGGACGGGCGCGGCGGGGCCGGGACGGCCCGTGTCGACGGCGGAGGAGCGGCGGCGGCGGTCGCGGCGGAGAGGAGGACGGCGGCGAGCGTTCGCGGGAGCATGGGCGGGGCCTCCGCGCGGATTGTAGGCCCGGGCGCAATAGAATCGGCGGGCCCGGAGCGAACGATGCGCCATCCGAAAGTCCCGATCGTCCTCGTCCTCCTCGCCGCCGCGTGCGGCCCGCGGCCGGAGGGGAAGCTCGAGGGCCGCACGATGGGCACGACCTACCACGTCACGATCGTCGGCCTCGACGAGGCGCGGGCCCGCGCCGTCCAGCCGAGGCTCGACGCGCGGCTCGAGCAGGTGAACGACAGCATGTCGACCTACCGGCCGCAGAGCGAGCTCAACCGCTTCAACCGTCTCGCCCGGGCGGGCGAGACGTTCCCGGCCTCGACGGACCTGATGGCCGTCCTCCGCGCGTGCGCTCGGGTCCACGAGCTCTCCGGCGGGGCCTGGGACGGGACCGTGATGCCTCTCGTGGACCTCTGGGGCTTCGGGCCGTCCGGCCCCGTCGACGAGCCGCCGCCGGACGCCGCGGTGAGGGAGCGCCTCGCCCACGTCGGCTTCGACCGGATCGAGGTGCGGAGGGACGGGCTCGCGAAGAAGGACCCCGCGGTGACCCTCGACCTCTCGTCGATCGCCAAGGGCTACGGCGTCGACCAGGTGGCCGCCGTCCTTCGCGCCGAGGGCCTGCGCGACTTCGTCGTCGAGATCGGCGGCGAGGTGTACGCCTCGGGCTCGCGCCGCGACGGCCGGCCGTGGCGGGTCGGGGTGAACCGGCCGCGGGCCGACGCCGCGCCGGACGACGTGCTGGAGGTGCGCCCCTGCGGGACCAGGCCTTCGCCACGAGCGGCGACTACCTGGCTTACTTCCGAGCCGCGGTGTCCGCTACTCGCACGTCCTCGACCCGCGCACCGGCCGGCCGGTGACGAACGGAGTCGTGAGCGTGTCCGTCCGCGCGCCCGACTGCACCCTCGCCGACGGCCTCGCCACGGCGGTCATGGTGATGGGGGCCGAGGCAGGGATCCCGCTGCTCGAGCGGCTCGAGGACGTCGAGGGGATGGTGATCGTCGCGGCGCCGGACGGCCGCCTCGTCGAGCATCGCACGAGCGGCTTCCGCACCGAGCCGCGTGAGCCGGGGCCCGGTCCCTCGTCCCGGTAGAGCGGCCGCCGCGCCTCACTCGCAGCGCAGGGCCACGATCGGGTCGACCCGCGTGGCCCGACGCGCGGGCAGCCCGCTCGCGAGGGCGCCGACCGCGGCGAGGAAGGCCGGCACCGCCGCGTAGGTCACCGGGTCGAACGGGCTCACGCCGTGCAGGAAGCCGGCCACGAGCCGCGTGAGGCCGAAGCTCAGCCCGAGGCCGACGGCGATGCCCGCCGCGGAGAGGACGAGGCTCTGGCGCAGGACGAGCCACAGCACGTCGCCGCGGGTCGCGCCGAGGGCGGCCCGTACGCCGAACTCCCGCGTGCGCTGGGCGACGACGTGGGCCATCACGCCGTACACGCCGAGCCCGGCGAGCCCGAGCGAAACGGCGCCGAGCAGGAGCAGAAGCTCCGAGGCCATCCGCTGGGGGAAGAAGACGCGGGCCACGTGCCGCTCGAGCGGCAGGGTGCCGAGGAGGTCGACGCCGGGGTCGAGGCCCCGGACCGTGTCGCGCACGGCCGCCGCGAGAAGGTCGGGGTCGCCCTTCGCGCGGACCGCGATCCCGAGGTCGAGGTCGGGCACGCCCTGCTGGTCGGGCAGCCAGTAGAACGGCCACGCGCTCTCGTCGAGGCGGTTGTACTTCCCGGTCCGGGCGACGCCGACGATCGACCGCCACTCTCCGCGCGTGCGGAAGCGGCGGCCGAGCGCGTCCTGGCCGGGCCAGAACCGCTCGGCGAAAGCCTGGTTCACGACGGCCACCCGCGGCCCCCGCAGGTCGTCCTTCTCGTCGAAGTCGCGGCCGGCCACCAGCGGGATCCGCAGGGCGGCGAAGTACCGGGGCGACACGATCGCGAACTCGTAGCTCGTGTCCTCGGTGGCGGGAGGCGTGTAGCCCTCCACCACCACCCCCGAGCCCTTGCAGCCGGCGAGGCCCAGCGGGAGCCAGCTCGCGAGAGCCGCCTCCTCGACGCCGGGCCGCTCGGCGAGACGCCGCCGCAGCTCGCGGTAGAAGGCGAGCCCGGTCTGCGGCGTGTAGCCGGCCGAGCCGATCTGCAGCGAGGCGGTGAGGACGCGACCGGGGTCGAGGCCGAGGTCGATCTCCCGCGCCTTCCGCAGGCCCTGGAGGCACAGAAAGGCGCCGACGAGGAGCACGACCGAGAGCGCCATCTCGGCGGCGACGAGCGCGTTGCGCAGGCGCGGCGGCCCGGCCGCGGCGGACGAGCGGCCGCCGGAGCGCAGCGTCTCCTCGACCGGGATGCGGGTCGCGGCGATCGCGGTGAGCAGGCCGATCGCGAGGCCGGTGACGATCGTCAGGCCGGTGGTGAACACGACCGTCGAGCCGTCGAGCGGCACGTCGAGCTCGACGCCGGGCGGGGCGGCCGGCACGAAGAGCGCGATCGCGGCGCGCAGCTGCGCGGCGAGGGCGAGGCCGAGCCCGCCGCCGAGGACAGCGCGGACGAGGCTCTCCAGCACGAGCCCCCGCACGAGCCGCGCGCGGCTCGCGCCGAGGGCGAGCTGGATCGCGAGCTCCTTGCGGCGGGCCGAGGCGCCGGCGAGACAGGCTCGCGACGTTCACCGCGACGATCAGCAGCACGCCGAGGCTCACCGCCTGGAGCAGCCGCAGCACCGGCCCCATGACGGCCTGCGCCCCGTACGGGCAGTCGGGGAGGGCGACGAGCCGGTGCCGGCTCGCGCGGTTCGTCGCCGGGTAGGCCATCGCGAGCTGGGCGTTGCGGGCTCGACGGCGGCGGCGGCCTTCGCCACGCTCACGCCGGGCCGAAGCCGGAAGAGGTTGTGCCAGCCGCGCGCGGAGCGGCCCTCGAGCCGCTGGTTGCGGACCGCCTCGAGCATGGACGACGGCGCCCACGCGTCGAAGGCCATCGCCGGCACGGAGCCGCGGAAGGGAGCCGGCGCGACGCCGATCACCGTGAAGGCGCGGCGGTTCAGCAACACCTCCCGGCCGATCACCGACGGGTCGGCCCCGAAGCGCGAGCGCCACAGCCGCTCGCTGAGGACGAGCACGGCGTCGCCGCCCGGCGAGCGGTCCTCGTCGGGCCGGAAGAAGCGGCCGAGGCGCGGGCGGATGCCGAGGGCGTCGAAGAATCCGGCCGACACGACCTCCGCGTTCACCCACTCGGGCCGCCCGCCGACCTCGAGCGAGGCGAACGACATCTGGAAGATCAGGCTGCCGGCGAACACCTCGTCGAGCCCGGCGAAGTCGCGGTAGTCGAGCTCGGAGACGTTTCCGCCGCCCTGGTTCGAGACGAGGACCGCGAGCTCCTCCTGCCGCTCGACACCCGCCAGGGGGCGGTAGAGCAGGGCCTGCATCCACGACCAGACCGTGGCGTTCGCCCCGATGCCGGCGGCGAGCGTGAGGACGACGACAGCCGTGAGGCCGCGGTGGGCGAGCACACGCCGCAGCGCGCGAGCCGAGTCGCTCAGGATGTTCATTCGCCAGGCTCCCGGATGCGGGCGCGCGCCGCCGCGCCCGGAGCGGCCCGGCCCCGAGGGGCCGCCGCCACCGTCATTGACGAGGATCGGCGCGGAGAAGTTCGCCGCTAGACGGCCCACCGCCGCGGCCGTTCGCGGGCCTCGCCGAGGGCCACGAGGGCGTGGTTCACGTCCTCGACCACCTGGAAATCGTACATGCCGACGCAGATGAAGTCGGCGCCGTTGCCGAACGCGAAGCGGAAGCCCTCGAGCGGGGGGATGGCGCCGGCGGCGAGGACCTTGTAGCCGATCCACGGCTGCGGCAGGGCGCTCATGTAGGCGACCGTCTCCTCCGGGTTCACGCACCAGATGTTGTCGTTCTCGACGTCCTTTCGGGCCGACCAGTAGTTGCAGTGGTGGATCGTCTTCACCCAGAAGTCCGGGGAGAGGCCCGCGCCGACGCAGGCCTGCACGGTCTCGAGCCGGTGCCCGCCGATGCCCGCCGGGACGCCGTGCCTCCGGATGAGGTCGAGCGCCTTGCCGATCTCGTCGACCTTCCCGTCCTTCACGAGCTGGTCGGCGATGCCGCCGTGGACGTAGCAGGCGTGGGCCCCGGCGTCGATCGAGATCGGGATGCCGGCCAGGACGCCGTCCTTGTGGCCGCAGTCCGAGATGAACTGGATCTTCCCGCCCTCGCGCCGCCAGTAGGCGTTGATGACGCGCGCGAGCTGCGGGTTCGTGAGGAGCGTGTTGATGCCGCACTGCTCGCCGAGGCGGAGCGTCTCGAAGACCTTCTGGTCGGTGTGGTAGGTCTTCACGAGCTGCGAGACGTACAGGAGGTCGCGGGCGTGGGCCCAGCCGCCGATGAGGTTGCCGCCCATGATCACGCGGCTCACGTCCAGCGTGCCGATCTTCGAGTGGGGGACCGTGCCCTTGAGGTCCTTGAGGCTCGCGTAGCGGAAGCTCTTGAGCGTGGCGCTCGTGACCGCGTCCACGTCGCCCGACGCCTTCAGGATCCGCTCCTCGTAGCTGTCGAAGCTCCGCTTGTGCAGGAACGCGTAGACGAAGCCGCCGACGACGGGCAGGCTCAGCGCGGCGCGGATCATCTCGCGGCGGGACGGGGCGGCCGGCGGCACGCCGACGGGCGTGCCGGTCGCGGGCCGGCGCAGCCGCGACCAGAGCCGGCCGAGCGCGCGCTCGACGCCGAAGAAGCCCTGCACGGGGAACGCCGCGACGACGAGGAGGGAGATCGCCTCGACGAGGTTCTTGTTGACGACGAGGTAGCTGCCCTCGGAGCCGTTCCGCGGGAAGCCCTCGAGCGGCGGGCTCGCCACGTAGTAGAGGCCGAGGAGGAGGGCGCTCGCCACCGCCGCCGGCCGGGCGAAGGCGCCCGTCAGGAGGGCGAGGCCGCCGAGGACGAGGCCCCAGACGTTCAGGACGTCGACGACCTGCAGCACCCCGGGATGGGCGGCGATCCAGTGGAAGAGATCCGAGAGGACCCAGCGGGACTCGGCGAGATAGGCCGCCGACGTCCAGCCGGGGCTCGTCACCTTGACGAGGCCCTCGTAGAGGAGGTGCCAGCCGAGCCCCATTCGCAGGAGGACGAGCAGGACCTCCTGCGTGCGTCCCGGGATTCTCGGCGTCTCGTCGCTCGGCATGGGCGAACCTCCTGAGCGGACCGACCGGGGAAGCCTCCGCCTCGGGGCCCGCCTCGTCAAGAGCCGAATGGCCCATCCCGGACGATCGACCCTTGACGCTCGCGCGCGGCCGGGCCTACGATCGACCCACTCACCTCGTCCGGCGGAGCGCGCCGCATGCACAGGATCCTCGTGGTCGACGACGACCGGACGACCCGCGACCTGCTGCGGCTGCAGCTGAAGGCCCTCGGCTACGCGGTCGACGTCGCGAAGGACGGCGAGGCGGGCCTCGCGAAGCTCGAGCGGCGCAAGTTCGACCTCGTCCTCCTCGACGTGTGGATGCCGGGCCTCGACGGCCTCGAGGTCCTCGCGCGGATCAGGGCGACTCCCGGCTCGCCGCGGGTCGTGGTGATGACGGCCGACGACGCTCCGCAGACGCTCCTGAAGGCCATGAGGCAGCGGGCGCACCGCTTCGTGACGAAGCCGATCGAGCCGAAGGACCTCGCGACGCTCGTCGCCGACGCCCTCGCCGCGCCGCCCGAGGCCCCGCCGATCGAGGTCATCTCCGCGAAGCCGGACTGGGTCGAGCTCCTGGTGCCGTGCGACCGGGCGGTCGCCGAGCGGATCCAGGGCTTCGTCGCGCACCTCGAGTCCGACCTGCCGGAGGACGTGCGCACGAGCGTCGGCCAGGCCTTCCGCGAGATGCTGATGAACGCGATCGAGTGGGGCGGCGGCCTGGACCCGCGGCAGACCGTGCGCATCGCGTGCCTGCGGGCCAGGCGCATGCTGCTCTTCCGGATCGCGGACCCCGGCAAGGGCTTCAACTTCGCGTCCCTGCCGCACGCGGCGGTCAGCAACGCCCCGGACTCGCCCCTCGCCCACGCCCTCGTGCGCGAGGAGAAGGGCCTGCGTCCCGGCGGCTTCGGCCTCCTGATGACGCGCCAGATCGTCGACGAGCTGATATTCAACGAGGCGCACAACGAGGTCGTCTTCGTGAAATACCTCGACTGAGGCCGGACGAGGCGCGGCTCAGCGCCGGCGGGCGGCCGCGCCCCGCCGGCGCGGAGCGCGGGCTTTCCTGGCCCCGCGGCCGGTGAGGCGGGAGAGCTCGTCGGCGACGGCCCCGAGCTCGCGCTCGAGGCGGGCGAGGCCGGCCGCCGCCCTCGCGAGCTCGCCGCGGTCGCCCATCTCCTGGAGGCGCAACGCGGCCCGGGTCGCGGAGGCGGCGGCGAAACCAAACCGCCCTTCAGCGCGTGCGCGCGCGCCGCAGGCCGGGAGCGTCGTCGGCCTCGACCGCCTCGCGGATGCGGCCGAGCTGGACCGGGTAGTCGGCGAGGAAGGTCTTCACGATCCGCCCGAGCGCCCTGCGGTCGCCGCCGACGCGGGCGAGGAGGAGCGCCGCGTCGACGCGGCCCTTCCCGGTCGCCGGGGCGCGCGCGGCCGGCCGCCGCGGGGCCTCGCGGCCGTCGAGGACGCGGGCGATCTCGCGCTCGAGCTCGCGGAGCTGGAGGGGCTTCGTCAGGTAGCCGTCCATTCCCGCGGCGAGGCATTTCTCGGCGTCGCCCTTCATCGCGTGCGCCGTCAGGGCCACGATCGGCAGGTGGCCGCCTTTCTCCCGCTCGCGCTCGCGGATCGCGGCGGTCGCGGCGAGGCCGTCCATCTCCGGCATCTGCACGTCCATGAGCACGAGGTCGAACGACTCGTTCTCGAGGAGCGAGAGCACCTCGCGGCCGTTCGTCGCCACGGCCGGCACGTGGCCCGCGTGCTCGAGGAGGCCCGAGGCGACCTGCTGGTTCACCGCGTTGTCCTCGGCCACGAGCACGTGCAGCGCCCGGGCCGGCCGTCGGCGGGCCGCGGCCGGCCGCCGGCCGCGGCCGGTCGGACGGGCGAGGACGGTGACGATCGCGTCCATGAGGTCGGACTGCTTGACGGGCTTCGTGAGGTGGACCGGGATGCCGAGCGCGACGCACCGCGCGCGGTCGCCCGGGCGCGCGCCCGACGTGAGCATCAGGAGCGCTGCCCCGGCGAGGGGCCTGCGCTTGCGGATGCGGGCCGCGACGCCGAAGCCGTCGAGGAGCGGCATGCTCGAGTCGAGGAGCACGAGCGGGTAGGGCCGGCCGCGCCGCGCGGCGCGCTCCATCTCGGCGAGCGCTTCCTCGCCGCTCGCCACGGCCGTCGGCCGCAGGCGCCAGTGCCCGAGCACCTCGACGAGGATGCGGCGGTTCGTCGCGCTGTCGTCCACGACGAGGGCCCGCAGGCCCCGCAGCCGCGCGGGAGGCGCCGCCGCCGCGGGCCGCGCGGCCGGCCGGCCGAACCGCGCGGTGAACCGGAAGCGGCTGCCCCGGCCCGGCTCGCTCTCGAGCGTGATCCGCCCGTCCATGCGCGCGACGAGCTCGGCCGCGATCGAGAGGCCGAGGCCCGTCCCGCCGTACTGCCGTGTCGTCGACGCGTCCACCTGCTCGAAGGCCTGGAAGATCCGCGCCTGCTCCTCGCGGGGGACGCCGATCCCGGTGTCCGCGACCACGAAGGCGAGGACGACCTCGTCGTCCCGCGCGCCCGGGACGAGCTCCACCTCGACGAGGACCTCGCCGCGCTCGGTGAACTTCACCGCGTTGCCGACCAGGTTGACGACGACCTGGCGCAGGCGCCGCGGGTCGCCGACGAGCCGGTCCGGCACCTCCGGGGCGATCCGGCAGGCGAGCTCGAGCCCCTTCTGATGGGCGCGAAGGCCGAGGGTCCGCAGCGTGTCGCCGAGCGCGTCGCGAAGGCCGAACTCCTCGGGCACGAGGTCGAGCTTGCCGGCCTCCATCTTCGCGAAGTCGAGGATGTCGTTGATCAGGCCGAGCAGCGACTCCGCGGCGTCCTTCAGCGTCCCCAGGTACTCGCGCTGCTCGGCCCGCAGCGGCGTGTCGAGGAGGAGCTCGGCCATGCCGATGACCGCGTTCATCGGCGTGCGGATCTCGTGGCTGACGTTCGCGAGGAAGTCGCCCTTCGCCCGGTTGGCCGCGTCGGCCGCCTCGCGGGCCCGCCGCAGCTCCTCCTGGGCGACCTTGTGCTCGGTGACGTCGCGGGCCAGCGCGTAGACGAGGCCCTGCTCGGGGAGCGGCGCCGAGCGCCAGGCGAGCCATCGGTAGCTGCCGTCCCGGCAAAGGTACCGGTTCTCGAAGTGGGCCGAGCTCTCGCCGCCGCGGATCTGGGTGGCCTCCTGGGTCGTCGGCTGCCGGTCGTCGGGGTGGACGAACTCGACGTACGGGCGCGCCATCAGCTCCTCGGCCGTCCAGCCGAGGGTCTTCTCCCAGGCCGGGTTGAGCCGCACGAAGTAGCCGTCGAGGCTCGCGATGCAGAGGAGGTCCGGCGACTGCACGAAGAGCGTCGTCACCTCCTCCTCCGCCCGCAGCCGCACGGCGAACTGGCCGACCTGCTCGCCGATCGTGGCGAGCATCTCCACGAGGGCCGCGTCGAGGGGGCGCGCATCGTGGCTGTGCAGCTCGAGGACGCCGAAGGCGACGTCGGCGACCACGATCGGGAACGCGAAGGTGGTGTGGCGCGGCGACTCGTGCTCCTCCCACTCGGGGCGGCGGCTCATCCAGGCGCGGCCCGGAAGACCCTCGCCGGGCCCGAGGGTCGCGCCCCGGGGCCGCAGGTGGGACGCCTCCGCCTCCGGGGCCCGCCACGCGCCGAGGCAGCGCAGGATGCCGGCGCCGGCGTCGACCCGCCAGAGGGCCGTGTACTCCCAGCCGTGCGCGCGGCCGATCGCTTCCAGGATGCGCGGCGTCGCCTCGACGAGCGAGCGGCACTCGGCGAGCGCGCGAGCCACGGCGTACTCCGCGTGCAGGCGGTCTTTGGCCTCGCTCTCGTGGCGGCCGGGGGGCATGGTCGTTGCTGGGCGCGCTGCCGCCAGTCTACCGCGGCCGCGGGTCCCGCGCTCGTCGGCGCGAGCCCGGGGCTCGCCGGGCCCCGGGAAAGGTCAGGGCAGAACGACCCGGCGGCTCCGCCCGCGGCGGTCGACGAGGTGGAGGACGGCTCGCGCGTCCGGGTGTCGCTCGAGGAGGCGGCGCCCGCCCTCGACCCCCAGGACGAAGAGCGCGTCGTCGAGGGCGTCGCCGCTCGTCGCGTCGTCGCTCAGGACGACGACCCCGGCGACGCCGGGCACGGGACGGCCCGTCCGCGGGTCCATCACGTGCGAGTAGACGACGCCGTCCTGCTCGAACGACCGGACCGATCGGCCGGCGACGGACAGCGCGCGGTCCCGGAGGCTGACGCGCGACGGGGCCCCGCCCGGGCGCGCGGGGTCCAGGACGTCGATCGTCCAGGCCTCGGCCTCGGGCGGGGCGCCCAGGCCGTAGACGCTGCTGCCCCCCGCGCTCACGAGGGCCGAGCGCGCGCCGCGCGCGCGCAGCACGGACACCGCCCGGTCGACCGCGTAGCCCTTCCCGATCCCGCCGAGGTCGACCGACACGCCGTCGCGGTCGAAACGGACGGTGCCCGCCGCCTCGTCGAGGACGACGTGGCCCGCTCCCACGCGCGCGCGGGCCGCGGCGAGCTCGGGCGCCGAGGGCACGCGGCCGTCGCCGCCGAAGAAGCCCCAGGCGGCCATCAGCGGCCCGACCGTGACGTCGAAAGCACCGTCCGTCTCGCGGCTCCAGCGGAGGCTGACGGCCAGCACCTCGAGGAGCTCGCGGTCGACCGCGACCGGCCTGCGGGCCGCCTCCCGGTTCACGCGCGAGACCTCGCTCGTCGCCTTGTAATGGCTCAGCAGGCGGTCGAGGCGGTCGACCTCGTCGAGCGCGGCCGAGGCGGCGCCGCGCGCTTCCGCTCCGTCGGGGCCGCAGGCGCGCACCGTCCACGTGCAGCCCATAGCGACGCGGCTCTCCTCGTGGCAGGCCGGCCCGTCGCCGAGGGTGAGGGCCGCCGCCAGCGCGAAGCCGATCACGCCCGGGCCGTCAGTGCGCCCCGGCGCCGGTCCGTCGAAGACGATCTCGCGGAACCGCTGCGGCACGTGGAAGCTGGGGGAGCCCGTCGGCGCCCAGGGCAGGAGCGTGAGGTCCTTCTCGGGATCGAGCGGGCCGTGCGGCCGCTCGATGCGGTAGACGTTGAACCGCCACCGGTCGCCGGGTCTCGGCGGCAGCGCGACGCGGGCGGGGGCCTTCGCGCGGAGCGCGCGCCACGGCACGAAGGCGGTGGCCGTCCAGCCCGTCGTCCTCCCGGTCGCGTCGGCCCGCGGCACGACCTGCGTCTCGAGGCCGGCGATGTCCCACGCCTTGTCGTACTTCTTCGCCGCCGGCTCGACCCACAGGTCGACCACGACGTTCGCCGGGCTGACCTCGAGCTCCAGGTACTCCCGCACCGTGGCGCCGGGATCGAGGAAGATCTCGACGACCTCCTCCTTCCAGATCGTGTCGTCCCGCCGCGTCATCGTGTGCCACGGCGAGGCATCCGCCACGTCCCAGCGCGCGAAGAAGCCGGCGTCGTTCCAGGCCGCGCGGAACGACGTGGCGAGAGCGTCGGGGCCCCACGTCGCGACCGGCGCGCCCTCCCACGCCTCGTCCGCCGCGCGCAGGAGCGCGTCCCGCGGGGCCGCGGTCTTCGGCGCGGCATAGCGCGGCTCGGGGCCGTCGAGCGCCGGCAGGGGGAAGTCGGCCGAGCGCGCGTGCTCGTTCGCCATCACGCCCTCGAGCCGGGCGACGACGTCGGGATGGGCCGTCGCCACGTCCGTCGTCTCGCCGGGATCGGCCGCGAGGTCGTAGAGCTCCGTCTTCGGCGCGGCCGCCTTCTCGAGCCCGGTGCGCACGGCCTTCCAGTCGCCGACTCGCGCCGACTGCTGGCCGCCGTAGCCCGCGAACTCGCGGTAGAGGAACGGGCGCGACGGCTGGGTCCGGCCGAGGAGCGTGTCGGCGAAGCTGACGCCGTCGACCGTTCCGGCCGCGGGCGGCTCGCCCCCGGCCAGCGCCACGAGGGTCGGCACCCAGTCCTCGAAGCCGGTCACGCGGTCGCTCGTGGAGGCCGCCGCGACCTTTCCCGGCCAGCGGACGATCGCCGGCACGCGCACGCCGCCCTCGTAGATCGAGCCCTTCAGCCCGCGCAGCGCGCCGGCCGACCCGAAGAAGGCCGAGTCGGCGCCTCCGACGTCGAACGTCGGCCCGTTGTCCGACGCGAACACCACGACCGTGCGCTCGTCGATCCGCAGCTCGCGCAGCAGCGAGAGCATCCGGCCCACCTCGCGGTCCATGCGCGTCACCATCGCCGCGTAGGTCGCCCGCGGCGCGGCGGTCGGCAGGTACTGCTTGTCGCCGCGGTAGGGCGTCTCGGGGAAGGCGCCGCGGTACTCCGCGAGCGAGTCCTCCGGCACCTGCAGCGCGAGGTGGGGGATCGTCGTGGCGACGAAGAGGAAGAAGGGCCGGTCGCGGTTCTCGCGCACGAAGGCGCGGGCCTTCTCCCACTCGAGGTCGGGGGCGTACTGCCGCCCGGTGAAGCCGGCGTAGCTCGCGGCCGCGCCCGCGTCGGCGCCGTCCGGCAGCTTCTGGTGCGCCGCGAACGCCGGGTTGTCGAGCGCGACGCGGCGGCCGTCGTCGTACAGGTACGTCGGGTAGTGGTTGTGCGCCTGGCGCTGGCAGTTGTAGCCGAAGAAGTGGTCGAAGCCCTGCTTCAGCGGGTCGCCCTCGGAGCCGGGGAAGCCGAGGCCCCACTTGCCGGTCGCGCCGGTCGCGTAGCCGAGGGCCTTCAGCCGCTCGGCGAGAGTGACCGTGGCCGCCGGCATCGGCCACTGGCCCTCCGGCTGAACCTCCTTGTTGTCGCGGATCGGCGTGTGCCCCGGGTGCAGGCCGGTCAGCAGCACGCTGCGCGACGGCGCGCACACCGGGCTCCCCGCGTAGTGCCGCGTGAAGCGCATCCCCTCCGCCGCGAGCCCGTCGATCGACGGCGTGCGGATCTTCTTCTGCCCGTACGCTCCGAGCTCGCCCCAGCCGAGGTCGTCGGCGAGCACGACAACGATGTTGGGACGAGCGGCCGGGGTCGGATCCTGGGTCGCCGCGTCGGACGCCGCCGCGCGCGCGTCGGACGCCGCGACGCCGGCCAGGAGAAGGAGGGGGAAGCCAAGCGCACGCATGGGGGGATCCTAACTCCGCCGGGCGGTGTCAGCGCGCCAGCGTCTTCTCCCAGGCGGCGAGGTCCACGACCACGAGGCCGCGGCCCTGACCGGCGCCCATGCCGTGGATTCCGAGCTGCACGGCGGCGAAACGGCCGTCCGGGCTGACCACGGGGTTCGAGCCGTGGTAGGGCCCGCCGATCGCGTCGAAGAAGGTGATGCGGTCGGCGTGGTTCGTCCCGTCGAGGGCCAGCCGGTAAACGTCGATCTTCCACTTCCGGTTGACGCCGTGGCGGTCGCTCTCGACCATGGTGTGCTGCCCGTCCGGGAAGACACCCTCCACCTCGTCGTACTGCTCGGGGGTGCTCGTGTAGTTCCTCACGCGGCCGGTCGCGAGGTCGAGGCCGCAGACGTCGGAGAAGTAGAACGGTTCCTCGACCGTCCCGCTGTAGCAGCTGAACAGCAGCTCCTTCTCGTCGGGCGGGCGGAAATCCTGCGTCTCGAGCCGCTCGGTCTGCGGCCGGTCCGCGTACGAGAGGACGAGGCGCCGGCCCGAGAGCGACGGCGCCCCGTCGGCGGCGTACACGAGGTCCGCCTCGTACATGTCGCGCTGGCCCGGGGCCGTCCACGCGAGGTGCAGGCGCGTGCGCGACACCGCCGGCCCCTCGTCGCACCACTCGCCGAGCGGCACGGCGGGCTTCGCGAGCGACTTGTCGAGGACGAACATCTCGAGGCGGTGGCGCGTCTTCCACGGGTCTTTCGCCTCGAAGTCGCGCGTGCCGGTGAGGAGGTAGTCGCCGTTCGCGAGCGGGAGCACCCGGTCGAAGCCGTCGTGGAAGAAGTGGGTGGTGAGGGGAGTCACCGTGCCCGTCGCGAGGTCGAGGCGATAGGCGTCGCCGAAGGCCTTCTCCATGAAGACGAGGTGGCGCGAGTCGCGGTCCCATTCCGGCCTCTGTCCCCAGGCGAGCACGACACGCATGTACGGCGGGAGGCCCGCGAGCGGGTCGAGGCCGGGAGAGGCGGGGGCCGTGAGGACCGCCAGGAGCACGAGCGCGAGGATCGAGCGTCGTCGGGTCACCGTATCGCCTACTGCTTGATCACCGTTCCGTCGCGGCGACGGACCTCGCCCCAGCCGCCGTTCAGCCTCTGCCGCTCGCCCTGCTCGCCGTGGCCGAACGGGTATTTCGCCGCGGCCTTCTCGTCGACCTCGATGCCCCAGCCGGGGGCCTCGTTCGCGTAGAGGTAGCCGTCCTTCAGCTCGGGGCAGCCCGAGAACACCTCGCGGGTCGCGTCGTCGAAGCTCACCGCCTCCTGGATGCCGAAGTTCGAGCAGGCGAGGTCGAGCGCGACGTTCGCCGCGTGGCCGACGGGGGAGACGTCGCCGGGGCCGTGCCACGCCGTGCGGACGCCGAAGGCCTCGGCCACCGCCGCCATCTTGCGGCACGGCGTGAGGCCGCCGGCCTGCGAGACGTGGACGCGGATGAAGTCGACGAGCCTCTCGCTCAGGAGCGGCGTCCACTCGTGGGGGCTGTTGAACAGCTCGCCCATCGCGATCGGGGTCGTGCACTGCTGGCGCATCAGGCGGAACCAGCCGATGTCCTCGGGGGAGAGCGGGTCCTCGAGGAAGAAGAGGCGGAAGCGCTCGCAGTCCTTCGCGAAGGCGAGGGCCTGGGCCGGCGTCACGCGCTCGTGCACGTCGTGGAGCAGCTCCACCTCGTCGCCCAGCTCCTTCCGCGCCGCCTCGAGCAGGGCGAGGGCCCGGCGCACGTAGGCCGCCGGCTCGAAGACGGGGGCGTCGTGGAGGGCCGTGACCTTCGCGTCGCCGCGGCGCGAGCCGTAGCCGGCCATGCCGGGAACGCCGACCTGGACCCGCACGTGGCGGAAGCCGCGGGCCAGGATGGCGCGGGCGTTGTCCAGGACCTCGGGGATCTCGGAGCCGCTCGCGTGCGAGTAGCAGTCGACCGCCTCGCGGGCCTTGCCGCCGAGCAGCTGGTACACGGGCAGGCCGGCCTGGCGGCCCTTGACGTCCCACAGCGCCTGGTCGACGCCGCTGATCGCGTTGTTGAGGACGGGGCCGTTCCTCCAGTAGGAGGAGGCGTAGAGCGCCTGCCAGGTGTCCTCGATGCGGTCGGCGGGCTTGCCGACGAGGAACGGCTTCAGGTAGCGGTCGACCGCCGGCACCACGAGGTCGGCGCGCTGGGTGAACGTCGCGCAGCCGTAGCCGTAGAGGCCGGGCTGGTCGGTCGTCACCTTGACGACGACGAGGCGCAGGCCGGAGGGCGCCGTGGCGATCGCCTTCACGTCGGCGATCTTCGGAGACGGCAGGCCGCGCGTGGCGCGCTCCACCCTCGCGTCGGCCTCCGCCACCCGCGTGCCCGCGAGCCCCGCCGCTGCTCCCGCCGCCAGCCGGAACGTGTCGCGTCTTCGCATGCCCGGGCCTCCTCGCCGCGGGATGCTAACTCTTCCGGGGCGGGTTGGACGACGGAGCGGACAACGGAACGGACAACGGGAACGGACAACGGGAACGGACAACGGACCTCGGCCTTGTGGTTCGACAAAGAGGGAGGAACGGAGTTGCGACCGAATCTCGACCTTGTCACGACCCGGCCCGGGCCGGGTCGTGACCCTCATCGAGATTCGGTCGCTACAGGGTGGCTATACAGTCGATCTCGACGAGCGAGTTGCCGGGGATGCCGCCGGCGGCGGCGATCGTGGTGCGGACCGGCGGCTCCGGGCCGAACTTGCCGAGGAAGACCTCGTTCATCGCGGCGTAGTCCTTCAGGTCGTTCAGGTAGACGTTCACCTTCACGACCTTCTCCATGGACGAGCCCACGGACTCGAGCTTCTTCTTCATCTCCTCGAGCACGTGCGCGGTGTGGGCCTTGATGTCGCCCTCGAAGTGCGCGCCGATGCCGGCGACGAACACGAGGCCGCCGAAGGAGGTCACGCCGCTGAAGAGGGGCGTCTTCTCCGGCTTCTTGCCGTCGGCCCAGTGCACCTTCTTCACGGGCTTGTCGTCCGCGCGGGCCGGCTTCGGCTTCGCGACGGCCGCCGTCGCGCCGACCGCGGCGGTGGCCCCGGCCAGGAACGCCCTGCGCCTGTTGTTCGTCGCCATCACTACCTCCTGTACCCGTCCCAGCGCGCGTCGCCCGTCGTCTTGTAGCCCCTGGGGAGCGTGTCCCAGTCCGGCCGGGAGAGGCCGTTGAGGTCGTACAGCACGCGGCCGTCGCGCAGCGTCATCTCGCAGATGAGCTTCCGGTCGGCCTTCTTCCGGCCGCCGAAGGAGTCCACGAAGCCAAACGTCCCCTTCTCCAGCCGCAGCACCGCGACGTCGGCCACCGCCCCGACCGACAGGTGCCCGAGCTCGTCCTGCTTCACCGCCTTCGCCGGGTTCCAGGTGGAGCGCGCGATCACGTCCTCGAGCGAGAGGCCGAGGGCGAGGAACTTGCTCATCACGTTGAGCTGGTCCTTCATGCCCGTGTTCATCGAGCCGATGTGCAGGTCGGTCGAGATCACGTCGGGCAGGAAGCCCTCCTTCACGAGCGGCGTCGCGACGTACCACGCGAAGCTGCCGCCGCCGTGGCCGACCTCGAAGAGCACGCCGCGCTTCCGGCCCTCGATCATCCCGGGGTTCGTGTGGCCGTCCTCGGTCAGCTCGCCGCGGAGGCCGGAGTACATGTGGGCGTAGATGTCGCCCGGCCGGAGCTTTTTCGTCACGAGCTCGGCGAGCGGCCGCTCCGCCTTGTTCGCCCCGAAGTCGACGAGCACCGGCACGTTCGCGATCGTGCCGGCCTCGACCGCTCGCTCGACCGGCGTCCACTCCGGGCCCTCGTAGTGGGCGGACTTGATGCCGACGACGAAGCCCTTGTTGCGCAGGGCGGCCTCGCCCGTCGTCTTCCCGTCCATGTCGGCGAGGTCCTGCTCGAACTTCCCGCCCCGCATGCCGTTGCCGACGATGTTGAGGAAGGCGAGGACGCGGGTGCGGGCGCGGTCGACGACGCGGTCCTTGAAGTCGGCCACGTTCCTCCAGCCGGAGCAGCCGGCGTCGACGACGGTCGTCACCCCGGAGCGCAGCGTGTAGCCGTCCGGGTAGAGGCTGTTGTCGCCCGCGTACGAGCCGCGCTCGCCGGTCCCCGCGTAGACGTGGACGTGCATGTCGACGAGGCCGGGGGTGACGTAGAGGCCGGTCACGTCCACGACCTTGAAGGCCTCCGCGGGGTCGACGCGGTCGGCCACCGCCGCGATCTTCCCGCCGGCGATCGCGACGTCCTTCACCGCGCTCACGCCGTTCTTCGCGTCGATCACGTGGCCGCCGCGCAGGAGGAGGTCGTACTTGGGCTCGGCGGCGCGCACGGACGCGGCGAGCGCGACGAGGAGGAGCGCGGATCCGACCGTGGCGTTCGTCATGGCTCAGGCCCTCCGGGCGGACGCGTGCCGCTTCGCGGTGAAGCGGGCCTTCAGGTACTCGCCGAGGTCGAGCTCGCCCGTGATCTCGTCGGCCGTGGCCTTTCCGGTGAACGTGTACGCGAGCGCGTCGCCGCCGGACTCGGCAACGTCGCTGCGCAGGCGCACCGCGTCGCCGTCGACCGAGCCGGCGAGGTCGCGCGTCACGAAGTCGCCCTGGTGCTGGCCGTCGACGTCGCTGCCCTTCTGCCGCAGGTGGAGGCGGTGGCGCGACGAGGACGCGGCGTACTGGATCGTGACGTCCCAGGCGCCCGTCAGGTCGACCGTGGCCGCGGCCGGCGTCTTCTCCTCGGCCTTCTCCGGCTTCGAGAGGAGGGCGAACAGCCGCTCGGCCACCACCTTCTCGTCGCCGGGCGCCATCATGTACGGGCCGATCGTGAGGCCGGTCTCGCCGGGCTGCAGGCGCCCGCGGGCGGGGAAGAGGGAGACGCGCGGGTTCGTGTCGAAGAGCTGCTTCGCCACCGCGTCGCCGGTCGTGCCGAGGGCCTTGCGGTCCCAGCGGATCTGCAGGACCGGCATCCGGTTCGAGAGCGAGTCGGGCGGGGTCACCGACGTGGTCACGCCGGGCACGGCCTTCACGCGGGCCGCGATGTGGTCGATCCACGACTGCCACGCCTTCCACTCGGCGTCGTGGTCCCGCTTCATCCACATCTCGACCGCCATCAGCATCCCGATCCACTCCTCCTTGCCGACCTTGTAGCCGCGGGCCGGTCCGTGGTGGGGGGCGGCGCCGACCCAGGCCGCCTTCACGAGGTCCTTCCGGCCGAGGAGGAGGCCGCCCGCCTGCGGCCCGCGCAGGCACTTGCCGCCGCTGTAGGCGACGAGCGCGGCGCCCATCTGCAGGTGAGGGTTCGGGACGGGGAGGGTCTCGGCCGCGGCGTCGACGAGCACCGGCACGCCGCGCCGGTTCGCGGCGTCGCACAGGGCCTTCGTGCTGAGGGGGCCGCTGTCGGCGTTCGGCCCGGCGAGGACGTAGACGATCGCCGTGCGGGGCCCGAAGGCCGCCTCGAGCTCCTCCGCGCTCGCGACCTCGACGACCTTCACGCCGGTGGCCCGGACCGCGGCGTCGTAGACGTTGCGGGAGTGCCGCGGGATGATGCACTCGTCCTTCGGGAAGCCGCGCAGGTCGGGGATCCGCACGTGGAGGTCGGGGTTGCCGCCGGTGAGGCAGGCGATCGTGGCCAGCGTGAGGGCGGCCGAGCAGCCGTTCGTCACGAGGCCCCACTCGGCGCCCGTCAGCTCGGCGAGCCGGGCGCCCACGGCCTCGGCCAGCTCGTCGAGGTGCACGTAGTGGCGCGAGGCCGCGTCCATCGCCGCGCGGACCTCGGGCAGGAGGGTCGACCCGGTGAGGATCGTGTAGGTCCCGCGGGCGTTCACGAACGAGCGCACCCCGATCGTCTCGTAGATGTCCGCTCCGCCGAGGCGGAGGCCGACGCCGGCGGGCGCGGCGGCGGCGGGCGCCGCCTTCTTCGCGGCCTCCGCGGCCGCACCGAGCGGGGTCCCGAGGAGGGCGGGGACGGCGAGGCCGCCTCCGCGACGGAGCACGTCTCGGCGGGTGATGCCTCTTGCGTTCATGCGCGTTCCTCCCGGGCGATGCCGTAGCCTACTCCGGCCCGCGCCCCCTGTCCCGCGCGGATGGTACCCTCGGCTGATCGTCCACGGAGGGACCCTCGATGCCCCGCTCGCGCGCCCGCGTCGCTCTCGCCTTCGCCGTCCCGGCCGCTCTGGCCGCCCTCGCGACCGGGGGCCTCACCCAGGCCCGCAGCGACGCGCCGCTCGACGTCAAGGCGCGCTACACCAAGTTCGAGTTCCGCATCCCGATGCGCGACGGGACGCGCCTCTTCACCTCCGTGTACGTCCCGAAGGACGCCTCGGCGACGCGGGCGTACCCGATCCTGCTGAACCGCACGCCGTACTCGGTCGCGCCGTACGGGGGCGACGCGTACCGCGACGAGGTGGGCCCGTCCGCGGCGGCCGGGAAGGAAGGCTTCATCTTCGCCTACCAGGACGTGCGCGGCCGCTTCATGTCCGAGGGCGAGTTCGTCGACGTGCGGCCCTACCGGCCGGGCAAGGGACCGAAGGAGTTCGACGAGTCGAGCGATGCGTGGGACACGATCGACTGGCTCGTGAAGAACGTGAAGGGCAACAACGGGAAGGTCGGCGTCTGGGGCATCTCGTACCCGGGCTTCTACGCGGCGATGGCCGCGATCGACGCGCACCCCGCCCTCGTGGCCGCCTCGCCGCAGGCCCCGATCGCCGACTGGTTCGTCGGCGACGACTTCCACCACAACGGCGCCTTCTTCCTCCCGCACGCCTTCAACTTCTACGCCGCGTTCGGCAAGCCCCGGCCGGAGCTCACCACGAAGTGGGGGCCGCGGTTCGACCACGGCACCGCCGACGGCTACGAGTTCTTCCTGAAGGCCGGCGCGATGCCTAGCTTCGACAGGAGGTACTTCCACGGCGACGTCGCGTTCTGGAAGGACGCGATGGCCCACGAGACCTACGACGCCTTCTGGAAGGAGCGGAACACGCGGCCGCACCTGCGGGCGATCCGGCCCTCCGTCCTCACCGTCGGCGGCTGGTTCGATGCCGAGGACCTCTTCGGCGCCCTCGAGACCTACAAGTCGATCGAGGCCCAGAGCCCGGGGGCTTCGAACCGGCTCGTCATGGGCCCGTGGTCGCACGGCGGCTGGGCCCGCGGGACCGGCGAGGCCCTCGGCAACGTGCGCTTCGGCCAGGCGACCTCGGCCTTCTTCCAGGAGCAGGTCGAGCTGCCGTTCTTCCGCCACCTGCTGAAGGGGGGAGACGATCCCCGCCTGCCCGAGGCGTGGGTGTTCGAGACCGGCACCAACGTCTGGCGCGCCCTGCCGGCGTGGCCGCCGCGCGAGGCGGCTCCCGCCGCGTTCTATCTCGCGCGGGACGGCCGGCTCGCGCGGCAGGCCCCGGCCGACGCCGGGGAGGCCTACGACGAGTACGTCTCGGACCCGGCGAGGCCGGTGCCGTTCGTCGAGGACGTGACGATCGGCATGGCGCGGGAGTACATGACCGCCGACCAGCGCTTCGCCTCGCGGCGCACCGACGTCCTCTCCTACGAGACGGAGCCGCTCGAGGAGGACCTCACCGTCGCCGGACCGGTCGTCGCGAGCCTGCGGGTCTCGACGAGCGGCACGGACTCGGACTTCGTCGTCAAGGTCGTCGACGTCTACCCCGACGAGTACCCGCTGCAGCCCGACGAGAAGCCCGCCGGCCCGGGCGAGCCCGCCCACTCGCGGATGGGTGGCTACGAGCAGCTCGTGCGCGGGGAGCCCTTCCGCGGCAAGTTCCGCCGGGGCTTCGAGCGGCCGGAGCCGTTCGAGCCGGGGAAGGTGGAGGCGGTCGAGTTCACGATGCCGGACGTCTTCCACACGTTCCGCCGCGGCCACCGGGTGATGGTCCAGGTCCAGAGCACGTGGTTCCCGCTCGTGAACCGGAACCCGCAGACGTTCGTCGACGTGAACCAGGCGACCGAGGCCGACTACCGGAAGGCGACCCAGCGCGTGTACCGCAGCGCCGGCTCGCCGTCCTTCGTGCGGCTGAACGTCCTGCCCCGCTGATGGGAGCCTCGGGAGGAGTGATGAAGAAGACGCTCGTCGCGCTGGCCGTCCTCGCCGCCCTGGCCGCTCCGTCCATCCCCGCCGCGGCCGAGACGGATCCGCGTCTCGCGTGGTTCGCTCCGCTGGCCGGCCGGACCTGGACGTGCACGCTGCCGAACGGCGCCACGGACGTCCACCGCTTCGACTTCGTCCTCGGCGGTCGGGCGGTGCGCACGGAGCACTCGGTGAACGAAGGGGCGTACGGCGGCACCGCCGTCGTCTACTGGGACGCGGAGAAGCAGACGCTCGCCGCGCACTACGTGACCACCGCCGGCTTCTTCACGACGGCGACGATGCGGATCGAGAACGGCTCGATGCTCTCGCACGAGATCGTCCACGGCGGCTCTCCCGGCGGGGTGACCGAGGTGAAGGCGGAGTCGCGCCTCCTGCCGGACGGGAGGCTGCTCGTGAAGGCGCAGCAGCTGAAGGGCGGCGAGTGGACGCCCGGCCCCGACCGCTACTACTCCGAGGACGCGAAGGCCCGGGTCGTCTTCCAGCCCTGAGGGCGGCGGCGCCGGGCGCCTCTTGCGGGCGAGGTGCCGCCGGGGTAAACGTCCTCTCCAGCGAACGGAGGAGCCATGTCACGCATCGGGGTCGCGGTGGTCGGAGCCGGTTTCATGGGCGGCGTGCACTCGGAGGCGCTCCGGCGCGCCGGCTGCGACATCGTCGGGGTGCTCGGCGTCTCGGACGCGGAGACCTCGAAGTTCTCGGCCGCGGTCGGGACGAAGGGCTACGCGTCGTTCGAGGCGCTGCTCGCCGACCCCGCCGTGCAGTCCGTCCACGTCACGACCCCGAACCGGCTCCACTTCCAGATGGCGAAGGCGGCGCTCGAGGCGGGGAAGCACGTGCTCGTCGAGAAGCCGCTCGCGATGACCTCGAAGGAGACGGCCGAGCTCGTCGCCCTCGCCGCGAAGCGGAAGGGCCAGGCGGCGGCCGTCAACTACAACCTGCGCTTCTACCCGCTCAACATCGAGGCCCGCGAGCGGGTCCGCGGCGGCTCGTTCGGCCGGGTCCACCACGTCGTCGGCAGCTACGTGCAGGACTGGCTGCTCCTCGACACGGACTACAACTGGCGCGTCCTCGCCGCCGAGGGGGGAGAGCTGCGGGCGGTGGCCGACATCGGCACGCACTGGCTCGACCTCGTGCACGCGGTCACCGGCCTCGAGGCCGAGGCGGTGTGCGCCGACCTCCACACCGTCCACCCCGTGCGGCGGCGGCCGAAGGGGGAGGTGGAGACGTACAGCGGCAAGCTCGCGAAGGAGGAGGACCTCGTGCCGGTCGACGTCACGACCGAGGACTACGGCGCGGTCCTCATCCGCTTCAAGGGCGGGGCCCGCGGCTCGCTCGTCGTCTCGCAGGTCACCGCCGGCCGCAAGAACTGCCTGCGCTACGAGATGGCCGGCGAGAAGGGCTCGCTCTACTGGAACAGCGAGAACCCCGAGGAGCTGTGGATGGGCCGTCGCACCGGCGCGAACGAGCTCCTGATGCGCGACCCCTCGCTCCTGTCCGGCCCCGCCCGCGCCGCGATCGGCGTCCCGGGCGGTCACGCCGAGGGCTACGCCGACACCTTCAAGCAGCACTTCCGCGCCTTCTACGGCTACGTCGCGAAGGGCGACTTCGACGCCCCCGCGCCGTTCGCCACCTTCGCCGACGGGCACCGCGAGGTCGTCCTCTGCGAAGCGGTGCTCGAGAGCCACCGCAAGGGTGGCTGGGTGAAGGTCCCGTGATCCGGCTCGGCTTCGTCTCGGCCATCCTCCCCGAGCTGCGCCTCGAGGAGGTGCTCGCCTTCGCGAACGCGGAGGGCTTCTCCTGCGTCGAGCTCATGTGCTGGCCGAAGGGGAAGGCCGAGCGGCGCTACGCGGGGGTGACGCACGTCGACGTCGACGGCTTCGACGAGGGGAGGGCGAAGCGCGTCCTCAGGCTGCTCGACGAGCACCAGGTCTCGATCAGCGGCCTCGGCTACTACCCGAACCCGCTGGCCCCGGACCCGGCCGAGGCGAAGGTCTACGCCGACCACCTGCGGGCCGTCATGCGCGCGGCGAAGCTCCTCGGCGTGCCCCGCGTCAACACCTTCGTCGGGCGGGACTGGACGAAGAGCATAGACGCGCAGTGGCCGCGGTTCCTCGACACCTGGCGTCCGCTCGTGGCGTACGCCGAGGAGCAGGGCGTGAGGATCGGCATCGAGAACTGCCCGATGCTCTTCTCGAGCGACGAGTGGCCGGGAGGCAAGAACCTCGCCACGAACCCGGCGGTCTGGCGGCGGATGTTCGCCGACATCCCGAGCGCGAGCTTCGGCCTCAACTTCGACCCGTCGCACTTCGTCTGGCAGCAGATGGACTACCTGAAGCCCCTTCGCGAGTTCCGCGAGCGGATCTTCCACGTCCACGCGAAGGACGCCCGGCTCGACCGCGACCGGCTCGACGACGTGGGCATCCTGGCGACGCCCCTCGAGTTCCACCGGCCGAAGCTGCCGGGGCTCGGCGAGGTGGACTGGGGCCGCTTCTTCTCGGTCCTCACGGACACGGGCTACGACGGCCCGGTCTGCATCGAGGTCGAGGACCGCGCCTACGAGGGCTCGCTCGAGACGCGCCAGGCGGCGCTGCGCCAGGCCCTGCGGTACCTGCGCAACTTCGCCTGACCGCGGCTCGAAACGGCCGGGGTCAGGACCTGAACCGGGGGTCCGGCTCCTCCCGCTGCCCGTCGGCGTGGATCGCGAAGCGCTCCTGCGGGCGCGGGTGCACCGGGTCGTCGGCCGGCCACGGCCAGCCGCCGAAGCCGGTGCGCTGGTAGTCGTCGAACGCCTGGCGCAGCTCGTGCGGCGCGTTCATCACGAACGGGCCGTAGTGGGCGACGGGCTCGGCGATCGGCCGGCCCTGGAGCATCAGCAGCTCCGTCTCGTCCGACCCGGCCTCCAGCACGATCGGCGCGTCCGGCCGGACGACGAGGCCGGCGTGCGCCTCCTGCTCGTGCGCGCCGAGGCGCACCCGCGAGCCGCGGAAGAAGTAGAGCGTGCGCCGCGCGCGAGGGTCCGCCGCAGGCAGGGTGAAGCGGGCGCCGGGGGCCATCACGATCGTCCAGATGGCCACGTGCGCGTCCTCGCGGGAGGCCCACGAGCTCGGCGGCGGAGGCGGGGTCGGCTGGTCGGCGAAGGGGCCGGCCACCGTGACGACCCGCGTCGCCCGGCCCTCGTCGTCGAGGACGGTGTGCCGCGGGATCCCGTGGCCCCACAGCATCGTGAAGTACGGCGCGACCATCTTGTCGACCTTCGGCAGGTTCAGCCAGATCTGGAAGAGCTCGGCGGTGTTGGCGGCGGTGCGGTCGCGCAGCGGGAACATCTCCGCGTGGACGATGCCGCGGCCGGCCGTCATCCACTGCACGTCGCCGTGGCCGAAGCGGGCGGTCGCGCCGAGCGAGTCCGCGTGGTCGATGAAGCCGCGCCGGGCGAGCGTCACCGTCTCGAACCCGCGGTGGGGATGGCGCGGGAACCCCGGCACCACGTCGCCGTGGTACATGCGCCAGCCGTCCTTCCCTTCGAAGTCCATGCCGATCTCGCGGCCGGCGAGGGAGGCCGCGGGGCCCATCGCCTCGTTGCCGGGCGGGTAGTGGTCGAGGTGGTGGACGCAGAAGAGGAACGGGTCGAACGTCTGCCAGGGAAAGCCCAGCGCGAACGTCTTCTCGACGGGGGAGTCGCTCACTTTGGCCTCGGATCACCCGATTGTCGCCGGGAAGGGCCGAACGAGCCACCCCGCGTCCGGAGCGACGTCGCTAGTCGTCGTCCCCGTCGCCGGCCTTCGCGACCGCCCACTCGGGGTACGGCTCGCGCGTGCCCTTCATCGCGCGCCAGAGGATGCGGTTGAGCGCGTCCTCGGGGGCCTTGTCGACCTCGCGGAAGTTCATCCGGGCCGAGGCGAGGGCGTCCCGGCGCCGCACCGGGTCCGCGAGGGCCCGCGGCTGCGGGTTCATCTCGTCGAGGGCCACGTTCGCGGGCCGCGCCGCGAACGGCCGCAGGTCCGGCGTGTCGGTGAACGCGTCCCACATCGGGACGGCGCTCGCGTCGAACTGGTTCATCGGCGGCAGGCCCAGGATCTGCTCGATGGTGCGAAGGAGGCTCGTGGTGTTGTACTGCGTGGTCACGACCTGACCCCGCTTCGCGTAGGGGCTCGCGACGTAGGCCGTCGTGCGGTAGCCGCTCACGTGGTCCCAGCCGTCCTGCGGGTCGTCCTCGATCACGAAGATCGCCATCTGCGGCCAGAAGCGGGACCGCGAGAGCCCCTCGACGATCCGCCCGAGGGCGAGGTCGTTGTCGGCGACGTGGGCGGCGGGGGTCGGGTAGCCCGGGCTCGTGCCGCTCGTGTGGTCGTTCGGCAGGCAGATGATCGTGAGCTGCGGGAGCTCCTCGCGCTTCTCGAAGTCCGCGAGCTCGCGCAGGACGAAGTCGGCGCGGAACTGGTCGGGGACCGTCATCTCCCAGCCGACGTAGGCGGTGGGCGAGAACGGCGCGATCGTCTCGACCATGGGGTAGCTCGCGAAGACGGACTCGTCCGACTGGCCCTTCCACGTGCGGTAGTTCGCGAGGAAGTCCGGCGCGTCCTTCCGCTTCGGGTCGCGCCACTTCACCGCCGGGGCCATGAACTCGCCGTAGTTGCGGATGGCGAGCCCGGCCTTCAGGGCGTTGTCCCACAGGAAGCCGGCGGGGGAGTAGGCGAGGGCGTCGGCCTCGTCCTCGCCCATGCCGTCGGGGTAGCTGCGCGGCCAGCCGGCGAACGAGCGCTCGAGGTAGTCGGTGCCGATCGCGGTCGTGCTCCACTGGTGGCCGTCGGCGCTCAGGATGCCCGCGCAGTAGGTGTTGTCGAGCAGCACGAACTCCGACGCGAGCGCGTGCTGGTTCGGAGTGACCTTCGCCCCGAAGATGCACAGCGACGGGTCGCCGTTGCCCGCCTTCAGGTCGCCGAGCACCTGATCGTAGGTGCGGTTCTCCTTGATGACGTACACGACGTGGCGGATGAAGCTCGCCTCGCCGATCCGCTCGGGAATCGCGCGGGCGGGGGCCTCCCGGCGGGGCGGCAGGAGCGCCTCCGCGATCCGCTCCTGGCGCAGGTTGCGCCACACCGTCTCGCTGAGGGCGGGCAGCTCGGAGTCGGACGGCACCGGCACGAGCGACACCGACCCCGAGTACTGGTGCGAGTTGAAGCCCGAGGCGTCGGCGCCCGCCGCCTTGCCCGCGCCCGGCGCCTGCTTCGCCGACGCGTGGCCCTTCATGTTCGCGACCGCCAGGCGTCGGCGGGCCGCGTCGTAGGCGATCGCGCCCGGGAACCACCCGACCGGGACGAGGCCCTGCAGCTTCGAGGCGCGCGCGCCGGGATCGAAGCGCAGCACCGCGACGGCGTTCTGCGTGCCGTTGGCCGCGTACAGGGTCTTCCCGTCGGGGGCGAAGGCGAGGGCGTTCGGCTGGGCGCCGAAGAGGTCCGACGGGCTCGGCTTCGCCCAGATCGTCTCGACCACGGCGCCGGTGCGCGCGTCGATCACCGAGAGGTTGTCGCTCGCGGCGTTCGCGCAGACGACGTGCTGTCCGTCGGGCGAGACGGCGAGGGCGCTCGCGTGGAGGCCGGTCAGGATGTCCGACGTCTTCCCGGTCGCGAGGTCGACGACGGTGACGGACCCCTCGCTCGCGACCCGTCGCACGGCGTCGACCTTCACCGTCGTGCCGCGCCCGGCCGGCCCGGTGGGGTCGCCGGGCTCGGGCCGACGGCCGCCCCAGTTCGATACGTACGCCTTCCCGGCCAGGAGGACGACGTCGAACGGGGCGACGCCGACGTCGATCGCGCGCAGGATGCGTCCGCTCGCGGCGTCGAGCCCGAGGAGCCGGTTCGACAGGTTGCCGCAGACGTAGAGGCGGCGGCCGTCCTCCGAGACCGCGAGCCCGGCGGGGATCTCCTCGAGCCGCCGCGGCGCGCGGGCGGGCGGCAGCGCGATCGAGCGGGCGTTCCGCACCGTGCCGTCGTCGCCCACGTCGAAGACGGCGATCGAGCCGTTGACGTCGCTCAGGAAGGCGCGGCGGCCGTCGGGCGCGAAGCGCAGGCCCGTGTAGCTCATGAGCCCGTCCTTGTCCGGGGCGAGGACGTTCGAGGACGGCGCCTTCGCGGCCTTCGTCTTCGGCAGGGCGACCCGCTGCCGGATGGCGCCGCTGTCCGCGTCGAGGACCACGAGCTCGGCGGACTTCCCGGAGGTGAGGAGGAGACGCCCGTCGGGCGAGAGCGCGAGAGCCTGCGGCCGCAGCCCCGGCAGGTCCACCTGGACTCCGGCCGGCGTGACGACCTGGTTCACGGGCAGGACGGTCCGGCCGCCGTCGCGGCGTCCCACCGTCTCGGTGTCGCTCACCCGCGCGGGCGGCTTCGTCTGGGCCCGGCACGCGGCGGTGGCCGCGAGGAGGAGCAGGAGCGAGGCGCGTCGGTTCACGTCGACCTCCGATCGTGGGGCGGTCCGATCATAAGCCCGGGGACGGCGCCCTTGTCGCTGCGCCGCCGGCCCGCGTAACATCCGACCGCGCGCCCGGCGCGCCACCCGTGGAGGCGACCGTGAGGCTCCGTGTCCTGGCCGCGGCAGCGGCCCTCGCAGTGACGCCGCTCCCCGCGCGGGCGGCCGAAGAGCCGGTCCTCGGCCCCGAGCAGCGCGACTTCATGACGTGGCGCTTCGGGATGTTCGTCCACTTCAACCTGGGGACCTTCGCCGACCTCGACTGGGCCGGCGGATACGAGGACCCGGACCTCTTCGCCCCGGCGCGCCTCGATCCCGGCCAGTGGGCCGACGCCGCGCGCGAGGCGGGCATGACCTACATGGTGCTCACCGCCAAGCACACGGAGGGCGTGGCGCTCTACGACAGCGCGCTCACCACGCACGACGCGACGCTCTTCCGCCGCTTCCGGGGCGGCCGCGGCGACGTCGTGCGCGAGTTCGTCGACGCCTGCCGGAAGCGGGGCCTGAAGACGGGCCTCTACTACTGCTTCCCCGGCGACTACGCCGACGAGGCCCACCGGAACGCGCCGCCGCCCGGGAAGCCGAACCTCCACGGCCTGCCGCCCGAGGTCGCGGCGACTACGCCGGCTTCGTGAAGAAGCAGCTCGCGGAGATGCTGGAGCGCTACGGGCCGATCGACCTCCTGTGGGTCGACCAGTACGCGAACAAGTACACGGCCGGCGACTGGCCCGGGATCCGGGCGGCCCTGAAGTCGCTCCAGCCTTCGCTCCTCGTGCTCGCGAACAACAGCCACGACCTTCGCGAGACGGACGTCCTGAGCTACGAGTTCCCGTGGGCCGGCACGCTTCCCGCCGAGGGCAACGCGAGCCCCGCCGAGGTCTGCGACACGATCCAGACCGGGCAGCGGTGGTTCTGGCGCGCGGTGTCGAAGGCGGACGACCTGCAGCCGGCCGCCGCCATGGCGGAGCGCCTGCGGGTCTGCAACGCCCGCCGCGCGAACTATCTGTTGAACGTCCCGCCCGACCGGGACGGCCGGATCTCGGGCGCGCACCTCGAGAGACTCCGCGAGGTCGCCGCCCTCGTCCGCGCGAAGTAGCCGGCCCGTCGGCCTTCGCCCGGGCGGCGGCCGCGGAGGCTCGCCAGAGCTCGCCAGACCGCGCCAGCCGTCGGCTGGCGTTCCGTGCCGCGGCACCCGCCGCCCGCTTCCTGCGTCTCATCCGGTGACTCGGGAGAACGAGGAGGCGATCATGTCCAGGAAGTTGAGCGTGCTCGCGGTGGCGACGGTCGCGGCGGCTCTGGCGGCCCCGAAGGCGACGGCCGGGGAGACGGTGAAGGTCCACCTGCCGTTCGAGTTCGTCCTGGCCGGGCAGCCGTTGCCCGGCGGAGACTACCGGTTCGAGATCGACGAGACGGCGCGGGTCGTCCACGTCTACGCGCCGTCGGGCCGCCACCTGACGACGGCCCTGTGCCAGGCGCAGCCGAACGCCGCGCGCGAGGTCGGCATCGTGTTCCACAAGCACGCCGGCCAGCGGTTCCTGAAGGCGGTGACCACCGGCCACGGCTCCGAGGTCACGCTGCCCGAGGTTTCGGCCGAGCGGGCGGCGGAGGCCGCGGACGTGGCGCGGCCGGTCGTGGGCCTGCCGTAGGAGGCTAGAGCTCGCGCAGAAGCGCCTGGAAGCGCGGCGCGGCGCGCAGGCCGTCGAGGTTGCTGTCGTGCTCGTACCAGCCGCGCTGGCGCAGGCCGCACCGGACGGCGCGCTCGAGGCACTCGAGCGCGCCGTCGCGCGCGTCGAGGAGGGCGAGGACGCAGGCCACGTTGTAGAGCACCATGCCGTCGTCCGGCCGGAGCGCCCGCGCGCGCTCGGCCCACTCGCGGGCCCGGTCGCCCTCGCCGAGGGCGGCCATCCCGTTGGCGGCCATGTACAGGGCTCGTGCGTCGTCGGGGTCGATCGAGACGCCGTCCCGCCCGCTCGACCCCCTGCCGCCGCGCGGCCTCCGCCTCCGCGGTCCGGCCGGCGTCGTCGTAGATCTGCGCCGCGAGGAGAGCCGACTGGTAGTCCTCGGGCCGCAGGCGCATCGCCTCCTCGTAGAGCGCCAGCGCCTTCTCGGGGCGTCCCGAGGCGAAGGAGTGCCGGGCGTAGAAGTAGTGCGCCTCGAAGAGCGACGGGTCGAGGCGCACGGCCTCCTCGAACGCGCTCGCCGCCTCGGCGTCGCGGCCCGCGATGGAGAGGGCGAGGCCGCGCGAGGCCTGGGCCTGGGCCGACCCGGGGTCGAGAGCCACGGCGTCGCGGCTCGCGGCGTCGGCCTTCGCCCGGTTGCCGTCGCTGCGGTCGCGGTAGAGGTAGAGGTACGACCAGCAGTCGGCGAGGCCGGCGTGCGCCTGCGGGTAGCCCGGATCGATCTCGACGGCGCGGGCGAAGAAGGCCGCCGCCCGCTCGACGTCCTTCGTGCCGTAACGCTCGTAGGCGGCTCGTCCGCGGAGGTAGCAGTCGTAGGCCTGCGGGTCGCGCGTCCCGGGCCGGAAGAGAAAGGCCGCCTGCGGGGGCGAGAGCGTGAGCCTCAGGGCGGCGACCACGGAGCGCGCGATCTCGTCCTGCACCGCGAACACGTCCCTCGTCTCGCGGTCGTACGTCGAGGCCCACAGCTGGTAGCCCGTGTGGGCGTCGGCGAGCTGAACGGTGACCCGCAGCCGGTCGCCCGCCTGACGCACGCTTCCCTCGAGGATCGTCCGGACGCGCAGGCGGCGGGCGATCTCGCGCGAGTCCGCCGCGCCCGGGCGGAAGAGGAAGGCCGACGTGCGCGCGGCCACGTGGAGGCCGTCGACCCGGGAGAGGGCGCTCGTGATCTCCTCGGCGACGCCCTCGCAGAGGTAGCCCTGGTCGCGGTCCCGGCTCATGTCGGCGAAGGGCAGGACGGCCACGGAGGCCTCGGTCGCGCCCGGCGCGGGCGCCTCGCGGGCGCTCCGCGCCTCCCACCACCGGTCGAGCTCCGAGCGATAGGCGTACACGGAGCCGAGCCGGTCGTGCTGGAGGCGGTGGACCGGCAGGCCCTCCTCGCGCTCCCACCTCTGGACGGTCCGCGCGCCGCGGCGCAGATGGGCCGCGATCTCCTTCCAGGAGTCGAGTCGCTCGTCGTCCGGGGCCCTGCCTTCCGAGCCGGCGACCGGCGCTGTCACGGACGAGCCCTCCCCGCTCGAGATCGATTGTGCGCCGCCTTCCGGGGCGGCCACAACACGCCGCTATCATCCGGGTCGAGGCGCGGACGATCGCCCGCGCGAGGAGGCCCCATGTCCCATCGCCCCGTCGTCGACGCGTCCCTGCCCGCTCCCGTCGGACCCTACTCGCCCGGCATGCAGCTCGACCGGCTGGTGTTCGTGTCCGGTCAGGGGGCCACCGACCCGCGGACCGGCCGGCTCGCCGGCCCCGACGTCGCGACCCAGACCGCGCAGTGCCTCGCGAACGTCGAGGCGATCCTGAAGGCCGCCGGCTCGAGCCTTCAGCACGTGCTGCGCTGCGGCGTGTTCCTCGTCGACATGGCGGAGTTCCCGCAGATGAACGAGGTCTACGCGAAGGCCTTCGCCGGCCACCGGCCCGCCCGCACCACGATCCAGGCCGCGGCCCTTCCCGGCAAGGGCCTGCGCGTCGAGATCGACGCGATCGCCTACGTGCCTTGAGGCGGGCGGCTCAGGGCAGCGGCTGAAGCTCGACCTTGCGGAAGTGGACCTCGCCGCCCTCGGACTGCAGGCCCACGTGGCCGGCGACCACGTCGGCGGCGGTGACGGAGTTGACCTTCTTCCCGTTGATCGTCACGTCGAGCTTCGTCCCGTCGAGCACGATCTCGTAGCGGTTCCACTCGCCGACGGGGTTCTCGGCCGCCGCGGCCTTCGAGACTCCGGTCATCTCGCCCATCGCGTCGTTCTTGCCGCTCTTCGACCGCGCGGGGTCGCCGGCGACCTTCATGCCCCAGAAGCCGTAGACGTCGCCCGCGTCGCCGCTCTTGAGCTGGGCCTCGTAGGTGCGGGGCAGACCCTTCAGCCCGCCGTTCAGCCGCAGGAAGACGCCGCTGTTCGGAGTCTTCTCCTTCGTCACGACCGTGCCGGGCGCCCACCGCCACTCGACGACGAGGCGGAAGCTCGTGAACGTGTCCTTCGACATCAGGAAGCCGAGCGGCTCGCCCTTGCAGACGATCGTCCCGTCCCGCACGCTCCAGACGTCGTCCATCTTCGCCTTGGGGTCGACCAGGAAGAACGACCAGTTCGAGAGGTCCTTCCCGTTCCACAGGGCGACGGGCGCGGCGGCGCGAGCGGGGACGGGCAGGAGCGAGAGGGCGAGAAGAGCGGCGAGGGCGGCGCGGCGGACGGTCATCGGGAGCCTCCAGGCTGTGGACGGTCGGGAGCGGCGGGCGTGCCCGGCGGCGGGAAGCCGCGGGACGCGTCGTCGAGCACGAGGACCCAGTCCGCGCCGCGGCCCGAGGTGGGCGGCGTGAAGACCTGGATCGCCGTGCCGACGCCCGTGTGGGCGTGGTACGCGCGGCCGTAGCGCGGGTCGAACCACCACGACGCGACGTCGCGCGCGCCGAGGCGCTGCTGGTCGACGACGACGGGCTGGCCGAGGGGGGAGTGCACGAACGCGAAGGAGCGGTCGCCCGCCATCGCGGCGCGCACGAAGCCCTCGCCCGCGGGGTTCGCGCCGACGAGGAGGTCCTGGGCCGGGGCGAGCGTCTCCCAGGGCCGCGACTCGAAGAGCCTTCGCAGGTGGCGCATCTGGAAGGCGCCGGGGTGGTCGAGCGCCTCCTCCCACGGCGTGTTCGCCCCGATCTGCGGCTCGCGGCCGGGAGCCCACATCTGCCAGACGTCGTTGTCGCCGTAGGTGTGGCCGGCCGCGCCGGCGAGGAGCGAGCGGTAGGCGGTGACGCGCGCGTCGGTGTCGTCGAAGCGGATCGCGGGGTTCGCGCCGAGGTTGTAGAAGTCGGCGATGATCGCCTCGTAGCGCGCCTCGCCGTCGAGAGTCGGCTTCGGCGGGACGAGAGCGCGGTCGTGGTCCACGTTGGCCGCCGTGTCGATCCCGCGGCCGGTGTGCGACGACTGGATCATGTCGAAGTCGAGCCACGGCTCGGCGTGCAGGGCGTCCGAGGAACGGCCGGGGCCGCGCGGGTGGTAGCTCACGAGCGCGCGCGGCGCCGCTTCCTTCAGGCCCTCGCCGAAGGCGCGGGTGATCGCGAGGTCCTCGGCCGTCTCGACGTTGCGGTCGCCGCCGAGGACGAAGACGACCGGCTTCGATCCGTAGCGGCGGCCGACGATCCGCGCGAACTCCCGGGCGCTCCCCGGGTCGCGGAAGATCCTGGTCCCGGGATCGCTCTGCCGACCGTGCCACTTGTCGCCCCAGACGGGAAGGAGCGCCGTCGTCAGGCCGAGCTCGGCCGCGCGGTCGATCACGCGATCGACGTGGGCCCAGTACGGCTCGTTCGGCTGCCGGGGGTCGTTCCCGAGGAGCGGCGCGCCGACGCCGTTCGTGACGTGGCGGGCGTCGAGGTCCCACAGCAGCACCGCCTGGACCACGGTGAACCCCTTGGCCGCGCGGTCGCGGAGGTAGTGGTCGGCCTCCTCGAAGGTGAGCGCGTGATAGAGCGCCCACGCCGTGTCGCCGAGGTAGAAGAAGGGACGGCCGTCGGCCTGGAGCAGGTGCCGCCCGTCGGCCGCGACGCGCAGCGGGTGGAGCCGCTGCGCGGGGACGGGCGCGGCTGCGGCGGACGCCACGGGCGCGGTCGCGAGCAGGAGGAGCGCGGACACGGAAAGGGCGCGTCGTCGGGCGGCGGTCATGGGTCCTCCCCTCGGCGCTCCCCGGCGCCGGGCGGTTCCGGACCTTGTACGGTGCGTCGTCGCCGCCGTCAATGGAGCACGCGCCTCAGCGCTCCCGCGCGGCGGAAGGGGCGCGGCTACCGCGCGCGGCCCAGGGCCGAGAGCGCCTTCTCGCCGAAGTAGACGACGATGAGCCGGTTCCACGACGGGCCGCTGCGGAGGTTGTCGAGGTAGGCGTCGAGCGCCTTGCGCAGCTCGACGTCCGACTTGCGCAGGCCCCACGCCGCGCGGCCGGTCTCGCCGACGCTCACGCCGGCCTCGATGCGGCGGTGCCGCTTGGCGGCGAGCGTGAAGTCCGACACCGTCATGACCACCGCCTCGATGCGGCCCGCCTCGAGCGCCGCGAGCATCGGCTCGGTGTCGGCGAACGGGACCATCTGCGACTCGGCGACACCGGCCGCCGCGGTCTCGCGGGCCCAGCTCGTGCCGCGGATGACGCCGAAGGTCAGGCGCCGCGCGTCCTCGATCGACGAGGGCGGCTTGCGCGGCTGGGCGGTGACCACGACGTGGCGCACCGGCAGGACCTCCGACGTGAAGTCGATCTGCTTGCGCCGCTCGGCCGTGTCCACGAGCCCGACGACGACGTCTCCCTCGCCGCGCAGGAGGGCCGGGATCCGCTCGTTGAAGGCCCCGACCTTCACCACCTCGAGCTTCACCTTGTTGAGCCGGGCGAAGCCCGCGAGGCACTCTCGCTCGAGGCCCGGTCTCGCGGCGTCGTCGAAGGCGAACATCTCCGGCTGCTCGCCCTCGGCGGCGATCACGCGCAGGGCGCCCGAGCGGCGACCTCCTTCATGTCGGCGCGAGCGGCGGAGGGGAGAAGGAGCAGCGCGACGGCCGCGACGGCGAGCGTCTGACGCATGGGAACCTCCTTGCCGGGGGACGGGTCGATGGTAACCCGCCGCCCCGGCCAGGGGCACGCATTCTCTTCAGCGGCGCGGCGCGGTGGCCGGCGGCGAGTCGGGCGCGGGCTGCCGCATCCGCTCCGGCGGGGCGGTCGTTCGCACCTTCATCCGGGTCGCGCCCGGCCGCGCGCCGAGCGCGTCGAGGGCCGACTGGAGACGCTTCATCTCGTGCTCGATCTCGGGCTGGCGGGAGCCGGCCTCGGGCAGCGCCTGGCGCAGCGACTCGATGTGCTCGGCGATCGAGCGCTCGAGCTCCCCGGTCGACTCGTGGAGGGCGTCGACGCGCGCCTCGGCATCCGCCGCCGCGATCTCCCGGGCCATCGCCTCCATGTCGGCCTCGAGCGCGCGCTGCTTCTTCTCGAGCGCGTCGCGCGCCGCCTCGACCTCGGCGACGGCCGCCTCGTCCGCCCCGGCCTTCTCGACCTTGGCCTCGATCCGGGTGCTCTCGACCTCGAGCCGGAGCTGCTGCTCCTGCAGATCGAGGTGCCGCCGCTCGAGGCGGAGCTGCTTCTCGACCCGCTGCGCGTCGCGGTCGCGCCCCTCTGCGCGGAGGCGGGCGGTTTCGCCCGCGAAGCGCTGCTCGATCGCCTTCGCCTCGAGCGCGAGGGTGCGGCGCTCGAGCTCGATCTCCTGGGCGCGCAGGGCACGCCGCTGCTCCTCGATCGCGCGCCGCTCGGAGGCGAGCGCCGGGTCCTCGTCGTCCGCGGTCGCGGCCAGGTCCGGCAGCGGGGTGCCGGCGGCGAGAACCCCGCCGGAGGCTCCGAGGGGACGCCACCCACGACGCCACCCACGATGCCGCCGGCGACGCCGCCCACGACGCCGCTCACGACGACCGGTTCGCTGTTCGAGCCGGCGGAGACCGCCGCCGCCGACGGCCGAGGCGTCGCCGTGGCCCGCGCGACGTCGGCCGGTCCGGCCACGGCGCGCGGGACGAGGGCCGGCGCGGCGGCGGGGCGCGGCGCGGCGGCGGGCTGAGCCGCCGGCGTCGTGGCGGTGACGGCGGCCGACGCGTCGGCCGTTCGCGAGGCGGCGTGCGTGGGGAAGACGGCGAGCCCGGCCGCGGCGGCGACGCCGAGGGCGAGGCGGACCGGGGCGGCGAGGCGGGGCATCGGTCGGGTCATCAGGATCTCCTTGAGTCGGGCTTCGAGGTCTTCGACGGGGCCGGCGCCCGACGCCGCCGCCGGCAGGAGCCAGAGGCTCGCCCGCGACGAAGGCGACGCTCTTCAGGAGGCCGTTCGCGTAGGCGCCGGCCGAGGACGGAAGGACGCGCAGCACCCACTCGTCGCAGCAGCGCTCTTCGGCGCGACGCAGCGCGCGGCGGGCCCACCAGGCCACCGGGTACCACCAGAACAGCGCCGTCGCCGCGAGCTCGACGAAGCGCACCCAGTGATCGCGCCGGCGCACGTGGGCGAGCTCGTGGGCGAGGAGGGCGTCGCGCTCGTCGTCCGACAGCTCGGTGAGCAGCCGCGCGGGCAGCACGAGCAGCGGACCGCGGCGGGTCGGCCAGAGCATCGGCGGGACCGCGCCCGGCGTCAGGCGGACGGGCGGCGCGCCGCGCAGGCCGAGGCGCCGCGCGAGCTCGTCGGCCCGCGTCGCGAGCGCGTCGGGCGCGGGAGAGGAGGAGTCGAGGAGGGCGCCGAAGCGCCGCGCGCGGGCCACGCGACGGCCGTGACGACGACGCTGCCGAGGCCGAGGAGCGCGGCGGCGACGGCGCCGGGCGACGGAAGGCCGGAGGCCGGATCGCTGGCGCGCGCCGGCGGCGGGGTGGGCGGAGCGCCGTGGGCGACCCCGCGCGGCGGCCGGACACCGCCCGGTCGACCGGGGCCGGCGGCCGGGCGGGCGAGAGGTCGAGCCGCGCGAAGAAGCCGCGTCGCGGGACAGGAGCGCCGCCTTGTCGGCCGCCGGCGGGATCCGGAACGGCGACGGGGCGCGGCCGGGGCGATCCGCAGCGCGCTCCAGTCCGGCAGAACGGGCAGGGGCACGAGGGGCGGCGTCACCAGCTTCGCGAGCGCCAGCAGCCAGAGGCCGTGGACGACGGCGGGCCGGCGGAGCGCCCGTCCCGCGGCCCAGGCGAGGAGGGCGAGCGCGGCGGCCGTCGCGGCGTTCGTGGCGACGAGCGAGAGGAGCGCGCTCATCGGCCGGACCTCTCCCGCGAGAGCCGGTCGACCAGCTGCCGCAGCTCGCGGAGCTCCTCGGCCGACAGGCGGCCGGCGCTCACGAGGTGGGTGAGCAGCGGCGTGAGCGAGCCGTCGCAGAGCCGCTCGGCCGTGTCGCGCAGGCGGCGGGCGACGAGGTCGTCCCGCCCGATCCGCGCGCGGTAGACGTTGGTGCGGCCCTCGGAGCGGTGCGCGACGTGGCCCTTGTCCTCCAGCCGCTCGAGGAGCTTCTGGACCGTGGCGTACTCCGAGGTTCCGCCGTCCGGGTACAGCCGCTCGGCGATCGCGCGGATGGTCGCGCTCCCCTGGTCCCAGATCACGCGGAGCACGTCGAGCTCCGCGTCGGTGACGTCCTGCGGGCGTCGGGCCACGCTCTCCTCCTCAGACGGTCTGTCTGAATGAAAACTAAGACGTCACGTCTGAGTTGTCAAGGAGATTCGGGTCCGACCCGCGCGTCCATCCGGCTGGACGCGACGCGGCTACTCGACGCGCAGCTCCTGCGTCCCCTCGTGGAGCGGGGTCGCGCGGCCCCGCCAGACGAGCGAGCCCGCGAGGCCGGGCGGCAGCGTCACGCTGGCCTCGAGGCCGCCGCCCGTCCGGTGGTACGAGACCGTGATCGGTCCTCGCGCGTGCGGGAACGACGCGTCGAGCGCCGTGAGCCCGCCGAGACGGGGCTCGATGCGGACCGAGCGGAAGCCGGGGGAGGCCGGGCGGATGCCGGCGACGATCGTGAGCAGGTCGTAGTTCGGGTGCGCGCTCCAGGCGTGGCAGTCGGAGCGCACGTCGTCGAACGGCGACTCGGCCCAGGTCGACAGGCCGAGCTGAAGCATCTCCCGCCACGGCTCGAGCTGCACGAGGTACTCGTCGCCGCGGCCGAGCTTGTCGAGGGCGCGCGAGAGGTAGAAGCGGAAGTAGTAGCTCGCGCGCGTGAGCCCCTGTCGGGCGGCCCCCGACTTCGCCTCGACCTCCCTCGCGGACGGCATGCCGGCGGCGAGGACCTTGTCGAGCACCGCCTCCCGGCGCTCGGCCGGCAGGGCGTCCGAGAGGATCGCGAGGACGTTCGTCTGCTGGCTGAAGCGATCCCTGGACGGCCGGTCGGCCACGAGCCCGCGCCCCTCGTCCCAGCACCGGGTCATGACCCCCGCGCGAGCGGCCGCCGCTCGTTCCCGGTAGAGCGTGGCCCGGTGCGGGTCGCCGAGCGCGGACTCGAGGTCCGCCGCTTCGGAGAGCGCGTTCACGAGCTGCAGGGTGAGGGGGGCCGACTGGCCGTCCTTCTCCATGGGCGGGACGCCGCCGTCGAACTCGGTCGCCCAGTCGAGGAATCCCCACCACGCGAAGGACCCGAGGAGCCCGTCCGCGCGCTGGCGGGCGAGGAACCAGTCGAGCACCGTCCGCGTGCCCGGCAGCTGGGCGCGCACGAACGTCGGGTCGTCGCGGTAGCGCCAGAAGTCGTGGACCATCCCGACCCACAGCAGCGAGAAGGGCGGGATGAACTGCACGACACCCGGGGTGCGGCTCGACGTGAGGCCTTCGGCGAGGCGCGAGCGGTCGAAGGCCGAGATGGCCTGGCGCGCGAGGCGGTCGTCGCCGCTCATCGCGTAGGAGACGAGGGCCTGGATGCGGGTGTCCCCGACGTACTGCATCTGCTCGTAGTACGGGCAGTCCATGTACGTCTCGTGCGCGCAGAGGCGGGCCGTGCGCCAGCCCGTCTCCATGATCCGGTCGACGACGGGATCCTTCGCGTCGACCCGGCCCTTCGCCTCGAAGGGGTAGCCCGTCGCGTGGGCCCGGAGCGACTCGAGCACGAGCGGCTCGGCGCCCGTCTCCACGTCGAGCTGCAGGAAGCGCCAGGTGCGCCACCAGAGGCTGTGGAAGACGCGGCCCTTTCCCCCGTCGGGCACGATCTCGTCCGAGTAGCCGAGCATCCGCTTGCCGGTGATCTCGTCGCGGTTGCCCTTGCGGAAGCCGTCGCCGACGAGCGCCTCCTGGTAGGTGAGGCGCACCCGAGCGCCGCGGCCGCCCGAGAACGCGAGCTCCGGGTACGCGGCGACGAGCTCTCGGCGGTCGAGAAGGATCTGCGCTCTCGTGCGGGCCGGCACCGTGACGGACGCCGCGTCGGGGAACTGCACGGGCGTCGAGACGCCGCTCGCGCGCACCACCGAGCCCGCGGGCACGAGCCGGTACTCCATCGGCGGCAGCTCGTCGGGCACCAGCAGGCGGCCCTCCGGCGTGAGCGCGTAGCCGGGGCCCTCGCTGATCGAGCGGGGGCTCGGGCGGTCGTAGGCGACGGCCGGCTGCCACCGGCCCGCGGGCGCGCCCGGCGCCGGCACCTCGCTCCAGCTCCAGTCGTACTGCGCCGCGTCGAGCCGCTCACCCGGGCCGACGACGAGGTAGTGCCGGGCCCGCAGCTCGCGGATGCCCTCGGGCCACGGCTCGTGGCCCGGCTCCGGCGCGCACTGCCACGTCGCGTCGGTGTTCGCCGGCTTCTCGGCCTCGCCGTCGCCCTGGAGGACGAAGCCCGTGCGGTCGGTGACCTGCGCGGCCGGGGCCTGGGTGCCGAAGCTCCAGACGAGGGCGACGAGCGCGTTCGGGCCCGGCTTCAGGAACGGCGCGAGGTCGAAGGTCTCGAAGCGCCAGTACGAGAGGTCGCCGCGCGAGGGCCCGATGCCGACGCGGCGTCCGTTCACGAAGAGGACGAAGCGCTGATCGCCGCTCGCGTGGACCACGTAGCTTCCAGGCACCTCGCCGAGATCGAGGACCTTGCGGAAGCGGAAGACGCCGGGGTCGCGCTGGGGCGCCGCCGGGCAGGCGAGCCACGAGGCGGTCCACTGGCGGTGGAGCGTCGCGTCCGAGATCGGCAGGCCCGAGCCCGAGAGGGTCGCGGCCGTGCCGGGATCGGCGCCGAGCGCGGCGAGGGCGAGGAGGGCGGAGGCGAAGCGGGCGGTCATCGGCGCGCCTACGGCTTCCGCTCGAGGAACCCGCGGCCCCGGAGCCACAGCTCGCACAGCTTCGGCCACTGGGACAGCGCGGGGTCGTCCTTCGCGAGGCCGACGCCGTGGCGGCCGTGGGCGAAGACGTGCAGCTCGCTGCCCTGGACGCCCGCCTTCTGCAGCGCCTCGTAGAAGAGGAGCGAGTTCGCCACGGGGACGCCGCCGTCGTCGGCGGTGTGGAAGAGGAACGTGGGCGGCGTGCGGGGCGTGACCTGCCGCTCGTTGCTCAGCAGCTCGACGAGGGCGGGGTCGGGGGTGTCGCCGAGCAGGTTGCGGCGCGAGCCGGCGTGGGCCACCGGGTCGTAGAGAGAGATGACGGGGTAGAGGAGGACGGCGAAGTCGGGCCGCGAGCCCTGGCGCTCGACCGGGTCCGTCGCGTCGGCCTTCCCGTCGTCGAAGTGAGTGGCCGCGGTCGAGCTGAGGTGGCCGCCGGCGGAGAACCCGAGGATGCCGACGCGCGCCGGGTCGATCTTCCACTCGGCCGCGTGGGCGCGCACCGTGCGGATCGCGCGCTGCGCGTCCTGGAGCGGCGCGGGGTGGTGGTAACGGGGGCCGAGGCGGTACTGCAGGACGTACGCGCTCACGCCGAACGAGTTCAGCCAACCGGCGATCTGCTTCCCCTCGTGGTCGGACGCCACGACCCCGTAGCCGCCGCCCGGGCAGACGACGACGGCCGCGCCGGTCGCGCTCGCCACCGGCGCCGGGTAGAGCGTGAGCTTCGGCGTGTCGACGGCCTCGGCGCCCAGCGCCCCGGGCGCCCCGTCCGGGTACAGCACGAGGAAGGGCTGGTCGCCGTGGGCCGTGTCGACCGCCGTCGGCTTGTAGGGGGTCGGGAGCTGGGCGGTGGCGAGCGCGGGAAGGGCGAAGAGCGCGAGCGCGACGGGAAGCAGGGGATGGTTCATCGAGTGCACCTCGGGCGGGCCATGATGGTCCCGGGCGGCGGCCGCGGCAAGTCGGCCTCTGCTATGCTGCCGCCCTCGAGAGGTCCTCACGAATGAAGAACCGAGCCGCGCTCCTCGCCGCGACCGCCGCCGCCGTTCTCGCCGCCCTCCGTCCCGCCGCCGCCGAGCCGCCGGCGGCCTATCGAACGGTCGCGAGCCTGCACTGGGTGGTGAAGGACGTGGAGCGCGTGCGCGCCGTCTGGGGGAAGCTGGGCTTCCCCTCGGGGCCGGGGACGGGGACGATGACGGTGACCGAGTTCCGCAAGACGCAGACCGGGCGGCTCCGGGTCGTGGCCGCGCGGTTCGGCTCCGTCGACGTCCTGTGGCTCCAGCCGGAGTCCGGCCTCAGCGCCTTCCACGAGTACCTGGAGAAGCACGGCGAGGGGGTCGTGAGCGTCAACTACGCGCCGGCCGACGCCGCGGCGCGCGACGCGGAGGCGGCGCGCCTGGGCGGCCTGGGGGCGAAGACCCTGCAGAAGGCCGAGATCGAGCTCGGCGGCGCGAAGCAGACCGTCGTCTACGCCGACACGGCCGGCAAGGGCAAGGTCGTGGCCGGCCTCGTCGCCGGGACGCTGCCGGCCGTGGACGCCCCGCCGAGGGTGCCCTTCCCGGCGAAGCTGTCGCAGTACGCGCTCGTCGTGAAGAAGCTGGAGGAGACGGGCGCGTACTGGGAGAAGCTCGGCCTGCCCGAGATGTCGATCACCCACGACTGGCTCTCCGACCTGCGCTTCCGCGACCAGCCGGGCAAGTTCGACCAGCGACTCGGCTGGCACCGGCACGGCACGATCGCGTTCGAGTGGATCGAGCCCCTGCGCGGGCCCTCGGTCTACGAGGAGCACCTCGACCACCACGGAGAGGGCTTCCACCACCTCGCGTTCGACGTGCCCGACATGGACGCGGCGATCGCCGCGTGGGACGCGCTCGGCGCGAAGGTCGTGCAGTCCGGCGCCTGGGGCTCGAAGGGGAAGAAGGGCTCCGGCCGCTTCGCCTACGTCGAGGCGGACGCGCCGGGCGGGGTCACGATCGAGCTGCTCTGGAACCAGCCGTAGCGACCGGGAGTGGACGACATGAAGCGAGGCGTGATGGCGGTGGCGTGGGGCGTGGCGCTGGCCGCGGCGTCGGCCGCGTCGGCCGGGGGGCCTCCGGCGGGAGAGGCGATGCAGACGGTCGAGATCGGCAACGGCACGATCGTCGTCGGGGTCCTGCCCGCGCTCGGCGGCCGGGTCGTCGTGCTGAAGAAGGCGGGCGGCGAGAACGTCCTCGACGTCGACGAGAAGCTCCTCCGGCCGCCGTACCCGGTGGCCTCGATCGACACGGCGTTCAAGCCGTGGAACGGCCGCATCGTCTGGGTCGGCCCGCAGTCGGGGTTCTGGACCCAGACCGAGCTGAAGCCGGAGCTGAAGAAGCAGAAGGCGCCCTGGCCGCCCGACCCGTTCAACGAGACCGGCCGCTTCGAGGTGAAGGAGAAGACGGCGACGAAGCTCGTGCTGGAGGGAATGTCGAGCCCCGTGACGGGGCTCTCGTTCGTCCACGAGTACGAGATCACGGGCGAGCGCACGGTGCGGATGAAGACGACCGCCACCAACCGGCGAGAGACGCCCGTGTCGTGGGACCTCTGGCCGAACACCCGCTTCCGCACCGACGCCTACCCGTACGTCTCCCTCGACCCGATGCAGATGCTGCGGATGGACGGGCCACACTCGGGCGAGGACGAGGCCGGGCTCTACCCCAGCACGGCGGTCGCCGGCTGGCTGACTCTGCCGCCCGGCCGCAAGCCCGAGGGAGGCAGGAAGCGGATCTGGGCGAAGGCGTTCGTCCGCCCGTCGCAGGGGCTCGTGGCCTGCTTCGTCGGAAGGCAGCTCGTCCTGGTGCGGGCGCCGATCGTGCCGCGGGCGAAGCTCCATCCCGAGCAGGCGTTCATCGAGCTCTACCGCTCGGCCGGGAAGGGCACCGACATCCTCGAGGTCGAGATGCACGGCCCGTTCGAGACGATCGCGCCCGGCTCGAGCACCTCGTTCGAGCAGACCTTCGAGGTCCTCGACTGGGACGGCCCGGCCGATCCGGAGGCGCACCGGGCTCGCCTGCAGGAGCTCGCTCCGTAGGGCGATGGCGGCCCGGCGCGGGACGCTCGCCCTCGTGCTCGCCGCCTGCGCCTCCGCCGCGGCGGCCGATCCCGTCTCGGCGTGGGCGCGCAACCCGCGCTACTTCGCGCGGGACGGCAGGCCGATCGTCCTCGTGACGAGCGACCACCACTACGGCGCCGTCGTCGACCTCGACTTCGACTACGTCCGCTACCTCGACGGCCTCGCCGCGCAGGGGCTGAACCTGACGCGGATCTATCCCGGCGGGATGTTCGAGGCCCCGGACAAGTACGTGCCCGGCAACCCGCTCGGGCCGAAGCCCGGCCGCCAGATCCTGCCGTGGGCCCGATCGGGCGAGCGGGGCGCGCACCCGCTCCTCGCCGAGCCGGGCGCGCCGTCGCTGCGCTTCGACCTCGAGCGCTGGAATCCCGACTACTTCGCGCGGCTGCGCGGCTTCGTCGAGCACGCGGATCGGCGGGGCATCGTCGTCGAGGTCGCGTTCTTCAACGGCATGTACGCGGACAGCTGGCCGCTCATGGCCTTCCACCACCGCAACAACGTGCAGGGCGTCGGCCGCTACGAGGCGGAGGAGTGCGGCCTCTTCACGACCCGCGACCCGCGGAACGAGGACGTGCTGCGGCACCAGGCGGCCTACGTGGCGAAGGTCGCCCGCGAGCTGAACGGCTTCGACAACGTGATCTACGACCTGTGCGACGAGCCGTCGCTCGTGGGCCGGCCGGACGGGTCGATCGTCGTCCAGGAGGACGCGGCCGTCGTGCCGTGGCTCCACGCCCTCCGCGACGCGTTCCTCGAGGCCGAGCGGCCGCTGCCGAAGAAGCACCTCCTCGGCCAGACGGTCCAGAACCTCTCGCCCGACCTCTCGGCCGAGGAGTGGTGCGAGTGGCTGCCGACCGAGTACGTGCGGCCGGCGTTGCACGCCCTCGAGCGCGACTACGCGGCGCGGAAGCCCATCGTCGACGTCGAGACGGACTACTACGGGACGTCGCTCGTGAAGTCCGCCTACACGGCGGACGCCGCGCGGCTCGAGGGCTGGTGGTTCCTGCTCGGGGGCGGTGCGGGCGTCATCCAGTTGAACGGCGAGTACCACCGTGGCCAGGAGGAGGGCGGGGCCGACACCCGCGAGCGGATCGCGCCGCAGCGGCGCGTGCTGCGGGAGTTCGTCGAGGGGCTCGACCTCGCGGGCCTCGCCCGCTTCGACGGCGTGGCCGACGTTCCGCCGGGGGCGGTCGCGAGCGCTCTCGCGGAGCCGGGACGGCAGTACGCGGTGTACCTCTTCCACGGGCGCGAGGAGGAGGAGTGGGGCGCGCACTTCGTCGCCGGCCCCGGGAGCTGGAAGGACGGCTTCACCCTGCGGGCCGTGCCGGCCGGCCGCTACTCTCTCGAGTGGGTGGACCCGGCGAGCGGCCGCGTCCTCGCGTCCGAGACGGCCGAGGGGACGGGCGGCGACCTCGCGGTGAGGACGCCGCCCTATTCGCTCGACGTCGCGCTGCGCGTCACGCGCCGGCCGACGCCGTAGCCGGGGGCCCCTCTAGAACGACGCGCGGATCTGCAGCTCGACGGAGCGGTTGCCGGCCGCGACTCCGCCCGGGCCGCCCGGGCCCCGGCCGAAGCCGCCCGCGCTCGCGAGCGACTCGCCGAACGAGGGCGAGCTGAGGTTGCCGACCGGCGCGCCGGCGTTCGTCCGGTCCAGGAGGTTCTGCGCGTAGACGGAGATCGAGAGCTCGGGACCGCCGCCGCCGCGGCGGCCGAAGCCGTCGGGCCCCCGCCGAAGCCGCCGGGGCCGCCGCCCGGCCCGCCGCCGAAGCCGCCGGGAGGCCCGCCGCCGCCCGGGCCCATCCCGGGAGGCGGACCGCCCGGCATGCCGCCCGGTCCCTCGCCCGGTCCCTGCGGACCGGCGGGCGTCGGAGCCGCCGCGGCCCGCCGGAGGCGGATCGACTTGCTGATGCGCAGGTTCACGGTGAAGAAGCCGGGGGCCGTACCGTAGTTGCGCGGCACGATCGTCTCGCCGGGGCGCGGCGTCGGGTTGAGCAGCCCCCACGGCGTGTCGACGACGCCCGGCTCGTCGGCCGAGGACGCGAACGACGGCCGGTCGTTGAAGACCGTGTCGCCGTTGAGATCGCGGCCGACCGTGATGTTGAACGGCCCGCCGCTCGACGCCATCACGAACGGGCTCACCCGCACGTCGCCGGGCAGCGTGACGCTGCCCATCAGCATCACGCGGTGGCGCACGTCCATCCCGGAGCGGCCCCAGTCGGCGCCCGGGTTCGAGGAGTCGGAGGGGAAGCTGTTGGCCCCGTCCGAGTCGCTCTTCGCCCAGCCGACGAAGTAGCGGGCCGAGACGCTCAGGCGCTGGTCGAAGCGGCGGTTCACGCCGACCGTGATCTCGTCCTGGCGCAGGCGGCCCGTCGACTCGTACTGGTACTCGACACCGGTGCCGCTCGCCGCGCCGACGACGCGCGAGCGCAGCGAGCGCCACCCGGTGGCGTGCATCCACATCGCGTTGACCGTGAAGTTGCCGGGGAGCTGCCGGTCGAAGCCGAGCGACGCGCGGAGGGCGACCGGGGAGCGCAGGTCGTCGGCGAGGCGTCGCACGACCGGCTGCTGCGCGGCCGACGTCAGCTGGTCGTACGAGGGGAGCGACAGCACGCTGCCGTCGGAGGCGAACGTCACGAGGTCGAGGATGCCCGGGTCGGTGACGAGGTACTGCAGCGGCGTCGTCCCGTCGTTGCGTCGCGCCTCGAGGGTGAGCGCGGAGTCGACCCGGTCGTAGAAGAGGCCGGCTCCGGCGCGCAGGACGGTCTTGGCCGTGCCCCGGCCCTTGTAGCCGGGAGACCAGTTCACCGAGACCCGCGGGGCGAGGTTGAAGCCCGTCGAGACGTTCGTCTGCGCCTCGTACCGCAGCCCGAGGCCCACGCTCAGGTCGGCGCGCGGCTTCCAGTCGTCCTGGGCGAAGGCGCCGAGGTCCCACTGGCGGATCGAGGAGTACGGGTCGCCGCCGGCGATCCGAAGCTGGCTCGGGCCGCCGCCAAGGGCGCGGATGGAGGCCGGCGAGAGGCCCAGGGAGCCGAGGAAGAGAGTGCGGGCGTACCGGTCGTAGCTCGTGACCGGCACGATCACGAGGCGGCCCTGGTCGTCGAAGACCGGGTCGCCGTCGGCGTCGAGCTCGGGGCCGAAGGTGCCGGCGAAGGTCACCGTGCCGTTCCAGTTCTGGCGCGAGTCGCCCCACTCGTCGTCGCCGCGGACGCGGAGGCCGGCGCGGAAGGCGTGCTTGCCGAGCGTCCACGAGGTCACGCTCTGCAGCTCGAGACGTCCCTGGCGGCCGCGCGAGCGCCCGGCGTCGGAGCCGCCCGACGTGAAGGACTCCTGCACCTGCAGGGCCGCCGCGAGGCTCGCGGGGTCCTGCTCGCGGGTCTGGCGCGACCACATGAGTCGCGTCTCGTTGACGGCCCGTCCCAGCAGGATCGTGTCGCCGACCTGGAGCTGGTGCTGCTCGCCCGTCGTCTTCGACGCGCGCTCGGGGAGCGAGAAGCCGCCGACGCCGGCGCTGTCCTGCCCCGTGCGGCTGTACGAGTAGCGGAACGTGAGGGTGTGCGCCGATCCCGCCTGGACGTCGAGGCGCGGGCTGACGCTCGTCCGCGTGAGCGGGGCGACGACCGTCTCGTTGTAGGCGACGGGCCGGTAGCCCGGGCCGAGCACCGTCGCGTTCACGAGCTGGGTGTCGTCCACGTTGCGCCGGTCGAAGTCGACGAAGTACGAGGCCCTGTCCTTCACGAGCGGGCCGCCCACGGAGCCGCCCCAGGCCACGCGCCGGTAGTCGGGCTTCGAGGTCGCGTAGGGGTCCTTCGTGTTCAGGGCGTCGTCGTTGAAGCGCCCGTTCACCTGCCCGCGCGTCGCGTCGCCGCCCGGCTTCGTCAGGATCTCGATCCGGCCGAAGCCGGGCCGGTCGTATTCCGCGGAGAACGGGCTCGCGTTCAGGCGCACCATCCGAATGGCCGACTTCGACGGGACGCGGCCCCCGGTGAAGCCGTCGACGAAGACCTCGCCGCCGTTCGGGCCGGCGGAGGACCCGGCGAGGGCCTGCAGCGCCTCGACGAGCTCGTCCGGGTCGTCCGGCAGGGCGTCGAGCTGGGCGCCCTCGATGACGACCGCGCCCGCGCTCTGCTCGGACGACAGGCCGAGCGCGCCCGCGTTCTCGTTCACGTTCACCGTCTCCTTCACCGTCGCGAGCTCGAGACGGGCGTCGACCGTCGTGTCGGCGCCGGCCGTCACGACGACCTCGGCCCGGGCGTAGGGCTCGAAGCCCTGGCGCCGGACGAGCACGAGGTACGCGCCCGGGCGCAGCGGGCCCACGGACCACGCCCCGTGCGCGTCCGTCCGCGCCGTCCGCTTCGTCGCGCCGTCCGAGACCTCGACCTGCGCCTGTCCGACGCCGGCGCCGCTCGGGTCGGTGACGACACCCCGCAGGGCGCCCGCGGCCGGCTCCGCCGGGCTCGCGGGACGGGCGCCCGCGAGGAGCGCGAGAGCGAGAGCCGCGGCCCCCGCCAGAGTGCGTCTCACCATGAAGTCTCTCCTCCCGCGCCGAGCAGGTCCGAGAACGGGTCGCCCTGCTGTCCGCCTCCCATCGCGCCGCGGCCGTTGCCCCGGGCTCCGGCCGCCGCGGTTTCCGGCACCGTCCACGCCACGAGCTTGAGGGCCGCCAGCCGCGAGGCCTCCGGCCCCCGCGATCCGAGCGCCGCGATCTCCTCGCCCGGCTTGAGGTCGGCGATCCCGACGGCCGGCAGGCGCTCGAGCATCTCGTCGGGGTTCATCGACCGACCTCCGGCGCCGCCTGCTCCGCCGAAGCCGCCCGGGCCGCCCGGGCCGCCCGGGCCGCCGGGCCGCCCGCGCCGCCCGCGGGACGAGCCGATCCGTCTCCGCTCCGCGCGGCCGCCCGCGACGGGCGCCCCGGGTGCGCCGCCGCCCGGCCAGCCTCCGCCCGGTGTGTCGCTCGTCTCGCCCGACGCCGCGCGCAGCAGGCGCGCCACCATGAAGGGCGGCAGCCGGCGCACGAGGGCGCCGTCCGCGAGCGTCACGGACACGACGCCCGCGCCCTTGCCCTCCTCCTGGATGGTGAGGACGCCGTCCGCCGCCTGCTTGAGCACCCCGCGCACCACGCGGAACGAGCCCGAGACGACCTGCTCGGCGACGACGCGCCCGCCGTCGGCGCTCTTCGTCCCGAGCACCCGGACCTGGTCGCCGACCGCCACCTCGGCGAACGTGCCCGGCTTCGCGTCGGCGAATCGCAGCGAGCCCGGAGCGTAGCGCCGGAAGGCGACCGACGGCGCGGAGGCGTCGACGACGAGCGTCGTGGGGGTCGGCGCGGGCGCGGCCGCGGGGCCGCCCGCCGACGGCGTGGCGGCCCGGACGCGCAGGGTGATCTCCTTCTTCCCCGCGTCGACGGCCGTCACGACGCCCGAGCTGCCGCGGCGGCGCCAGTCCTCGCGCTGCTTCTGCTGCGCCGCGTCGACGTCGGAGCGGGACATCACGACGACCCGGCGCGCCCGCATCGGCGTCCCGCCCTCGGCCGCCGCGCCCTGGCAGAGGACCCGGTCGCCCTTCGCGATGTCCGCGGCCCGCACCGTCTCCGCTCCGGCGAGGGTCGTCGCCCCCGGCTTCGCCCGGAGGAACGCGGTCGTGTCGTCGAAGGCCACCACGACCTCCGCGCCGGAATCGCCGCGCACGCGCAGCTGCGCCTCGCCGGGGGCCGGGACGGCGACGACCTCACCGACCACCGAGACGACGGGCGCGCCGGCGGCCGGCAGCAGCAGGAGGAGGAGAGAAGCGAGGACCATCGGTCACCTCGAAGATGCGTCCGCAGGCACGAGCATATCTGCATCCGGCCGCAAACGACGCGTAAGGAAAGTAAGCGGCGCGCTCCGAGTGTGCTCCGGATGCGCCGCGAACAGCCGGCCGACGTAACGGCTGTCAGCGGGGCGTCAGATCTCACCCCGTCGTTACGCGCGTGACCGCAGCCTTGCTCCTGCATGAAGACAGCGCAGGCCGCGCCGCCGACATTGCCCCAGAGGAGTGCCGGAGAGACTTCATGAGACACCCCGCCGCGCTCGTCCTGTGTTCGCTCCTCGCCCCGCCCGCCTTCGTCGCCGCCCGGGACGCCGCGGAGGAGCCGGCGGCGCTCGTCGAGTCCGTGCGCGTGACCGGCAACCAGATGCTCCAGAAGGAGACGCTCCTCTTCTACGTGACGACGAAGGCCGGCGCGCGCTACGACGAGCGGCAGCTGCGCCAGGACTTCCGTCGACTGTGGGACACGGGTTTCCTCGAAGACCTGCAGATCGAAGCCGACGACGGCGCCACGGGCAAGATCGTCACCTTCCGCGTCTCCGAGCGGAAGCGGATCCAGATCGTCGACTACCGCGGCTCGAAGGAGCTCACGACCACCAACATCGAGGACGAGCTCAAGAAGCGCGAGGCGCAGGTCAAGATCGACACCTTCTACGACCAGGGGAAGGCCCGCCGGGTCGAGTCGATCATCAAGGAGATGCTGGCCCAGAAGGGCCGCCCGTTCGCCACCGTCAGGCACGAGGCGAAGAACATCGGGGCCGCGGGTCAGCAGCTCTCGTTCATCGTGACGGACGGCCCGAAGGCGAAGATCAAGAAGATCACCTTCGACGGCAACACGGTCTTCTCCGACGGGAAGCTGCGGGGCAAGCTCAAGAACCTCAAGCAGCCCGGCTTCTGGAACCTGAGCTGGCTCGGCGGGAAGACGACCTACACCGAGCAGAAGTGGCTGGGCGGCGACGAGAAGGACCCCCACGGCGACCGCGGCCGGCTCGAGGACCTCTACCTCAACCACGGGTACGTCACCGCCCGCATCGGGCAGCCCCGCATCACGTACGTCGACGGCAAGCCGAACAAGAAGAAGCCGACGAAGTACATGATGATCGACATCCCGGTCACCGAGGGCGCTCAGTACCGGATGGGCGAGCTGACGTTCGAGGGGCTCACCGTCCTCAAGGAGCCGTTCGTCCGGCAGTACTTCAAGATGCAGCCGGGCGACGTCTACAACGACTCGAAGTTCAAGAAGGCCTACGAGAAGCTGCGCGACGTGTACGGCTCGCTCGGCTACTTCCAGTGGACGGGCGGTACGCAGAGGAAGCCCGACGCCGAGCGCAAGGTGGTCGACATCACGGTCCGGATGGAGGAGGACAAGCAGTACTTCCTCGGCCGGATCAGCTTCACCGGGAACGACCAGACGCGGGACAAGGTGATCCGGCGCGAGATCTACATGAACGAGGGCGAGGTGTTCAACACCGAGGCCCTCAAGATGTCGATCAAGCGGATCAACCAGCTCGGCTACTTCAAGCAGATGGAGGGGGCGCCCGACATCAAGCCGAGCGAGGACGCGGACAACAAGGTCGACGTCACGTTCAGGGTCGAGGAGCAGAACCGCAACCAGTTCACCTTCGGCGGCGGGTACTCCGGGTACGAGGGGGCCTTCCTCAACTCGAGCTTCTCGACGACGAACTTCCTCGGGGCGGGCGAGACCGTCACCCTCGCCGCGCAGGCCGGCCGCCGGACGAAGAACTACGCCCTCAGCCTCAGCGAGCCGTACTTCCTCGACCGCCCGATCACGGCGGCGTTCAACGTCTTCTTCAACCGCATCACGTATCTCTCCTACGGGACCTACGTCGGCTACGGACAGCAGACCCAGGGCGTCTCGCTGCAGTCCGGAGTGGCGGTGGGTCGCTTCTCGCGCGTCTTCACCGCGTACTCCTTCCAGATCATCGACCTCTACGACGTCGACACGACGCAGCTGCGCCAGCTCGAGCAGAGCGCCTACTACGGCGTGGGCTCCGGCGTGCCGCTCTCCGTCGACCCGTCCTACTTCGGCGGGATCGGTCGGCGCTACGAGAGCACGGTCACGCCGTCCTGGTCGCGCAACACGGTCGACAACCCGTACATGCCGCGCAGCGGCATGCGGATCACTGCCGACTTCGGCTTCACGGGCGGGCCGCTCGGCGGCACGGTCGACTACTATCGCCCGCACGGCGAGGTCGTCTACTACCGCCCCTTCGGCCGGCGGATGGCGCTCGGCGTCCGCGCGGAGATGGGCTACATCCGCCCGTTCGGCGGAACCACCGAGATCCCCTACTACCAGCGGTACTTCCTCGGCGGCGAGACCCAGCTGCGCGGCTACAACGTCCGCTCGGTCGCTCCCTACGACCCGGACAAGAAGGTGTCCACCGGCGGCAACAAGTACATGCTGTACAACGCCGAGTACTACTTCGACGTCTTCGGGCCCGTCCGGCTGCTGGCGTTCTTCGACGCCGGCCAGTCCTACGCGCAGGGCCAGGGCCTCTACTGGAAGACGATGTCCACCTGCACCGGCGCGGAGCTGCGCTTCACGATGCCGGTGCTGAACGTCCCGTTCCGCCTCATCTACTCCTGGAACCTCAATCGCGATTTCTATCAGCCGCCGCACGCCTTCAAGTTCGCGGTCGGCACCACGTTCTGATGCAAACCCGAAGGAGAACCCCGATGAAGACCGTTTCCCGCGCGGCGCTCGCCGTCGCCGCTCTCGTGTGGATCGGCGGCTGCAGCTCGCCCACGTCCTCCACCGACTACTTCGACGTGAGCTACACCGTGACGCCCGAGCCGGCCACGACATCGGTCTCGACGGGCGTGCAGTACAAGATCACGAACGCCGACGACAGCGTCTCGTACTTCGACTACGCCTACCGCACCCACTTCGTGGTGACGATCAAGGAGAACGCGGGCTACGCGCTCGACATCACGGCGATCAACCTCACGTTCCAGCAGGCGACCGGCGGCATCGTGATCACGCCCTCCGGGGGGGACACGGTTTACTACAAGTTCTCCTCGTCCGCCGCGACGAACCACGTCAACGCGAACGGGACGGCGGACATCGGGTTCGACGTCTGGTACAAGCTGCCGAACCAGGGCAGCGAGGGCCTCGCGACGGTGGCCTTCTCGTACACCTACACGGACAAGAGCAGCAACGAGTACACGTACTCCTCGACGAAGAACGTCAAGGTCGGCCCGTAGGCCGGGAAGCCACCCGCGCCCGCGCCGGAGCGCACGGCGAAAGAGAGAGGGGGAGGACGCCTCGCGGCTCCTCCCCCTCTTCGTGCGTCCGCGGTCCGGAAGCCCGGCGCGCGCCGTTACTTGAGGCCCATCGTGACGCCGAGGCCGAACGAGAAGCGGTTCTGGCCGCTCGTGCCGAGGGTGCCCCAGGTCTGGTAGACGTTCGCCGAGGACATGCGGTCGTAGCGCAGCTCCGCGTACGCCGACGTGCTCCTCCCGACGTTGCGGCGAACGCCGAGGCCGCCGCCGAACATCCCGCCCGAGCCGCCGTAGGACTGGGCGACCGGCGTGGCCTGGGACTGGCCCGTCCGGGCCGAGGTGGCGTAGCCCGTGCCGCCGGACGAGAAGAGGTACGAGGACTGCACCGACAGGAAGACGCTCGTCTGCGAGAGCGGCGCGAGCGTGTAGCGCAGGTCGCCCCCGGCCATCCACGCGCCGGTGTTCGACTGCGAGGAGCCGGCGCCGAGCATCGCGCGAAACGTCAGGTGGTCGCTCAGCCGGAACGGGATGGCCAGCCCGAACTGCGGGGCGGCCACGAGGTCGATCCCGACGTTGCCGGCGTGGCCGGAGCCGGGCGGCTCCGCCGCGGCGGCGAGAGAAGCGGCGTCCAGCAGCAGCGCGGTCGCCAGGGAAGCTGCGCGCATCGTGCACCTCCTGCCGGCGCCGGCATCGGCCGGCGGCCGGGGATCATCCGTCGGAATCACGAACACTGTACCGGCCGTCGGCCGGCGCTGTCACCACCCGAGCTGCAAAGGCCTCGTAAGGGCTGTAAACAGACGCCGGCGCCGACCCGGGGGACGCTGCCCCGCGGGCCGGCGCCTGCGCCCGGCCTCCGGGCGGCGCCCTAGAACTTCTTCTCGCGCGGCGTCGCCTCTTCCTTCGCGGCGTCCTTCGGCGCGCTCTTCGCGGCCCGGCCGTCGGGCTTGCCGGCCGGCGGCTGGGACTCGCCCGGCTCGAGGCGCACCTTGAGGACCTTCTTCAGGCCGGGCTGCATGTCGATCTCCTCGTCGAAGACCTTGAAGCCGCCCTTCTGGATCTGGACGCGGTGGACGCCCTCCTTCAGCCAGAGGTAGGTGGGGTAGCCGTCGAAGTCGCGCGCCTCGCCGACGTACTTGCCGTCGACCCACACGTCGGCGCGGTTCGGCTTGACCTGGAGATCGACCCCGCCGAAGCCCGACATCATCGCGACGCTCATCGGGACGCCGCCCTCGACGCCGTAGTAGGCGGGCGGATAGCCGCCCCAGCCCCAGGGGCCCCAGAAGCCGTAATAGCCGGGGCCCATGCCCCACCACGGCGAGTAGAAGCCGCCGCCCACGACCACGACGCCCCCTCCGCCGCCGTGTCCGCCGCCGTGGCGGCCGGCGGCCGAAGCGGCGGCCGGCGCGACGAGCGCCGCCGCGACGAGCAGCGCCGCGACGGAGGCGGCCTGCACCCTTCTCCCGTTGCTCATTTCCGATCCTCCCGTGGCCGCGGCTGCCTGAGGCGCGGCCCACTGCACTCGGCTCGAGCAAGGCGCGAGCCGGGCGCGGCCGGTCCGCGCGGGGAAGCGCCGTTCGACGCTCGCTTTTTCCCGCGACTTACATCTCTCACTCCGCGATGCGTCGCGTGACGCGCTCGGACCGGTTCGCCGCGGGGCGGGAAGGCGCGGGCTCGCGACCGCCGCGAGCCGCGAGGTCGTCCGGCGAGGAGGGTCGTCCTCGCGCGGGGACGGCGTCTGTCCTCCCGCGGGGACGCGACGCGCCCGGACCTTCACACCGGATCGCGGGCCTTGACGCGGCGCCACGAGCGACTGACGGGGCTTACACGGGCGTTGCCGCCCCGTGAAGACATCGCGGCCGCCCGGAGCGATCGTGGAGACATGGGCGCCCTCCCGGTCGGGTCGTTCGAGAGGTCCTTCGAGGACGAGCTCGCGCTCGCCCTGCTGCGGGTCGCACGCCTTCGTGCGGCGGAGCACCCGCCGCGGCCCGCCGCGGAGGCGTCCGCGGCGGCGCCGGTGTCCAGCCGGAGAGGGACGCACGGCTCTGGCGGCGCCGTCGACGACGTGACAGACTCCCGTCGTCTCGGGAGGAGATTCTGATGAAGAGAGCCACCTCGATCCTGGCCGCCCTGGCGATCGCCGCCTGCGCATCGCTCGTCGCCGCGGCCGACACCGACGTCACCGGCAAGTGGAAGATGACGACGAAGAGCCCCCGCGGCGAGCGCACGCAGGAGATCTCGCTCGAGCAGAAGGGCGAGGCGCTGACGGTCCTGTCGAAGGACCGCGAGGGCAACGACGTGAAGTCCGAGGGGACGGTCAAGGGCGCCGAGATCACCTGGACGTCGAAGCGGACCGGCCCGATGGGCGAGATGGTGATCGTCTACAAGGGCAAGATCGACGCCGGCAAGATGTCCGGCACGGTGACCTTCGGCGAGATGGGCTCGGGGGACTGGTCCGCCGAGCGCGCCGCGCAGTAGCCGCGCGGGGCGGCGCGGCGGCCTCGCGACCGCCGCGCCGCGCCGGCGTCCGCCGTCAGACGCCGGGGAGGCAGAGGCAGGGCGACTTGATCGCGAGGTCCGCCTCCCGCCACACGGCGTCGAACTCCTTCTCCGCCGCGGCCGATTCCGCCTCCTTTCGCTGCATCTGCAGCGCGCGGTGGAGGCCGTAGAGGCCCCACCCGTTGCCGGGCAGCCTCCGGAGGTCCTCGCGGAAGACCTCCTCCGCCTCCGCGAAGCGGCCCGCGCCGAGGAGGGCGGCTCCGAGCGCGTGCCGCACCGGCTGGATCCAGTCGGGAGGCTCGTCGTAGCGGAGGCGGTCCTCGCGGGCGACCGCCTCGCGCAGGGCGGCGATGCCCTCGTCCTTCTTCCCTTCGCGGTAGAGGATCTCTCCCTCCATGAGCCGCTCGGCCACGTCGAGGATGTCCGAGGCGGTGTTGTTGCCGAAGGTGGCTTCCTTCGGGACGCGGCCGCGGGCCTCGGCGAACGCCGCCTGCTCGGCCCGCGCCCCGGCGGGGTCGCCCTTCGCGGCGCGCGCGACGGCCCGCGCGTAGGAACGGATCGCGCGGGAGACGGGAGCGAACTCGGGGAAGTCGGGCCGCGCGAGGACCTCGTCCCAGCGGCCGAAGCGCATCATCACCTCGAGCGGCATCGCGAGGAACCCGTCGGCCCACGGGTTGTCCTTCACGAACTCGGGCGGGATCGCGCGGGCCATCGCCTCGATCGTCTCGAGGGCGAGCGCGCTGCGGCCGCTCATCATCGCGCCGTAGGCCAGCATGTGGTGGTTGTGGGCCATGTAGAGGCGGTAGAAGCCCTGGTGCGGCGAGCGCTCGCGGTAGGCGCGGTCGGCCTCGATCGCCTTCGCGTTCGCGGCGATCGCCTCCCGCCACCGGCCGCGCCGCACGTCGATGTGCGACGGCATGTGGACGAGGTGCCCGAGGCCCGGCTGGAGGTCGCGGAGGGTGTCGGCCGCCGCGTCGGCCTTCCCGGGATCGGGCGACATCTCGACCGCGTGGATGTAGAGGTGCAGCGCCAGCGGGTGGCGCGGCGCCTTCGCGAGAGTCGCCTCGAGCGTCGCGACGAGCTCGGGCGTGCCGGGCTGCGGCTGCCCGTCCGGCGTCCACAGGTCCCAGGGCCGCAGGTCGGCGAGGGACTCGGCGAAGAGGGCCGCGACGTCGGCGTCGTCGGGGAACTGCCGGTGCACGGCGCGCATGGCGTCGGCGTACGCCTGCTCGAGCGGACGGCGGTCCTCGGGCGGCGGCGAGGCGTAGCGCGCCCCGGCCGCGCGCACGAGCGCCTGCTCGACCGGGCTCGCGTCGTCGAGGACGGCCCGGGCGGCCGCGAGCGCGTCCCACGCCGCTCTCGCCCGATCCTCCGGCACGACGGGGTTGTTGATGTGGGGGCCGTTCGCGATGGCGATGCCCCAGTGGGCCATCGCGCAGCGCGGGTCGAGCTCCGCGGCCCGCCGGAAGGAGCGGATGGCCTCGTCGTGGTTGAAGGCGTAGAGGAACGCGAGGCCCTGGTCGAAGTAGCGCTGCGCCTCGGCCGACGCGGTCGTCACCTTCCGCGAGAAGCCGCCGAGGCCGTCGAAGAGCGGCGGCGCCGCCGGCGCTTCGGCCGGGGCGGCGAAGCCCGGCCCGGCGGCGGCCAGAAGGGCGGCGAGGAGAGCACCGAGCCGCACCCCGGCTCGGGATCGGAACGGCCAAAGGCGGGTCGACGGACCACCGCGTGCACTGGTCATGGCAATCCCCCCTGCGCGCGAGCGCGCTGCCGCCGCCCGGCGAGGGCCGGTCGCTCGTGACGGTCCCGAATCGCGGATGGCGGTTGTGAAGAGCCTACAACAGCGGGGGCGGGGTCTAGCCGAGGAACCGGTAGCCCATCCGGTGAACGGTGACGATGTACTCGGGCTTCGCCGGGTGGCGCTCGATCTTCTGCCGCAGCGACGCGACGTGGACGTCGACCGTCCGCGTCTGGAGGACGGCGGGGTAGCCCCACACGTGCTCGAGGAGGTCCCGCCGCGAGAGCAGCTCCCCGCGGTGCTCGACGAAGTAGCGCAGCAGCTTGAACTCGAGGCTCGAGAGCTCGACCGGCCGCCCGTCGCGCGTCACCTCGGCCCGGCGGAAGTCGACCCGCACCTCGCCGAACGCGTACGCCCCGGCCCCGGCCGCCTGCGCGCCGCGGCGGCGCCGCAGGATCGCCTCCATCCGCGCGAGGAGCTCCATCGTCTCGAAGGGCTTCGGCAGGTAGTCGTCGGCCCCGAGCTTCAGGCCGAGGACCCGGTCGACGACCTGGCCGCGGGCGGTGAGCATCAGCACCGGCGTGTCGACCCGCTGCTGCCGCAGGTCGCGCAGCACGTCGAAGCCGCTCCGCCCGGGCAGCGCGACGTCGAGGAGGACGAGATCGAACGGCCCCTGCAGGGCGCGGCGGTAGCCCGCGTCGCCGTTCTCGGCCGACTCCACGTCGTAGCCCTCGGCCTTCAGCCGGTCGGTCAGGGTCAGCACCAGGGACGGCTCGTCCTCGACGAGCAGCACGCGCGGTTTCACGCAGTCCTCCCGGGATCCTCGAGGGCCGGCAGCTCCACGACCACGACGGCGCCGCCGCCCTCGCGCGCCTCGACTCGCACGGTGCCGCCGTGCGCGCGCACGACGTGGCGCACGAGGCTGAGGCCGAGGCCGGCGCCCGGCGTGTCGTTCCTCTCTCTCGCGCGGCCGCGGTAGAACGGCTCGAACACGCGCTCGCGCTCCTCGCGGGGAATGCCGGGCCCGCGGTCCTCGACCCGCAGCACGACCCGCGACAGGCCGCCGCGCGCCGCGCGCACCGCGACGCAGCGGCCGGCGGCCGCGAACTTCGTCGCGTTCGCGACGAGGTTCGTGATCACCCGCCGCAGCGCGGCCGCGTCGCCGCGCACGAACGGAAGGTCGGCCGGGACGTCCTTCTCGACGGCGAAATTCCCCTGCTCGAGCACGAACCGCAGGTCCCCGAGCGCCTCGTCGACGAGCGGGCCGAGGGCGACCGGCTCCGACGCGTAGGCCCGGCCCGACGACGCGATCCCGGCGAAGTCGAGCGCCTGCGCGACGAGAGCGGCGAGGCGGCCGCCCTCGCGCTCGATGAGCTGGCCGTAGCGCCGCACCGAGGCCGGCTCGGTGACGATGCCGTCCGCGAGGTTCTGGCCGGCGGAGCGGATCGCCGCGAGCGGCGTGTTGATCTCGTGAGTCACGCCGGCCACGAACTCGATCTGCTGGCGGGCGAGCCGCTGGGCGCGCTGCGCGGAGACCGCGAGGAAGGCGCCGGCCGTTCCGAGGAGGGCGAGCACGCCGAGACCCACCGCGAGGTTGCGCCGCCGCACCCGGGCCACGGCCTTCTCGAGCGAGCCTCCCCGGTGCTGCACGACGAGCACCCAGAGGGAGTTGCCCTCGGTCGTGGGCGCCGGTGCCGGCGTGAGGCCGGGCCCGTCGTCGTCCGGCTCCGCCACGTCGCGCGGGGGGCGCTCCGGGCCGCGCGGTTCGTCCGCGTCGCGGGGGGCGCGCGCCCGGTTGGGAGGTGGCGGCCCTCCGCGCCAGCCCTCGCCCTCGCCGAAGCGCCGGCCGGCGGGCCCGGTGCGGCCGTCGAAGCTCGGCAGGGAACGCCGCGCGTCGCCGCGGCCAGGCTCCGGCGCCGGCACGCGCGGGTCGCTGGAGTAGAGCACGGTGCCGTCGGCGCGACGCGTCACGGCGACGACGAACTCGCTCTCGGCGAGCGGGCCGAAGTGCGCCTCGGCCAGCGCGGGCAGGAGGTGCGTGCGCAGGCGCTCGACGTCGAGGAGCACGACCACGTAGCCGCGGGCGCCTCGCCACCGCGGGAAGCCGGGGCCCGCCGGCGGGGCGGCGAGGGCGGAGAGGTCGAGGACGGGAAACGCGAGGGCGGGCGGCTCGTGGATCATCGCCGGGCGGAACATGTCGCGGGCCGGCTCGCCCGCGACGAGCCGCGCCCGCAGCGGCTCGAGCGAGGCGGGGAGCTCGGCGGCCCGGAACGCCGCGTCGCCGCCGTCGCAGCGCTCGACGCTCACGGCTCCGTCCTTCGCCCGCGAGAGCAGCAGCAGGCCCGCGACGATCGTCTCGGCGTCCCGGCGCCGCAGGTCGGCGAGGCGCGCCGCGAGCGCCGCCCGCTCGTCTCCCGCGCCGCCCGGGTCCGGGCGGAACGCGAAGAGCGCCTGCCCCAGCTCGCGGTCGAAGGCCCACTGGAAGCGCGAGGCCGCCCGCTCCAGCTGGGCCTGGCGCCTTTCCGCCTCCGCGCGGCCGAGGTCGCCGATCCAGCGGTGCTGCAGCACGGCGAGGACGACGAGGAGCGCGGCGAGCGCGCCGAGGGTGACCCAGAGGGCGTTCTGACGCGGCCAGCGCACGACGGCCAGTTTAGCAGCCGGGCCCGCGGACGGGCCGACCGGACCGGGGCTCCATTTACAGGAATTACAGCGACGTTTCGCGTTCATGAGGACTTGGGATCAGGATTCGGCGTACTAGTGGGTGAGAGCGAGAGTCACGGGGCTCGAGGAGGCTTCGATGCGGATGACGATGTGGATGGCCGGTGCGGCCGTCGGCGCCATGATGGCGGGACCCCTGCTCGCGGCCGAGCCGCCCGCGCGACCGGGTCGTCCGGGTGGCCCCGGGCCCATGGACGGCATGGCTCGTTATCTCGGGCTGTCCGAGGACCAGAAGGCGCAGATCGCCGAGCGGCGCAAGCAGGAGCGCTCGACGGTCGGTCCGGTCTTCGAGAAGCTGCGCGCCAGCCGCGAGAAGCTGCGCGCGGCGCTCGACGCGGCGGCGCCCGACGCGGCGACGGTCGGAGCGCTGGCGATCGAGGCTCACCGGTTGCAGGAGCAGCTGAAGTCGCGGCGCGACGCGAACGAGAAGGAGATCCGCGCCCTGCTCACGCCCGAGCAGCAGACGAAGTTCGACGCGCTCCAGGCGCTGCGCGGCGGGCCGGGCCGGATGGGCCCGATGGGACCGGGCATGGGCCCGCGGCCCTTCGGCCCGCCTCCCCCCGACGGCGACATGCCGGGACCGGGACCGGACGACGAGCCGTCGCAGCCTTGAGGACGACGTGACGCGGAGGGATCGCGTGCGTGTCGTGAGAAGCGCCGGCCTCGTCCTCGGGGCCGGCGTCGTCTTGTCGGGCGTCGCCGGAATCGCTGCGGCAGCCGGCGAGGAGAAGCCGGCCGTCGCGGTGACGGCCCCGCAGCCGTCGGCCCGAGCCGCGAGCTCCGTGGCCCCGCCGCCGGAGCCGGCTGCGGCTCGCGTGCGGCTCGTCGGCGTCTGGAAGCTGAACTCCGAGCTCAGCGAGGACCCGCGCGCGAAGATGCGGGAGGGAGGCGGGCGCGGGCCTGGCGGCGGCCCGGGCGGCGGCGGCGAAGGAGGTCCCGGCGGAGGAGGTCCCGGCGGAGGGCGTCCCCCGGGGGGCGGCGGCGGTCACGGCGGTCGTGGCATGGCCGGCGGCCCGGAGGGCGGCCCGCGGGGTCCCGGGGGCGCCGAGCTCGTCCGGCCGATCGCCTTCGAGGACCAGCTCACGATCGCGAACCTCGAGCCCGAGATCACGATGATCGACGCCGAGGGCGGGATCCGCCGCCTGCACGCGGACGGCCGCTCGTACAAGGACTCGAACGGCTTCGAGGTGAAGACGCGCTGGGAGGAGTCCGCCCTCGTCGTGGAGACGAAGACGGGCCGCGGAAGGACGCGGGAGACGTGGTCGGTCGCCGACGCGCCGCGTCGGCTCACCGTCGTCGTGAAGGCGGACCGTCCGTTCGGCGGCGAGGTCACGGTCCGCCGGGTCTTCGACGCGACGACGGTCGAGGCCGCGCGAAGGCCCGAGCCGCCGCGCTGAGAGCGAGGCGAGGCCGGCGTCTCAGAACGACGTGCCGACCTGCAGCTCGATCGAGCGGTGGCCCGCGGCGGCGCCGCCCGCCGGGCCCAGCGAGCGGCCGAACGACGGGGAGGCGAGGCTGCCGACCGGCAGGCCGGCGTTCGCCCGGTCGAAGACGTTCTGGGCGTAGAGCGACGCCGTGAGCGCGGGCCCGCCCGAACCGCGCGAGGAGAGCGCGACCGTCCGGCTCAGGCGCAGGTTCACCGCCACGAAGGCCGGGCCTCGCCCAAGGTTCCGCGGCACGGGCGAAGCCCCCGGCGCGGGCGAGGGATCGAGGAGGCCGTAGGGCGTCGCGACGACCCCCGGCCGGGAGAGGTCGGCCGCGAACGCCGGTCGATCGGCGAAGACGGAGTCGCCGTCGAGGTCGCGGCCGGCGGTGAGGTCGTAGGGCAGGCCGCTCGACGCGACGACGAACGGGCTGAGGCGGAGGCCGGCCGGGAGGGCGAGGCTCCCCGTCACGACGAGGCGGTGGCTCGCCTCGCCCGAAGCCCGTCCCCAGTCCGCGCCGGGATCGCGGGACGAGGCCGGGAAGGCCCCGGGACCGTCCGTGTCGCCGTAGGCGAAGGTGAGGAAGTAGCGCGCCGAGACGGAGACGGCTCGACCGCCGCGCGTCGCGCCGAGCGCGATCTGGTCGCGGCGCGCGCGGCCGGTCGACTCGTACTGGTAGACCGCCGCGCCGCCGTCGGCCGGTTCCGCGACGACCCGCGAGCGCAGCGCGCGCCACGTCGACGCGTGCGTCCACTGCGCGCTCAGCGTGAGGCCGGCGCCCACCACGCGGTCGATCGAGAGCGAGGCGGCGAGCGTGACGGGCGCCCGCGTGCCCTCCTCGATCCGGCGCGCGACCGGCGCGGCTCGGGTCCCGAGCGCGTCGAAGGAGGGCATCGACGCGACGAGGCCGTTCGCGTCGAACGCGATCGTGTCGAGGATCGCCGGGTCGTCGATCGCGTAGGCCGCGGGAGCCGTGCCGTCGTGCCGGCGGGCGTCGAGGAAGAGCGCGTCGGCGACCCGCTCGTAGAAGAGGCCCGCGCCGCCGCGGACCACCGTCTTCGGCGCGGCGGACCCTCCGCCGCGGCCCGGCGTCCACGAGAAGGAGGCGCGCGGCGCGGCGTCGAGGCGGCGGGCGAGACCGGGCTGGGTCTCGAGGCGCAGCCCGAGGCCGAGCGTGAGATCGGCCCGCGGACGCCAGTCGTCCTGCACGAAGGCCGCGGCGTCCCACTGGGCCGCGGCCACGGCGGCCGGGCCGCCGGCGATCTGCATCTGGCTCGCGCCCCCTCCGCGCGCGCGCACGGCCGCCGGCCCGAGCCCGAGGGCCGAGAGCGCGAGCGTCCGGCGGTAGCGCTCGAGGCTCGTCAGCGGCACGAGCACGAGGTTCCCCGCGTCGTCCCGGACGGGATCGAGGGCGGCGTCGAGCGCGGGGCCCGTGCCGCCGCCGAAGACGACGGCTCCGTTCCAGCCGAGCCGCGACTCGTCGCGGAGCGCCTCGCGCCGCACCCGCGCGCCGGCCCGCAGCGCGTGGGCCCCGGCCGTCCACGAGAGGACGTCGCTCGCCTCGAGGCGGTCCTGGGCGCGCGTCGATCGGCCGCCGGCCGCGCCGCCGGTGGCGAACGCGTCCTGCACGACGAGGGCCGGAGTGATGACGAGGGGCTCCGCGCGGGAGCTCTGGCGGGACCACTGGGCACGGATCTCGTGCGAGACGCGCCCGACGGCGAACGAGTCGCCGAGCTGCAGGAGGTGCCCGCTCGTCACGCTCGCCGCCGCCCGCGCGGGCAGCGCGAAGCCCCCGACGCCGGTGAGCGGATCCTCCGTCGCGTCGTACGCGTAGCGCGCGGTGAGGGTGTGCGCGCCGAGTCGGGCGTCGAGGCGCGGGCTCGCCGTCGTCCGGGTCTGCGGCGCGACGAGCGACTCTCTCCGGGCGAGCGGCACGAGCCCGGGGCCGAGCACGACCGCGTCGACGAGCCGCGTCTCGCCCGCGCTCGCCCGCTCGAGGTCGAGGAAGAACGACGCCCGGTCGCGCGCGAGCGGTCCGCCGAGGGCCGCCGAGCCGGCGAGGCGGCGGTAGTCGGGTCGGGCGCCGGCGGCGAAGGGGTCCCGCGCGTCGAGCGCCGCCCCGCCGGCCCGCGCCTGGACCTGGCCGTGGAGGGCGTCTCCGCCCGGCTTCGTGAAGATCTCGATGCGGCCCACGCCGGGGTACTCGTACTCGGCCGAGTAGGGGCTGGCGTTCAGCCGGATCGCGCGGATGGCGGACTTCGGCGGGATCCGACCTCCGGCGAAGCCGTCGACGAGCACCGGCGGCGCGTGGCCGGGCGCGGCGCCGGCGAGGGCCTCGAGGGCGGCGATCATCTCGCCGGGATCGTCGGGCAGCGCGTCGAGGAGGGCACCCTCGAGCACGAGCGCGCCGTCGCGCCGCGCGGCCCAGCTCTCGCCCACGTCGACCGTCTCGCGCACGGGGGCGAGCGCGAGCGCCGCGGCGACGACCGCCGGCGCGCCGGGCCCGACCGCGACGGCGTTCGTCTCGAACCGCGCGAAGCCGCGCCGGCTCACGCGCACGCGGTACGATCCCGGCCGGAGGCCGCCCAGGGTCCACTCGCCGCGCTCGTCGGTCCGGGCTCGGGCGCGCGAGGGGCCGAGTGCCTCGACCGTGGCGCCCGGCACCGCGGCGCCGGACGGGTCGACCACCGCGCCCCGCAGGCCGCCCGCTTCGTCCGCGCCGGGTGCGGCGGAGACGGCGCCGAGCCACGCGAGGACGACGAGAGGCAGGACGCGCGCGCGTGAGGGGGGCGTGGCCAAGGGGACTCCCCGGCGATCGTAACCCGGCCCCCGCGCCGCGCCGAGCGTCCTTGACGCCGCGGGGCGGAGGTGCGAGCGTTCCCCCGCTTCCCGGAGGAACGCGATGACCCTCCCGCCGCTCGCGCTCGCCCTCGTCCTCGCCGCCGGCCCTCCGGCGGAAGACCCCGGCCCCCGCCTTCAGTTCCACGACATCCGCACCGGGCCGGACGGCCTCATCCGCCCGTGGTCCGACGAGGACCCCGCCCACGCGTTCGACCGCGTCGTGCGGCTCGTGTGGAGCTTCTGGCGCGCGCGGCCACGGTGCCCGAACGGCGTGCCGTACGTCCTGCAGCACCAGGTCTGGAAGCCCGAGCACGACCCGCGCGGGCTCGGCGGCGACCAGATCTCGATGGCCCTCTCGTCGTGGAACCTGCTCCACCAGTACCTCGGCGATCACGCCGTGGTCGAGGACATGCGAAGGCTCGCCGACCACTGGATCGCGAGCGGCCTGAGCCCGGCCGACGCGGCGTGGCCGAACCTGCCGTTCCCGTACAACAACGACGTCCACTCGGGACGCTACGAGGGCGACATGGTGGCCGGGAAGGGCTTCCTGCAGCCCGACAAGGCCGGCTCGTTCGGCGCCGAGCTCGTCACGCTGTACGAGATCACCGGCGAGAGGCGCTACCTCGACGCGGCCCGCGGCATCGCCGACACCCTCGCCGCGCGCGTCGGGCCGGGCGACGCCTCTCGGTCGCCGTGGCCCTTCCGCGTGCACGCGACGAGCGGCGCGGTCTTCGAGTCGAAGAACGGCCGCTTCGACTACACGACGAACTGGACGGGAGCGCTGCGGCTGTTCGACGCGCTCGCCGGGATGGGCGAGGGCCGGACCGCGGACTACCGTCGCGCGCGGGCGATCGCCGCCGACTGGCTGCGCGACCACCCCGTGAAGACCATGAAATGGGGACCGTTCTTCGAGGACATCCACGTCTACTCGGACACCCAGATCAACGCCGGGACCCTCGCGCTCTACGCCCTGGAGCACCCGGGCTGGCTGAGCGAGACCGTTCCCACCGTCCGGCGCATTCTGGACTGGTGCGATGCCACGTTCGGCAACCCGCGCTGGGCCAGGTACGGCGCGCGGCCCACGAACGAGCAGACCGCGTACGAGGTGCCGGGCAACAGCCACACCTCGCGCGAGGCGTCGCTCGAGCTGATGTGGGCCGAGGCCTCGGGCGACCGCACGCGCGTGCCGCAGGCCGTGCGCAACCTGGTGTGGGCGACGTACATGGTCGACGCGGACGGCACCAACCGCTACTACAGGGACGACGTCTGGCTGACCGACGGCTACGGCGACTACGTCCGCCACTACCTGCGCGCGATGGCCGCCGCGCCGGAGCTCGCCCCGTCGGACCAGAACCACCTGCTGCGCACCTCGTCGGTCGTGCGCTCGATCGAGTACGGCGCCGACGCCGTCGTCTACGAGAAATGGGACGCGCGCTCGTCGGAGCGGCTGAAGCTCGGCGCCTGGCCGCCGCGGACGGTGGAGGGCGGGACGATGCGGTGGGACCCGGCGACGCGCGTCCTCGAGGTGGAGGCCGCGGCGACGCGGGTGGTCGTCCGGCGCTGAAGACGCCGCGTCTGGAGCGGGCGCCGGACGCGGCCCGACGCCGTTACCGCCCCGCCCGGACACTTTGGAAACCGTCACAGCCCGCCGTCCGCGCCGGCCGGCGCGCTCACACTCGAGGCGTCGAGGAGGCGGTCATGGCCCGAGTGAGAGTGGCGGTGATGCTGGTGGCGCTGGCCGGCGCGGCCGGCGCGGACGAAGCGAAGAAGCCGGGCGGGTTCACGCTCGGCCTCGTCCAGCGCAGCCTGAAGCCGGGCCTCGCGCAGGCCGAGGTCGCCGAGCGCCTGGGCGCGCCGAACATCGTGACGCGCGACGGGCAGGGCCGCGAGGCATGGGTCTACGACCGGACCGCGACCGAGGTCGAGAGCTCGGGGCGGCACGTGAGCGCGGGCCTCGGCGGCGCGGCGGCCCGGGCGGCCACCCTGGGCCTTCTCGGTATCGGGGGAGGCGCCCACTCTTCGACCAGGACGAGCTCGACCCAGAGGACGCTCACGGTCGTGGTCCGCTTCGACGCGGACGGGGCCGTCGCGTCGTTCTCGTTCCACGAGTCCCGGTTCTGACGGCGCGGCCATGCGACCCGCGAGGCTCGTGCTCGCCGTCGCGTTCTGCGCCGCCGGGTGCGCCACCGGCGGCCCGCCGGGCTCGTTCCGCGCTCCCGGTGCGCTCGAGGCGCGGTCCGTCCAGAGCCGCGAGTTCGACACGCGCGACCCGCGCCTCGTTCTGAAGGCGGCCTTGAGCGCGCTTCAGGACGAGGGCTTCACGATCCGTCACGCGGACGCGGAGCTCGGGATCGTCAGCGCCGTCGCCGAGTGGCAGTCGCGCTCCGCGTCGTCCGCGGCGAAGATCCTCCGGTGGGTCGCCGCCCCGGTCACCTACGGCGCGTCGCTTCTCGTGCCGCCCGGGCGCAACGAGTTCTCGGCCGTCGAGGCCACGATCAACGTGACGAGCGACGGCGAGCGGACCCGCGCGCGGGTCACCCTCGCGACGCGGGTCGTCGACGACCGGGGCCGGGTGCTGCGGGTCGAGCCGGTCACGGATCCGTCCGTCTACCGGCGCCTGCTGGCCCGGCTCGACGCGGCCCTCTTCCTGGAGCGTGAGGGTCTCTAGAAGGATCCGCCCGTCGGCCCGGCCGCGCCCCGCGCCCGGCCCCGCGCGTCGAGCCAGTCCCAGTGCCGGGCCGCGCGCTCGACGACGGCCGGCACGTCCTCCGCGAGGAGGAGGCGACCGGCCACGAGAGCGTCGGCCGCGCGGCGCACGCGAGCGAGGTAGTCGTCGCGGCCGGCGTAGCGCTCCTCGATCGACGGCCGCGGGTCGCCCGCCGCCTCGCGCTCGGCGCGGGTGCGCGCGAAGGGGATCGAGCCGCCCACGTAGGGGGCCAGCGCGTCGGCCGCGCCCTTCTCCGGCGCGCGCCAGTTCCAGCCGGTCTGGGTCTCGAGGGGAACCGCGACCTCGGGAAGGCGGATGCCGGCGCGGTCGTTGCCGTCGGGGTCGACCGCCGGGACGAGCGCGCGGAACACCGGGCCGAGGCGCGGCGGCTCCACCGTCGAGACGCCGCGAGCCCAGCGCGGCCCGAAGTCGAGCCTGGGGGGCTCGTTCCTCACGGTCGGGAAGAGAACTCCCGGCAGCTCCGGCCAGCCGGCCCTCTCCGGCGGCGCGAGCGTGCCGTCTTCGACGCGCGGGTAGAGGCTCGGCGGCGGCTCGACGCCGTCGGCGACCCAGAGGTCGAGGGCGTGGACGAGAGAGCGCAGCGCGGGGCGGTAGTCGATCGGGTTCGTCGCGAGAAGGCCGTCGCGCCGGGCTTCGGCCGGCGGGAGACGCCCGGGGCCGTGCTGGACGGAGGCGATCGCGTAGGCGCGGCTCGTGGCCGGCAGCGGGACGTCCTTCTCTCCCGCGGCGTCCGTCGTGACGAGCGAGGCCGCGCGGTTCCAGTACTCGTACGCGCCGAAGGAGTGGACGAGCTTCGGGACCGTGCCCGTCGCGATCGCCCGGTCGAGGAGCCCGCGCCGTTCGCCCGTCGACGGGTCCGTCTGCGGAAGGTCGGTGAAGGGGAACGCGTCGGTCGCGTAGTGCGGGTTCCAGTGCTGGTGGCCGTCGCGCGAGGGCTGGGCGAAGCGGCGGTCGAAGTCGCCGCGGCCCGCGCCGGCGACGTCGACGAAGACGCCGTCGAAGACGCGGCGGCCCGCCTCGTCCTCGTTGAAGCCCTCGTAGAGGAAGTGCCGCAGGAAGCGGCCGCTCTGCGAGACGCCGTGGGCGATCGCGAGGCGCACCCCGTCGAGCGGGTTCCCGGGTCCGCGCGCGTGCTTGAAGAAGCTCACGACGTCCCGCGTGGCGGCGAAGCCGCAGCCGGCGACGCGCGGGTCGCGGCTGCGGTAGACGACCTCGTAGATCCGGCCCGGCGCGAAACCGCCGTCGAGCGCGACGGTCGTCGGATCGGCGAAGCGCCACGAGGACCGCGGCACGAGGCGCGGCGCGTCGAGCGCGTGGTCGCGCACGTAGAGGGCGCTCTCCACGCCGTCCGGGTCGACCGCCGGGTAGGCCGTGTGGCCGCGGTCGCCGAGCGGCGCCGTGTCCTGCCGGGCGTCGACGAGGACGACGGCGCGGACGAGGCCGGTGATCGCCCGCCCGGCTTCCGTGGCGACGGGCGCCCGCAGCCGCAGCAGGCCCGGCCGCTCGGGCACGTCCCACTGCCAGCCGATCCACGCGAGGGAGAAGCCCTGCCGCAGGAGCCAGCCGTCGCCGAAGTCGGCCGCCGTCGACGGGTCGAGCGATCCGTCCGCGAACTGCAGGCGGGAGAGGAGGCCCTTGCCGCCGCGGTTCGGGACCTCGGCATAGAGGCGGCCGTTGCCTCGCGAGAGGTCGACGGGCTTCAGGACGTAGAAGTCCGCGGTGAAGGTCACCTCGCCGCGCCCGTCGCGCGGCGCGAGCTCGAGGTCGACGATCGGCCGGTTCTGCCGTCGCGCCGGGACGAGGGCGATCTCGACCGTGCCGGCGAGCTTCTCGTAGGCCCCGGCGGGACCGAACGGCCGGCCGCCCGCGACGACCTCCCGGCTCCGGACGTCGAGCCGGACGACGCGGGCCTCGGCCCGTGCGGCGACCAGTGCGAGGCCGAGGCTGGCGCTGGCGAGGACGAGGGTGGCGTGGCGCATCGGGCGGAGTCTCGGCGGGCGGCGGCGGGGGTGTCAACCGCCGGAGCCGGCTTCAGTCGGCGTAGCGCGTGCGGGTGAGGACCGAGCCGCGGCGCCGCGCGAGCGCGAGGCGCACGCGATGATCTCCCCGCCGTCCCTCCGGGCGCTCGAACGCGAGCACGTAGTGCCCGGCGAGGGCGGCCGCGACGCGGTCGAGGGCCGCGCCCGGGTTCTGGTGGACCTTCAGGTACTCGCCCCCGGTGTCCCTGGCCGCGCGCTGCAGCCCGAGCTCGAGCGAGTGCGACTCGGCCTCCGTCACGTCCAGGCAGAAGACGGCCGCGCGCGCCCGGTCGAGGGCTTCGACCGCTCGGTCGTAGACCGGGGGCAGGACGACGGTGGGGCCCTGCAGCTCCCCGAGGCCGTAGCCGAAGAAGAGGACGACCTTCGCACCGGGGATGGGCCCGAGGGCGCGGCCGAGGGCGAGGAGCGCCGCCTCGGGCGAGGCCGCGTCCCTCGCCTCTTCGCGGCCGAGGTGGGCGGCGAGCGAGGGCGGCGGACCGGGCTCGGGCGGGGCGGGCCAGCGGAGGAGGACCGACTCGTCGATCGTCCGCCGCACGGCCGCCTGGTCGGCCGTGAAGTCGAGGTGGAGGCGCAGCCGCGAGTCGTAGGTGAGGATCGCCACGCGGTCGCGCGGCGAGAGGGGGACCACCAGGCCCTTCGCCTGGCGCAGGCCGCGGAGGAGCCCGCGCAGGCGGCTGCCCTCGAAGTCCTTCTGGAAGAGGAGGACCACGAGGCGGCCGGGACCCGGGAACGGCGCGACGACGGCGGCGGGCGCCTCGCCCCCGGGCCCGTCGCGCCCCGCGCCCGGGGCCTCGGCCACCCAGGTCGCCGACTCGATGGGCACCGCGCGGCCGTCGACCTCCAGGCGGAAGTCCGGCGGCCCGAGGTCGACGATCGGCCGCCCTCTCCCGTCCGTGACCCGCGCCTCGAGGACCACGCGCGAGGTCTCGACGCCGGGGAGAACGTGCGCGGGCTCCTGTCCCGCGACGGACGCGCCGAGACCGAGGAGGATTCCCGCGGCCGCTCCCGGCGCGGGGCGGAACGATCGGGGCATCGACCGGCGATGCTAGCACGCGGGCCGGTCGCCCTCCGGCCGGACGCGCGGCCGGCCTGATCACTCTGATCCGTGCCCGGCCGCCCCCGACCCGGCTATGATCCCGGGCGACTTCAGGAGGCGAGATGGCTTTCCGGCTGTCCGACGAGTTCGTCGCCGAGCACAACGGCCGTTCCGCGCAGTGGCTGGAGGAAGACTACGCGCACCTCGGCCGGCAGCTCGCGCGGCGAGGGGTCGACATCGAGAGGCTGACCGAGCGCGCGATGGCCTTCCGGGTCGCGGTGCCGTCGTGGGGCGTCGGGACGGGCGGGACGCGCTTCGCGCGCTTCGCCGGGCCCGGCGAGCCGCGCGGGGTCCTCGAGAAGCTCGACGACTGCGAGGCCATCTTCAAGCTCGTGCGCGTCACCCCCGGGATCTCCCTCCACATCCCGTGGGACGAGCCCGAGGACCCGGCCGAGCTCCTCGCGTTCGCGAAGGAGCGGGGGCTCTTCTTCGACTCCATGAACTCGAACACGTTCCAGGACCAGCCGGGGCAGAAGCGGTCCTACAAGTTCGGGAGCCTGACCCACACCGATCCCGCCGTGCGGCGCCAGGCGGTCGAGCACAACGTCCACTGCGTCGAGCTCGGGGTGAAACTCGGGGCGCGCTCGCACACGGTGTGGATCGGCGACGGGGGGAACTTCCCCGGCCAGCAGCACTTCCGGCGCGCCCTCGACCGCTACATGGAGTCGCTGCGCGCGATCTACGCCGCGCTGCCGGACGGCTTCCGGATGTTCATCGAGCACAAGCTCTACGAGCCGGCCTTCTACTCGACCGTGCTCAACGACTGGGGCGTGAGCTACCACTGCACGCGGGAGCTCGGGGAGAAGGCGTTCTCGCTCGTCGACCTCGGCCACCACGCGCCGAACGTGAACATCGAGATGATCGTGGCGCGGCTCATCCAGTTCGGGAAGCTGGCGGGGTTCCACTTCAACGACAGCAAGTACGGCGACGACGACCTCGACGCCGGCTCCATCAAGCCGTTCCAGCTCTTCCTGGTCTTCCACGAGCTGGTGCAGGCCGAGCTCGAGAAGGTGGCCGGCTTCGACCCGGCCTACATGCTCGACCAGTCGCACAACGTCACGGACCCGATCGAGTCGCTGATGACGAGCGCCGTCGAGCTCGTGCGGGCGTACGTGCAGGCCCACCTGGTCGACCGCGCCGCCCTCGACGACGCGCAGGAGAGAAACGACGCCGTCGTCGCGCTCCAGTCGCTCAAGCAGGCGTTCACGACCGACGTGGGGCCGATCCTCGCGATGGCGCGGCGGCGCGCGGGCGGGGCGGTCGACCCGGTCGCGGCGTACCGCGCGAGCGGCTACCGGGCGCGCAAGGCCGCGGAGCGGCCGGCCGCCGCGGGCGGGGGGGCCGGGATCGTCTAGGAGCGGCCGCGGTGTTCCACGTCGCGATCGACCTCGGGGCGGGCAGCGGGCGGTCGGTGCTGGGACGGATCGGCGAGGACGGCGTCGTCCTCGAGGAGGTCCACCGCTTCGCCTATCCGCCCGCCGCCGCGGGCGGGCGCCTGCGGTGGCCGTTCGCGCGCGTGCTCGACGGGATCCGGCAGGGGCTCGGCCTCGCCCACGCCGCGGCCGCGCGGCGCGGCGGCACGCTGGCCACGGTCGGCGTCGACTCGTGGGGCGTCGACTACGGGCTTCTCGACGCGGGCGGGCGGCTGCTCGAGGACCCGGTCTGCTACCGGGACCACCGCACCGACGGTGCCATCGAGCGCGTGCTGCGGAAGGTCCCGCGGGGCGAGATCTTCCAGCGCACCGGCATCCAGTTCCTTCAGTTCAACACGCTCTTCCAGCTGCACGAGCACGTGCGGGAGGGCCTGCCGACGGGCGCGCGCCGCCTGCTCATGATCCCGGACCTCTGTCACCACGCACTGTGCGGGGCCGCGTGCGGCGAGTACACGAACGCCTCGACGACGCAGCTTCTCGACGTGCGCACGCGGCGCTGGGCCGAGGACCTCTTCTCGCGGGTCGGCCTGCCGCGCGAGCTCATGCCGGAGCCGGCGCCGCCGGGCACGCCGCTCGGGGAGCTCCGGCCCGCGATCCAGAAGGAGCTCGGCCTCGGGCCGCTCGGCGTCCTCGCCCCGGCGACCCACGACACCGCGTCGGCGGTGGCCGGCTGCCCGCTCGCCCCCGGGTGGGCGTACGTCTCCTCGGGCACGTGGTCGCTCGTCGGCGTGGAGCTCGCCTCTCCCCTCGTCAACGAGGAGGTCGCGCGGGCCAACTTCACGAACGAGGGCGGCGTCGACGGCTCCGTCCGCTTCCTCAAGAACGTGATGGGCCTGTGGATCCTCGAGTCCTGCCGCCACGAGTGGGAGGAGCGTCGGCTCTCGGCCGATCTCGAGGACCTGCTCGCGGCGGCCGCGGCGATCGAGCGGCCGCCGGGCTTCGTCTACCCCGACCACCCGCGGTTCTTCAACCCGGAGAGCATGACGCGCGAGGTTCAGGCCGCGCTGTCGGAGTCGGGCCAGCGCGTGCCGGACGACCCCGCGCGCCTCGCCCGCGTCGTCCTCGACTCGCTCGCGCTGCGCTACGCGTCCGTGGTGCGCGCGATCGAGCGGCTGACGGGGAACGCCGTGCCGGGCATCCACATCGTCGGTGGCGGCTGCCACAACGAGTACCTGAACCAGGCCACGGCGGACGCGGCGGAGAGGCCCGTGCTCGCGGGACCGGCCGAGGCGACGGCCACCGGGAACGTGCTCGTTCAGGCCCTGGCCGGCGGCCGCCTCGCGTCGATCGAGGAGGGCCGGGCCCTCGTCCGGGCGGCCGCGCGTCCCCGGCGCTACGAGCCGCGCCGCTCGGCCGCCTGGGCGGAAGCGACCGCGCGCTACGCCGAGATCGAGGGGCTGTTCACCGACGTCGCGTGAGGGTGCGCCGTCCCGATCGCCTCGTCTTCGGGCGGGCCGGTTGGGGGGGCTACCACGGACGTTGCTCTTTCTGCTCGACTCGTGAGGAGGAAGAGGTCGGGGGGGAGCAGGGGGACCGGGGCGAGAGAACGGGACCGAGACCGGGGACCGAAACGGCCAGTCGGGGAACTGTGGCGGTCCTGACGATTCACGACTCCTTCGGGACGGGTCGTGAATCGTCAGGGGACCAGTTGCTCCCAGATCCTCACTCGGGCGCCGCGGTCGATCGCGGCGAGAGACGCGGCGAGGGCCTCGAACGCGGCGAGGTGAGCCGCGTCGAGCGAGCGGAAGTCGCTCAGGCCGTCGGCGAAGGACTGCCAGGGTGGTTCGCCTGCGGGTGGCGGGTCGCGGCGTCGGCCGCCCGTCGCCCGCCGCGCAGCACGATGCGGACGCCCATGCCCAGCATCAGGAGCCACAGGCGGAAGCGCTCCTCGGCGCCCACGAGGACGCGATGGAGAAGGCCGGCGGACGCGGCGACCGCGCGCAGCTCCGCGCCCTTGAACGCAGCCGCCGAGGGCGCGGGCAGAGGCTGGAGGGCGCGCACCATCCGGGAGTAGACGGACATCGCCCGCAGGCGGGTGAGGCGGTCGGCGCCCGCCTCCTCGAGGACGCAGAGGGCCACGCGCAGGACGCTGACCGCGTCGGGCGCCCGGCCGTCCGCGCGGGCCCGCTGCGCCGCGTCGACGGCCTGGTGCGCGAGGGCGGAGTCCATGTCCATCTGGGCGCGCAGCGCGTCGACGGCCTGCCGCCCCGGCGCGTTCAGGACGAACTCCCACCGCTGCAGGGTCACCGCGCGGTTGTAGCGGCCGAGCGTGTAGCACAGCAGCACGCCGCCGGCGAAGGACAGGAGGAGAGCGATCACGCCGCGGCCTCCGCGCGGACCGGGATCGGGTCGCGACGCCACGCGGCCCAGGCCCAGAAGATGCACAGCGCCAGATACGTGAGGACGTCCAGCCAGCCGACAGCCAGGCGGTAATCCCAGCCGAAGCGTCGCAGGAGGTCCATGTAGAGGACGAAGACGACGAGGTACGAGACGAGCCCCAGCATGATCGCCCGCTGCCAGTCGTGCACGGGCACTTGATACCACACCACGAGGAGCGCCGTCGCGGTGAACATCCAGAGCGTTCCGGTGACGATGCTCGGCTGCCACTGCCACAGCGTCGAGTAGTCCTTCGGGGTGTGACGAACACCACGACCAGGGTCGTGGCGGCGAGGATGGCGGCCAGCACAGCCCGCGCGGTCCTGAGGGCGCCCGGGAACAGGCGGAACGCCCGCCAGGCGAGCTCCAGCGCCAGAACGAGCTTGAGCGCGTCGTAGACCCGCTGCTTGAGGATCCAGAACTCGGACGTGTGGAACTGCGTCGGCCAGAAGCTCTGGAGGCTGTTCCCGAGCAGGATCGCCAGGACGTACAGCGGGAACGCCCAGCACAGCCGCACACGCCGCCGGACGACGATTCCGGCCAGGGTGACCAGGAGGGCCACCTTGACGGCGTGCGCGACCGCGAGCGTCATCAGCCCTCGACGGGCATCTTCTTGTAGATCTTCGGGACGTGCTTGCGCTCGATGGCGAAGCTGCGCAGGCGCATGTACACCGTCCGGCGCGTGACCCCCAGCAGGCGCGCGACCTCCGCGATGTTCCACTCGTTCCGCTCGAGGAGCGAGAGGAGCTGCAGGCGCGCCTCCTCCGTCGGGTTCGTCTCGGGCACGCGGCGGGCGGCGCCCGTCTCGTCGGCGGCCTGCACCGCCTGCGCGATGGCCGCGCCGAAGACCCACGCGTCGCCGACGGCGGGACCCTCGGGCTGGCCGAGGTAGAGCGCCGCGATCATCTGGTCGCCCAGCATCGCGGGGAAGAGCGCGTAGCCGGCCTCGATCACCGAGCGACCCGACGCGAGCGCGTCGTGGTGGTCGGCCCAGCGCACGGGCAGCTCGGCCACCGCCGGCAGCGCGAGCCCGGCGCTCATCCAGATCTCGACCTGGCCGTTGCGCGGCCGGAGGATCGCTCCGCCTTTCGCCTGGTGGATCTGGATCAGGCGCGTGAGGATGCGGTCCGCCGACCGGCGGGGATCGTCCGACACCAAGAGAGCGAGCATCGAATCCATAGTGTTCACAGCCTGAAATATAGCGCCGGGTGGAGCGTCAGATCCATACCATTGGCCGTAAGAATCGCCGCCGCCGCTTCTCGATAGACGCTGACTAGGCTAAGAGTATACATATTATAATCATTCATCCAAGAGCGTCCGACCGACAGGTAGAGGAGGAGAGAGCCATGAGGCTGATCTGGAGCGGTTTCCTGCTGACGGGGCTTCTGATGCTGGGTCTGTCCGTCTATGAGCGCCGGGAGTTGCGCGACGCGCAGTCCCGGTACGAGGACGGGGGGGTGATCCACGCGAGCGAGGATGGGATGCCGTTTCCGCCGACTCCGACACCCGGTCCCAGGCAGAACTGAGTCCCGGACCTAGAGCGCCTGGCGCAGGAGCGCCGGGCGCTCCGCCCGCAGCCGGAGGACGAGCTCGCCGAACAGCGTGTTCGCCCAGGCGAACCACTTCCGCGTGAAGCGCGACGGGTCGTCGCGGTCGAACGACTCGTGCATGAATCCCGTGCCCGCGTGCGTGTCACGCAGCGTGCGCAGGCACGCGCGGATCTCGTTCTCGTCCGCGCTCGTGAGGGCGCGCATGGTCACCGCGAGGGGCCAGATCATGCCGAGGCCCGCGTGGGGGCCGCCGACGCCCTCCGCGGCCTTCCCGCGGAAGAAGTACGGGTTGTCGTCGGACAGGACGAGGCCGCGCGTGCGCCGGTAGAGGGGATCGTCCGCGCGGCAGGCGCCGAGGTACGGCAGCGAGAGCAGGCTCGGCACGTTGGCGTCGTCCATGAAGAGCGCGTTGCCGAAGCCGTCGACCTCGTACGCCCAGACGCGGCCGGCCCGCGGGTGGACGGCGGTGCCGTGGGCGTCGAGCGCGGCGGCGAGCTCGTCCGCCAGGGCGCCCGCGTCGGCCGACAGAGCGTCGTCGCGCACGACGTCGCGGGCGATCGTGGCCACCTGCCGCAGCGACACGACCGCGAAGTGGTTCGACGGGACGAGGAAGGGCAGGACGCAGGCGTCGTCCGACGGTCGGAACGCCGAGTGGACGAGGCCCACCCGGCGCGTGGGGAAGCCGAGGCCGTCGAGGGGCAGCGTGTCCGTGGCGCGGGCCGTGACGCGCTCGAAGCGATAGGGCCCGTCGCCGTCCCGGCGCTGCTGCTCGCGGAAGGTGCGCACGATCGCCCGCGCCGCCTCGCGCCACGCGGCGTCGAACACCGTCGCGTCGCCCGTCGCCTTCCAGTAGCCGTGGGCCAGGCGCACGGGGTAGCAGAGCGAGTCGATCTCCCACTTGCGCTCGTGCAGCTCCGGCTTCATGGCCGTGCGGTCCTTCGCCCACTCGCCGCCGGTGGGGCCGTCGTTGAACGCGTTCGCGTAGGGGTCGACGAGGACGCAGCGCGTCTGGCGGCGCACGACGCCCTCGAGGAGGCGCCGCAGCGGCTCGTCCGCGCGGGCGAGCGGCAGGTAGGGCCAGACCTGGGCCGTCGAGTCCCGCAGCCACATCGCGGGGATGTCGCCGGTGATCACGAACGTGTCCGGCCGCCCGTCCTTCTCCGAGAAGCGCACCGTGGTGTCGAGCGTGTTCGGGAAGCAGTTCTCGAAGAGCCACGCGAGCTCCGGGTCGGCCGCCTCGCGTCGCACGGCCGCGATCGCGTCCTCGACGGCCTGGCTGCGGAAGCGCCGCTCGGCGGCCGGAGGCCGGCCGCTCGCCCGGTCGGCCGCGGCGCTCCCGCGCGGGGCGAGGCTCGAAGCGGCGGCGAGAGCGGCCGTCCGGAGGACGTCGCGGCGGGTCGGCATCGGGTCACCTCGCGGGGAGAGTAGCCCCTACGATCCGGGAACGGAACCCGCGTCATGGATTAGACTCGGCCCTCGCGTCCGGAGGCGCCCGAGAGTGAGCCCAGCCCAGACCGAAGCCGAGGTCGTCCAGAAGCTCGACACCCTCTACGAGTTCGAGCGCGCGCCGGTGACCGAGGACAAGCTCGAGCCGGGCTCCTACTTCGCCGGCCTCTTCTCCGGCGAGCACGTCGCGGCCACCGAGTTCGTCATCGGCGCGCTGCTCGTGAGCTTCGGCGCGAGCGCCCGGGACATCGTCCTCGGCCTGCTCGTCGGCAACCTCCTGGCCGTGCTCTCGTGGACGCTCGTCTGCGCGCCGATCGCGACCGGCACGCGGCTCACGCTCTACTGGTACCTGCGCCGCATCGCCGGCCCCGGCGTGACCCTGCTCTACAACGTCTGCAACGCCGTCCTCTACTGCATCCTCGCCGGGGCCATGATCACCGTGTCGGCCTCGTCGGTCCGCATGCTCTTCGGCATCCCCGCCCAGACGGGCTGGTGGCCTCGCGACCCGCGGTTCGTCCTCGTGGTGCTGGCGGTCGGGGCCGTCGTCGTCACGCTCGCGGTCCTCGGCTTCAAGCGGCTCGCCCAGTTCGCGGTCGTGTGCTCGCCGTGGATGGTCCTGATGTTCGTCGCGGGGGCGGTCGCGATGCTGCCGGCCCTCGCCAGCGTGCTGCCCGACGGGACGATCGACGGCCCGGGCGACCTCTGGCGGATCGCGAACCTCACGATCTGGAAGGGCGCGGGGGAGGGCGGGGGCGGCAACGGATTCTGGCACGTCGTCGCGTTCGCGTGGCTGTGCAACATGGCGATGCACGTGGGCCTCTCGGACATGGCCCTCTTCCGCTTCGCCCGCCACTGGGGCTACGGCGCGTACTCCGCGTTCGGCATGTTCGTCGGCCACTACCTCGCGTGGATCACGGCCGGGATCATGGGCGCGGCCGCCGCCTTCGTGGCCCAGAAGCCGCTCGCCCAGCTCGACTCGGGCGACGTCGCGACGCAGGCGCTCGGCGTGGCCGGGTCGCTCGCGGTGGTGACCGCCGGCTGGACGACCGCGAACCCGACGCTCTACCGGGCCGGCCTCGCCCTCCAGGTCGTGACTCCGAACTGGCCGCGCTGGAAGGTGACCCTGATCGCGGGCGGCCTCACGACGCTCATGGCCTGCTCGCCGTTCGTCTTCACGCGGCTGCTGGACTTCGTCGGCATCTACGGGCTCCTCCTCATGCCCGTCGGCGCGGTCGTCTTCGCGGAGCACTGGATCTTCCCGCGCCTCGGCTGGACGCAGTTCTGGGCCTCGCGCAAGGGCCTCGTCGTGAGCTGGCCGGCCCTCGTCGCGTGGGTCGGCACGCTCGCGGTCGCCATCACCGCGTGGCAGAAGGGCCTCGTGCACCTCTTCTTCCTCGGCCCGCCGGTCTGGCTCGCGACCGTCCTCGTCTACCTCGCGCTCTCCGCGGTGGCCGGGGCGCGCGAGACGCTGCCGCCGCTGCCGGCCGAGCCGACGCGGCCGGAGCCGCCTTCCGCGGCGCCGGCGCGCGCCGCGGCCGCGCCCCGCAGCGTCGCCTGGGCGGCGTCGGCCGCGGCGACGACGGCCGCCCTGCTGGCCTGCCTCGCCCTGCCCTTCTGGGTGTACGCCGCGCCGGCGGGCGAGTGGGCGTCGCGGCTGGCCGCGTTCAAGGGTTACCTGCTGGCGGCGACCGTGGTGTACTTCGTGTCGGGTATCGTCTTCATGAGCGAGAACGAGAAGCGCCGCTTGGGCTAGGGGGGCGCCGTGGCGAAAGTGATCGTCGGCCTGCTCAACGACGAGCAGGATTTCCAGAAGATGCAGGCGGCGGACGCCCGGTCCGCCGCGGCGCGGGCCGGCCTCGAGGTCGAGGTCGTGTTCGCGGACAGCAACGCGGTGCTGCAGATCCAGCAGCTCTTCCGCTTCGTGCACGCGCCTTTGGGACAGCGCCCGGCCGCGATCGTCGTCGAGACCGTGACGGGCGAGGGCCTCGAGCGCGTGGCGCGCAACGCCGTCAAGGCGGGGGTGGGCTGGCTGCTGCTGAACGGCAGCGTCCGCTACGTCGACGGGCTGCGCGCCGAGCGGCCCGACCTGGCGATCGCGAACGTCGCGGTCGACAACGTCGAGGTCGGGCGGATCCAGGCCCGGCAGGCACGGGCCCTCGCCTCGGGCGGCGGGCCGGTGCTGTGCGTCACCGGGCCGGCCGACACCGGGGCCGCGACGGAGCGGCTGGCCGGCCTGCGGGAGGCGCTCGGAGCCGGCCACGACGTGAAGGTCCTGCCCGGCGACTGGACGGAGTCGAGCGGCGAGAAGGCCGTGGCCGCCTGGCTGCGGCTGAAGACGAGCGAGGGGCTCAAGCCCTGCATCGTCGTCTCGCAGAACGACGCGATGGCGGTCGGCGCCCGTCGCGTGATCCGCCAGCTGCGCCCCGAGTGGGCCGACGTGCCCTTCGCCGGCTGCGACGGCCTGCCCGACGGAGGGCAGAAGCTCGTTCGCACCGGCGAGCTCGCGGCGACGGTGATCACGCCGACCTCGGCCGGCCACGCGGTCGCCCTCGTCGGCCGCCGCCTCGCCGGCGAGGCCGTCCCGGCCGAGGTGCGGCTCGCCCCGCAGTCGTTCCCACCCGAGGCCGACCTGGCCCGCCGGGGCCGCGGAGCGCGCTAGACGATGACGAAGCCGGGCGGCCGTCGCGGCTTCCTGCGCCGGCTCGGCGCCTCGCTCGCGGCCGGCGTCGCCGTGCCCGGCGCCGTGGCCGCTCAGACGGCGCCGAAGAGCCGCCGCAAGCCGGCCCGCGCGCCGCAGGCGAAGGCTAAAGCGAAGCCGGCGGCGGCGTCCGCGAGCCGGCCCTCGCCGGCCCGCCTCGTCCGCGCGCCCGAGCCGCCGCCCGTGCGGGCCGCGCAGGCCGACTGGCCCGTGCCGCCGCCCGGCGCGCGCGTCGACCTCGCTCCCGCGCGGTGGATCTGGCTGCCGTGCGAGCGGACGCTCGCCGGCACGTTCGTGCTCTTTCGCCGCGAGCTCACCGTCGACGGGGAGATCGCCTCGGCCCGCGGCTGGGTGAGCGCCGACAGCCGCTACCGGCTGTTCGTGAACGGCCGTCGCGTCCAGTGGGGGCCGGCGCCGTGCGACCCGCGTTCCTACGAGGCCGACCCGGTCGACCTCGCGCCTCACCTGCGGCCGGGCCGCAACGTGATCGGCGCGGAGGTCCTCTACTACGGCCACGGCGAGGGCACCTGGCCCGGCGGGAAGCCGGGCTTCCTGTTCGCGCTGCGGGTCGAGGAGAAGAGCGGGCGGACGAGCACGCTCGTCTCGGACGCGGGATGGAGCGTCCGCCTCGACCGGGCCCATCGGCCCGGTCAGTTCAAGCGCTGGTACCTGCGGGCGCTGCAGGAGGACTACGACGCCCGGCTCGCGCCATCGTCCTGGAGCGAGCCCGGCGCTCCGCTCGACGAAGGCTGGCTGCCGGCCCAGCCGCTCGATCTCCCCGCCGACGTTCCGGCCGCCGCGGGCCCGCAGTCCGACTACACCGCGGACGGCGGCGTCTCGGCGGCCTCGTCCGTCCTCCGCGCGCGAGAGACGCCGGTGCTGCGGGAGGCCGAGCGGCCGTTCGAGCGGATGGTCCGCTCGGGCCGACTCGTCTGGAAGCGCGATCCCCGGGACTGGTTCGAGTACCGCATCCCGGGCTCGTTCGAGCTCGCCGCCGGCAGCGCCGCGACGCCGTCGGGCGCCGGCGCGTGGGCCGTCGAGCCGAAGGCCGGGGAGGGCGCCTTCCTCACGTTCGAGCTGCCGGAGCAGATGGTCGGCTTCCCGTACGTCACGGTGGAGGCCCCCGCCGGGACGGTCGTGGAGATGATCTTCCAGGAGTCGCACGACGCCGCCGGGCCCGCCTGGCTCGACACGCACCGCTACGCCTGGGCGCGCTTCGTCTGCCGGGAGGGCCCGAACCGCTTCGAGTGCTTCGACTACGAGTCGCTGCGCTTCCTGCAGGTCCACGTCCACGACGCGCCGGGGCCCGTGACGGTGCGCGACGCCGGAGTGCGGCGCCGCTCCTACCCGTGGCCGAAGCCGCCCCTCTTCCGCGTGGGCGAGCCGCCCCTGCAGCGCCTGTTCGAGGCGTCCTTCAACACGCTCGTGAACTCCGCGCAGGAGACGATCGTCGACGGCATGGGCCGCGAGCGCCAGCAGTACAGCGGCGACGGCGCCCACCAGCTCCACGCGACGCGTCTCGTCTGCGGCGACCGCCAGCTCGCCCGGCGCTTCCTGCGGACCTTCGCCCTCGGGCAGACCCTCGACGGCTACTTCCTCGACTGCTGGCCGGCGTGGGACCGGCTCAACCGGCTCGCGCAGCGGCAGGTGGGCGCGACGCCCTGGGGCCCGCTCCTCGACCACGGCGTGACGTTCGTCTACGACGCGTGGCGCCACTACCTGGAGACGGGCGACGGCGAGCCGGCCGCCGAGCTCTACCCGCGCTTCGTCCGCTTCTTCGACTACCTCCTCGCGCGACGCGGGAAGGACGCCCTGCTGCCGGTCGAGGGATGGGGCGTCCCGGCCGTCTGGATCGACAACGGCTACGCGCGCCCGCGCCACAAGCAGCTCGCCTTCAACCTGTTCACGGCCGCCGTCCTCAGGACGGCCGCGTCGCCGATCGCGGCGCTGGCCGGCGACCCCGGCGGAGAGAAGCGGTGGGCGGCGGCCGCCGCCCAGCTCGAGAGAGACTGCGTCCGCCGCTTCTGGAGCGCCGAGCGGTCGCTCTTCGTGGCCAACCTGCCGTGGGAGGACGAGGAGGGCGCGACGCGGCTCGACGACCGCTCGCTCGCGACGGCGCTCCTCTTCGACCAGTGCCCGGGTGGCCGCGTGGCCGAGTCGGTCGCCGCCCTCGCGAGCCCGCCCGCGTCGATGGCCCTGTCCTACCCGGCGAACTCCCACTGGCGGATGCAGGCCCTCGCGCGGCACGGCCGTCCCGGCGCCATCCTGAAGGAGCTGCGCGAGAGGTGGGCGCCGCTGCCCTCCGTCCGCCTCAACAACACGACACCCGAGGACTGGGCGGTGCGGCCCGACTCGTCGGACCAGTGGAGCCACTGCGCCGTGGGCCCCCTCTTCGTTCTCTTCATGGACCTCGCCGGCATCCGCCCGGCCGCCCCCGGCTTCGAGCGTGTCGTCGTGCGGCCGCAGCTCGGCGACCTGCCCCAGGTGGAGCTGACGTGCCACACGCCGCGGGGGCCGATCGGCTTCCGCGCCGAGCCGCAGGAGGAGGGGCACCACGTGTGGGTGACGCTGCCCGCCGAGTGCCCCGGGGAGCTCCTCCTTCCGGCGAGCAACGGGCGGGGGGTCGTCCTCACCGCCGAGGACGCGGCGCTCGGCCTCGAGCGCTTCGCGCTGCCGGCCGGACAGACGACGGAGTTCGACACGCCGGCGTCCTGAGGCCTCCCGCGCGAGGCCGGCTCCCGGGCATAATCCGGCCCGGGAGCTCCCATTGAAGATCGGGATCGTGGGGTCGGGGTTCGTCGGCTCGGCGGCCGCGTACGCGATGGTCATGCGCGGCGTCGGCCGCCTCATCGTGCTCGTGGACCGAAACGAGGCGCGCGCCCGCGCCGAGGCGGACGACCTGCTGCACGCGGTGCCGTTCGCCGAGCCGCTCGACGTCCGGGCCGGGGGCTACGCGGACCTCGCCGGCGCGCGCGTCGTCATCCTGACCGCCGGCGTGAGCCAGAAGCCGGGGGAGACCCGGCTGTCGCTCCTCGCGCGGAACGCCGCCGTGTTCGCCGAGGTCGTGCCGTCGGTGCTCGCCCACGCGCCCGACGCCGTCCTCGTCGTCGCGACGAACCCGGTCGACGTGATGACCCACGTCGCGGCCCGCGCGGCCGCCGCCCGCGGCGTACCGGCGGGCCGCGTCCTCGGCTCGGGCACGACGCTCGACACGGCCCGCTTCCGCGTGCTGCTCGGACGCAGGCTCGGCGTCGACGCCGAGCACGTCCACGCCTACGTCGTGGGCGAGCACGGCGACTCGGAGGTCCTCACGTGGTCGCTCGCGTCCGTCGGCGGCGTCCCCCTCGCCGAGGTGGCCGGGCGCCACGGCCTGCCGTTCGACGACGCGGTGAGGGCGGAGATCGACCGCGGGGTGCGGCGGGCGGCCTACTCGATCATCGAGGGCAAGGGCGCGACCTACTACGGCGTCGGCAGCGCGCTCGCGCGGATCGTCGACGCGATCCTGCGCGACCGCCGCTCGGTGCTCACGGTGTGCGCGCCGTCGCCGCGAGTGGCCGGCGTCGACGACGTGACGGTCTCGCTGCCGCAGGTCGTGGGCGGCGCGGGCGTTCTCGAGACGCTGCCGCTCGCCCTCCCCCCGGAGGAAGAGGCCGCCCTCGCGCGGAGCGCGGCCGTCGTCCGCGAGGCGCTCGACGGGCTGCCGGACCCGTCCTAGGCCGCGCGGGCCAGGGCCCGGGCCGCGAGCAGGACGTAGGCGATCCACAGCGCGTCGGCCAGCAGCAGGTGGACGAGCTGCATCCAGACGGGCGCGAGGAGGGCGACGTTCGCGACCCCGGCCGCGATCTGGGCGAGGGCGAGGCCGGGCACGACCCACGCCGCGCGTCGGGTCGCCGGGTCGTCCGCCGCCTGGAGGACGCGGCCGGAGAGGAACGCCACCACGAGGGCTCCGGCCACGGCCACGATCGGGTGGGCGATCCGCAGCCGCACGAGGAAGTGGGCGGTCGGCGAGAGGTCCTGCGCGAGGCCGCCGAGGATCGACTGCGCGGGGTAGAGCGTGTCGCCGAGGGCGGCGATCGCGCCGGTCTTGCCGACCCCGACGAGCGCCAGGGCGCCCAGGGCGAAGAGCCAGCCCTCGCGGGCCACCGTGTCCCGCCGCGGGGGCGCGCCGCCCCCGCACCAGTGCGCGGTGAGAGCGAGGAACGCGAGGAGGACGAACGTGTTCGCGAGGTGCGCCGCCATGAACAGGGCCCGCGCCACCGACTCGTTCTCGGCCACCAGGCGGAACAGCACGAGCCCGGCGCCGAGGGCCGCCTCGGTCAGGATGAACGTGAGCGATCCCGCGGCCGCGGCCCGGGCCGGGTGACCCCTGGGCCGCCCGCGGAAGACGACGACGGCGAGCGCGGCGACGAGGAGGAGGGCGACCCCGCTCGTCGCGCGGTGGGTGAACTCGATCATCGTGGTGACGGCCGGGGCCCGGGGCACCACCTCGCCGTTGCAGAGGGGCCAGTGCGCGCCGCAGCCGGCGCCCGAGCCGGTCGCGCGCACGAAGGCGCCCCACGCGATCACCGCGAGGTTGAAGACGAGGACGACCCAGGCGAACCGGTGCAGTCGACTCATGGCGACGAGCGTAGCACCGGCCCGCCGGGGCGGGGCGTCAGGCCGTCTCGACCGCAGCGGCGGGCGCCTTCGTCGCCGCGAGCGCTTCGCGCGCGTCCAGGTTGTCGTACCAGGTGAACTTCAGCACGATCGAGCCGACGAGCGCGACCGCGAACGCGATCGCCGCGGAGTCGAACCTCCGGATGACGACGAAGATCGGGATCATCACGAGGGCCGACTGCCACGCGATGCCCACGAGCAGGTTGAACATGTCGCGGAGGAAGTCGCGGTTCGGCTCGAACGACGGGTCCTCGGCCTTCACCTTGGCGAGGATCGGGCCCCAGAAGCCCCACGGCCGCACCTGGCGGTAGAAGGACTTCAGGACGGCCTCGTCCTCGGCCGGGGTCAGCAGGGTCCCGGCGTAGCAGCCCACGAGCGAGATCGCGAGGATGCCCGGGAAGGCGTTGAGGGCGGAGACGTCCGTCCAGCCGAGGCTCGTCGCCGCGGCGAGCAGGAGCGAGGCGCCGATGCCCGTCACCATGCCCCAGAAGTAGCCGAAGCCGTTGAAGCGCCACCAGTACCACTTGAGCACGTTCGACGCGGTGTAGCCGCCCCAGAGGGCCGCGGTGATCCACTGGATGACCGAGTTGATGGACTCGACGAACCAGCCGACGCTCACCCCGAGGATGACGACGCCGATCGACGCCGCGTAGCTCATCCGCACGTAGGTCTTCTCGCTCGCGTGCGGGTTGATGAAGCGGCGGTAGATGTCGTTGACGATGTACGGCGGCGCCGCGTTGACCGTGGCCGCGAAGTTCGACATGAAGGCGGCGAGGAGGCCGGCGATCAGCAGGCCGAGGAGGCCCGTCGGCACGAAGCGGGCGAGGGCCTCGGGCAGGATCATCTCGAAGTCGATGTTGCTGCCCATCGTGCGCACGGTGTCGCTGTAGAAGACGAGGGCGAGGATCGTGAGGCCCGTGATCATGAAGTAGCGGGGGAAGATGAGGACGACGTTCACCCACATGTTCATCATCGACGCTTCCTTGGGGCTCCGCGTCGAGAGGATGCGCTGCATGTCGTAGTTCGGCGCCGGGCCGGCCGCGCTCACGAGGAAGCCCTTGAAGAGCAGCATCATGAAGAAGAAGCCGAAGATCGAGTAGCCGTCGGAGGCGATCTTCGCGTTCACGGACGCGATGAGCGGCGCCCAGTCGAGGTCGAGCCGCCAGCCGAAGAACGGGTTGTCCCATCCCGCCGGCACCACGCGGTGCAGCATCTCCGGGGTCACCCGCGACATGGCGATGAGGCCGAGCACGATCGACGAGGTCGCGAGGATGAAGAACTGGATCACCTCGGTGACCACGACGCTGAACATGCCGCCCTTCACGACGTAGAACGCGGTGATCGCCATCAGGATGAGCGCGTACTGGTTGGCGGAGAGGCCCCAGGGCAGGAACTCGGTCGCGAACTTGCCGATGCCCTTGAAGGCGTAGGAGAGGAAGCCGACGACGCTCACGAGGGCGAAGACCACGACGATGAGGTGGGAGAGCTGCGCGCCCTTGCCGGTGCCGAATCGCGTCTCGATCCAGTGGGCGCCGGTCACCGCGTTCGAGCGGCGGAGCCAGGACGAGAGGTAGACCATCAGGAAGACCTGGTTGAAGACGGGCCACACCCAGGGGATCCAGACGCTCTTGAGGCCGTAGACGAAGAGGATGTAGACGAGCCACATGGTGCCGGCGATGTCGAACATGCCGGAGGCGTCCGACACGCCGAGGACGTACCAGGGCATGACGTTCCCGCCGAGGAAGTACGAGCGGGTGTCGCGCGAGGCCCGCCTCGACACCCAGTGGCCGACGAGGACGGACGTCACCAGGAACACGGCGATGATGGCGATGTCGAGAAGGTGAAGGCGCAAGGGCGACTCTCCTATCGGGTCGGACGCGCTCAGTGAGGCCGGCCCCGGACGGGCGGGGGGCGGCCGTACGGCGAACCGTCGAAGCTTAGCGGCGGGCCGTGCCTTGTCAATGGTGCCGATGCGTCCGTCTTCCGCCCGCGGCTTGACGCTCCCCGGGCGCGCGGATAACGTCGGCGAGCCGCTCGCAGCCGATGGAGGGAGCCCGCCCTTGACCTGGAGCCAGAACTACGACCCGCTCGGCTGGTGGCCGCTCTCCACCCTCGTCTCCGCCCTCCCGGTCCTCACCCTGTTCTTCGTCCTCCTGGTGCTGCGCAAGCGCGTCTGGGTGTCGGCCCTCGCCGGGATGCTGATGGCGGTCGGCCTCGCCCTCGTCGTCTTCCGGATGCCGGCCGGGATGATCGCCGCGGCCAGCCTGAACGGGTTCGTGTTCGGCTTCTTCCGGATCGCCTGGATCGTGATCGCCTCGATCTACCTCTACAACGTCGCGGTCGAGACCGGGCAGTTCCAGGTGATGAAGGAGTCGATCGCCGGTCTCTCGTCCGACCGGCGGCTGCAGGTCATCCTCATCGCGTTCTGCTTCGGCGCGTTCCTCGAGGGAACCGGCGGCGGCGGCGCGCCGGTGGCGATCGCCGGCTCGTTCCTGATCGGCCTCGGGTTCCCGCACTTCCAGGCCGCGACGCTGTGCCTGCTCGCGAACACCGCCCCGGTCGCCTGGGGCGGGGTCGGCAACCCGATCCGCGTCCTGAACGGCGTCACCGGCCTCCCGACCCACGAGCTCAACGCGATGGTCGGCCGGATCCTCCCGCCCTTCTCCTTCATCCTTCCCGCCTGGCTCGTGATCACCATGGTCGGCTGGCGGAAGGCGCTCGAGGTGCTCCCCGCCCTCCTCGTGAGCGGGGCGAGCTTCGCGGCGATGCAGTTCTACTGGTCGAACTACCAGGAGACGGGCCTCGTCGACATCGTGGCCGCGATGTTCTCCCTCCTGGTGATGGTGGCCTTCCTGAAGGTCTGGAAGCCGAAGCGCCTGCTCGAGGAGGGCGACGCGCGCACGCTCGAGCTGCGGAGCCACGGCGTCCTCGCCGTGCTCAGGGGGTGGTCGCCGTTCGCCCTGGCTTCCGTCTTCATCTTCCTGTGGGCGCTGCCGTCCTTCGCCGCGTACCTGAAGGTCCCGGCCCTCACCTTCCCGACGCCGGGGCTCCACAACCTGGTGATCCGCACGCCTCCGGTCGTGCCCCAGCCGACGCCGGAGACGGCGTCCGTCGACTTCAACTTCTTCGCGCTGCCCGGCACCGCGGTCTTCCTCGGCGCCTTCCTCGTCGCGCCCTTCCTCGGCATGCCGGTCTCCCGCTCGCTGCAGCTGCTCGGCCGCACGTTCCGCCAGCTCGTGCCGTCGATGCTCGCGATCAGCTTCATGGTCGGCCTCGCCTACGTCACGAAGTACGCGGGCATGGACACGGTCCTCGGCCTCTCTCTCACGCGCACCGGCTGGATCTACCCGTTCTTCGGCACCCTCCTCGGGTGGATGGGCGTCGCCCTCACCGGCACCGACGCCGGGTCGAACGCCCTCTTCGGCAACCTGCAGAAGGTGACGGCGGAGCAGATCGGCATCTCGCCGGTGCTGATGGCGTCGGCGAACAGCGCGGGCGGCGTGATGGGCAAGATGATCGACGCGCAGAGCATCGTCGTCGCGTCCACCGCCACGGGCCTCGAGGGCCGCGAGGGCGACGTCTGGAAGGCGGTGTTCTGGCACAGCCTGGTGCTCGCCTCGCTCGTCGGCCTGACGGTGATGCTCTACGCCTACGTCACGCCGTGGGTCATCCCGTGAGCGCGGCCCCGGCCCCCGCGCCGCCGCGCGCGGGCGCGCCCCTCGCCGCCGCCCTCGTCCTCGGCGGAGGGCTCGTCGCGGCCCTCGCCTGGGCGCTGGGCCTCGCCCCGGCGGCGGGGATCGCCGCCCGCTGGACGCTCGTCGCCGGCACGGCGCTGTGGGCCTGGCGGCGGCGCTCCCTGACCGCGTGGATCCTCGTCTCCATGCTGGCCGGGGCCGAGCTGGGGCACGACCTCCCGGCCGTCGGCGTGCAGGCGCGCCTCCTCAGCCAGATCTTCATCCGGATGATCAAGACGATCATCGCGCCGCTGCTGTTCGCGACGCTGGTCGTCGGCATCGCGGGCCACCCGAACCTCAAGCACGTCGGGCGCATGGGCGTGAAGGCCCTCGTCTACTTCGAGGTCGTGACGACGCTCGCCCTCTTCATCGGCCTCGCCGCGATCAACCTCACGCAGGCCGGCGTCGGCGTCCAGGCCCCGCCCGACCTGCACCCGGCCGGCGTCGAGGCGGTGAAGCAGACGTTCGCCGAGGTCGTCCTCCACGCCTTCCCCGAGAACGTCGCGAAGGCCGTGGCCGAGGGCCACGTCCTGCAGATCGTCGTCTTCAGCATCCTCTTCGCGGTGGCGCTCTCGCTCCTGCCCGAGCCGAAGCGGCGGCCGATGCTGAGCTTCTGCGAGTCGCTCTCCGAGACGATGTTCAAGTTCACGAACCTCGTCATGTACTTCGCCCCGATCGGCGTCGGCGCGGCGATCGCCTACACCGTCGGTCACATGGGCCTCGGCATCCTCGTGAACCTCGCGAAGCTGCTCGCGACCCTGTACCTCGCCCTCGCGGCGTTCCTGCTGCTCGTGCTCCTGCCGATCGCGCTCCTCGCCCGCGTGCCCCTCCGCCGCTTCGTGAAGGCGATCGCGGAGCCGGTCTCGATCGCGTTCGCGACGACGAGCTCGGAGGCCGCGCTGCCGCTCGCGATGGAGAAGATGGAGGAGCTCGGGGTGCCGCGGCAGACGGTGGCGTTCGTGATGCCGACCGGCTACAGCTTCAACCTCGACGGCTCGACGCTGTACCTCGCCCTGGCCTCGGTGTTCGTGGCCCAGGCGGCCGGCATCCACCTGCCGTTCTCGCAGCAGCTCGCGATCGTCTTCACGCTCATGATCACGAGCAAGGGCGTCGCCGGCGTGCCGCGGGCGACGCTCGTCATCCTGATGGGCACGGCCGCCTCGTTCGGCCTGCCCGAGTGGCCCATCCTCGCGATCCTCGGGATCGACGAGCTCATGGACATGGCCCGCACGTCGGTCAACGTGATCGGGAACTGCCTCGCCACCGTCGTGATCGCGCGCTGGGAGAGGGAGTTCCCGCCGAAGACCGGCGAGGCGGGGGCGGCGTCGTGATCGGCGGCCGCGGCGGGCGCGGCCTCTCGGAGGTGAACTCGTGCGGAAGACGGCTCTTCTCTTCCTGCTCGCGGCCGGCGCGGCGGTGAGCGCCGGCGCCGAGCCCGTGCGGCTCGTGACCCTCGATCCGGGCCACTTCCACGCCGGCCTCATCCAGAAGGAGATGTACCCGGGCGTCGACCCGACGGTGCACGTGTACGCGCCGCTCGGCCCCGATCTCCTCGCCCACCTCGCCCGCGTGTCCGCCTTCAACGCCCGCGCCGAGAAGCCCACGTCCTGGAAGCTCGAGGTGCACGCCGGCCCCGACTTCATGGAGCGGATGCTCCGCGAGAAGCCGGGCAACGTCGTCGTCCTCTCCGGCCGCAACAAGGGGAAGATGGACCGCATCGAGGCGTGCGTGAACGCGGGGATGAACGTCCTCGCCGACAAGCCGTGGCTCATCGAGTCGGCGGACTTCCCGAAGCTCGAGCGGACCCTCGCCGCCGCCGAGGCGAAGGGCCTCGTGGCCTACGACGTCATGACCGAGCGGTACGAGGTCACGACGATCCTGCAGCGCGACGTGGCCGCCGACCGCGACGTGGCGGGCCCGATCGGGCCCGGCACCGAGCGGGAGCCGGCGATCGAGATGGAGAGCGTCCACCACATCATGAAGATGGTGGCGGGCACGCCGAACCTCCGGCCGGCGTGGTTCTTCGACACCGCGGAGCAGGGCGAGGCCCTCGGGGACGTGGCGACGCACCTCGTCGACCTCGTCCCGTTCGTCCTGTTCCCGGGCCAGCCGGTCGACTACCGGGCGGACGTGAAGGTCCTCGGCGCGCGCCGGTGGCCCACGACTCTCGGCACGGCCGAGCTCCTCCGCGTCACGGGCGAGAAGGCGCTGCCGGCGGAGCTCGCCGCGCGGACGAAGGACGGGAAGCTCGACTACATGGCGAACGGCGAGGTCGCGTGGACGGTGAAGGGCGTCCACGCGAGGGCGAAGGTCCTCTGGAACTACGAGGCGCCGGCGGGCGGGGGCGACACGCACACGGCGGTCGTGCGGGGGAGCCGCGCCCGCGTCGAGATCCGCCAGGGGGCCGAGGAGAAGTGGCGGCCGGAGCTGTACGTCGTGCCGAACCGGCCGGAGGACGGGACCGCGGTCGAGGCGGCCCTCGGCCGGCGGGTGGCCGCCCTCGCGAAGGAGCGCCCGGGCCTCGCGGTCGAGAAGGCCGGCGCCGGCTTCCGCGTCGTGGTGCCCGACGTCTACCGCGTGGGCCACGAGGCCCACTTCGGCGAGGTGACGCGCCACTTCCTCGACTACCTGAAGGCGCCCGCGTCCGTTCCGCGCTGGGAGACGGCCAACATGCTCGCCAAGTACTACGTGACCACCCGGGCGGTCGAGCTGAGCCGGAAGCCGTAGGCCGGCCATGGAGCTCCTGCGCGTCGGCCTGCCCGCCCTCGTCGCGATCGCGATCTACCTCGCCGGCATCAACCTGCTCGGGGCCTGGCTCGGCCGCGGGCAGAAGGACGCCGGCGACTACTTCCTCGGCCGCCATGCGATGCCGTGGTGGGCGGTCATGGCCTCGATCGTCGCGACCGAGACCTCGGCGCTCACGTTCCTCTCCGTGCCGGGCGACGCCTATCGCACCGGGTTCGCGTTCCTGCAGCTCACGTTCGGCTACCTGATCGGCCGCATCGTCGTCTCGTTCGTGCTCCTGCCCGCGTACTTCAGCGGAGAGATCTCGACCGCCTACGCGCTCCTCGAGCGCCGCTTCGGCGTCGCCACGCGGCGCTTCGCGTCCTCCATCTTCATGGTCACGCGCGTCATGGCGGCGAGCGTCCGCCTCGCGGTCCCGGCGATCCCGATCGCGCTCATGCTCGGCATCCCGGTGTGGGCGGCGATCCTGATCCTCGCCGCCGGCACGGCCGTCTACACCTACCTCGGCGGGCTCAAGGCCGTCATCTGGATCGACCTCATCCAGGTCCTCGTCTACCTCTCGGGCGCGGTCATCGCCCTCTACTACATCCTCCAGGCGATCCCGGGCGGCCTCGCGCACCTGATCGCGGCCGGCGGGGGCGTGCGCCTCGTCGACACCACCTTCGACCTGTCGCGGCCGTACACGCTGTGGGCCGGAGTCATCGGCGGCGCCTTCCTCGCGATGGCGAGCCACGGCGCCGACCAGCTCATCGTGCAGCGGCTGCTCGCCTGCCGAGGCCTGAAGGACGCCCAGCGCGCGCTCATCGGCAGCGGCGTCGTGGTGATCGCGCAGTTCGCGCTCTTCCTGACGATCGGCGTCGCCCTCGCCGCGTTCTTCGCGGGGAAGCCCGTCGACCCGACCGGCCTCACGGCCGGCGCCTTCCGCTCGAGCGACGAGATCTTCCCGGCCTTCATCGTGCGGAGCCTCCCGCCGCTCGCCTCGGCGTACCTCGTGGCCGGCATCTTCTCGGCCGCGATGTGCTCCGAGTCCTCGGCCCTCAACTCGCTCGCGTCGGCGCTCGCGCACGACATCGTGGCGCCGGTCTTCGGGAAGCAGGTGCTCGAGGGGCCGCGCGGCCTGTGGCTCGGCCGGCTCCTCACCCTCGTGTGGACGCTCGTCCTCGCCGCGCTCTCGGTCGGCTTCAGCCGGCTGGGCCAGGACGTGCCGGCGGTGCAGGTGGCCCTCGGCCTCGCGAGCGTGACGGCCGGCGGCCTCCTCGGCGCGTTCCTGATCGGCCTCTTCCTGAAGCGGGCCACCCAGGGCGACGTGCTCGTCGCGGTGGCGTCCTCGGCCGGCGTCATGCTCGCGATCTGGCTCGGCTCCAAGGGCTGGCTCCCGATCCCGCACGCGCGGGCGATCGCCTGGCCGTGGTACTCGCTCCTCGGCTGCGGGATCGCGCTGGCGGTGGCCTGGGTCGCGAGCCTGCGGCACGGCCGGGACTAGGGCCGCGGCCCGGCGGGTCGCGGCCGTCGCCTACGCGGTCGGCGCGTCGAGGGCCCGGCGGAGGGCCTCGGCGAGCACCTCCAGGGAGTAGGGCTTCGCGAGGAAGCCCCGCACCGACGGCGGGTGGCTCTCGCTCGTGGCCCGGTCGCCGTAGCCCGAGCAGAGCAGGATCGGGAGGTCGGCCCGCACCGCGGCCACCTCGGCCGCGAGGCTGTCCCCCGACATGCCCGGCATGAGGGCGTCGGTCATCACCACGTCGAAGGCCCGCGGATCGCGGCGGACGAGCTCGAGCGCCTCGGGCCCGCTCGTCGCGCCGGTGAAGCGGTACCCGAGCTCGGTGAGCATCTCGCGGCCGACCTCGACCTGGACCGCGTCGTCGTCGACGAAGAGGACGCGCTCGGCGCGGGCGGCGGCCGGCGGCGGGGCCGGCATCTCGGCCGCCGCCGCGGGCGGCGCCGGCACGACGGGGAGGAGGACGCGGAACGTCGAGCCGCGCCCGAGCTCGCTCTCGACCGCGATCGCGCCGCCGTGGTCGGCGACGATCCCGTGCACGACGGCGAGGCCCATGCCGGTTCCCTCGCCCTGCGGGCGGGTGGTGAAGAAGGGCTCGAAGATCCGCGCCATCACCTCGGGCGTCATCCCGCACCCGGTGTCCCGCACCGTGAGGCAGGCGTGGGGGCCGGGCGAGAGCGGGGGACAGACCGCGGTCATCGTCTCGTCGACGTCGACCTCCTCGACCTCGAGGTCGAGCGTGCCGCCCGTTCCCCGCATCGCGAGAGCGGCGTTCGTGCACAGGTTGACGATCACCTGGTGCAGCTGGGACGGGTCCGCGAGGACGAGCGCGTCGCCGCGCGCCGTCTCGCGCAGGACGACCTCGGCCGGCAGCGTGCCGTTGACGAGCCGGGCCGCCTCGCGCACGACGCCGCCGAGCTCGAGCGGCGCCCGCTCGCGGGGGCCCTGGCGCGAGAAGGTCAGGATCTGCTTCGTCAGCTCGGCGGCGCGGCCGGCGGCCTCGCGGATGCCGTTCACGTAGCGCTGCTGCTTCTCCGCCAGGGGCGAGTGGCGCAGGAGGTCGGCGAAGCCGTTCACCGCGACGAGGATGTTGTTGTAGTCGTGGGCGATGCCGCCGGCGAGGCGGCCGATCGACTCGAGCCTCTGCGTCCGGGCGAGCCGCGCCTCGAGCTCGGCCTCGCGGGTGATGTCGCGCTTGGTCGAGACGAACGCCGTGATCCGGCCGGAGGCGTCCCGCAGCGGCGAGATGGTGCCGTCCTCCACGACGAGCCGGCCGTCCCGGCAGCGGTTGGTGACGCGGCCCCTCCACGTGCGGCCGGCGGTGATCGTCGTCCACATGTCGCGGTAGAACGCGGCGTCGTGGACCCCGCTCTTCAGGAAGGACGGGGTGCGCCCCACGGCCTCGCCCCGCGAGTACCCGGTCAGCCGCTCGAAGGCCGCGTTCACGTAGACGATCGTGCCGTCCGGCTCGGTGATGATGATCTCGTCGCCCGTCTGCTCGACCACCTGGGCGAGGCGGGAGATCTCCCGCTGCGCGCGCAGGCGCTCCGCCACGTCGCGGGCCACGCCGAGGAGGAGCGGCCCCTCCTCGGCGCGGATCACGGAGAAGGTGACCTCGGCCCGCCCGGCGCCGGCGTCGCGCTTGAGCTCGAGGTCGAGCGTGCGGGAGGGGGGCGTCGCCGCGTCCTCGGCCTCGGCCAGCATCTCGCGCAGCATGGGCCGGACGATGGCGAGCGACGAGGACGTGGCGATGGCGTCGAGGCCGTGCTCGAGGACGGTGCGCACCGCGCGGCCGGTGAGCCGGGTGACGGAAGGGCTGACGTAGCTCACCCGCAGGTCGGCGTCGAGGGTGAGGATCACGTCGAGCACGTTCTCGGCGAGGAGGCGGTAGCGGCGCTCGCTCGCCCGCACCGCCGCCTCGGCCGCCGCCTTCTCGGCCTCGAGGCGCGCCCGTTCGAACCCCCGGTCGAGCGCGGCGAGCAGGTCTCGCGGGTCGATCGGCTTGCGGAGGAACTGGTAGGCTCCCTCGGAGAGAGCGCGCACCGCGGAGTCGACGTCCGCGTAGCCCGTCATCATCATGCAGACGAGGCCGGGGGCGAGCCGCCGCAGCTCGGCCAGAAGGTCGATGCCGTTCGCTCGCCCGAGGCGGACGTCGAGGAGGGCGACCTGGGGTGCGTGGGCGGCGAGCTGGGCCCGCGCCTCGGCCGGGTCCTGGGCGACCGAGACGTCGAAGCCGCGGAGGCTGAGGATCTCGGCGATCATCTCGACGAAGTCGGCCTCGTCGTCGACGACGAGGACGCGCCGGGCGGCCGTGGGGCTCTGCATGCTACGCGGGCTCCTGGAGGGCGGCGTCCGGGCGCGGGGCGGGCGCGCGCCCGGACGCGACCGGCAGCCACAGGGTGAAGACGGTGTGTCCCGGGCCGCTCTCGAAGCCGATGCCGCCCGAATGCTGCTCCATGATCCGCTGGACGAGCGGGAGGCCGAGCCCGAGGCCGGCGTTCTTCGTGCTGTAGAACGGCTCGAAGAGGCGCGCGCGGGCCTCCTCCGGGATGCCGGGGCCGTCGTCGCGGACGAGAATCTCGACGCGGCCGTCCGCCACGCGGCTCGCGATCTCGACGAAGCTGCCCCGCAGGGGCCCGCCGCGCGGCTGGCCCGCGATCGAGTCCGCCGCGTTCGCCACGAGGTTCGCGACGCAGCGGAACAGGCGGTCCGGCTCGATGTCGGCCGTGGACCCGCTCCCGAAGGACTGTCGGAGCTCCACGCCCCCCGGCACGGAGACGTCCTCCGCGACGCCGGCGAGCCAGGGGTCCACCTCGACGCGGACGAGCTGCAGGGACCGCCGCCGCGCGTAGTCGAGGAGCTCCTCGACGATGCCGTCGCAGCGGACGATGTTCCGCTCCGCCCGCTCGAGGGCCTTCCGCGCCCGCGGCGGGGCGTCCTTGAGGATCTCGTCGAGCACGAAGAGCGAGCCGCGGATGTTCGCGAGCGGGTTGCGGAGCTCGTGGCCGACCGTGGCGGTGATGCGGCCGAGGACGGCGAGGCGCTCCTCCTGCAGGAGCTTGTCCTGTACGACCGCCAGCTCCGTGGTGCGCTCCGCGACCTTCGCCGCGAGCTCGCGGGCCTGCTCCTCGGCGCGGTCGATCCGCCAGCGGTAGGCGAGCACCGCGGCGGCGAGGACGAGCGCGGCGGCCGCGATGCGGAAGCCGGGCGTGGCCCAGAAGGGGGGCTTCACCGTGAGCGCGATCGAGGCGCCCGCCTCGTTCCACACCCCGTCGTTGTTGGCGGCGCGGACGCGGAAGGTGTAACGCCCCGGCGGAAGCTTCGTGTAGTACGCCACGCGGCGGTTCGCCGCGTCGACCCAGTCGGCGTCGTAGCCGTCGAGGCGGTAGGCGAAGCGCACGCGGGTCGGGACGGCGAGGCTCAGCCCGTTGTAGTGGATGGCCACGCGATCGACGCCCGGGCCCACCGTCGGCCCCGGCCGGCCGCCCGCCGGCCGGCCGTCGGCGAGGACCGCCTCGATCAGGACCGGCGGGGGCGTCGCGTTGCGCCGGATGCGGGCCGGGTCGACCATCACGATGCCGCTGCCGGTCACGAACCAGAGGCGCCCGTCGGGCGTCGCGCAGCCCGAAGGCTGGAAGGGCGCCGCCGCCACGGCGCTGCGCATGCCGTCGAGGACGCCGAACGCCTCGACCGCGAAGCGCGGGGAGCGCCCGGCCGCGACGTCCTCGACCGCGCTGCGGCTCGCGCGGAAGATGCCCCGGGCTCCGGAGAGCCACAGGCTCCCCGCGCCGTCGCCGAGGATCGTGTAGACGTCGTTCTCGGCGAGGCCCTGCGTCGTCGTGAAGACCGAGACCTGCTCGCCACGCACGCGGACGACACCGGCCATCGTCCCGAGCCAGACGACGCCCCGCTCGTCCTCGAAGATCGACCGCGCGGAGAGAGTGCCCTGGTGCCATGGGCGGCGGGCGACGCCGTCGCGGACCGTGATCGCGCCGCGGGAGGTCGCGAGCCACAGCGTTCCGTCGCGCGCGCCGTGCATCATCCAGACGTAGTCGGCGCCGAAGGTCGCCGGCCCGAGGGGCGAGCCGTCGGCGAGCCGGAACGGCTCGAAGTGACCGCCGACGAGGCGGAACACCTCGCCGGTCACGCTGGCGACCACCAGGCTCGAGCGGTCGCGGGCGAGGCACACCGCCGCGCCCGTCACCGGGTAGACGCGGACGCCGCCCGGCCCGCGGTAGGTGACGCCGCCGCGGTGAGCGGTCCAGATTCCCCCGTCCGGGTCGGCGTAGAGGGCGCCGTCGAAGTTCGCGTCGGGCCTCGCCAGCGGCGGAAGGACGTCGACCGCGTCACGGCCGATCCGGTTGACCCCCCCGAAACCCGCCGCGACGTACGCCCGTCCGTCCGCGCCGGCGACCGCCGAGACGGGCTGGCGGGAGCTGAGGCCCTCGGTCTCGCCGAAGGGGAGCAGGTTCCCGTCGCGGAGGCGGTTGAGGCCGGCCGCCGTGCCGATCCAGAGGCTGCCCTCCACGTCCTCGAAGAGCGCGGTGACGTGGTTGCTGGTGAGGCCGAGCGCCTTCGTCAGAGACTCGAAGCGCGCGCCGCGCCGGCGGTTCAGGCCGCCGTTCGCCGTGCCGACCCAGAAGTTCCCCTCGCGGTCCTCCAGGACCGCGCTCACCTCCTCGTTCGACAACCCGTCGCGGCTCGTCACGTGGGAGACCGCGCGGCCGCCGCGCAGGAGCGTGAGGCCGAGCTGCTCGGCGACCCACACGTTGCCCTCGCGGTCCGTGTAGAGCTGGCTCACGTTCCCGTCGGCGAGGCCGTCGGCCTTCGTGAAGAGCTGGCGCTTCCCGCCTCGCAGGCGCCACAGGCCCTCGTAGCCGCCCGCCCACAGCGTGCCGTCCCTCTCGCTCGTGAGGAAGCGCGGCTTGCCGCCGAGGGGCAGAGCCGTGAGCGTGTCGTTCGCGACGCGGTAGAGGCCCTCCCAGTGGCGCGCGTACCAGACGGAGCCGTCGCCCGCCTCGTGGAGGCCCGAGACGTCCTTCGCCTCGCCGCGGTCGAACACCGTCCAGCGGCCGTCGCGGCGGCGGGCGAGGCCCTGCGTCGTGCCCACCCAGAGCGAGCCGTCGCGCGCGCAGAGGAGCGAGGTGATGCGGTCGGCCGGGCTCCCGAAGAGGGCGTCGAGCCCGGCTTCGCGGGTGAAGGTGTCGCCGTCGAAGCGGAGCAGGCCGTCACCCTCGGTGCCCAGCCAGAGGTAGCCGTCGCGCGTCTGCGTGATCCCCGCGATGGTGCCCGCCGGCGCGCCGTCCTTCGTCGTCCAGGACTCGAGCACGTACTGCGTGATCGTCCGCTCCCGGTCGAGCGCCCGCGCCGGGCCCGCCACGCTCAGAGCCAGGATCACGGCGGCGAGCGCCGCCCGCCGCTTCGTCGACGAACGCATCGCACCGTCCTTCCCTGCCGGGCCGCCCGAGCCGAGCCGGGCCGGCCGCCGCCGGGAGCTGCAGATCCTCCGTTGTCGCCCGCGGGGATTCTAGGCCAAGAGCGCCAGGCCCGGGAGCGCGGGGCTCAGCCCACGCGGACGCGGGCGTTGCGGAAGAGCCGGAGCCAGGGGCTGTCCTCGCCCCAGCCCTCGGGCCGCCACGACATCTGGACGGACCGGAAGACCCGCTCGGGGTGGGGCATCACGATCGTGAACCGCCCGTCCGGCGTCGTGACGCCGGTGATGCCGAGGGGCGAGCCGTTCACGTTGTAGGGGTAGGCCTCGGTCGCCGCGCCGCGGTTGTCGACGAAGCGCATCGCCACGATCGCGTCCTGCGGCCGGCGGCCGTCCGTGAAGAGGGCGCGGCCCTCGCCGTGCGCGGTCGCCACCGGGATGCGGCTGCCCTCCATCCCCTCGAAGAAGAGCGAGGGGCTCTTCGGGATCTCGACCAGCGCCAGCCGCGCCTCGAACTGCTCCGAGCGGTTCTTGACGAACCGCGGCCACGCCTCGGCCCCCGGCACGAGCTCGGCGAGCGCGCTCATCATCTGGCAGCCGTTGCAGACGCCGAGGGCGAAGCTGTCCCCGCGCGCGAAGAAGGCGGCGAACTCGTCGCGGGCCCGGGCATTGAAGAGGATCGACTTCGCCCAGCCCTCTCCGCCGCCGAGGACGTCGCCGTAGGAGAAGCCCCCGCAGGCGGCGAAGCCGACGAAATCCCGCAGCGAGGCGCGCCCCGCGATCACGTCGCTCATGTGCACGTCGATCGCGTCGAATCCGGCGCGGTCGAACGCGGCCGCCATCTCGACCTGCCCGTTGACGCCCTGCTCGCGCAGGATCGCGATCCGCGGGCGGGCCGCGCGGGCGGTGAACGGCGCGGCGACGTCCTCCCGCGGGTCGAACGAGAGCACGGGCGACAGGCCGGGGTCGGCGACGTCCTGCAGCCGGTCGTACTCCTGCCGGGCGCACTCGGGGTTGTCGCGCAGCGACTGCATCGCGAAGGTCGTCTCCGACCAGAGCCGGTGCAGGGCCACCCGGCTCTCCGCGAGCACGGGCTCGCCGTCGACGACGAATCGCACCTGGTCGATGCCGTTCGGCTCGCCGAGGATGTGGCCGTGCAGGCCGTGGCCGGACAGGATCGCCCGCACCCGGGCGCGGTCCTCCGTCCTCGTCTGCAGGAGGACGCCGAGCTCCTCGTTGAAGAGCGCGGCGAGGAGCCAGTCGCGCGTCGCGGGGCCGTCGGCGAGGGGGGCGAGGTCGATCGTGACGCCGGTGCGTCCGGCGAACGCCATCTCGGCCACGGCCGCGAGGAGCCCGCCGTCGGAGCGGTCGTGGTACGCGAGCACGTAGCCGCCGCGGCGCAGGTCGGCGAGGGCCGCGTAGAGGGCGCGGAGAAGCTCCGGTCCGTCGAGGTCGGGCGCGGCCCCGCCCGTCTGGCCGTGGACCTCGGCGAGGATCGAGCCGCCGAGGCGCATGCGCCCGCCGGCGAGGTCGACGAAGAGGATGTCGGTGTCCTCGATCGTCTGCAGCTGCGGGGTCCACGTCCGCCGCACGTCCTCGCACGGCGCGAAGGCCGACACCACGAGCGACAGGGGCGAGACGACCTGGCGCTCCTCGCCGTTCTCGATCCACGCGGTGCGCATGGACATCGAGTCCTTGCCGACCGGGATCCCGATCCCGAGCCGCGGGCACAGCTCGAGGGCCACCGCCCGCACCGTGTCGAAGAGGGCCGCGTCCTCGCCCGGCGCGCCGGCCGCGGCCATCCAGTTGGCCGAGAGCTTCACCCGGGCGAGCGACGTCACGGGGGCGGCCGCGAGGTTCGTGAGGGCCTCGCCGACGGCCATGCGGCCGGAGGCCGGCCCGTCGATCACCGCCACCGGCGCGCGCTCGCCGATCGCGAAAGCCTCGCCCGCGTAGCCGTCGAAGGAGAGGAGGGTCGTGGCGCAGTCGGCGACGGGCACCTGCCACGGGCCGACCATCGGGTCGCGCGAGCAGAGGCCGCCGACGGTGCGGTCGCCGATCGTCACGAGGAACGTCTTGTCGGCGACGGCCGGGTGGCGCAGCACGCGCCGCGCCGCCTCGGCGAGCTCGATGCCCTCGGCCCGGAAGGGGGCGAGGCCGGGCCGGACCCGGCGGACGTCGCGGGTCATGCGCGGGGGCTTGCCGAGGAGGGCCGGCAGGTCCATGTCGACCGGGCGGTTGCCGAAGAGCGGGTCCTCGACCACGAGGTGGGGGGCGTCGGTCGCCTCGCCCACGACCGCGTAGGGGCAGCGTTCCCGCTCGCAGATCTCGCGGAAGGCCGCGACGCGGTCCGCGGCGACCGCGAGCACGTAGCGCTCCTGGGCCTCGTTGCACCAGACCTCGCGCGGGGTCATCCCCGGCTCCTCGTTCGGCGCCGCGCGCAGGTCGATCCGCCCGCCGCGCCCGCTGCCGTGCACGATCTCCGGGAGCGCGTTCGACAGGCCGCCCGCGCCGACGTCGTGGATCGAGAGGATCGGGTTGGCCGCCCCGAGGGCCCAGCAGCGGTCGATGACCTCCTGCGCCCGCCGCTGGATCTCGGCGTTGCCGCGCTGCACCGAGTCGAAGTCGAGGTCGGCCGCGTTCGCGCCGGTGGCCATGGACGAGGCGGAGCCGCCGCCCATGCCGATGAGCATCCCGGGGCCGCCGAGCTGCACGAGGAGGGCGCCCGCCGGGACGTCGGCCTTGTGCGCGTGCTCGGCGCGGACGTTGCCGATGCCGCCGGCGAGCATGATCGGCTTGTGGAAGCCGCGGAGGACGCCTCCGACCTCCTGCTCGTAGGCGCGGAAGTAGCCGGCGAGGTTCGGGCGGCCGAACTCGTTGTTGAACGACGCCGCCCCGATCGGCCCCTCGATCATGATCGCGAGGGGCGAGGCGATGCGGTCGGGGCGCCGCTCGGCCGCCTCCCACGGCCGCTCGAAGCCCGGGATCCGCAGGTTCGAGACCGTGAACCCGACGAGCCCCGCCTTCGGCTTCGCCCCGCGGCCGGTCGCGCCCTCGTCGCGGATCTCTCCCCCCGAGCCGGTCGCGGCGCCGGGGAAGGGCGAGATCGCCGTCGGGTGGTTGTGGGTTTCCACCTTCATGAGCGTGTACGTCGGCTCGCTGCGGTGGACGTAGTGGCGGGTCTCGGGGTCGACCATGAAGCGCCGCGCCGTCCCGCCCTGCATCACGGCCGCGTTGTCGGAGTAGGCGCTCACGGTCCCGGTCGGGCTCGCCTTCTCCGTTTCGCGGATCATCTGGAAGAGGGAGTGCTCCATCGGCTCCCCGTCGACGACCCACGACGCGTTGAAGATCTTGTGGCGGCAGTGCTCCGAGTTCGCCTGCGCGAACATGGTGAGCTCGACGTCCGTCGGGTTGCGGCGGGCCCGCCCGGCGAAGTAGTCGACGAGGTAGTCGACCTCGTCGGGCGCGAGGGCGAGGCCCATCGCGCGGTTCGCCTCCTCGATCGCGGCGCGGCCCCGGCCGAGCACGTCCACGGTCGCGAGGGGCGGGGGCGAGACGTGCTGGAAGAGCGCCTGCGCCTCGTCGATCGAGCCGAACACCGTCTCGGTCATGCGGTCGTGGAGGTGGGGCAGGGCCGCGGTCACGGGCGAGCTTCCCTCGACGTGGTAGGCCGTTCCCCGCTCGATCCGGCGCACGAAGGCGAGGCCGCACTGCCGGGCGATGTCGGTGGCCTTCGACGACCACGGCGAGATCGTCCCGAGCCGGGGGGTGACGAGCACCATCCGTCCGGGCGTGCGGGCGGGCGGCGGGAGGTCCGGCCCGTAGGACAGCAGCCGCTCGAGGACGGCGCGCTCGTCCGCCGCGGGCTCCCGCTCGGTCTCGACGAAGTGCCAGTGCCGCGTGGCGCGGACGGCGAGGTCGAGCGGCCGCAGCGTCGCGTTCAGCTTCTCGAGGCGGAAGTCGCGGAGGGCGGCGCCCCCGCGCAGGCTCAGGACGATCATGGAACGGCCATTCTATCAATCGCCTTCATGCTCACGGCGACCGGCCTACTGCGTCCGTCCCGCCGACCAGAGCACGGCGTTGCGCACGAGATCCCGGTACGCCGCGCTGCGGTGGGCCGGCTCGCCGTGGCCGAGCTGGAGGTAGACGACCCTCGCCCTCGCGTACGGGCTCACCCAGCCGACGAGCCGGTCCGAGTCCGGGTGGGCCGTCTCGAGGAGGGGGACGACGCCGGGCGAGACGCGCATCCCCCTGTACGCCTCGTCCTCCACCTGGAGGGGGCCGACCGGGTCGGTGATCGGGTGGGCGCCGGAGGGCCGCACGAGGAGCTCCACGTCGTGCCGGTAGGTCGACTTCTTCCAGGCGCCGTCGTCCGCTTCCAGGTAGCGCCCGCCCACGAGCTCTTCCCAGAACGGCCAGCCGGGGTGGCCCACGATCGCGTGGTGGAGGACGACGAGCCCCTTGCCCGCCTCCGCGAACGCCCGGAGGTTGCGCTTCGCCTCGTCGCCCGGGTCGCTCGTCGTCATGTCGTAGAACGCCGCCGCGTCGTAGCGCGACACCGCCTCCCGGGCGAACGCCTCCTTCATCGACGGCGCGTGCTCCCACCGCCACTCGGGCCGGCCCGCGAAGACGGAGTAGAAGCTGGTGGGGTAGTCGTGGCCCCCGGTGACGACGAGGAGCCGCAGGGCATCGGGCCGGGCGGGCGGCCCGCCCGCGTCGGCCGGCAGCGTGACGGCGCCCGTCGCGGCCCACTCCGCCCCGCGCAGGAGGGCCGCGCGGAACGAGCGGTTCTGCATCGCCGCGACCTCGTGGCCGAGGGCGGTGAAGTAGGCGCGGCCGGCGCCGTAGGTGTTCACCCAGAGGATCGGCTCGTCGCGGCCGGTGCCGCCCGTGGCCGGCTCGCTGAAGGCGGTCGCGAGGACGTGGGCCGAGGGCAGGACCGTCATGCGGTGGTAGAGCTCGTCGGTCGCGACGAAGCTCGGCGGGAAGCCCCGCGTCACCGGGTGGTCCCGGTCGAGGAGCTTCACCTCGAAGGAGTGCCGCGCGCCGTGGAACTGCTCCTTCGGGGCCGAGGGCCAGTAGCCGCCGACGATTCGCCCGTGCTCCGTCCAGGGCCGCTCGGCGATCCCCGTCTTCGCGTGCCGGTCGGCGAGCACGTCGAGGCCGGAGAAGCCGTAGGCCGCGCCGTGCACCGCCACGAACCCTTTCCCGGAGCGGACGAAGGCCACGATCGCGGCCTCGGTCTGCGGGGCGTAGCGGGGGCCGCAGTAGTCCGAGACGACGACGTCGTAGGGCGCGAGCGTGCGGGCGGTGAGGCCGTCCGGCTCCTCGACGACGCGGACGTCGAAACGGCCGGAGTCGACGAGGAGCTGGCGCAGGAGCGGCGTCGTCGTGCGCCAGTCGTGGTTGTTGCGCCCGGAGAGGACGAGCGCCCGGAGCTTTCCGGCCTGGAAGAAGCGCGGTCGCACGTCGGGCCGGGCGGCCCCTTCCGGCGCGGCGGCGGCGGGCAGGGCGAGGGCCGCGACGGCCGGGAGGGCGAGGAGGAGACGGCGGGGCGTGGTCATGGCTTCCTCCGGCAGGGCGCCGGCCCCGTCGCCGGCGCGCGAAGCTTGTCACCGTCTTCGCGGCCCGGCAACGCCGGAGCCGTTTGCTTCCCCGCCCCCGGCGTCGTAGCGTTTGGCGCGCCATGAAGGTCCACCTGCAGTACGGCCGCGAGGGCCTCGCCGTCGACGTCCCCGGACGCAACGTGACGCTCATCGAGCCGCGCTTCCTGCCCGGGCTCCCCGACGAGCGGGCCGCCTTCCGGGAGGCCGTGCGTGCCCCGATCGGCGCGGCGCCCCTGCGCGAGCTCGTGAAGCCCGGCGAGCGCGTGGCCGTCGTCATCCCGGACCTCACGCGGCCGCTCCCGTCCGACCGTCTGCTGCCGTGGCTCTTCGAGGAGCTCGCCCACGTGCCCGCCGAGCGCGTCGTGATCGTGAACGGCACGGGCTCGCACCGGGCGAACACGCCGGAGGAGCTCGCGTCGATGGTCGGCCGCGACGTCTTCGCGCGCTACCGCGTGGTGAACCACACGGCGCACGACCCGTCGACGCTCGTCGCGGTGGGGAAGGACCGCCTGGGCGAGCCGGTCCTCCTGAACCGCGACTACGTCGAGGCCGACCGCCGCATCGCCACCGGCTTCATCGAGCCGCACTTCATGGCGGGCTTCTCGGGCGGCTGCAAGGGCGTGTTCCCGGCGATCGGGGACATCGCGTCGATCATGCGCTACCACGACGCGGCCACGATCGGCGACCCGCGGAGCACCTGGGGCCGGCTCGAGGGAAACCCGACGCAGGCGATCGTGCGGCACAACGCCTCGCTCGTCCCGCTCGACTTCTGCGTGAACGTGACCCTCAACCGTCGCCGCGAGATCACCGCCTTCTTCTGCGGCGACCCGATCGCGGCCCACGAGCGCGGCTGCGCGTTCTCGCGGGAGACGGCGATGGTCGCGTGCGACCGCCCCTTCCCCGTGGTCGTCACCACGAACAGCGGCTATCCCCTCGACCAGAACCTTTACCAGACCGTGAAGGGCATGTCGGCGGCGGCGCAGATCGTCGAGGACGGCGGCTACATCGCGGCCGCCGCCCGCTGCAACGACGGCTTCCCGACCCACGGCAACTTCAGGACGCTCCTCTTCGACCACGCCTCGCCGCGGGAGCTCCTCGACGCCATCTGCGCGCCCGGCTTCTCGGTGTTCGACCAGTGGGAGGCGCAGCTGCTCGCGATCATCCGGCTGAAGGCCCGGGTCGGGCTCCTGAGCGAGCTGCCGGCGGACGAGGTGCGCCGCGCGCACCTCGAGCCGATCGCCGACGTCGGTGCGGCGGTGGCCCGGGAGCTCGCCCGGCTCGGCGAGGACGCGCCGGTGGCGGTGCTGCCGGAGGGGCCGCAGACGATCCCGTACGTGCGCTGATTGGAGACAGGAATGGCGAGACGAAGAGCGCAGGCGCCGGAGCCGCCGGGGGAGGCGGAGGCCGGAGGGGCCGGCGGGCCGGCCGAGCCCGTCGCGGGAGAGCCGTCGGCCGACGCCGCGGCGCCGGCGGGTCTGCCCGCCGCGGTCGAGGACCACGCGCCTTTCCCGCCCGATCCGCTGAACGAGAACGCGCCCCCGGCCGAGGCCCGCCCGCGCCCGCGGAAGCGCCGCCAGTCCTCGCGGCGGGGCCTGCGCCTGCCGCGGCGGTTCAAGGGCAAGCCGGGCGCCGCGCCCGGCATCGAGCCGGCCGACCTCGCCAAGCTGCCGAGCGTGCCGGGCGCCGGCGCCATCACCTGCGTCGACTACTCGCCGGACCAGGTGCAGTTCGACGCGGTCGGCGACCTGCGCGCGTTCATCGGCGCCCACCGGCCGGAGTGGTCCGTCGTCCGCTGGATCAACGTGGCCGGCCTCGGCGACCTCGAGCTCATCCGCGCGATGGCCGAGAAGTACCGCCTCCACCCGCTCGCGATCGAGGACGTGCTCCACGTGCCGCAGCGGCCGAAGGTCCAGGCGTACGAGGAGGCCGAGGGCTACCAGGCGCGGCTGTTCGTCGTGGCCCGGCAGATCGAGATGCAGGAGGGGACGATCCACGGGGAGCAGGTGAGCATCTTCGTCGGCCACCGCACCGTCCTCACGTTCCAGGAGAACGCCTCGGACGTCTTCGACGCGGTGCGCCAGAGGATCCGCACCCCGGGCTCGCAGCTGCGGAGAAACGACGCGAGCTTCCTCGCGTACTCGCTCCTCGACGCGATCGTCGACGCCTGCTTCCCGATCCTCGAGTCCTTCGGCGACCGCCTCGAGGACATGGAGGACGAGGTGCTCGCCCGCCCGTCCCAGGACACGATCCAGGCCATCCACCGGGTCAAGCGCGAGCTGCTCCTCGTGCGCCGCGCGATGTGGCCCATGCGGGAGGTCCTCGGGCGGCTTCAGCGCGACCCGCACGAGTGCTTCTCCGAGGTGACGACCACCTACGTCCGCGACGTCTACGACCACGTCGTGCAGCTCATCGACCTCGTCGAGACCTACCGCGAGGTGGCGAACGGGCTCACCGAGACCTACATGACCGCGATCAGCAACCGGATGAACGAGGTCATGAAGGTGCTCACGATCATCGGCACCATCTTCATCCCCCTGACCTTCCTCGCCGGGGTCTACGGGATGAACTTCAAGCACCTGCCCGAGCTCGACTGGTGGTGGAGCTACCCCGCGTTCTGGATCGTGTGCCTCGCGATGGCGGGCGGCATGATCACCTGGTTCCGGCGGCGGGGCTGGCTGTAGCGGCGGCGAACGCCGTCCACCTTCCGGCGACGAGGTCGCGCAGGAGCGGCTTCGTCCACGCGAACTCGGGGTGCCTCTCGAGGTGCGGCGCGGCGCGGAAGTCGACCCCGCACGGGTGGCCGACCGCCGCCTCGAACGACATCCGCTTCACCATCGCCGCGTCGGCGGCCTTGGCCTGCACCGTGCCGGCGGGGCCGTAGGGGCCGAACCAGTCGCCCATGCCGCGGGGCGAGAGGTCGACGTGGCCGCACAGCGTGCGCTCGCTCGGCGCGTTCGCCTTCTTCTCGTGCGAGTCGTAGTGGTCCGAGAGATAGGCCTTCGCCACCGCGAGGTCGATGCGCCCCTCGTTCTCCTTCACGATCTGCTCGGCGCGCACCCGGCGCGCGTTCGCGGAGAGGCCCGGGTCGTCGAGCCGGAAGCCGGTCTCCTCGGCGGCGAGCTTCGGCGAGACGGGGAAGTTCGTGCCGACGAAGTAGCCGTCCTTCGTCCGCTCGAGGGTGACGTTCTTCAGGCCGAGCTCGAGCCGCGCGATCTCGCCGGTCGTCGTGTCGGCGACGAGCCACGCGTTCGCGTAGCCGCCGTTGTTCCCCTCGCGCATGATCCGGTCGAAGTCGTCGATCGACGAGGCGTACTGCATCGCCTTGCGGGCCCGCGCGAACTCCGGGACGCCGCGCGCGTCGTAGCCCTTGAAGCCGGTGATCGTCGTCTCGGTGATCGCGAGGCCGGCCGCGTTCACCCCGAAGTCGTCGCCGCTGTGGATGAGGCCGGGGTAGCCGTCCATCAGGAACCGGTGGCCGCGCGCGGGGCGCACGTCGAAGACGACGTTCCAGCGGGCGCCGTCGAGGTAGCCCGACCAGTTGTTGTGGGCGATCACCGGCCGGCCGTCGCGGGTGTACCTCCCGGTGGCGACGAACGCGCTGCACTTGTCGGGCGCGCGCGACTTGTCGGCCTTGTCGAGGACGGCCGTGTAGTAGCCGATCTCCAGGTTCGCGTTCAGGACGACCACGTCCCACACGTCCACCTTCGCCCCGCCCGCCGCGGCGCCCTCCGCGATCGCCGCGAGCTCCTCCTGGTACTCGCGGTCGATCCGGGGCCAGAGCACGTCCTGCGCCGTCTTCCGGAACCACGCCCAGTCGCGCTTGTTGTCGTGCACCAGCGAGAGCTTCGCGACCGCGACCGCGTCGGCGATCTCGGCGGAGAGGAGCCGCCCGTGCTGGTAGCCGATCTGGGCCGGCGTGCCCTGCAGGCGCACGGTGATCCAGCCGCCGCTCGCTCCGCGCACGGCGCCGGCGAGGCGCGGGTCGTCGGCCGCGCGGGCGGGGGCGGCGACGAGGGCAGCGGCCAGCAGGACCGGGGCGAGACCGGTCGTCGGGAACAGTCGGCTCATCCGTGATTCCTCCGCGAAGCGCCGATCTTCTCACCCTCCGGCGTCCGGCGCGCGGCGGGGAGGGTCAGCTGCCGAGGAGCGCGGGGCCGCCGGCGTCGAGGAACGCCCGGCCGGCTTCGCGCCGCGCGTCGTCGGCGCGCTCGAGGAGCGCCTGCACCCTGCGGTCGCCGCGGAGCGGGGCGAGCCAGGGGTGATCCCGCAGCGCCTGCGGCACGGTGAAGCCGCCGTCGACGGAGCGGCCCAGCGTCGCGATCGCGCCTTCCGCGTCACCGATGCGGGCCTGGCACGCGCCGTACATGAAGAGCGCCTCCGGGTCGCCGTGGCTCGCGGTGAGCGCCGCGAAGGCGTCGAACGCCTCCTGGCGGCCGTCGAGGAGAGCCTCGAGCGCGCCGATGATCGCGGTGAAGACGGGCGCGGCCGACGAGTGCGGCGGCCGCACGAGCGTGCGCCGCGCTTCCTCGCGGCGGCCCAGGCTCTCGAGCGCCATCGTCCGCAGCTCGAAGTCGCCCGCGTCGGAGGTCTCGGCCACCACGCGCTCCATGTCGCCGCGCGCCCACCACGTGTACACGACGCTCGTCGACGCGTGGGGGTCGAGCCGTCGCGTCTCGCGGTGCGCGGCCTCGGACGCCTCGAGCAGCCCGCAGTAGCGGCAGGCGTGCACGAGGCCGGCGAAGGCCTCGGGGTCGTTGCGGCTCGCGCGCGCGAGGGTCAGCAGCCGCGCCATCGCGTCGCGCGCGCGACCCATCTCCGCCTCGCGGTGCGCGAAGAGCTTGTGGGCGAGGGGCAGGCCGGGATCGAGGGCGAGGGCGCGGCGGAAGGCCTCGTCGGCCCGCGCGAGGTTCTCCTCCGGAGCCTCGCGGAAGTACTTGGCGAGGAGCCGATGGCTGCGGCCGAGGCGGGCCCAGCCCGGCGCGAAGCCCGGGTCCTCGTCGACGCAGGCGCGGTAGAGGTCGCGGGCCGAGGCGACCTGGGACCAGTCACGGACGAGCTCGTTGGCGCGGAGGTAGAGCTCGTACGCGCGGGCGCTCGCCGGGGTCGCACGGCCCGGCCGCCCCTCCGCCGGGGCCAGCGTCGGCGACAGTGACTCGACGAGGCGCCGCGCCAGCTCGTCCTGGAGGCCGAAGACGTCGCCGAGCGGCGCCTGCACCGACTGGGACGACAGCAGCGTGCCGCCCGGGGCCTCCACGAGCTGGGCCGACGCGCGCAGCTGGTCGCCGGCCCGGAGCAGCGTCCCGACGAGGACGCGGTCGACGTCGACCTGGGCGGCGATCGCCTTGAGGTCCGGGCTGTCGGAGGCGAAACGCGCCGCCGCGGCGCTCGATCGGATCACGACCGACGGCAGGCCCGAGAGGGACGCGGAGACGGCGTCGGCGAGGGCGAACGAGAGGAACTCGATCTCGGGGTCGGCGCGCAGCAGGCGGAACGGCAGGACGACGAGGCGCGACAGCGGCCGCGCCACGGACGCGCCGGACGGCGTGGCCCCGGCCGCGATCCCCTCGATCTCGGCCCGCATCCCGGCGGCGCTCGCCGGCCGATCCTCCGGGCGCTTCGCGAGGCCGCGGCGCAGGGCAGCGGTCGAGAGCGATCACCGCGCTGTCGCCGGCGAGGGCCGGCGGCTCCTCGTGCAGCGTGGCCGAGAGCACCTCCACGACCGTCGCGCCGACGAACGCCGGGCGGCCGGCCAGAGCCTCGTAGAGGATCGCCGCCGTGGCGAAGAGGTCGGTCCGCGCGTCCACCTCGCCGCCCGTCACCTGCTCGGGGGCCATGTAGCGGGGCGTGCCGACGATCAGCCCCGGGCGGGTCAGCTCGGACGCGGCCCCGAGCGACGAGGTGAGCTCGCGCGCGAGAGGGCGGGCGAGGCCGAAGTCGAGGAGCTTGACGCCGTGCGGGGTGAGGAAGACGTTCGAGGGCTTCAGGTCCCGGTGGACGACGCCGGTCGCGTGGAGGGCCTCGAGGGCGGCGAGGACGTCGCGCGCCATCGCGAGGGCCTCGTCCGCCGGCAGCGGGCCGCGCGCGAGCCGGGCCGCGAGCGATTCGCCGGCGAGCAGCTCCATCGCGATGAAGAGGCGCCCGGAGTCCTCGCCGATCTCGTAGACCTGGCAGACGTTCGGGTGGTTGACCGCGGCCGCCGCCCGGGCCTCGCGGCGGAAACGCCGGCGGGCCGACTCGTCGGGCTCGGCGATCGTCTTCACCGCGACGCGCCGGCCGAGGCTCTCGTCCTCGGCGGAGAAGACGATGCCCATGCCGCCCTGGCCGATGCGCTCGAGCAGGCGGTAGCGGCCGAGGGTCGCCACCTCGCCGACGCTCCCGCCTCTCGAGGCAGGCGGGCGCAGCCCGTCCATGATGCGCCTCAGCAGCCCTCGGCGGGAGGGCTGCGAGTGCGTCGGCGTCCGGCCGTCCGCGCCGTCGTCCTGGGCCATCTTGGAGAGAAGACGGCCGAGTATAGCCGGGGCGGCCTCGCCCGGCGCTTCCCCTAGGCGGCCGTGGGGTCGGCCCCCGGTCCGGGGGCCGCGAGGAGCTGCGCGATCGGCGCGAGCGCGCGCCACCACTGCTCCTTGGGCCGCTGGTTCTCGAGGTCCATGAGCCGCGAGAGGTCCTCGAACGGCGTGATCGTCAGCTTGCCCTCGCGCATGCCGATGAACGCGGCCGCGCCGCTGCCCGGGCCCTTGGCGGCCTCGTCGATCAGGAAGTCGACGCTCTGCGAGGCCATGCGCGTGGCGAGGATGCGGTCGAAGGGGCTCGGGTCGCCGCCCTGCTGGAGGTGGCCGAGGATCGCCTGGCGAACGTCGAAGAGGTCCCCGCCCTCCTGCTCGAAGAGGGCGCACATGAACGGCGTCGTGTAGAAGGGGTTCGCGTCCTCGTTGCGGATGAGCAGGCCCAGGCGCTTCCCGCGGCGGAAGCCGTCGGTCAGCATCGTGAGGTCGCGCTGGAGGTCGGCGAGGGTGACCCCGTCCTCGTTCATGTAGACCCTCTCCGCGCCCGTCGCGAGGCCGCTCATGAGGGCGAGGTAGCCGCAGCGGCGGCCCATCACCTCGACCACGAAGCAGCGCTGCGAGGCGACGGCCGAGGTCTTGATCTTGTCGACCGCGCTCACGATGTTGTTGAGGGCGGTGTCGCTGCCGATCGACAGCTCCGAGCCCGGCAGGTTGTTGTTGATGGACGCCGGCAGGCAGATGATCGGCAGGTTGAACGCGGGGAAGCGCTCGCGCTCGGCGTGGAGCTTCGCGACCGCGGCGTAGCCCGACCAGCCGCCGATCATGAGGATGCCGTCGATCTCGTGCTTCTCGATCTGGCGGGCGATCGTGTAGAGCTCGCGGTCGCCGGGGACCCGGCGGTTCGTGCCGAGCTCGGCCCCGCCGCGGCTCGCCCATCCGTTGACGCTCATCCAGCCCATCTCGAAGAAGTCGCCGTCGACGAGGCCGCGGAAGGCGTTGCGCACGCCCAGCACGTGGTGGCCGCGGTCGAGCGTGAGGCGCAGCGCGGCGCGCACGGCCGTGTTCATCCCGGGGGCGGGGCCCCCGCCGTGCATGATCGCGAAGCGGTAGCGCTTCTGGCCCTCGGACGGCGGGTGGGGAAGGGCGCGCACGATCGTGCGCAGGGTCGCCATCGCCGAGCCGAAGCCGCGCCCGCGCAGGGCCATGGCCCCCTTGTAGTCGCCCGTCTTCACGCACTCGGCGACCCGGCGCGTCTCGTCGACGCACGCCATCAGGGGCTGGCGGGTGACGCGGTTGTCCTTCCAGCCGATGAGCTGCGGCTCGGAGCCGGGGGGCGCGGAGAGGAGCTCCTCGACGGCGGCGTAGCCGAGGAGGGTGCTCATGTAGCGGTCGTAGGCCGAGGGCGCTCCGCCGCGCTGCACGTGGCCGAGGATCGTGACCCGAACGTCTTCGTTCAGCCGCTCCTGGAGCACGCGGCGGACGTGCTCGGCGGTGATCGCGCGGCCCTGGCGGTCGATGGCGCCCTCGGCCACGATGACGATGCTGTCGCGGCGGCCGGCCTCGCGCCCCGTGCGCAGCCGCTCGCACATCGTCGACTCCCAGTCGTCGACGTCCGGCGGATCCTCGGGGACGAGCACGAAGCTCGCTCCGGTGGCGATCGCGCCCATGAGGGCGAGGTAGCCGCAGTGCCGGCCCATGACCTCGACGACGAACGTGCGCTGGTGGCTGGCCGCGGTCGAGGCGATGGCGTCGATCGCCTCGGTGATGCGGTGGAGGGCGGTGTCGGCCCCGATCGTGATGTCGGTGCCCGCCATGTCGTTGTCGATCGAGCCGACGAGCCCGACGATGCTGAAGGTCGTCGCCTTCGAGGCGGTGGCCGCGTCGATCCGGCCCTCGCCGGCGAGCTCGTCCACGAGCGAGCGCCACTCGCTCCGGAGGGCGTCGGCGCCGCTGAGGCTGCCGTCGCCCCCGATCACCACCAGACTGTCGATGCCGGCCTTGAGGAAGTTCTCCGCCGCCTGCCTGCGGCCCTCGCGGGTCCGGAAGCGATCGGACCGCGCCGTGCCGATCGAGGTGCCGCCCATGTGGAGGATCCCGCCGACCGAGGACCAGGTCATGGGGGTGATGCGGTCTCCGCCGGCGACCGCGCCCTCGTAGCCCTCGCGGATCGCGAACACGCGGACGCCGCGCGAGAGGGCGGTGCGGACGACCGCGCGCACTGCCGCGTTCATGCCGGGCGCGTCACCGCCGCTCGTCAGGACGGCGATCGTGCGCTCGCCGGGAGACGATGGTCCGTCAGGCATTAGATTCCCTCACTTCCGAGCTTCGCATGATAAGCCCTTTCGAACGCTGGGGAAACGGCGGATCCGCGGGCGCCGTGCAGATGAAAGCGGGTTTCATCTTCCATTTCTGCGGGAAACCTCTAGAATCTTCGGAACGGAACCAGGCAGATCTAGACACTCGTCCGACGCGCCCCCACGCGGGCGGATCGGGAGGAGAGACAATGTCGAGAAGGACGGCGGTGCTGGCGTTCGTACTCGTCGCTCTGGCCGGGCCGAGCCGGGCCCAGACCCCGAAGCTCGCGCTCCTCATCCCGGACCTCTACGGGCCCAAGGGGCTGACCGTCGGCAGCGAGGCAAGGCTGCCCGACGGCAGCACGCACTCGGCGCACTTCAACAGCGCGTTCCAGTCGCGATTCACCCAGTTCAACGTCGCGCTGGCCAGCCAGCTCGCGGCGATCCCGCTGCCCTCGCCGGCGTCCGGGTTCACCTACACCTTCGACGAGACGCTCGGTACGTACCAGCGCACGACCCAGAGCTTCGGGCCGATCCTCGCCGAGCGGCCCGAGACCCTCGGCCGCAACAAGTTCAGCTTCGGCGTGAGCTACCAGCACTTCGGGTTCGACACCATCGAGGGCGTGAACCTCGGCGCGGTGCCCGCCGTCTTCACCCACGACGACGCTCAGCTCGGCGGCGGCCGCGCGGACGTCGTCACGACCGCGACGTCGATCGACGCGAAGGTCGACCAGACCGTCGCGTCGTTCACCTACGGCCTCGCAAACTGGCTCGACGCCTCGCTCGCCGTGCCGTTCGTCCGCGTCGACCTCGGCGTCAACTCCGTCGCGACGATCCAGCGCGTCGGCACGACGAACCCGGCCATCCATTTCTACGGCAACGGGAGCGGCGACTACGGGACGACGGCCGACTACGGGCTCGCGGGCTCGGCGAGCGGCATCGGCGACCTCGTGCTGCGGCTGAAGGCGCGCGCGGTCACCGGGCAGAAGGCCGGCCTCGCCCTCGGCCTCGACGTCCGCGTGCCGACGGGGGACGAGGAGAACCTCCTCGGCCTCGGCACGACCGGCGTCAAGCCCTTCGCCGCCCTCGCGGTCGGCTTCGGCCATGCCGCGCTCCACGTCAACGCGGGCTACCTGTGGAACGGCAAGAGCGTCCTCGCCGGCGACGTGCAGAAGGGCACGAAGGCCGACATGCCGGACCAGTTCACCTGGGCCGCCGGCATCGACTGGGGCGTCACCAAGCGGCTGACGTTCGCCGTCGACGTCCTCGGCAACCACGTGACGTCGTCCCCCCGCATGGTCAGCCAGACCTTCACGGCGGCGAACGGGAAGACGTTTCCGCAGATCGACTTCGTGAGCGAGGCCTACTCGATCATCAACGGCGCGGCGGGCATGAAGGTCAACCTCGGCGGCCGGCTGCTCCTCGACGCCAACGTGCTCTTCAAGCTGAACGACGCGGGGCTGCGCGACAAGGTCACGCCGCTCGTCGGCATCGAG
>JAXLRD010000013.1:0-153830 GCA_046331285.1 Vicinamibacteria bacterium
GGCGTCATGCTCGCGTGGGTCATGCTGGCCGGGTGGGCGACGAGGCTCTCGACGCCGCCGAGGCTCTCCGCGAGCGTGAACCATCGCGTGCGGCGCATGACCGCCTCGGCCGCCTCGCGCGTCGTCTCGTGGAGCTCGAAGCTGATCATCGCGCCGAAGCCCTTCTGCTGCCGGCAGGCGAGCTCGTGCTGCGGGTGCGAGGCGAGGCCCGGGTAGTTCACGCAGCGCACGGCGGGGTGCGCGACCAGCCGCTCGGCGACGTAGCGGGCGTTCGCCTCGTGGGCGGCCACCCGCAGCGGCAGCGTCTTGATCCCGCGCAGGACGAGGAAGCAGTCGTGGGGGCTCTGGCTCGTGCCGAGCAGGTTGTTGAGCGCGGCCAGGCGCTGGGCGAGTGCCGTCTGGCTCGGCGCGGCGACGACCGCCCCGCCGACGACGTCGCTGTGGCCGTTCAGGTACTTCGTCGTGCTGTGCACGACGAGGTCGGCCCCGAGAGCGAGCGGCTGCTGGAGCACCGGGGAGAGGAACGTGTTGTCGACCACCGTGAAGGCGCCCCGCTCGCGGGCGATCGCCGAGACGGCGGCGATGTCGGTGAGCCGCAGCATCGGGTTCGACGGCGTCTCGACCCACACCATCCGCGTGTTCTCCCGCCAGGCCGCGCGCACCGCGTCGAGGTCGGCGAGGTCGAGGTACGTGACCTCGAGGCCGTAGTGCACCTTCGCGTGCTCGAGCGTGCGGAAGGTGCCGCCGTAGCAGTCGATCGTGCTGAGCAGGTGGCTACCGTGGGGCAGCAGGTTCAGGGCCACGAGGATCGCCGCCATGCCGGTGGCGGTGCAGGTGGCGCCGCTGCCGCCCTCGAGGAGCGTGATCGCGTCCTCGAGGCGCGCGCGGGTGGGGTTGCCGCTGCGCGTGTAGTCGAAGCCCGTGTTCGTGCACAGGTCGGTGAAGGCGAAGGTCGACGACAGATACAGCGGCGGCATCACGCTGCCGAACGCGGCGTCGGGCTGCGAGCCCGCGTGCACGCAGCGGGTCGCGAGGCCCGCCGACGGCAGGAGCGCGGGCCGCTGGCCCCAGCCGACGGCGGTCGGCGTGCCGGGCGGGACGATCGTGAAGTGGTAGGCCGGGTTTCCGGGGACGTTCGGGTCGAGGAAAGCTTCGCTCACGGGGCTCCTGGTTTCTGGAAGAACGCCGCATGATACCCGCGCCGGGAGCGCGGCACGGCGGCATCGACGCACCGAAGACGCCGCCCGCCGCCTCAGATCACGAAGTCGCCGGCCTCCGCCCTCGAGCGCACGGTCAGCTCCGGCGGGCGCAGCGCGACGCGCGAGCCCGCGGGGACGCTCGACGTCACGAACACCGAGCCGCCGACGACGCTGTCCGAGCCCAGCACCGTCTCGCCGCCGAGGACGGTCGCGTTCGCGTACACGGTGACGCTGTCCTGGACGGTGGGATGGCGCTTGGTGTCGCGGATGACCCGGCCGCGCGCGTCCTTCGGGATCGAGAGCGCGCCGAGGGTCACGCCCTGGTAGAGCTTCACGTTCGCCCCGATCGTCGTCGTCTCCCCCACCACGACGCCGGTCGCGTGGTCGATGAAGAAGCTGCGGCCGACGTTCGCGCCGGGGTGGATGTCCGCCCCGCTCTGCGAGTGGGCCCACTCGCTCATGATGCGGGGCATGAGCGGGACGCCCATGACGTGCAGCTCGTGGGCCACGCGGTGGACGCTGATCGCGAGGAACCCCGGGTACGCGAGGATCACCTCGTCGAGGCTCGTCGCGGCCGGATCGCCGTCGTAGGCGGCCTGGACGTCCTCGATGAGCGCCTCCCGGATGACCGGGAGGCGCTCGAGGAACGCCCGCGTGATGCGTCGCGCCTCCTCGCCGCACGGGCCCTCGGGCTTCCCCTCGGACTCGGCGGCGAAGGCGAGGCACGTCTCCACCTGGCGCTGCACCTTCTCGCGGAGGGCCGAGAGGAGGGTGCCCACGTGGTACTCGATGTTCTCGTCCGTCAGGTCCTGCCGCCCCACGTAGCCCGGGTAGAAGAGCTGGAGGAGGAGCCGGACGACCTCCAGGATCTCGTCGCGCGACGGCAGGAAGCGCCGGTTGACGTGCTGGCCGCGGGGGTCGCGACGGTAGCTCGCGACCATGCCGTCGACCAGCCGCTCGAGCTCGGCCGACGCCTGGGTGGTCATGACAGCGGTGTGGCCTGCATCTTCTCGACCTCCGTGAACAGACCCTCGAAGAGCGCGCCGCTGAGGTAGCGCTCGGCGAGGTCGGGCAGCACGACGACGATCGTCTTGCCGGCGAAGGCGGGCTCGTGGGCGAGGCGCACGGCGGCGACCATCGCCGCGCCGCAGGAGATGCCGCAGAGGATGCCCTCCTCGCGGGCGAGACGGCGGGCCATGGCGATCGCGTCGTCGTTCGAGACGCGCTCGACCCGGTCGACGAGGGAGATGTCGAGGTTCTTCGGGACGAAGTTCGCGCCGATGCCCTGGATCTTGTGCGGCGCAGGCGCGAGGGGCTGCCCGGCGAGCGTCTGGGTGATGAGCGGGGAGACCTCCGGCTCGACCGCCACCGTGAGGATCTTCTTGCCCTTCGTGTTCTTGATGTAGCGGCTGACGCCGGTCAGCGTCCCGCCGGTGCCGACGCCGGCGACGAAGACGTCCACGTTCCCGTCGGTGTCGTCCCAGATCTCGGGGCCGGTCGTCCGCTCGTGGATGTCGGGGTTGGCCGGGTTCTCGAACTGGCGGGCCATGAAGTACTTCCCGGGCTCGGCCTTCGCGAGCTCCTCGGTCTTCGCGATCGCGCCCTTCATGCCGACCGAGCCGGGCGTCAGCACGAGCTTCGCGCCGAGCGCGACGAGGACCTTGCGGCGCTCCATGCTCATCGTCTCCGGCATGACGAGCACGCACTCGTAGCCGCGGGCGGCCGCGGCGTACGCGAGGGCGATGCCGGTGTTGCCGCTCGTCGCCTCGAGGATCGCCATGCCGGGCTTGAGCTCGCCGCTCTTCTCCGCCGCCCACACGATCGAGGCCCCGATCCGACACTTGACGGAGTACGCCGGGTTGCGGCCCTCGATCTTGGCGAGGACGGTCGCCCTCGCGCCCTTCGCGAGCTTGTTGATCCGCACGAGCGGCGTGCGACCGATCGCCTCGCTGTTGTCGGCGTACACCCGGCCCATCAGAACCCTCCCCGGCTCCCGGGATGCCCATTCTCGTCGCCGGAAGCCCTTGCCCCGATGCTAGCATTCCACGAACCCTGCGAACGGAGAGACCGAATGCGCCGAGAAGGGATTCTCGTGTGCCTGCTCCTCGCGGGCGCGGCCGAAGCCGCCCCGCAGGACGCGGGGCCTCACGCCGCTCAGCCGGACGACGGCTTCAAGGTCCGCCTCGGCGGCGAGCTGAAGGCGAACGGCCGCTGGTCGGAGGACGACCGCTTACCGCTCGCGTTCCCCTTTCCTCCCGAGTTCGTGCCGCAGGGGCAGCCGAACGTCGCCCTGCAGACGGTGTCGCCGGGCGGCTCGATCGAGCTCAGCAAGGCGCTCCTGCTCGTCGACGTCGAGATGCCGCGATCGATCACGGCCCACCTGAAGGTCGCGTTCATCAGCCTGTACGACCGCAACCCCACGAGCACCGACCAGACCGTGAACGTGGAGGAGGGCTGGGTCGCCTTCGGCACGAAGAAGGCCTCGCTCGAGCCGCTGCCGGGCGGCGCGTCGTTCTTCGCGCTCGTCGGCAAGGCGCCGAAGCTCGACCGCCAGCCCTTCCGCCGGCTCGAGAGCTACGGCCTCGTCTCGACGGCGTTCAACCGCTTCAACGACCTTCAGGTCCAGGCCGGCGGCTCGATCGGAAGCCACGTCTACTTCATGGGCCAGGTCTCGTCCGGCAACCCGATCTTCATGCGCGACCCGAACGTGCTCGCGGGCGACAACGGCACGGACGAGCCGCCGAGCCCGGACCCGAAGCTGCACTCCGGCTTCCCGATCCTCTACCACGCGGAGGTCGAGGAGCTGTCGAACGGCCACGAGCCCGAGTGGGGCGGCGCCGCGGGGGTGCGCTTCCTGAGCGCCGATTTCCGACGCGGCATCGACGCGATGGGTTTCTACTATCGGGGCCGCCTCTCGGCCCAGGCGCGCCTGCGCGGGACGTTCTACGAGGTGGCCTCGACCTGCTCGACGGCGCCGGCGGGATCTCGCTGCCGATCGACGGTGACCGCGTGGAGCGCTACGGCGGCAACCTCGACGTCCGCTTCGGCAGCTTCTCGGCCTGGGGCCAGGTCGTCCACGAGCGGCTCGCGGGCCTGCCGCGGACGGGCTTCGAGGTGGAGGCCGGGTGGCGCCTGGCGCTCGGCGACCTCGCCGACCCGTCCGACCTCTTCCCCGCGATCAACCCGTCGTCCGCGCAGACGGCTCGTGGAAGACGACTTCCAGGCGCCGCGGGGCTTCGTCGCGCCGAGCTTCGCGTGGGACTGGGACAAGCTCGACGCGGGCCTGCGGGTGACGATCGTGAAGCGCGTCGACCTCACGCTCGAGTACTCCTTCCACGACATCGCCGCCTCGCGCGCGATCCGCCACGACGAGGCGCTCGCCACGCTGCGCGTGCAGTTCTGATCGAGGCAGATCCGCGCGGAGCGCTCGAAGAAGGCGCCCGCGCGGCGGACGAGCCGGAACTCCGCCACCGCGAACTGCGTAACAACGAAGGCGTAGGAGCGCCACGCTCGCCGCCTCGCCCGAGGTCGCGCCGCTCGACGTCGCGGCCCTGCGCGACGAGCACGCGCGGGCGTGGGCGGCGACGCCGGCGGAGGTGCCCGAGCTCGGCCCTCGCGTCGGCTGGCGCCGGCATTCGGCAACAGGCGGGCCGCGCGGCGTCTGCTCGATTCGCTCGCGGGAGCGAGCTCGATCGTCTGCCGGCCGACGACGAGGGCGGCGCGCGTGGCGCGAGTCGGTCCTCGACCGCCTCCGCGCCTTCGGCGCCGAGCGCCCTCGGCTGGCCCGGCGGCTACGGGCGGCTCGTCTTCGCCGACGCCTTCCTCGCCTCGTCCGTGGCGTTCGCGGAGGCCCGCGCGTTCGACCCGGCGCTTCCGCTCGCGGGCCTCGGCCAGGCGCTGCGCAACGTCTGGATCGGCAACAGCCTGCAGATGCGCCTCGGCCGGCCGGTGCGGTGCGGCGAGGCCTCCTCGCCTACGGCGTGCTGTGCCACGCTCACCGACAACCGACTCGACGATCCGCGCCTCTCCCCGATCGCCAAGCAGCACGCGTTCAACCGGCGCTTCGGGCGGCGCCTCGCCGGCGAGGCGGTGGCCCCGGCGGACGCGGCCGAAGCCGCGGTGTTCCACCTCGTCGCACGGATCGAGGGCGAGTACCGCGCCTCGGCCACCCCGGCGGTCCACGGGCTCCTCGCGATCCACGCCGGCCAGACGCGGTCGCTCGCCCAGCAGGACGACCCGGGGCTCGACGACCAAGAGCTCCTGGCCATCAGCTGCGAGAAGGGCGGCACGTCGGTGCTCGCCGACCTGGCTCGTCGCCGGAGAGGCCGACGAGGCCGAGCAGCTTCGCCTTCGGCTACGGCGTCTTCCTGCAGCTCCTCGACGATCTCCAGGACGTGGAGGCCGACCTCGCGGCCGGCCACCAGACGCTCTTCACGCGCGGCGGCGCGGGGACCGCTCGACGCGCCGGCCGCCGCGCCTCGCGCTCTTCGTCGACCGCGTGCTCGACGCGGAGCCGCTCGCGGACGAGGCGGCCGCCGAGCGCGACCTCGTCGCGGAACTGCCGCGCCCTCCTCGTGTCGTCCGTGGCGGCCCAGCCGCGCGCCGCTTCACGTGGCGCTTCCGCCGCGCGGTCGAGCGCCGCTGGCCCTTCACCCTCGGCGCGATGCGACGGCTCCGGGCCGCGCGGAGAAGCGCTTCGCGCGGCCGCTCGCGGAGCTGCGCGATCGGATCGCGCCGGCGCCCGGCTCGACCAGGCCCTCGCCGGGCTCTGAGGCCGGCGGGCCCGAGCCTCAGCGCACGAACGACTCTCGGCGGCTCGCCTCCGAGAGCGGCACGAGGTAGCGGCCGGGGTCGGCGGCGACCTTGTCGTGGGCGGCCCGAAGGCTCGTCTCGCCGGCGTAGCTGACGGCCGACTGCAGGTGCCCGCGCAGGCGGGCGAGGATGCCGACGACGCTGCCGACGTAGGGCACGCGGACCGACTGGCCCTCGGCCGGCGTGCGCAGCGCCTCGGCCACGTCGCCCGGCTCGTTCGCGTCGGCCACCGCCTCGGGCGACGTCATGCCGCGGTAGAGCTTCATCTTCTGCCGCGTGGCCGGGTCCTCGACCACGATGCCGGGAGCCTCGTCCGTTCCGGCGAGCATCGAGCCGAGCATCACGGTCGACGCGCCGCAGGCGATCGCGAAGAAGAGGTCCTTGTCGTCCTTCACCCCACCGTCGGCGATGACGGGCGCCTTCCCCTCGACGGCGAGGAAGCACTCGCGCACGGCCTGGAGCTGCGGCACGCCGGCCCCCGTCTCGAGGCGCGTGCGGCAGCCGCGGCCGGGGCCGACGCCGACCTTGATCGCGTCGGCCCCGGCGTCGCGCAGCCGGCGCGCGCCGTCGGCCGTGGCCACGTTGCCGACCACGAGCGGGACGCCCGCCGGCAGCCGGCGCCGCAGCTCGGCGACGGCCGACGCCACGATGTCGGAGTCGGCGTGAGCCACGTCGAGGAGCAGCACGTCCACCGCTCGCTCGACGAGGGCGGCGGCCCGCTCGGCGTAGTCTCCCGTCGCCCCGATCGCGGCGCCGACCCGCAGGTGTCCGCGGCGATCCTTGGTGGAGTACGGCTTCTGCTTGTGAAGCTTGAGGTCCCGCATCGTGACGAGGCCGACCACCCGGCCCTCGGCGTCGACGATCGGCAGCTTCTCGACGCGGGCCTCGAACATCGCCCGCTCGGCCTCGTCGATCGAGACGCTCGGCGGGCGGGTCACGAGCCTCTCGCGCGGCGTCATGAAGTCGCTCACCGGCCGCTCGTCCGAGCTGCGGTCGAGGGGCATGTCGCGATGGGAGAAGATGCCGGCGAGGACTCCGTTCCCCTTCTCCTCCTCGATGAGGAGGCTGCTCGCGTCGAAGAGCCGGGCGGCCTTCCGCGCTTCGCCGACCGTGGCCGTCCGCGGGATCATCGCCGGCCGCTCGATCACGTGGGAGTGCCGCGTCTTCACGTAGCGCACCGACTGCGCCTGCGCCTCGATCGTGCAGTTGCGGTGGAGGAAGCCGAGCCCGCCCTCGAGGGCGAGGGTCTTCGCCATCTCCTCGCCGACGACCGTGTCCATGTTCGCGCCGAGCACCGGCAGCGCGAGCTCGATCCCCGCCACGAGCGGCATGGCGAGGCTCACGTCGCGCCGCGTGCGCACGGGGCTGTGCTGCGGCCGGAACAGGAAGTCGTCGAACGTCCGGCCGACGAAGAGCGGCTCGAGGTCGGGCATGAGGGCCATTGTTCCACGCCCGACTCCGTCCGGACAGAGTTCGCGGGGAGCCGGCCTAGGGCGGCGGGCGGTGCCGCGCGGCGAGCAGCACCCGCGAGTACCAGTCCTCGCGGTCGGGGAGCGGCGTGTCGACGAGCGCCCGCCGGCGCGCCTCCCAGTCGAGCGCCGGCGGGAGCCACTCGTCCCAGGCCGCCCGGGCCGGCTCGACGTGCACGAGCGCCTCGCCGAGGCGCCACGGCTCCGACGACTCGTGAGGCGAGACGCGGAGCGCGGAGACGACGCGGCCGCCCAGGGGAATGGCAATCACGTCGTGGTCGATGACGGCCTGCGGGTGGCCGTTCAGCCAGCGCAGGTCGGCCCGCTCCTCGCGCCGGCGGCGGGTGGCGACGGTCTCCCACGTCCGGCCGTCCGCGCTCACCGCCACGTCGACGCTGCGCGGCAGGCGCGGGCCGTCGAGCGCGGCGGTGAGGGTCACGGCCTCGAGCGGGCGCGGGGCGGGCAGCGTCAGCTCCAGGGCCTCGGAGGGCTTCGCCGGCTCGAGCGCGGTGCGCAGGTCGCCGTCGCCGGCCGGCCCGCCGCCCGGCCACGGCTCGACCCGCGCCGAGAACGGCGGGACGAAGCCGAGGAACACCGCGGCGTGCGGCACGTCGATCCGCTGCCAGCGCCCGCCGAGCCGCCGCATCTCGGCGTCGAAGGCCGCCGGCGCCGGCAGCGCGTTGAGCTCGGCCGGCGTGATCACCCACGCCACGTTCTTGGCGAAGCGCACCTCGTCGAGGAACGGCAGCGGCCAGTGCCGGAAGCGGTCGTTCCACGGCGGCGAGGCGACGATCCGCTCGCCGCTCTCCCACGCGAGGCGGAAGGCCGGCCCGTACGGCGCGTACGCGTGGCGCACGCCGCGCTGCTCGAGAAGGCGGCGCACGGGGCCCAGGTCCGGAAGGACGAACGGCGCTTCCGCCCGGTCCATCGTGCGCCACGCCTGCAGGAGCTGGGTCGCCCCGAGCAGGTTCAGCACGGCGAGGGCGAGCACCGCGACCCAGGCCCTCCGCCCGCCGCCGCGCGGCGCCGCGCCCCACGCCACGAGCGCGGCCACGGGCAGGTGGAGGGGCGTCAGGAAGCGGATCGTGTGCGGCGCCGCGCGCTGCGGGAAGGGGAACGCGATTAGCGCGAGGAGCGCGGCGAGGAACAGCAGGAGGGCCGGCTGCCGCGCGCGGACCGCGCGGCCGGCGAGGACGAGCAGGAAGCCGCAGAGGAGCACCGTGAGCCCGGCCCGCCAGCCCGGCGCGGGCAGCACGAAGTCCTCGGAGTCCGCGATCACGGGCACGTGGGTGCCGAGGATCGCGCCGAGCGGCTCGTGGAGGCGCGGCACGACCTCCAGGAGGTGCGCGCCCATCGACTGGTCGCGCGCCTCGACCTGCACGATGCGGGTCGCCTCCGCGTCACGCAGCGCGCGGGTCCAGAAGGGGGCGCTCGCGGCGACGAGCGGGACGAGGGCCCACAGGAGGAGCCGGCGGCGGCCGTGCGCGCGGACGAACGTCCACGCGAGGGCCGCGGCCACGGCGCTCAGCGACATGAGGTGGGTCCAGACCGCGAGGCCCGCGAAGAGGCCCATCATCAACAGGGTGCCGCGCGGCGGCGGCCCCTCGCCGGACTCGAGCCTCTGCCCGGCGGACGCCGCGCAGAGCAGGACGAGCCCGCACAGGAGGAGGCTCGTCGCGTAGAAGGGCGGCGGCAGCGCGGAGAGAAGGACGAGGTACGGCGGCGGGCACGCCACCAGGAACGCCGCCGGCAGCGCGGCCGCGGGATGGAGCTGACGCGCGAGGCCGTACGCGACGGGCACGAGGCCGAGGCCGAGCAGGAACACCGGCAGGCGCAGCGCCTCGACCGACGAGCCCCAGGCCGCGACGAACGGCAGGGCGACCCACGAGTCGACCGGCGAGCCGTAGGGCTGGCCCCACATCGTCGTGCCGACGCCGGGGTGGCGGGCCATGAGTCCGACGATCGCGGTGTCGCCGTCGACCGGCGTGCGCAGCGCCTCGATCCAGAACGGGACGCGGACCGCGAGGGCGACGAGCAGCGCCAGCGGGAGGGCGCGCGAGGGCCTCACGGCGACTCCGTGCCGGTGCCCGTCTCCTCGGCGAACCACGGCGGCGGCCAGGGCTGGGTCGCCCAGGTCCGCAGGCTCGGCCCGACGGACAGCGCGAGGGCGAGGCCCACGGCCGCGGCGGCGAGCGCGTGCGCGCGGTCGACCGCGGGCCGGGGCCGGCCGCGCCACGCGGTCCACCCGTGGGCCGCGACGAGGAAGACGACCGGCATCGACGGGAGACGGTAGCGCGGGTAGCCGTGCGACGCGACGTGGAGGAGGACGTAGAACGCCAGGAAGCCGAGCAGCAGGACGCTCACGCGCCCGCGGGGAAGGAACGCGATCCCGGCCACGAAGAGGGCGAGGACGGCGAGGTACGGCAGGAGCACGACCGCGATCGCGGCAAGGGCCACCGGCCTGTTCACGAAGCCGTAGGCGCCGCGCTCGATGTGCACGACCGGCTGGCCGTGGACGGCCCAGTACTCCGGCATCTCCGCGTAGAGCTTCTCGAAGATCCACCACGGCTGGCGCTCGAGGACGGCCTCGAGGCCCTTCTTCCGCGCGTACTCGTACTTGGCGATGCGGCCGTGGACGGCCCAGTACTCCTCGTACACCTGCTCGCGGCTGAGCCGCGCGTTGCCCTGCCAGAGGTTGAGGGCGCCCGACGTCGACACCGGCACGAAGGCGTCGAACGCGCGGAAGTTGCGCAGCGTCCACGGGGCGACGAGCGCGAGGGCCGACAGGAGGAGGGCCGCCGCGCGGCGCCCGCCTCCCGCGCGGCGCCATGCGAGCCACAGCGCGGCGGCGGGGAGGAAGTAGAGGACCGTCTCGCGCGTGAGGGTCGCGAGGCCGAGAAGAGCGCCCGCCGCGGCGGCGACCTTCGTCGAGGCGCGCGCGTCGGCCGCGACCGTGCGCTCGAGGCCCCACCACAGAAGGACGGTGAACACCGTCTCCGCCCAGTAGTGCGAGGTGAACCAGACGAGCTCGGGGTAGAAGGCCGCGAGGCCGGCCGCCACGAGCCCCGCTCGCTCGCCGCAGGCCCGCCGTCCGAGGAGGCCGATCGCCGGCACGAGCAGCGCGCCGACGACCGCCTGCGCGTGCTTCACCGCCTCGAGCGAGCCGAAGACGGCCTGGACGACTCCGATGAAGTAGAGGTAGAGCGGCGGGTGGAAGATGAACCGCAGCTTCAGGGGGTCGAACCCGACGGCGGGAAGCTCGCGGCTCCCCCAGGTCACCCACATCGTCTCGTCGGCGACCGGGCCCGTGGCCGGCTCGAGGACGATCCAGGCCAGCCGGAGGAGGAGCCCGGCCCCGGTCAGCGCCAGCAGGCCGCGGCGGAAGGACACGCCCGCGACCATAGCACACGGCTCCGCGGGGGCACGCGGGGGCCGAGGCCCGGCGGCTCGCGTGCTATTCTCGCCGCGCCCAGCCTTGCTCACCACCGCCCCAACTCGTCCGGCGCGGTCGTGGCGCGCGGCGCTCGCCGGCCTCCTCCTTCTCGGCGCGGCGACCCGCCTCGTCCGGCTGACCGTGCTCCCGGCGTTCCTGGACGAGACCTGGTACATCTCCTGGTCCCAGAAGCTCACCGCCGGCATGAGCCTCGTGCGCCCGTGGCTCGCCGGCAAGGGCCTGCCGATCTTCCTGAACGCGCTGGTGCTGCCGCTAGCGGGCGGCCACGACCTCGCCGCGAGCCGCGCCGTCACCGTCGCCCTCTCGCTGCTGACCGTGGCGGCGGTGTTCTTTCTCGCGCGCCGCCTCTACGACGACCGGACCGCCGTCGTGGCCGCCCTCTTCTACGTCTTCTGCCCGTTCGCGCTCTTCCACGACCGCCTGTTCCTGGCGGACGCGGCGCTCACGGCCTTCTTCTCGCTGGCGCTCGTGGCGTCGATCGACCTCGCCCGAAGCGGCCGCCGGCGCGACGGTGTTCTCTGCGGCCTCGCCCTGGCCCTCGCGACGCTGTCGAAGGCGAACGGCGTCCTCCTGCTGTTCGTTCCCGCGGCCGCCTGGCTCGCCCTCGCGCGCCCGCTCCGCCGCTCGGCGGCCGCGCTCGCCGCGGCCGGCGCCGTCGCGCTCGCCCTCCTGGCCGTCCCGATGTGGGTGTTCGTCCGGGGGACGGACGCGGTGCGGGTGTCGCTCGGCGGCGGAGAGCCGCCGCTCGGGCGGGTGGCCCGCAACCTCCCCCTCCTCGCGGAGTGGCTCTGGACGTGGGGAACGGCGCCGCTCGTCGTCCTCGCCGCGGCGGCCGTGACGCTGGCGTTCGTCCGCCGGCACGCCCCCTCGCTCTTCCTCGCGTCGGTGGCTCTCCTCCCTCTCGCGGCCCTCGTGCTGACGGCCACGACCTGGTACCCGCGCTACGTCCACTTCGTGGCGGTGCCGGCGCTGGCCCTCGCCGCCCACGCCCTCGTCCGCCTCGTCGACGCCCTGCCCGCTCGCGCGGCGCCCTCCGGATCGGCCCGCGCGGCGGTGCTCGCCGGCGCGACCCTCGCCGCGCTCGCCCCCGCCCTGGCCGACGACTGGCGAGTGTGGACCGATCCGCTCCGCGCCCGCATGCCGGCGACCGACCGCTTCCAGTACGTCGAGGGCTGGCCGTCCGGCTACGGCCCGCGGGAGACGGTGGCCCTCGTCCGGCGGGAGCGCGAGCGCCGCCCCGAAGGCCTCACCGTCGTCCTGCGCAGCCGCGCGGTTCCGCCGACGCAGCTCGCGCTCGCGGTTTCGTTCCGCCGGGACCCCGGCGTGCGCCTCGAGGATCTGCCTCTCGACGACGCGGAGCGGAGCCTCCCCCTGCTCGAGCAGTGGGCGCGCGAGCGGCCCACGCTGGTCGTCGTGTCGCTCGTCGACGGCGGACACCGTCTCCCGACCGGAACCTGGGGCGGCCTGCGCGTCGAGCCGGTCGGCGAGACGCGCAAGCCGGGAGGGGAGCCCTGCGACGCCGTGTACCGCGTCGCGCCGCTCGAGCGATGAGGCGCGGCCTCGCGTGCGTCGCGGACGCGCGCGGGCTCGGCTAGGATCGATCGGGCATGCGCATCCCGGACGGCCTCCGCCACGGCCTCGACGTCGCCGCCGGAGTGCTCGTCCCGCTCGTCCTGTCGCGCGTCGACCCTCTCGTGGAGCGCCTGCCGAGCCTCGGGATCCTTCGCGGGCCGGCCGCGTACGCGCTCGCCGCCGCCGGAGTCGGCGTGATCGCTCTCCGACTCCTCCGCTTCCGGCTCACGCCGCGCCTCGCCGGCCTGAGCGGGTGGGCGCTCTTCTTCGCGGCCCTCCTGGTGTCGCTCGCGGCGGGCCTGCGCTACGCCGCCTGGCTGCCGCCCTCCGGCGACGAGCCGCACTACCTCGTGATGGCGCAGAGCCTGTGGCGGGACCACGACCTGGACCTCCGCGACGAGTACGAGACGGAGGAGTGGAGCGAGTTCACGCCCGGGCCCGTGCGGCCTCACTGGGGCTCGCCCCGGGCCGACGGGCGGCCCTTCCCGGCCCACAGCCCTGGGCTGCCCCTGGCCGTCGCGCCCGCGTACGCGGCGGGAGGGCGCGCCGGCGCGGTCGTCCTCATGGCGCTCGTCGCGGCCGCGGCGGCGCTCGTCTGCCGGCGGCTGGCCCTGGCGGTCGCGGGCGACGCCGAAGCGGCGGCCTGGGCCTGGCTCGCGGCGGTCGGGCCGCCACTCTTCTTCTACTCGTTCCTCGTGTACACGGAGGCGCCGTCCCTCCTCTGCGCGGGCCTCGCCCTCCTGCTCCTCACCCGCTCGCCGGGTGTGGGCGGCGCGGCGACGGCCGCGCTGGCCGCCTCCGCCCTGCCGTGGCTGCACCTCAAGATGGTCCCGGCGGCCGCGGCGCTCGGCCTCGTCGCCCTCGCGCGCCTGCGCGGCCGTCCGCGCGCGGCCTTCGCGGCCGTCGCCCTCGTCGCGGGCGCCGCCTTCGCGGCCTACTACGCGTCGGTCTTCGGGGTGGCGTCGCCCCTCGCGATCTACGGCGGGATGCCGGCCGACGCCCGCGTCTACACGTGGCGCGCGCCGGCGGGCCTCCTGCTCGACCGCTCCTTCGGCCTGCTCCCGATCGCTCCCGTCTTCCTGCTGGCGCTGGCGGGAATCCCGGCCCTGGTGTCGCGCCGCGCCGCGTGGCCGCACGTCCTCGTGGCGCTGGCCGTCCTCGCGCCCGCCCTCTCGTGGCGCATGTGGTGGGGCGGGCAGTGCCCGCCGGCGCGCTTCCTCGTGCCCGCGCTCCCCTTCCTCGCGGCGGCCCTCGCCGTGCGGCTCGCCGGCGGTCCCCACGGCCTCGCCCGCTGGCGGATCGGGCTCCTCGCGGCCGGGTACGCCCTCGCCGCGAGGGCCGTCGTCGAGCCCGGCGCGCGGCTGCTCCTGAACGTCCGCGACCGGCCGACGCGGCTGTGGGCCGCGCTCTCCGGCGAGGTGCCGATCGGCGACTACCTGCCCTCGCTCACCCACGCGTCGGAGCGCGACGCGCGGCTCGCCCTCGTCTGGCTGGTGACCGTCGCCGCCCTCCTCGCGCTCGACCGCCTCGCCGCGTCGCGGCGCCGCGTCGACCGGGCGTTCTCGAGCTTCTCCGCGGCGGTGGCCCTCGCGCTCCTCGTCGGCATCGCGATCGACCTCGGCGCGGGCCCGCGCCTGCCGCCGGCCGCGGCTCCGTCGACCCAGGCCGCGCCGGACCCCTGACGGCCGCGGGCCTCGCCCGTTTGGCCCGCACGCGCGGCCCGTGCTAGCTTCGTCCGTTCGACCTGATGACGACCCTGCGACTGGTGGCGGCCGCGTCCGCCCTCGCCCTCCTGACGGCAGCCTGCACGTCGGCGCCCCCGCTGGACCTCCATCGGGGCGGCGGCGATCGGCTCGTCGAGGCGAGCGCCGCCGGCCACGACCGCGCCGCGGTCGTCGAAGCGGGAGAAAGAGGCCTGCGCATCGACGACGTCCTGGTGCGCGGGTTCGCCGCCGGTCCTCCGGGCCGCCTGCGCTTCGCGATCGACGTGCCGAAGGACGGCCGGCTCCACCTCACGTGCGCGATCGATCCGCGCTTCCACGACCGCCCCGGGGTCGAGTTCACCGCGAAGATCCGGAAGAACGGGCGCGAGACCGCGGTGTGGACGCAGGTGGTCGACCCGATCACGCACCCCGAGCACCGCGGCTTCGTGACGGCGGAGGTCGACCTCGCGCCGCACGCGGGCAAGGACCGCGAGCTGCTGCTCGAGGCCCACGGCTACGAGGAGTCGGGGGACGTGGCCCGCGCCTTCTGGGGCGCCCCCACGATCACGACCGCGCGGCAGAAGGCGCCCCTCGTCGTCGTGTACCTCGTCGACACGCTGCGCGCCGACCACACGGGGGTCTACGGCTACTCGCGCGACACGACGCCCGAGCTCGACCGGTTCGCGAAGGACGCCGTGGTCTTCGACGCCGCGGTGGCCCACGCGTCGTGGACGAAGCCCTCGGTGGCGTCGGTCCTCACGTCGCGCCTGCCCGGCCACCACCGCGCGGTGCAGCTGCGCGACCCGCTCGACCCCGCGAACCCGACGATCGCGAAGCGGCTCAACGACCGCGGCTGGTCGACCGGGGCGGCGATCGCGAACTCCGTGGTCTACGGCGGGGAGTCGGCGTTCGACCCCGGCTTCGACGTGTTCGCCGGCCTCCACGGCGAGGACGACCAGCGGAGCAAGCTCGTCGGCGCCGACGTGGTCGTGGACTCGGCGCTCGCCTTCCTGCGGTCCCGCCGGGGACTGCCCACGTTCCTGTACGTGCACACGATGGACCCGCACGTGCCCTACGCTCCGCCCGAGCCCTTCGACCGCATGTTCGAGCCGCACCCGGTCGAGGGCCACCCGGCCCAGGACCCGCGCACCGACTACAAGGAGCCGCTCGACCGCGAGCGGATGATCGCGCAGTACGACGGCGACATCGCCTTCGGCGACCGGGAGTTCGGCCGCTTCGTGCGCCAGCTCAAGCAGGACGGGCTCTACGACGACGCGCTCGTCGTCTTCCTCGCCGACCACGGCGAGGAGTTCATGGACCACGGCCTCTGGCTGCACGGCCGCAGCCTCTTCGACGAGCTCATCCACGTGCCGCTCGTCGTCAAGTTCCCCGGCGGCGAAGGGAAGGGCCGGCGGATCGCCGAGCAGGTGCAGCTCGTCGACGTGCTGCCGACGGTGCTCGAGTTCGCGAAGGCCCCGATCCCGCCCGAGGCCGAGGGGCGGCCGCTGCAGGCCGCGCTCCGGGGCGGCGGCAAGCCGCGCCCGGCCCTCGCCGAGATCAGCCACCGCGGCTTCGTCGCTCACGGCGTCCGCACGGAGGCCGACAAGTTCATCCGCCGGTTCAGCCCGGCCGACGACGAGCTGTACTTCGAACTGAAACGCGACCCGAAGGAGCAGGTCAACCGGGCCGCCGAGAACCCGCAGCGCGTGCGGCTCCTGCAGGCGCAGGCCGAGTCGGCGATGGCCTCGAACCCCTTCCGCTACGTCGTGCAGGTCGCGGGGCCGGGCGCCTACGCGCTGCGGATCGAGACGCACGGCTGGCTGGAGGGAATCGAGACGACCGGCTTCGGACCCGCGGAGCGCTGGACCGTGGGCGGCAACGGCCGCTCGGTCGACGTGCAGGTGCGGCCGAAGGCCGGCACGCCGCGCGAGATCGGCTTCACCGTGCGGCCCGTCGGCGCGCCGGTGCAGGTGCTCGGCACGCGCGACGGCCGCCCGCTGGGCCGGGGCGACCTCCTCGTGGGCGGCACGTCGTTCGCGGCCGAGGCCTTCCCGTTCCGCCTGCCGGACATCGAGTCGGAGACGGACCGCGACCGCGGGCTCGACCTCTTCCGGCCCCCGGCCGCCGCGAAGGGCGGCGTGCGGGTCTGGCTCACCCTCCCGCCCGGCCGCACGATCGGCGAGATGGACCCGGCGACGCGCGAGCGGCTGAAGGCCCTCGGCTACGTCGGGCCGGGCTAGGCGTCGTTGCCGCGCCTCCTCGTCTTCGACCTCGACGGCACGCTCGTCGACTCCGTCCGCGACCTCGCCGTGGCCGCGAACGAGGCGATCGCGGCGGTCGCCCCCGGCTCGCCCGCGGTCCCGCTCGAAGCCGTCGTCTCCTACGTCGGGGAGGGCGCGCGGCTCCTCGTCGAGCGCTGCCTCCGCCACGCCGGCCTCGCCGTGCCGCCCGAGGACGTGCTGCCCGTCTTCTTCGAGACCTACGGGCGCCACCTGCTCGACACGACCCGCCTCTACCCGGGCGTCACGGAGGCGCTCGACGCCCTGTCCGGCGCCACCCTCGCCGTCCTCACGAACAAGCCGGGCGACTTCTCGCGGACGATCCTCGAGGGCCTCGGCGTCGCCTCGCGCTTCGCCCGGATCTGGGGGTACGGCGACGTGCCCGCCCGCAAGCCCGACCCTTCGGGCCTGCTCCGCCTCGTCGACGAGCTCGGCGCCGACGCGGCCGGGGCGTGGATGATCGGGGACTCGACGATCGACGTCCGCACCGCCCGGGCCGCCGGCGTACGGGCCTGCGGCGTCACCTGGGGCCTCGACCCCGCGGGCGTCCGGGCCTCCGCGCCGGACAGGCTCGTCGACTCCGCCGCCGCCCTCGCCTCCCTGCTGACGGCCTGACCGGCCGGAGGGGCCTTGCTCCTCCCGCGCCGCCGGCGTGTAATACCGTCTACCGAAATCCTGCTGAGGTAGGCCAGCGCCGATGCCACAACTGCTGATCTGGGGCGACCCGCGCGAGATCCTGTCGGGCGACCTTCCCTCCGGCGTCGCGGTCGAGACGATCTCGAGCTCCGCCGGCCTCGAGCGGACCGACGGCCGCAGGCCCTCTCTGGTCCTGGCCGACGCGCGCTGCCTCGAGCAGGAGGTCGAGCGCGTGGCCGCCTGGGCCCACGACGCCGGAGTCGGCCGCCCCGTCCTGCTGGCCGTGGCCGAGGCGCAGTCGGCCGACGAGGTCCTCGCCAGGATGCCGTTCGTCGACGACGCCGTCGAGAGGCCGGTGACGGCGCTGCGCCTGCGGCGCCGCCTCGACCGTGCGATCGAGACCGTGCGCTCGCGTCGCAGCGTCAAGCAGCTCGAGGACGCCCTCGCCCGGAAGGACGTGGAGCTGCGCGAGCTCAACCGGATCGGCATCGCGCTCTCGGCGGAGAGGGACACGGACGCGCTCCTCGAGCTGATCCTCGCCAAGAGCCGCGAGATCACGTGCGCGGACGCGGGCAGCCTCTACCTCGTCGAGCGCGGGGCCGAGGGCAAGCCCGACCAGCTCCGCTTCAAGCTGGTCCAGAACGACTCCGTCACGTGCCCTTCGAGGAGTCCACCCGGCCGCTCGACGAGTCGTCGATCGCCGGCCACGTCGCGCTCACCGGCCGGGTCGTCAACGTGGCCGACGCCTACCGCCTCCCTGAGGGCTCGTCCTTCCGCATCAGCCGCTCCTTCGACGAGAAGTCGGGCTACCGCACGAAGTCGATGCTGGTCGTCCCGATGCGCGACCACGAGAACGCGATCATCGGCGTCGTCCAGCTCATCAACAAGAAGAGGGACCCGAAGGCCCTCCTCCAGCCCGTCGCCCTCGTCGAGGAGGAGGTCGTCGCCTTCACGTCGGTCGACGAGGACCTCGCCGGGTCGCTCGCCAGCCAGGCCGCGGTCGCCTTCGAGAACGCGAACCTGCTGAAGGAGATCAAGGCCCTCTTCGACAAGTTCGTCCGGGCCGCGGCGAAGGCGGTCGAGGCGCGCGACGAGGTGACGTCGGGCCACTCCGAGCGCGTGGCCGAGCTGACCGTCGCGATCGCGGAGAAGGTCGACCGGCTCACCACCGGCCCCTACGCCGGACCCGCTTCACGCGCGAGCAGCTCCAGGAGATCCGCTACGCGGGGCTCCTGCACGACTTCGGCAAGGTCGCGGTCCAGGAGAAGCTACCTCGGCAAGCGCAAGAAGCTCTACGCGACCCGCATGGTCGCGGTGGCAGCGCTTCGCCTACATCCTGAAGTCCTTCGAGGCGGACTACCTGCGCGCGCGGCTCGACGCGGCGACGGCGGCGCCGCGCCGGACGAGCTCGCCGCCCTGGAGACGGCGTTCCTCGCCCAGGCCCGGACCGAGAAGCGCACGCGACGCCGTCCTCGCGGCGAACGAGCCGACGGTGGTGGAGGAGGAGAGCTTCAGCGTCCTCATGAACCTCCCCCGGCGCTTCGCGGCGCCGACCCAACCGCACGAGGACGACCGGTTCCCCGTCGAGAACGTGGGCCGAGGAGCCCCACCTCAGCGAGGACGAGATCGAGGCGCTGTCGATCCGAAGAGGGACGCTGACCGACCGCGAGCGGCGGGAGATCGAGAGCCACGTCTCCCACACCTACGAGTTCCTCCGGCAGATCCCCTGGACCGGCGAGTTCTCCCGCATCCCCGAGATCGCCTGGGCCCACCACGAGAAGCTCGACGGCACCGGCTACCCGCGCGGCATCAGGGCCGCCGAGATTCCGGTCCAGTCGAAGATGATGACGATCTCCGACATCTACGACGCCCTGCGCGCGGTCGACCGACCGTACAAGAAGGCCGTGCCCCCGGAGCGGGCCATCGACATCCTCCAGAAGGACGTCCAGGCCGGCCGGCTCGACGGCGAGCTCCTGCGCGTGTTCGTCGAGGCGAAGATCTACGAGCTGCCGAAGTTCATGGCCCTCCTGCGGAAACAGTGAACGTGCCGGTCCCCCTCGTCATCGCCCACCGGGGCGACTCCGCCCACCGGCCCGAGAACACGCTCGCGTCGTTCGCGAGCGCCCTCGAGCTCGGGGCGACCGTGATCGAGCTCGACGTGCAGCTGACCGCCGACGACCAGGTCGTGGTCATCCACGACGCGACGCTCGACCGGACGACCGACGCCCACGGCGACGTGCGCGGCTGCACCCTGGCCGGGCTGCGCGAGGTGTCGGCCGGCTACCCGAGCCGTTTCGGCGACCGCTATGCCGGCGAGCGCATCTCGACCCTCGCCGAGGTGCTCGCCTTCCTCCGCGACCGCGCGCGAGTGCTGGTCGAGATCAAGACCGAGTCGGTGTCGGCCGACGCCGAGGGCGGGATCGAGGCGCGGACGGCCGCCGAGATCCGGCGCGCGGGGATGGTCGGCGCCGCCGCCGTCATCTCCTTCGACCAGCGCGCCATCGTGAGGATGCGCTCGATCGCCCCCGAGATCACGCGTGGCCGCGTGTACGGCCACACGAGCGCCGACGAGGTCCTCGCGACGGCGGCCGAGGCCGGCTGCGAGATCGTGATGCCGCACAAGAGCCAGATCCAGGAGCCGCTCGTGACGCGGGCCCGCGAGGCGGGCCTCAAGCTCGCGACGTGGGTCGTCGACGAGCCCGAGGAGCTGCGGGCCCTCGCCCGCTTCGGGCTCTACGGCGTCGGATCGAACCGCCCGGGCGTCCTGCTCGAGGCGCTCGCGGACGGCCTCCTCGGCTGAGGCCTCGCCTCTAGGCGAGGTCGTCCGTCGACTTCGCCCGCCGCGCGCCACGGGAGGCGAAGCGCTTGAAGGCGGCGTCGGCCTGGTCCGTGAAGTCGACGACTCCGGGCACGACGACGGCGGACGTGCAGTCCTCGAGGAGGACGACCCGGCGCGCGAGGGCGGGGTCCCGGCAGACGGCCTCGTCGAGGAGGTCGTCGACGGTCCACTCGACGCAGTGGCTCTTGGCCTCGCCGGCGACGAGGATGCGGTCGAACGACAGCAGGTGGTCGAGGAGGGCCTTGTTCGGCCTCTCGACGGCGCGCCCGGAGGCGTCGGTGCCGACCTCGGGGCGCAGCACGGAGTAGTTCTCCGTCAGGGGGTTGCGGCCCTTGATCTCGATCCGCGTCGGCGACTGGCGGGCGATCGCGTGGAAGAAGACCGCCTCCTCGACCGCCGAGACGAGCGCGTGGCCGATCCCGCCGACCATCGAGTGGTACGGCCAGACGACGAGGGGGAACTTCCCGCGGTCGGCCAGCCGCCGCACGTAGTGCAGCGCCCACTCCGCGACGTCGAATCCGGGCGCGAGGCCGACGCCCGGGGCGATCGCCGGGTTCACGCGCCACCTTTCGGCCTCGACGTCGGCCACCGTGATCACGGTGTGCGGCGCGGGGTGCCGCCCCGATGCGTCGAGCCAGAAGAGCGGGTGGAAGATCTGGGCCGCGGTGTGGGTGTCGAGGGTGACGACGACCTGCGTCACCGCGCCGAGGTTCCGGTAGAGGAACGAGGCGATCCGCGCGGTGTCTTCGAGCGCGCCGCGGCCGGACCGCCCGCCGACGTAGAGCTCGAACTCCGGCAGGCAGAACGTGTTCTGCACGTCGACGAGGAGGAGGACGGTGCGGAGGCGGTCCTCCGCCGCCGGACGGAGGCGGTGGGTGGCCGCCCACTCGCGCGCGTCGGCCGCGCGCTCGGCGTACGGCACGCGGTAGACCCGCGCCTCGGCGTCGGGGGCCGCGAACGGCGGGAGCGGAAGGCTCACCGCTACACGGCCAGCGGGTGGATGACGAGGCCGGAGGGCAGCTTCGGGTGGAAGAAGGTGCTCTTGGCCGGCATCGACTCGCTCGCGTCGGCGACGTCGACGATCTGGCGGACCGGGGTCGAGCGCATCAGCGCGGCGAGCCGGCAGCGCCCGTGCGCGATCGCCTCCTCGGCCTCGGCCTCCGAGTGCACGTACTCCACGGCGGACGGCGGGATCCCGAGGATCGGCCCGAGGACGGCCTGGTGCAGGAAGAAGGTGTCGAGGGCGCGCAGGCACGGGGCCGCGTCGGGCGGCAGCAGCTCGCCCGCGGCGGCGTCGGCCTCGACGAGCACCGCCGCGCCGCCCGGCTCGGCGAGGGCGAAGGCCCAGGCCGCCTTCGAGGCGCCGACCGAGGCCGCGGCCGAGGCGACGCTCTCGCGCGGCGACACGCGGAAGCGCCCCTTCAGCTTCGCGGCGGCCTCGGCGACGCTCGGGCCCTGCGAGAGGACGCGGTGGTACGGGAGCACGAGGAGGCCGGGCGCGTCGATTGGCGTGAAGTAGCCGAGCGTCCACGCGCCCTCGGGGCCGTTCGCGTCCCGGTAGCGCAGGGCCGTCGCGTGGCGGTGGTGGCCGTCGGCGATGTAGGCCGGCGCGTCGGCGAGGAGCGACTGGAACCGGGCCACGAGCGCGGGGTCGGCGAGCCGCCACATCCGGTGGCCGACGCCGCCGTCGTCGGTGTACTGGGCCACCGGCCGCGCGCTCATCGCCCCGAGAGCGAGGTCGGTGAAGCGCGACGCCGGGTCGGGGAACATGAGGAAGATCGGGCTGAAGTTGGCCTTGGTGGCGTTCAGCACGCGCCAGCGGTCCTCCTTCGCCGCCGCGCGCGTGTGCTCGTGGGGCAGGATCACGCGCTTCTCCGGGTCCTCGGCCCGGAAGCGGGCGAGGAGCCCGAACCGCCGCAGCGTTCGTCCCGGAGCGGCGAAGCCCTGCTCGAGCAGATAGAGCGCGGGCTCCTTCTCCCGCTCGAGGACCCCCTCGCCGAGCCACTGCGAGTAGGTCGCGCCGGCCTCGGCGTAGCCCTCGTCCCCCGGCCGGCGGTTCAGGACCACGCGCACGATGTTGTGCGGGTCGCGCGCGTAGAGCTCGTCCTGGTAGGCGGGCGGAATGACGTCGTACGGCGGCGCCAGGACGCGCGCGAGGTCCGCGTCCGCGCGGTAGCGCACGCCGTGAAAGGGCTGGATCTCGGCCAAGTCTCTCCTCCGGGGGAAGCCTATAATCCCACTACACCTCAGGAGGCGCCAATGCCCCTCGATCGCCGCTCGTTCCTGTCGACCCTCGGAGCCTCGATCGCCGCGCCGGCCGTCCTGCGCGCGCAGGGCTCGAAGAAGCGCTACCCGATCGCGTTCTCGACCCTCGGCTGCCCGGCGTGGAGCTGGTCGAAGATCGTGGAGACCGCCGACACGCTCGGCTACGCGGCCCTCGAGCTGCGCGGCGTCGCGGGCGAGATGGACCTCACGAAGGTCCCCGAGCTGACCGGGACGCAGCAGGCGGAAACGAAGAAGATGCTGGCCGCGCACGGCCTCGTCGTGTCCGACCTCGGCGCTTCGTCGAACATGCACGTGAAGGAGCCGGCCACCCGCGCGAAGCAGCTCGACGAGGGGCGGCGCTTCATCGACCTCGCCCACGAGCTCGGCGTGAAGTACGTGCGCATGTTCGGGAACAACATCCCGAAGGACGAGCCGCGCGAGGACGTGATGAAGCGCGTCGTCGAGGGCTTCCAGGCGATGACGGCGCACGCGAAGCCGGCCGGCGTGACGGTGCTGATCGAGTCGCACGGCGACTTCACGCACTCGAAGGACCTCGTCGAGATCCTGACCCGCGTGAACGATCCCGCGTTCGCCCTCCTCTGGGACGCGCACCACTCGTTCGTGGCCGGCGGCGAGCGTCCGGCCGAAAGCTACGCCGCGCTCGGGAAGTGGATGCGCCACACCCACCTCAAGGACTCGAAGCCGGCGGGCCCCGACGCCAAGCCGGAGGACCGCCGCTACGTCCTCCTCGGCACGGGCGAGGTCCCCGTGAAGGAGCAGGTGGCCGTGCTCGCGAAGAACGGCTACAAGGGCTTCTACTGCTTCGAGTGGGAGAAGAAGTGGCACCCCGAGATCGAGGAGCCGGAGATCGCGTTCCCGCACTACGCGAAGACGATGGCCGAGTACCTGTCGGCCGCCGGCGTGAAGCCGGCCTGACGGCCGGGGTCAGATCTTGAATCTTGAATTCGCGGCGGAGCGTGGGCCCTCGCCCCACCCCTCGCCGAGTCCAGGGAGGGCCGATGTCCGAGAAGAACCCCGTCAGCCGCCGCGAGTTCCTCGAGCGGAGCGGCCTCGTGGCCGGCGCCGCGGCGGCGCTGCCGGCGCTCCCGCGCGCGCTGCCGGCGGCGGCCGACGCCGCGGCCGGCCCGATGCCCCACCGCATCCTCGGCCGCACCGGCGCGTCCGTCTCCATACTCGCGATGGGCTGCGGCAGCCGCTTCCTGATGTACCCCGAGGAGCAGGCGTCCTCCGTCGTCGAGAAGGCGCTCGCCCTCGGCATCAACTACCTCGACACCGCGGTCGGCTACGGCGACGGCGAGAGCGAGAAGCGCCTCGGCCGCGTGATGGCCGCGCGCCGGAAGGACGTGTTCCTCGCCACGAAGGTCCCCGAGCGCGCCCGCACCCGCGACCTCGCGCTCCGGGAGGTCGAGGCGAGCCTCAAGCGCCTGCAGACCGACCACGTCGACCTCCTGCACGTCCACAGCGTGGGCCGCGAGGAGGACCTCGCGAAGATCGAGGCGAGGGACGGCGTCATGAAGGCGCTCTACGAGCTGCGCGAGCAGAAGGTGGCGCGCTTCATCGGCATGACGAGCCACACGGACGGCGCGGTCATGGCGAAGGCGATCGCCGACAACGATGTCGACTGCGTCCAGCTCGCGATGAACCCGGCGCGGGTGAACGAGTTCGAGCAGCAGGCCCTGCCCGCGGCGAAGAAGAAGAACCTCGGCGTCATCCTGATGAAGGTCACCGGCCAGGAGAAGCTGCTGATCGAGGGCGGCCCCGACGTCGCCTCCCTCCTGCGCTACGCCTGGAGCCTGCCGATCTCGACCGCCGTGTGCGGCATGCCGAAGCTCGAGCACCTCGAGGCGAACGTGGCGACCGCGCGCGCCTTCCGCGAGCCGCTGCCCGCGGTCGAAGTCGAGAAGATGCGGGAGAAGCTCGCCGGGCGGAAGTTCGTCCTGCAGGAGTTCTTCGCGGACCACCGGGACACGGGGCTCGCCTAGCCCGGCCGCCCGACCGGCGCGGGGCTTCCGGCTACTTCGGCAGCCCCCGCCGGCGCCCGCCGCCGCCCTTCCGGCCTCCGCCGCGGCTCCCGCGCTTCCCGCCGCCGCCCGGCCACACGAACCCGAGCGCGAGCGCGACCGCGGCGACGCCCAGCTCCCACGGCTCGAGCCAGACGCCCCGCACCGCCCCCCGCGACAGGGCGTACGCGCCGACGGCGGCGAGGGCGAGGGCCGGGAGAAGAGCGAGCAGCACGGCCCACCACCGCCGGGTGAAGGGCAGGAGCGCGAGCGGCAGCAGGAACACCCACAGCGCCGGCACCGGATGGCGCCACAAGAGCAGCCCGACGAGCCCGACGTGGACGACGCGCACCGCGATCGCGGCGCCGCCCGCCTTCGCCGCGGCGCGCAGGCCGGGCAGGAGGGCGAGCCCGCCGATCACGAGCAGCCACACGCCGTCGACCACGGCGCCGAAGGCGGCGAGCCAGCGGGGCTCCTCGGCGGGGCCGGGCGGCGCCTGCGCGAGCGCCCGGGCGACGCCGACCACCGCGCGGCCCATGCGCTCGAGCGCGGCGGGGTCGAGCTTGTCGGCCGTGTCGGAGGCCTTGTGGTAGTCGGGGTAGAAGGCCGAGAAGGACGAGTCGGAGGCGAAGAGGGCCGGTCGGCCGGCACGCAGGAGCGAGACGTCGTCGCCGTAGAGGCGCACCCGGAACGTGCGCGCGGCGGCCTGGACCAGGACGCCGACGTACGGGTCCATGACCCCGAGCGGCGAACCCGCGTCCCGCGCGCCGCCGAGGGCCCTCCGCACGAGCCAGCCGGGAGCGACGACCGCCCGCCCCGTCTCGCGCAGGTCCGCGTACGGGATCGGGTGCACGACGGGGGTTCCGCCCTTCCACCCCGACATCTCGACGACGAAGGCGGCGACCAGCGCCCGCGCGCGGGGGCCGAGCCGCTCGACGAACGCCTGCGAGCCGACGGCCTCGTCGCGGGCACCTCCCTCGGCCTCCTCCCCGTCGAACGACGCGAACACGATCGTCCGCGGCCGCGCCTCCTCGGCCGCCAGCACTCGCGCGGCCTCGAGCAGGACGCCCACTCCCCCGCCGTCGTCGTAGGCACCCGGCGCCGCCGGCGCGGTGTCGTGGTGAGCCGCGACGAGGACGAAGTCGTCGCCCGGCCCCCGCAGGGTGCCGACCACGTTCGCCCCCGACCGGCCGCCGCGGGTGAACGGCTGGAGCTCGACGTCGAGGCCCGCGGCCCGCATCTCGGCCGCGACGTACTGCGCCGCCGCCGCGTTGCGCGTCGACCCCCACGGGTGCGGGCCGAGCGCGGCGAGGGCCGAGGCGTGGCGCAGGGCGGCCGCGCCGTCGAACGCGGTGGCGGAGAGGAGGAGCGCGGCGACGAGCGTCATGGGCGCGGGGATTATAGTCGGCGCCGGCTGGCCGCTCGCGCGCGGCGTTTGCTAGACTCGCGGTTCCCCCTGAGTGGAGAGCGAGCGATGCGCGCAGCACGGGCGGTGGCGGCGACGGTCCTTCTCCTGGCCGCGGTGGACGCCGGCGCCGGGACGGTGCGCGGCCGGGTCGCCGTGGTCGACAAGGACGGCCGGCCGGCGAGCGACGCGGCGGAGGCCGTCGTGTGGATCGACGGCCCGAAGGTGCGGCCGCGGCCCGCCGGCGCGAAGATCGTGATGAAGGGCAAGGCCTTCGCCCCGCGGATCGTCGTCGTCCCCGTCGGCAGCAGCGTCGAGTTCCCGAACGACGACCCGGTCTTCCACAACGTCTTCTCGGTCTCGGGCGAGAACCGCTTCGACCTCGACCTCTACAAGCGGCCGAAGAGCGGCGTCGCGCGGTTCGAGAGGCCGGGGCTCGTGCGGGTCTACTGCAACATCCACCCCCAGATGAGCGCGTTCGTGCTGGTGCGCGACAACCCGTTCTGGGCGCGCCCGGCCGCCGACGGCAGCTTCGCGATCGACGACGTGCCGGCCGGCGACTGGGTCGTGAGGGCGTGGCACGAGCGCGCGGGCGACGGCCAGAAGCCCGTCGCGGTGCCGGCCGAAGGCGCCGTCGAGGCGAACGTCCCTCTCGACGCGTCGAAGTGGAAGCGGGCGCCGCACAAGAACAAGTTCGGCAAGGACTACGAGACGGGCGAGAAGTACTGAGGGAGGAGACGAAGCCCCGATGCGCCTGTTGCACAAGATCCTGCTGTTCGTCGCCGCGCTCGTCGTCGCCCTCGTGGGCGCGACACTGCTGTTCACGACCGCCCAGGCCGACCGCCTCGCGCGGGCGACGATCCGCCAGGGGCTCGAGGAGGCGAAGGAGATCTGGCAGACCGTCCAGGCCGACCGCTTCAACAAGCTGCGGCTCGGCGTGAGGGTCCTCGCGAACGATCCCCCCTTCAAGGCCGCCCTCGTCGAGACCGACCAGGCCACGGCCTTCGACACCATGAAGGAGCGCGGGCGCGACGTGGCCGCCGACTTCATGCTCGTGACGAACCCGTCCGGCACGCTCCTCGCCCGCACCGACCGCCCCGGGGCCGGGCTCGAGGACCTCTCGAAGGACCCCCTCGTGAAGAAGGCGCTCGAGGGCGAGGAGTCGGCGTCGCTGTGGCGGCAGGGCGACCAGATCTTCACCGCGGTGGCGGTGCCGATGACGACCGGGGGCGAGCTCGTCGGCTCGCTGGTCGCGGGCTACGCGCTCAACGAGGCGGTCGCCTCGCAGGTGCGGAAGCTGACGCACGGCGACGTCGCGTTCGTGATCGAGGATCCCGGCCAGCCGCCGCGGGTCCTCGTCTCGTCGCTCGGCGCCCGCGAGGGAGCGCTCGGCCCGGCCCTGGCGGGATCGACCGCGGGCGCCGCGGGCGACCAGCCGTTCGAGCTGGATCTGGCGGGCGAGCCGCACGTGGCCCTCCGCCTGCCGCTGCAGGCCGCGGGCGGCCAGACGATCGGCTCGGTCGTGGCGCTGCGCAGCCTGGCCGCCGAGACGGCGGGCTTCCGCCAGTTCCGCCGCAGCCTGCTGCTCGTGGCGCTCGTCGCGCTCGTCCTCGCCCTCGCGCTGGCCTGGGTCGCGGCGGCCCGCATCACCGGCCCCCTCCGCCGGCTCGTCGGCCTCGTCGAGCGCGTGCGCGACGGCTCCTACCGCGGCGCGGTCAGCGTCGCGAGCCGCGACGAGATCGGCGTCCTCGCCCGCGCCTTCAACGCGCTCGTGTCCGACCTGCGCGAGAAGGAGCAGATGATCGCCTTCCTGCGCGACAGCGCCACTGCCGTGCGGCAGGCGGCGCGCCCCGCGGTGGGGTCGACGATCGTCGAGGCCGGGGAGACCGCGCTCGCGCCGGGGCCGGACTCGCCCACCGTCGCGCAGGCGCCGCAGGTCACCCAGCCCGCCGCGGCGGCGGGGGCCGTCCTCCAGCGCGGCGAGACCTTCGGCGGCCGCTACGAGATCCTCGGCTCCCTCGGCCGCGGCGGCATGGGCGTCGTCTACCGGGCCCGCGACACGCAGCTCGACGAGACCGTCGCGCTGAAGCTGCTGCGACCGGACGCCATCCAGACCGACCCGTCGCTCCTCGAGCGCTTCAAGCAGGAGATCCGCCTCGCCCGGCGGATCACCCACCGAAACGTCCTGCGCACCCACGATTTCGGCGACGCCTCGGGCGTCCCTTACATCTCGATGGAGTACGTGGACGGCGTCAACCTGAAGGACCTCCTCCGCAGCCGCGGCGCGCTGCCGCTGGGGGTCGGCCTCTCGGTCGCGAAGCAGATGTGCCACGGCCTCGCCGCCGCGCACGAGATGGGGGTCGTCCACCGCGACGTCAAGCCCCACAACATGATGATCCTGCCCGAGACGGGCGACCTGAAGATCATGGACTTCGGCATCTCGTGCATGCAGTCGGTGGGCTCGAGCGCGGCGGGCATGACCCTCGCGGGCACGGTCATGGGGACGCCCGACTACATGCCGCCCGAGCAGGCGCAGGGCCGCGCGGTCGACTTCCGCGCCGACCTCTACTCGCTCGGAGTGGTGCTGTTCGAGGTGTTCACGGGCCGCCTGCCCTTCGCCGGCGAGGCGCCGACGGCGGCCCTCATCGCCCACATCCAGAAGCAGCCGCCGCGGCCGCGGTCGATCGCGGCCGCCCTGCCGGCCGAGCTCGAGGCCGTCATCCTGCGCGCGCTGGAGAAGGACCCGGCCCGCCGGTGGCAGACGGCCGACGAGATCGTCCAGGCGCTGAGCGCCATCTCGGAGCAGAGCCAGGCCGCGGCCTGAAGCCGGCGCGCGGCGGGACGCGCGCCGACCCTAGAGGCGGACGCCCTCCGCCTCGGCCGGAGCCGTCGCCTGCGCGTGCGCACCCTCGAGCGCCTGCTCGAGGTCCCGCCACAGGTCCTCGGCGTCCTCGAGGCCGACCGAGAGGCGCAGCAGGCTCGCCGAGATCCCGCTCGACGCCTTCGCCTGGTCGCTCATGCAGCGGTGCGTGAGGCCGGCGGGGTGCTGGATGAGCGTGTCGGTCGAGCCGAGGCTCACGGCCGAGACCATGATCCGCACGCGCTCGAGGACGCCGCGCGCCGCCTCGAAGCCGCCGGCCACCTCGAAGGAGAGGACGCTGCCGGGGCCGGCCATCTGGCGGCCGAGGAGTCCCCGCGGGTCGGCGCCGGCGAGGCCCGGGTAGTGGACCTTCGTCACGTGGCGGTGGCGCGCGAGCCGATCCGCGATCATGCGCGCGCCGTCCTGCGCGGCCTTGACGCGGACGGGCAGCGTCGGCAGGCCACGGTGCAGGAGGAACGCCGCCATCGGGTGGAGGAGCCCGCCCGTCGAGATGCGCACCTTGCGCAGCCGCTGCGCCCACGCCTCGCTCGACGCGACGATCCCGGCGATCACGTCGCCGTGGCCGCCCAGGAACTTCGTCGCGCTGTGGAGGACGAGCGCCGCGCCGAGCTCGAGCGGACGCTGCAGCACGGGGGTCATGAAGGTCGAGTCGACGACGACCGGGACGTCGCCCGCGTCCTTCACCGCCTGGGCGATGTCGACGAGGTCGAGCGTCGGGTTGCCGGGCGTCTCGAGGACGACGAGGCAGGTGTCGGGACGGACGGCCGCGGCGACGCCGGCGGGGTTCGTGAACGTGACCTCGTGGCCGAGGAGGCCGCCGGCGAGGAGCGCGTCGCTCCCGCCGTAGAGCGGCCGCACGGCGACGACGTGGTTCTTGCCCTTCTCGCGGGCGGCGAGGAGAACCGCGGTGAGCGCGGCGAGGCCCGACGCGAACGCGACCGACGCCTCGGCCCCCTCGAGGGCGGCGAGGGCCTTCTCGTAGCGGGCGACGGTGGGGTTGAAGAAGCGCGCGTAGATCGGGCTGCCGGTCGGCTCGCCGCCCTTGCCCATCGAGTCGATCGAGGCTGTCGCGTCGGCCAGGTCGCCGGTGGGGTAGGTCGTGGAGAGGTCGATCGGCGGCGCGTGAACGCCGATCTCGCCGAAGTCCTCGCGTCCGGCGTGGACGGCGAGGGTCTCGAGCGACAGGGCCTCGTGACGAACGTCGTTCGGCTTCTTCATGCGCCAATGCTGCCGATTCGGTGTATCGTCCGTCAATCGAATCATCTTCGGAGGATCGACGAAATGGCCGCCCTGAACCGAACGGACTTCGCCATCCTGGCCGCCTTGCAGAAGGATGCTCGGCTCTCGAACAAGGAGCTCGCCGCGAAGGTCGGCCTCGCGGCGTCGAGCTGCCTCGAGCGCGTGCGGCGGCTCCGGGAGACCGGCGTCCTCACCGGCTTCCGCGCCTTCGTCGACCCGGGCGCTCTCGGCATCGCGATCCAGGCCCTGGTCTTCGTCCGCCTCGCCCGCCACGCCCGAAAGCAGGTGCGCGAGTTCCGCGAGCACGCGCTGTCCCTCCCGGAGACGATCGGCCTCTACCACGTCGCCGGCCAGCACGACTTCATCGTCCACGTCGGCGTCCGCGACGCGAACCACCTCCGCGACCTCGCGATGGACGCCTTCACGAGCCGCCACGAGGTCGCCCGCATCGAGACGCACCTCATCTTCGAGCACGTGCCGAAGCCGGAGCTGCCGGTGCTGCGCGAGGCGGAGCTCCGCGGACGACCGGCCCGGAGTGACGGCCGCTAAACCGCCACCCGCGCCAGGTCCGCTTCCAGCGACTCCAGCGACCCCGACAGCTCCCGCGGGAGCCGGTCCCCGAAGCGCTCGAAGAACGCGCGGATCTCGGGAATCTCCGCGGACCACTCGTGGCGGTCGACCGAGAGGAGAAGCTTCCGCTCGGCCGGCGACAGGTCGAGGCCGTCCCAGTCGAGAGCCGACTCGGTCGGGACGAGGCCGATCGGGGTCTCGGTCGCGGCGCCCTTGCCGGCGACGCGGGCCGCGATCCACAGCAGCACGCGCAGGTTCTGGCCGAAGCCGGGCCAGACGAAGCGGCCGCGCTCGTCCGTGCGGAACCAGTTGACGTGGAAGACGAGCGGCGGGTGCTTGACCTCGCGGCCGACGCGGAGCCAGTGGGCGAAGTAGTCGCCCATGTTGTAGCCGCAGAACGGGAGCATCGCCATGGGGTCGCGGCGGACGACCCCGACCGCGCCGGTGGCCGCGGCCGTCGTCTCCGAGCCCATCGTCGCGCCGACGAAGACGCCGTGCGCCCAGTCGCGGCTCTGGAACACGAGCGGGGCGACCCGCGCGCGGCGGCCGCCGAAGACGATCGCCGAGAGCGGCACGCCCTGCGGGTCCTCCCAGCGGGGCGACATCGACGGGCACTGCCGCGCGGCGACGGTGAAGCGCGAGTTCGGGTGGGCCGCCTTGCCGCCGCCGTCCCAGGGCTTCCCCTGCCAGTCGACGAGGTCCTTCGGCGGGCTCTTGTCCTTGCCCTCCCACCACGGCACGCCGCCGGGCGTGACGGCCACGTTCGTGAAGATCGTGTCGTGGGAGATCGTGGCGAGCGCGTTCGGGTTGGTGTCGGGCCCCGTGCCGGGCACGACGCCGAAGAAGCCGGCCTCGGGGTTCACCGCCCAGAGCCGGCCGTCGGGCCCCTGGCGCAGCCACGCGATGTCGTCGCCGACCGTGCGGACCCGGATGCCCTGCGCCTCGAACGGCGAGACGAGCATCGCGAGGTTCGTCTTGCCGCAGGCCGAGGGGAACGCCGCGCCGATGTAGTGCGTCTCGCCGCCCGGCAGCTCCAGCTCGAGGACGAGCATGTGCTCGGCGAGCCAGCCCTGGTCGCGGGCCATCGTGGACGCGATGCGCAGCGCGAAGCACTTCTTGCCGAGGAGCGCGTTGCCGCCGTACCCCGAGCCGACGCTCCAGATCCTCCGCTCCTCGGGGAAGTGGACGATGAACCGGCGGTCCGGGGAGAGGTCGCCGAGCGAGTGGAGGCCGGGGACGAAGTCCTCGCCCGCCCCGAGCTGGTCGAGAGCGACCCGGCCCATCCGCGTCATGATCCGCATGTTCGCGACGACGTACGGGCTGTCGGTGACCTCGACGCCGACGCGGCTGAAGGGCGACCCCGGCGGGCCCATGACGTAGGGCACGACGTACATCGTCCGGCCCTTCATCGCCCCGGAGAAGAGCGGCCAGACGCGCTGGCGGGCCTCCTCCGGCGACATCCAGTTGTTGGTCGGCCCCGCGCCCTCGCGGGTGCGGCTGGCGATGAACGTCAGGTGCTCGGTGCGCGCCACGTCGGAGGGATGGCTGCGGTGGAGGTACGAGCCGGGCGCGACGGTCGGGTCGAGCGGCTGGAGCGTCCCGTTCTCGACCATGCCCGCGACGAGGCGCGCGTTCTCCGCGTCCGAGCCGTCGCACCACTCGACCCTCGCCGGCCCGAGGGTGGCGGCGACCTCGTCGACCCATCGCTCGACTGGCTTCATGCGCGGATTCTACGACGACGGCGCCCGGCCGCCGCGCCGCCTACTCGAGCGGCGTGAACGGGTCGGCCACCGCCATCGCGAGGCGGCGCGCGAGCAGCTCCGCCGCCGGGCGGGACGCCTCGTCGCGGCTCAGCGCCTGCCGCACGACGGTCTCGACCGCGGGCGGGACGCGCGGGTTGAGCGCCCGCAGCGGCGTCGGCTCCTCCTCGGCCTGCATCGCGACGAGGGCGAGCGGGTCGGCCGAGGCGGTCATGAACGGCAGCCGTCCGCTGAGCATCTCGTAGAGCATCACGCCGACGCTGTAGACGTCCGACTTCGGCCCGTACGGGCCGCGCCGGAACCGCTCCGGCGCCATGTAGGCCGGGGTCCCGAGCAGCGAGCCGTCGAGCGTCAGCTTCTGCCCTATCGCGCTCTCGCCGACCAGCCGCGCGATCCCGAAGTCGAGGATCTTGGGCACCTCGCCGCTCGGCGTCGTGTGGAGGAACACGTTCGACGGCTTGATGTCGCGGTGCACGACGCCGACGCGGTGCGCGGCGGCGAGCGCGGCGCACACGGGGACCACGATCTCGGCCGCGCGCACGGCGGTGAGCGGACCGCGGTCCTCGATCTCCTTCTCCAGCGAGTGCCCCCGCAGGAGCTCCATCACCAGGTAGGCGATGCCGGCGTCGGTGACGCCGAAGTCGAGGACGGCCACCGCGTTCGGGTGCTGGACGCGGCAGGCGGAGGCGCCCTCGCGGCGGAAGCGGGCGAGGGCCTCGGGATCGGCCCCCGCGCTCGTCGCGAGGACCTTCACCGCCACGTCGCGGCCGAGCTCGAGGTGGCTGGCCTTGTACACGGTGCCGAAGCTGCCCCCGCCGATCGCGGCCTCGAGCCGGTAGCGGCCGCCGAGGACCGTCCCCGGCCCGGCCTGGGCCGGCACGCGGGGCTCGATCGGGGCCGCCTCGACCCGCGCCGCGCTCCTCGTGCGCAGGTGCGCGCGGATCCGCGCGAGGGCCACCGGGAAGTCGACCGGCTTCGTGACGTAGTCGTTGGCCCCGAGCGAGAGCGCCTCGATCACGTCCTCGCTCTCGGTCTTCGCGGTGACCATGATGACCGGCAGCGAGGCCTCGGAGCGGCCGATGCGGACGCTGCGCAGGACGTCGATGCCGGTCATGCCCGGCATCATGATGTCGAGGAGCACCAGGTCGACGCTCGTCCGGCGGAGCACGTCGAGGGCCTCCTCGCCCCCGGCCGCGCAGACCACCTTGAAGCCGGCCCGCTCCAGCCGCCGGGCCAGCAGGTCGCGGTTCGCCGGCAGGTCGTCGACGACGAGGATGGTCGACGGGCCCTCGGTCACGCGCCTCCGCCCTGGGGGACGAAAGGCCCCGCCCGGAGCCAGCGGGACGGCAGCGCGCGGCCGAGCCGGGCCTCGAGCGACCGCGACGCCGCGGCGACCGCCGCGACGTCGACGCCGGTCTCGATGCCCATGCCGTCGAGCATGTGGAGGAGGTCCTCGGTGGCGAGGTTGCCCGCGGCGCCGGGCGCGTACGGGCAGCCGCCGAGGCCGCCGGCCGAGCTGTCGACGACGGCGACGCCCTCGTCGAGAGCGGCGAGGACGTTGGCGAGCGCGGTCCCCCGCGTGTCGTGGAAGTGGGCGGCCAGCGACACGCCGGGCAGCGCTTCGCCGAGCGCGCCGAAGACGTCCGAGGCTCGTGTGGGCACCGCGACGCCGATGGTATCCCCGATCGACACCTCGTCGCATCCCGCCGCGGCCAGCCGCCGGGCCACCTCGACGACGCGCGCGGTCGGCACGTGGCCCTCGAAGGGACAGGCGAAGGCGGTCGACACGTAGCCGCGGACCCGGAGCCCCTCCCTCTTCGCCTCGGGGACGAACTCGGCGAATCGGGCGAAGGTCTCGTCGATCGAGGCGTTCGTGTTGCGGCGCGAGAACGTCTCGCTGGCCGCGGTGAAGACCGCGATCTCCCGCGCCCCGGCCGCCCGCGCCCGCTCCCAGCCGGCGCGGTTCGGCACGAGCACCGGCAGGCGCACGCCGGCGTGGCCGGCCAGGCGGCGCAGCACCTCGTCCGAGCCCGCCATCTGCGGGACCCACTTCGGGGAGACGAAGGCGCCCGCCTCGACGACCGGGAGGCCCGCCGCGATCAGCCCCTCGCAGAAGGCGACGCGCGCGTCGACGGAGAGGGAGGCCGCCTCGTTCTGCAGGCCGTCGCGCGGGCCGACCTCGACCACGGTGACGCGGCGCGGCCGGCTCACGGCTCGATCTCGAGGAGAGCCCGTCCGGGCGCGACCATGTCGCCGGGAGCCACGTGCACCGCCCGCACGACGCCGTCGCGGGGCGCGCGCAGCGCGTTCTCCATCTTCATGGCCTCGACGACGAGGAGCTCCTGGCCGCGGACGACGCGCTCCCCCGCGGCGACGTGGACGGCCGCCACCCGGCCCGGCATCGGCGCCTCGAGCCCGCCGGCGTCGTGGCGCGAGGAGGCGCGGCCGCCCTCGCGCTCTTCCTCGAGGGTGTAGGCGACGCCGTCCCAGAACGCGTGGACGGAGCCGCCGTCCCGCGCGAGGTGGAGCACTCGGGCGCAGCCCTCCGCGCGCACGAGGTAGACGCCCTCGTCCAGCCTCTCGAGACCGAGGGCGAGGGCGTCGCGGCCGAGGGCGACCTCGACCCCGGCGCCCTTCACGCGGACCACGGGCTCGAACACTCGGTCGCCGCAGCGGAGCCGGGTCACGCCCCGCCCCCGATCCGCCAGTGGCCGAGGCTCGACCACGGGTCGTCGGTCGCCGCGCCGCCGCCTCCTCCCGCCGGCCGCGCGCCAGCGGCGCGCAGCGCGGCGGCGATCGCGGCGACCGCGACGGCCGGGGGGCAGGGCCCGGGCGTCAGCTCCGAGAGGTGCTCCTCGATGAAACCCGTGTGCAGCGCTCCCGCGGCGAAGGCCGGGTGCTCGACGATCGCGCGCAGGCGCGCGAGGTTCGTGCGCACGCCGAGGACGACCGTGTGCCGCAGCGCGTCGCGCATGCGCTCGACCGCCTCGGCGCGGCCGCCGCCCCAGGTGATCACCTTGGCGAGCAGCGGATCGTAGTGGACCGACACCTCGGCGCCGCGCGCGAGGCCCGAGTCCACGCGCACCCCGGGCCCCGCGGGCTCCGAGAGGTGCAGCACCCGGCCCGGCGAGGGCAGGTCGTCCCTCTCCGGGTCCTCCGCGTAGAGCCGGCACTCGAGGGCGTGGCCCCGCCGGACGAGGCCGTCCTGCTCGAAGCCGATCGGCCGACCGGCCGCGACCTCCAGCTGGAGGCGCACGAGGTCGAGTCCCGTCACCGCCTCGGTCACCGGGTGCTCGACCTGGAGGCGCGTGTTCATCTCGAGGAAGGCGAAGGCGCCGTCGGGCCCGAGCAGGAACTCGACGGTGCCCGCGTTGACGTAGGCCGTCGCGCGCGCCGCGGCCACGCCGGCCGCGCACAGGGCGTCGCGCGACCGCGCGTCGAGGGCCGGGCTCGGGGTCTCCTCGACGACCTTCTGGTGGCGGCGCTGCACCGAGCACTCGCGCTCCCCGAGGTGGAGCGTCCGGCCGCTCCCGTCGGCGAGCACCTGAACCTCGACGTGCCGGGGGCGCTCGACGAACCGCTCGAGGACCATCGCGTCGTCGCCGAACGCGGCCTTCGCCTCGCGGCGGGCGGAAGCGAGGGCCGCGGCGAAGTCGGCCTCCCCGCGCACGACGCGCATGCCCTTGCCGCCGCCGCCGCGCGAGGGCTTGATCATCAGCGGCCAGCCGACGCGGCGCGCCTCCGCGGCGAGGGTCGCGTCCTGCTGGTCGTCGCCGTCGTAGCCCGGGAGCACGGGCACGCCGGCCGCGGCCATCATCCTCCGGGCGGCCTTCTTGTCGCCCATCCGGCGGTGGACGTCGCCCGGAGGCCCCACGAACACCAGCCCGGCGTCCCGTACCGCGTCGGCGAAGTCGCCGTTCTGGCTCAGGAACCCGTAGCCGGGGTGGACCGCGTCGGCGCCCGTGCGGCGCGCCGCGGCGAGGATGGCGTCGATCGAGAGGTAGGACCGCCCGGCCTCCGCGGGCCCGATCTCCACCGCCTCGTCCGTCTCGCGCACGTGGCGGGCGCCCCGGTCGGCCTCGGAGAAGACGGCGACCGTCGGCAGCCCCATGACCCGGCAGGTCCGCGCGACCCGGACCGCGATCTCGCCGCGGTTCGCGATCAGGACCTTGCGGAAGGGCCGGGCCATGCCGCGCTCAGCTCGTCTCCGGCCCGCCGAGCCACCGCGCGACGAGCACGGTCACGTCGTCGTACTGGGGCACGTCGGCCGCGAACTCCTCGACGCGGTCGACGAGGCCGCGGACGAGCGCGGCCGGGGGCGCGCCGGCCGAGGCCGCGAGGTGCTTCTCGAGGCGGAGGACGTGGAACTCCTCGCCCGCGGGGCTGCGCGCCTCGACGACGCCGTCGGTGTAGAGGACGAGGGTGTCGCCCCGGCCGAGCCGCGCGGTCGCCCCGCGGTACTCCTGGCCCTCGACCGCCCCGAGCGCCGGCGCGGAGGGCTCGCCGAACACGACGAGCCGCCCCTCCCGGTCGAGGCGGTACGGCGGGTTGTGGCCGGCGTTCACGTACTCGAGCTCGCCCGTCGCGAGGTCGAGGCGGGCGACGAAGGCGGTGACGAACATCGCGCGGTCGTTGTCGCGCGCGAGCTCCGCGTTCATCCGCTCGACCGCGGAGGCCACGGTCGCGGCGCCCTGGGCGACGGCGCGGAAGAGCGTCTTCGTCACCGCCATGAAGAGGGCGGCCCCGACGCCCTTGCCGGAGACGTCGCCGATCATCAGCCAGACGCGCCCGCCGTCGCCGAGGACGTCGTAGAGATCGCCGCCGACGGAGCGCGCCGGCCGGAGGTTCGCCGCGACCTCGATCTCCGGCCGGTCCGGGAACGCCCGCGGCAGCATCGCCATCTGGATGTCGTGGGCGAGCTCGAGCTCGCGGTCGAGGAGGCGCCGCCGGGCCGCCTCCTCGGTGAGGGCGATGTTGCGGATGCGGAGGGCGGCGGCCGAGGCCAGCGCCACGAGCAGCTCGAGGTCGCCTTCCTCGAAGGGACGCGGCCGGTGGGCGCAGCCGAGGGCGATCATGCCGAGGCAGCCCTCGTCGTCGAGAAGCGGGGCCGCGATCAGGGTGCGGACGCCGGAGATGACGAGGCTCTCCGACGCGGCGAAGCGCTCGTCGAGCCCGGTGTCGACGACGAGCGCGGCGACGCCCTTCTCGGTCACTTCCTGGGCGAGCCGCCGCGAGTAGCCGAAGTCGTCCTTCGTCCCCGGCGAGCGCCGGCTGGCCGCGCGGTCGAACGTGCCGTCCGGCCGCCGCAGGAACACGGCCCCCTGGTCGGGCGCGAGGTGGGTGAAGGCGCTCTCGAGGATGAGCTCGAGGAGCGCCTCGAGGGTGATCGGCGAGGCCAGGCGCTTGTGGACCTCGTTGAGGAGGCGCAGCCGGCCCGCCGCGCGCGCGTCGGCGGTGGGGGCCACTCCATCCTCCGAGGAGAGGAACACCGAGGCGTGGCGCAGGACCGTGCGGCCCGACAGCTCGCCGGCCTCGAGCCCGTCGTCGCCGCGCGCGACGGCCTCTTCGTCCTCGACCACGATGCGGCTCTCCGCGAGGCGGATGACGTCGCCGGCGCGGACGACCGTCGCCTCGCCGAGCGGCCGATCGTTGAGGTACGTCGTGTTCCGCGACCCGAGGTCCTCGAGGAACCACCCGCCCTCGCGCCGCGACAGCCGCGCGTGGAGCCGCGAGAGGAAGCGGTCGTTGACGACCACGTCGGCCTTGCTCGAGCGGCCGAGGACGAGCGAGTCGCCCTCGAGGGAGCGGACGAACGGCTCGCCCTCGCGCGGCTCGATCCGCAGGCGCAGGACCACGGCTACCCGGCGAGCCGCGCGAGCGCCTGCGGCCGCGCCGCCTCGATCGCGAACAGCGGCAGGAAGCCCGCGAGCTCGAGGACACCCTTCACCGCCGGCCCGAGGCCGCACAGGACGAGGGCGGCGGGAGGCTCCTTCAGCCGCTTCGCCGCCATCAGCAGCACGCGCAGGCCGGCGCTGCTGACGTACTCGACGCCGGCGAGGTCGAGCACCAGCCGGCGCTGGCCGGCGTCGATCCGCGTCACCACGAAGCGCTCGAGCTCGCTCGAGCTCACCGAGTCGAGGCGGCCGAGCGGCGCGATCACCAGCGCCCGCTCCGCCCGCTCCTCGTCGATCCGCATCACCCGCCCTCCTGGCCCTCGATCGCGACGAGACGCCGCCGCAGACGCAGGCGGTTCGTCCCGCCGGCGCGCTCGTAGACCACCTCGTCCATCAGACGCCGCACGAGCGCGATGCCGAGCCCGCCGATCGGACGCTCCTCGACCCCCAGCGCCGTGTCGGGCGCAGCCGCGGAGAGCGGGTCGAAGGCCGGGCCGTCGTCTTTCACCACGACCTCGCACGCCGGCGCCCCGGCCGACGCGTCGAGCGCGAACTCGACCTCGACCCTCGCGTCCGCGCGCCCGCCCGCGCCGTGGTGGACGACGTTGGCCAGCACCTCGTCGAGCGACACCTCGACCGGCCAGGTCACCGCCTTCGAGAGGCTGGCGGCGGCGAAGAGGGCCGCGAGGGCATCGAGCGCCTCGCGGACACCCTCGTCGCTGGCCGGCACGCTGAGGCGTCGGGTCTCGAGCGACATCCCGCTCCTCGCGACGGAGGAAAAAGTGGAGGGCATCATACAACGGCGCCTCCGCGGGGCGCGGCTCGGCCGGATGTGCTAACGTCGCGCCAACTTTCCCTCGGCCTTCCGGTACTTATGGTGGATGACGCTCCGGACAACGCTCTCGTCGCGCGCTGCCTCACGGGAGACGTCGAGGCCTTCGCACCTCTCGTGCGCCGCTACGAGCGCGTCCTCTACAACGTCGCCCTGCGGATGCTCGGCGACCGGGAGGAGGCCCGGGACGTCACCCAGGACGCTTTCCTCAAGGCCTTCCAGAAGCTCGACACCTTCGACCCGAGCTACCGCTTCTTCAGCTGGATGTACCGGATCGTGGTGAACGAGTCGCTGAACGCGCGGGGCCGCCGGGCGCCGGTGGCCCCCCTCGAGATCGACCTGCCGGCGGCCGCCCGCGCCGACGACGGCCTGAGGGAGCGCGAGGTGCGGGACCGGGTGCAGGCGGGGCTCGCGCGGCTGGCTCGGACCGACCGCGAGGTGATCGTCCTGAGGCACTTCGCGGAGCTCAGCTACGCCGACATCGCGGTGTCGCTGGGCATCGCCGAGAAGACGGTGAAATCGCGGCTCCACGAGGCGCGCCAGCGCCTCGGACGCGCCCTCGAACAGGGGATCCACGGATGAGCGGCAAGACCCTCGAAGAGCTGATCGACGGCGAGGTCGAGGGGGCGAACACGCCCCTGGAGTCGGCCCGCCTCCGGGAGTGGGCCGCCCGCGAGCCGGCCGTCGCCGAGCGCCTCGAAGTCCACCGGAGGGCGGCGGCCGCGCTGGCCGAGGCCGCCCGGGAGAACGCCCCCGCGGGCCTCCGGGACACGGTCCTCGAAAAGGTTCGAGCCGGGGGCTCGGAGAGCCAACTTTCCCCCGCGTCCAATGTACTGGTCGATAGCACCCCATCTGACGGGAACTGGGCCGGTCGGCGAGGCCGTGGAGGATCGAGCATGGCGACGAGCAGGAAGGTCTTGGTGGGCATCGCGGCGGCGGCCGTCCTCGCGATCGGCTACTTCGCCGTCAACGGCTTCCCGCCGGTCGGCCCGGGCGCCGAGGGAACGGTCGGCGCGGCCAAGCGCTACCAGTCCGAGCAGATGAACGCCGGCGACGTGACGGTCCAGGACGACGGTGTCCAGGCCCTGCTCCAGAGCGACGACTTCCGCCGCGTGGTCGCCGACAAGGAGACGCGGGCGATCCTGACGAGCCGCGAGTTCCAGAGGGCCGTCTCCGACGCCTCGGTGCAGGCCGTCCTCCACCAGCTCGCCACCGACAAGTCGTTCGCGGACAGCATCCGACTCGCCGCGGCCGACGGCGCGGCGCAGAAGCTGTTCGCCGACGCGGCTCGCAGCGCGGCGGCGGCTGATGCCGCTCGCTCCGGCGCGGCTGACGCGGCTCGCTCGGGTGCGGCTGATGCGGCTCGCTCCGGCGCGGCCGATGCCGCCCGCTCCGGCGCGGCCGACGCCGCTCGCTCCGGCCTGCTGAGCCTCGCCTCGCACAACCAGGCGTTCGCGCAGCTGGCCCGCAACGAGGCCTTCGCCAAGGCTCTCCAGAACGGCGCCTTCGCCAGCCTGCTGTCGAACCAGAGCTTCGCCGGATCTGATCAGCAACCCGGCCGCCGCCGGACTGCTCTCGAGCGGCGCCTTCCAGCAGGCCATCGCGAGCGGCGCGGTGCAGAAGGCCGTCGACGCGGCCGCGGGCGGAGCGGCGGGCGGAGCGGTCGCCCGCTAGACCGGCAACGCCGGGCCTGAGGGTCCGGGTCGCTCGAGGAGCGCCGCCCGCGGGCGGCGCTCCTCGACGCGTTTCGACGGCTCGAGGAAGGAGAGCGTGGCCCACCCCCGAAGAGCGCTGCTCGCCGCCGCACTGCTGCTGACCGCCGCCGCCTCGCCCGCCCGCGCCCAGCTCAAGGAGCTGGAGACGAAGGACCTGCGGCTCGTCTACTTCGACCCCTCGCTCGCCTACCTCACGCCCCACGTCGGCCGCTGCTTCGAGAACGCGCTCGCGTTCCACCGGAACCTCTTCGACTATCGGCCCTCGGGCAAGGTCACCCTCCTCCTCGACGACTTCACGGACAACGGCAACGCCGCCGCGACGGCGGTCCCGCGGCCGTTCGTGAAGATCGACGTGGCGCCGCTGTCGTTCGCCCTCGAGACGATCGTGGCCAACGAGCGCGTGAACTGGCTCATGAACCACGAGCTCGTCCACGTCACGGCGAACGACGGGGCGGCGGGGGCCGACCGCTTCTTCCGCGGCCTCTTCCGGGGGACGGCGACGGCCGTACCGGCGCAGCCCGAGAGCATCCTGTACTTCTACCTGACGGCCCCCCGCGCGGCGGCGCCCCGCTGGTACCAGGAGGGCCTCGCGGTCTTCGTCGAGACCTGGATGGCCGGCGGCCAGGGGCGGGCGCAGGGCGCCTACGACGAGATGGTCTTCCGGTCGATGGTGAGGGACGGGGCGCGCTTCTACGACCCGCTCGGCCTCGTCTCGGAGGGCGTCAAGGTCGACTTCCAGACCGAGGTGAACTCGTACCTCTACGGCACGCGCTTCGTGAGCTGGCTCGCGCGGACGCGCTCGCCGGAGGACGTCGTGAAGTGGGGCGCGCGGGGCCGGGACAGCCGCGCCTACTACTCGTCCCAGTTCCGCCACGTCTTCGGCGTGCCGCTCGAGAAGGCGTGGCAGGACTGGGTCCTGTGGGAGAAGGGCTTCCAGGAGAAGAACCTCGCGGCGATCCGGCGCTACCCGACGACGCCCTGCGAGGACCTCTCGAAGCAGCCGCTCGGGTCGATGTCGCAGGCCTTCTACGACGCGCGGCGGAAGGTCCTCTACGCCGGCGTCAACTACCCGGGCGTCGTCTCGCACGTCGCGGAGATCTCGACCGAGACGGGCGCCGTGCGGCGGATCGCCGACATCAAGGGCCCGAGGATCTACACCGTCACGTCCCTCGCGTACGACCCGACGGCCGGGCGGCTCTTCTACACCGCCGACAACAACGCGTACCGCGACCTCGTGTCGCTCGACCCCGCCACCGGGAAGCAGAGGATGCTCCTGCGCGACGCCCGCATCGGGGAGCTCGTCTTCGACGCCGCCACGGGATCGCTGTGGGGCATCCGCGCCCTCAACGGGATCGTCACCCTCGTGAGGATCCCGCCTCCCTACAAGGACTACGTCTCGGTCCACACCTGGGCCTACGGCGAGGTCGTCTACGACCTCGACGTCTCGCCCGACGGCACGCTCGTCTCCGCCTCGTTCGGCGACGCGGCCGGCCGGCAGTCGCTCCGCGTGATGAAGACGGAGGCGCTGGCGAAGGGCGACGCGACGCCCGTCGCGACCTTCGACTTCGGCGCCGCGATCCCCTCCGACTTCGTCTTCGCGCCGGACGGGAAGTCGCTCTACGGCAGCTCCTACTACACGGGCGTGTCGAACGTGTTCCGCTACGACCTCGCGAGCGGGAAGCTCGACGCGATGAGCAACACCGAGACCGGCTTCTTCCGGCCGGTCCCGGTGGGCGGCGACGAGCTCGTCGTCTTCCGCTACACGGGCCGGGGCTTCGTCCCCGCCCGCGTCCACGCGGCCCCGCTCGAGGACGTGAACCCGATCACGTTCCTCGGCGCGGAGATCGCCGAGGCCCACCCGGTCGTGAAGGGCTGGAAGCTCGGCTCGCCGGCCACGGTGCCGCTCGACTCGCTCGTCGTGCGCCGCGGGACCTACCACTCCGTCCGCCGCATCGGCCTCGAGTCGATCTACCCGGTGGTGCAGGGCTACAAGGACTTCGCCGCGTACGGGCTGCGCGCGAACTTCTCGGACCCGGTGATCCTCAACCGCGCGTACCTCACCGCCACCTACACGCCCGACTCCGCCCTCCCGGCGAACGAGCGCTACCACGTCCAGGGCGAGCTGCAGCGCTACGACTGGACGGTCGGGTTCCAGGTGAACGGGGCGGACTTCTACGACCTCGTGGGGCCGACCCGCACGAGCCTCAAGGGCTACGGCATCGGCACGAGCTACAAGCGCACCCTCGTCTACGACCAGCCGCGGCAGATGGACCTGAAGGTGGGCGTCACGTACTACGGCAACCTCGACCGCGTGCCGGACTACCAGGGCGTCGCGACGAACTTCACCGACGAGCTCGCGGCGCGGGCGCGGCTGAGCTACCGGAACTACAAGCACTCGCTCGGCTACGTGGACGAGGAGAAGGGGATCGGCTGGGACCTCGGCTACTCGGGGGACCGCGTGAAGGGCGACGTGTTCACGCGCTTCTTCGGCAACCTCGACCTCGGCGCGCCCCTCCCGATCCGCCACTCGTCCGTCTGGCTGCGCACCTCGGCGGGCTGGTCGCCGGACGACCGGCAGGAGCCGTTCGCGAACTTCTACTTCGGCGGGTTCCGCAACAACTGGGTCGACTGGCGGGAGGAGAAGCGCTACCGCGACCCCGAGTCGTTCCCCGGGCTCGACATCAACGAGGTCGGCGGGACGAGCTACGGCCGGGCGATGGTCGAGTGGAACCTGCCGCCCCTGCGCTTCCGCCGCGCCGGGACGCCCGGCTTCTACCTCACCTGGGCGCGGCCGGCCCTCTTCGCCTCGACCCTCGTCACGAACCCGGGCTCCTCTGCCTTCCGCCGCACGATCTCGAACGTCGGCGGGCAGGTGGACTTCCGCTTCGGCATCCTGTCCCGCCTCGAGCTGACCCTCTCGGCCGGCTACGCGGCGGCGTTCGAGAGCGGGCGGAAGACGAAGAACGAGGCGATGGTCTCGCTCAAGATCCTGCGCTGAAGCGGCGGTCGGCGGCCGTGCGAGAATGCCTCGCTCCATGCCGCGCACCCTTCCCTCGAGCCCCGAGCGGCCGTTCCCGCTCGTCCTGACGAGCCACGCCGGCCATGGCTGCGACGAGCGCAAGCTCGCCGTCTTCCCCGCCGGGATCGGCGCGCGCTTCGCCGTCCAGGACATGGGGGTTCACGCGAGAGAGACGCTCGGGGCCTTCGAGGACTGGACGCCGGTCTTCGAGGGCCCTCTCGTCCCGGGGCCTGACGCGTTCGGCCCGTGCCTCCTCGGTGACTTCTCCGCGCTGGCGACGCCCGGCCTCTACCGCGTCGTCGTGCCCGGCACCGACGCCCGCTCGGTCCACTTCCCCGTCCACGACGGCGTCCTCGCCCCGCTGCCGCGTCTTCTGCTCGACTCGGTCCACCGCTCGCGGTGCGGCGACTTCGAGGACGAGACGCGGGGGCCGTGCCACCTCGACGACGGCGTCCTGAGCGAGAGCGGGCGGCCGGTCGACGCCACCGGCGGCTGGCACGACGCCGGCGACACGCGGAAGTGGATGGTCCACACGCTCGTCCCCCTGCTGGGATTCGCCGAGCTGCGCCGGCGCCTCGGGTGGCGGCCGGGCGCGCACTGGGCCCGCGCGCCGTGGGACGACGACGTCGCCGACGAGGTCGCCTGGGGCGCCGCCTTCGCGCTGAAGATGCAGGACCCCGCGACGGGGATGATCTGGGAAGACGTCGGCGGGGGCGGCGGCGCGCGCCTGGCGGCGGTGCGGTGGTGGTACGAGAACCACGCCGGCTGCGGCGGAGACAACTCGGAGAACCGCTTCACCGACAACGTCCGCGGCTCGGGCGACGAGCGCCGCGTGCGCGAGCAGTACAACCCGATCGCGCAGTACGTCGCCGTGAGCGTGCTCTGCCGCGCGGCGTCCCTCGTCGAGGCGGGCGACCGCGAGATCGCGGCGCGGTACCGCGCCGCGGCCGGGCGGGCCTGGACCTTCGTACGCGGCCGCCGCGGCGACGACTTCCACGGGTGGACGTCCGTCCGCTCCTGGCGCGTCCACGCGGCGCTCGACCTCGCCGCGGCCGGCCTCGGGCCCGCCGACGAGCCGGTCGCCGCCGTCGCCCATCTCCTCGACCTCGCGGACCCGGAGACGTCCTTCTTCTTCAACGACACGACACGCCGCCAGCCGTTCCGCGGCATCCTGCACTCCGCGCAGCCGCTCGCCGCGCTCGCGGCGTTCGCCGAGGCGAACCCCGGCCACGCGATGGCCGAGGTCGCGCGTGCGTTCCTGGCCCGCGCCTTCCGCGAGTACGTGGAGCCGCTGCGCTCGCTCTCGCCTTTCGGCATCGTCCCCTTCGGCCTCTATCGGGATCCGCCGGCCACGCGCGACCGCTACCGGCCGTGGCGCGACTCCCTCTTCGTCCGCTTCCTCATGCCCGACGACTCCGAGACGCGCATCAACCACGGCCTCGCCGGCCACTGGACGAGCTGGGCCCACGCCCTCGCCGCCGGGGGCCGCCTGCTCGGAGAGACCGCCTGGCGCGAGGCGGCGCTCGACCAGCTGCACTGGCTGCTCGGCCGCAACCCGTTCGGCGCGAGCTTCGTCACGGGCGTGGGCCTCGGCCACCCGCTCCCGCACAGCTCCTACGACGGCGTCCGCCTCGGCGGGGTCATGAACGGCCCGCGCGGCGCCTGCGACGACCAGCCGTTCGCCGACCTCGAGCTGCGCTGCGACTGGGGCAGCGGCGAGTACTGGAACCTCCCGCTCGGGAACCTGCTGCAGGCCCTCGCCCACCTCCTCCCCGCGCGCGTCCCCGCGGCCCGCAAGCTCGGCCGGCGGGAGCGCTGAGGTGGCCGGCGTCACCCTGAACGTCGCGGCCGCGCTGCTGCCGGTGCTGCTGTTCCTGGCCCTGCTCGTCCTCCTCGACAGCTTCAAGCTCCTCTCGCTGCGGTCGGTGCTGCTCGCCCTCACCGCGGGCGCGGCGGCGGCCCTCCTCGGGGCGCGCCTCAACGTCGCGCTCCTCGACGCGAGCGGGCTCTCGACGACGGCCTACTCGCGCTACGCGGCGCCCCTCGTGGAGGAGCTGCTGAAGGCCGTCTGGTTCGTCGTCCTCCTGCGCCGCGGCCGCGTCGGGTTCCTCGTCGACGCCGCGATCCTCGGCTTCGCGATCGGCGCCGGCTTCGCGCTCGTCGAGAACGTGGAGTACCTGCGCGCCATGGCCGAGCCGCGCGTGCTGCTGTGGCTGGTGCGGGGCTTCGGCACGGCTCTCCTGCACGGGGCCACCACGGCCATCCTGGCGATGATCGCGAAGAGCCTGATCGACCGCCGGCCCCTGCCGCCGGCCCTCGCCGTCGTCGCCGGCCTCCTCGCGGCGGCGGCGATCCACTCCGCCTACAACCACTTCTTCCTGCCGCCCGTGGCCGCCGCCGCGGTGCTCCTCGTCGCCGTGCCGCTGCTCGTCGTCTTCGTCTTCGACCGCAGCGAGCGGGCAACCCGCGAGTGGCTCGGCACCGGCATCGACAGCGACCTCGAGATCGTCGAGTCGATCGTCACCGGCCGCTTCCTCGAGACGCGCCTCGGCGGCTACCTGCGCTCGCTGCAGGCGCGCTTCCCCGGCGAGGTCGTCGCCGACATGCTGTGCCTCGTGCGGCTGCAGGCCGAGCTGTCGATCCGGGCCAAGGGCCTCCTCCTCGCGCGCGAGGCCGGCCTCGACGCGCCGGTCGGCGAGGACGTGCGGGCGAGCCTCCAGGAGCTGCGCTACCTCGAGACCTCGATGGGGCCGACGGGGCGGCTCGCCCTCAAGCCGCTCTTCCGCGAGCGGGCCCGCGCCGCCTGGCAGGTGTTCCTGCTCGAGGAGGCGGGCGGGAGCGCCTCCCGGGCGAGCGCTCGTTGACCGGCCTTCGCCGAGGCCGTACCATGCCCGTCCTCGACCCCAGATGATCGGCCAGACCTTCTCGCACTACCGGATTCTCGACAAGATCGGCGGCGGCGGGATGGGCGTCGTGTTCCGCGCCGAGGACACGCGCCTCGGCCGACAGGTGGCGCTGAAGTTCCTTCCGGACGAGCTCGCGAGGGACGCGCAGGCGGTCGAGCGCTTCAAGCGCGAGGCGCGGGCCGCCTCCGCCCTCAACCACCCGCACATCTGCACGATCCACGACGCCGACGAGGACCAGGGCCGTCCGTTCATCGCGATGGAACTGCTCGAGGGCCAGACGCTCAAGAGCCGCCTCGACGGCCGGCCGATGCCGACCGACGAGCTCGTGGAGCTCGCGATCCACGTCGCCGACGCGCTCGAGGCCGCGCACCGCAAGGGCATCGCGCACCGCGACATCAAGCCGGCGAACCTGTTCGTCACCGAGCGCGGCCAGGCGAAGATCCTCGACTTCGGCCTCGCGAAGCTGCTCGAGAGCCGCCGGGCGGGCGAGCCGGTCGACTCGGCGATGCCGACGGGCGAGTTCGCCACGAGCGCGGGCTCGACCCTCGGCACCGTCGCCTACATGTCCCCGGAGCAGGCCCGCGGCGAGGAGGTCGACGCCCGTACCGATCTCTTCTCCTTCGGTGTCGTCCTCTACGAGATGGCGACCGGCACCGCGCCCTTCGCCGGCGGCACGACGGCGACCGTGTTCGAGGCCATCCTCAACCGGACGCCGCCCTCGCCCTCCGAGCTCAACCGCTCCCTGCCCGAGGCCCTCGCGCAGATCGTCGACAAGCTGCTCGAGAAGGATCGCCGGCTGCGCTACCAGTCCGCGACCGAGCTGCGGGCCGACCTCCAGCGCCTCAAGCGGGAGCTCGACTCCGGGCGCACCGCCCCGGCCGCGGGCCGCGACCGTTCCGTCGCGGTCCTCTACTTCGAGAACCTCAGCGGGGCGAAGGAGGACGAGTACTTCCGCGACGGCATGACGGAGGACGTGATCACCGAGCTGTCCAAGGTCCGGAACCTCCGCGTCTTCCCGCGGGCGGCCGTCGTCGCGTTCCGCGACCAGTCCGTGACGGGGCCCCACGTGGGCCAGCAGCTCGGAGCCCAGTACGTCCTCGGCGGCTCTCTCCGCCGCGCCGGCAACCGGCTGCGCATCACGGCCCAGCTCGTGGAGGCCAAGACCGGCACCGCCGTCTGGGCCGAGCGTTACGACCGCGAGCTGAAGGACGTCTTCGAGGTCCAGGACGAGATCGCCCGCAACATCACGCAGGCCCTGCGGATCACGCTGACGCCGCAGGAGGAGAAGGCGCTCGCGGCCAAGCCCACCGGCGACCCGCGGGCCTACGATCACTTCCTGAAGGGCCGGGCCTACTCGCGCCGTCTGACCCGCTCCGATCTCGAGCTGGCCCTCCAGATGTTCGAGCACGCCATCCTGCTCGACTCGGGCTTCGGCCTCGCCCACGCCGCCATCGCGAACGCGTGCGGCCTCGTTTTCGAGTGGCACGACTCCGACCCGAGGTGGCTCGACCGGGGCCGCGCCGCGAGCGAGCGCGCCCTGGCCCTCGACCCGAGCCTGCCGGAGGCTCTCGTGGGGCGGGCCCGCCTCCTCTACGCACAGAAGCGGTACGACGACGCGATCCGCGACGTCCGCCGGGCGATCGAGATGAAGAAGGACTGCGACGGGGCCTACAACATCCTCGCGCGCTCCCTCTTCGAGAGCGACCGCTGGGCCGAGGCGATCGAGACGGTCGACCAGGCCGTCGCGCTGAACGGCGACGACTACAACCTCTACGTGGCCTACATCAACATCTTCGACGGCCTCGGCCGCCGCGAGGACGCCGAGCGGCTGCGGGCGCGGGAGATCGCGGTGCTCGAGCAGCAGCTCCGGGACGTGCCCGAGGACGTTCGCGCGCGCATCCTCCTCGCCGCCGACTACGCGTCCGTGGGGCGCGAGGACGACGGCGTGCGCGAGCTCCAGAAGGCGGTCGACCTCCGCCCGAACGACTCGAACATCCTCTACAACGCCGCGTGCGCCTACGGCGTGATGAAGCGCAAGGCGGAAGCGATCGACCTCCTCCGCCGCTCGAAGGCGGCCGGCTACGCGAATCCCGACTGGGTCCGGCGCGATCCCGATCTCGCGTGCCTGCACGGCGAGCCGGAGTTCGAGCGGCTGTTCGAGCCGTCGTCGCGGGGCTGACGCCCCGGCCCACCGGCCGCTAGCCGCTCCAGCCGGGCTTGCGCTTCTCGAGGAAGGCCCGCAGGCCCTCCCGGCCCTCTTCGGTCGCTCGGCGCTCGGCGATCCGCGCGGTGGTGAGGCCGCGGACGTCCGCCGGCGCGCGGCCGGCGACCTCGCGCACGAGGGCCTTCGCCGCGGCCACCGCTCCCGGCGCGGCCTGCAGGAGCTCGCGCACGCGGCCCTCGACGGCCGAGTCGAGCTCGCTCGCCGGGACGACGCGGTGGACGAGGCCGATCGCGAGCGCCTTGTCGGCCGAGAAGCGCTCGCCGGTCAGGAAGAGCTCGCGGGCCGCCGAGACGCCGATCCGGCGCAGCACGAACGGCGAGATCACCGCGGGGACGAGGCCGAGACGGACCTCCGAGAAGCCGAACTGCGCCTCGGCCGAAGCCACCGCGACGTCGGCCGCGGCGACGAGGCCGCAGCCGCCGCCGAGGGCCGCGCCCTGGACGCGGGCGACGACCGCCTTCGGCGAGAGGTCGATCGCCTCGAAGAGGCCCGCGAGCGACTCGGCGTCGCGCCGATTCTCTTCCGGCGTGAAGGCGGCGACGGCCTGCATCCAGGCGAGGTCGGCCCCGGCGCTGAACACCGGCCCGTGCCCGCCCAGGACGATCACCCGCACGTCCTCGCGCGCGCCGGCCGCGGCGACCGCCTCGCGCAGCGCGACGACCGTCGCGCCGTCGAAGGCGTTGCGGACGTCGGGCCGCGCGAGGAACACCCGCGCGACCGCCCCGTCGACCCGCACCTCGACGCGATCGCCGCTCATCGACGGCAGTATACGGCCGGGGTCAGACCCCCGCCCGGCGCGGCGCCACGATCACCGCCACGCCGGCCAGCAGCACGAGGGCGCCCAGCAGGTAGACCGGCCGGAGGACCGCGCCCTCGAACAGGTAGGCCCACAGGTTGGCGAGGGGCGGGTTCAGGAAGAGGAACGCCGCGACCTCTCCCGCCGGCAGCCGCTTCAGGGCCCAGATCCAGCCGGCGTAGGCGACGAGCGTGCACGGCACCGCGAGGTACAGCGCGGCGCCGATCGCCCCGGGATGGGCCCAGAGCGTCCGCGCGAGCGACGGGCTCGCGAGGAGGACGATCGGCAGGCTGCCGACGAAGAGGAGCGCGTACGTCGAGTCGAGCGCGTCGGCCTCGCGCGGCAGGCCCCGGCCCACGACGTTGTACACGGCCCAGCTGAGCGGGGCCATCGCGAGGACGAGGGCGCTCGAGAGATACGGCCAGTCGACCGGCTTGTCCGTGCCGTAGCGGACGACCACGAAGACGCCGGCCAGCGACAGCGCGAGGCCGAGCGCCTTGCGGCGGCCGAACGGCTCGCCGAGGAAGAGGCGCGCGAAGACGGACGTGAAGACCGGGTTCAGGGCGATGATGAGCGCCGCGGTGCCGGTCGGCACGGTCTTGAGGCCGTGCAGGAAGAGCAGGTTGTAGACCGGGACCCCGAGGACGCCGAGGACGAGGATCCGCCACCACGACGCGCGCGGCAGGCGCAGCGGACGGCGCGCGACGAGGAGCGCGGCCGAGCCGACGGCCACCGGCACGAACCGGGCGGCGAGGGCGTCGAGGAGGCCGAGGTCCTGTCGCAGCCGCGCCGCGGCGAGGAACGAGAACGACCACAGCAGCAGGGTCCCGAGGATGACGAGGTGGGCCAGGGCGGGCCTCAGGCGCGGGGCGGCGCGGCCGGCTGCACGTAGTCGCGCACGACGGGCGCCGCGACGGCGACCCCCGCGGCGAGCAGGACGGTGGCGACGCCGCCCGACACGACCGACACCGTCGCCCCGACGGCGGCGGAGGCGAACAGGGACGCCACGATGCCGGCCTCGAGCTCTCCGAGCTGCGGCCCGCCCATGAAGAAGATCATGTTGACGGACGTCATCCGGCCCCGCAGCGCGTCCGGCGTGAGGAGCTGCCGCAGCGTCTGCCGGATCACGGTCGAGACGAGGTCGGCGAGCCCCGAGAGCGCGAGGGCGAGGAACGTGAGCCAGTAGCTGCGCGACAGGCCGTAGCCGACCGTGGCGACGCCGTACGCGGCCACCGCGCCGAGCAGGAGGCGGCCCTGCCGCGCCGGCAGGTGGCGCACGGAGGTGTAGATCGACCCGGCCAGCGCGCCGAGGGCCGGCGCGGCCACGAGCCAGCCGTAGCCGGCCGGCCCGGAGTGGAGCACCTGGTCCGCGATGATGGGCAGGAGCGACAGCGAGCCCGCGAAGAAGGTCGCGACGAAGTCGAGGCCGGTGGTCCAGACCATGATCGGCGTGCGGAAGACGAAGCGCAGGCCGTCGCGGAGGGCGGAGAGCGGCGGCTCGGGTGCGCCGCCGGCGGCGACGACGCCCGGGGTGCGCATGAGCACGAGGGCGACGAGCACGCCGACGAACGACAGCGCGTTCAGCGCGTAGATGAGCGCGAGGCGCGTCGTGTCCTCGGAACCGCCGGCCCCGGCGAGCGCGCGCAGCCCGGCCGAAGGCACGCCGACCCCGGCGATGACGAGGCCGGCGAGGGCGGGGCCTCCGATCATGGCCGCCTGGAACATCGTCAGGTTCATCGAGAGGGCGGACGCGATCTCGGCCGTCGGAACGAGGCGCGGCACCAGGGCCTGGCGGGCCGGGTTGTCGAACGCGGTCGCCGCCGCGAGGAGGGCGTTGGCGCCGTAGAGGAGGGGGAGGCTCTCGCGCCCCGAGAGGGTGGCCACGGCGAGGGCCGCGGCCCCCGCCAGCATCACCGACTGCGTCGCGAACATGACCCGCCGCCGGTCGTAGCGGTCGGCCGTCACCCCGCCGAACAGGGAGAAGGCGAGGATCGGCAGGACGCGCGTGAGGCCGAGGGCCCCCAGGGCGAGGGGAGACCGGGTGATGAGGTACACGTGCCAGTGCAGCGCGACCGTCTGCATCTGCGAGCCCGTGAGGGACACGAACTGCGACAGCCAGAGCAGGCGGAAGTCGCGGTGGCGAAGGACGTGGTAAGGCCGGCTCAAGAGTCCCCCAGTATCCCACGCCGGCCGCGCGGCCTGCTATTCTCCGCGAACGATGCCGCTCATAAAGCCGCTCGCGCCGCTCGTGGACCTCTCGTCCCGCCGCGGCTCGTTCCGCTTCCGCAGCCGCGTGCGCGAGGCGAGCCGCCACGTGTTCGCGGTCGACGTCTACTCCCACCTGCGCGAGCGCCACCCCGAGACGCACGTCGGCTACTGGGTCTTCCCCCTCCCCGAGGGCGAAGCCGAGACCACGATCGGCCTCGACCTCACGACGATCGGTCCCGGCTCCGTCTGGAAGGAGACCCCGGGCGGACGCGAGGCCGCGATCGACTCGTGGTCGAACCCCGGGTACGTGTTCGACCCGGTCCTCGGCATCCAGCTCGTGCTGCGGAGGGACGGCCGCGTCCTCGAGAACCGCTTCGTCACCGGCCGCGTCGGCGGGGTCGAGGTGCTCAAGCGCTACTACCACGACGTGCACGCGCAGGAGGGCTACACGCCGAGCGAGCCCTTCCTCTTCGAGCTGCACGACGCGATGCTGCGGCGGCTGGAGCGGCTCTGGCTGAAGCACGTGCCCCGCGGCGGGCGCGTCCTCGACGCCGGCTGCGGCCGGAGCCTCTTCACCGAGGTCCGGCCCGACTGGCCCTTCCGGATCGTGGCCGGCGACGTCGACTACGACCTCATCGCCTCGCGCAAGCGCGAGTTCCCCGCCGTGCGCTGGTTCCTGAGCCACGCCGACGTGCTGCCCTTCCGCGACGCGAGCTTCGACGCTCTCTTCGCCGGCGAGCTCATCGAGCACCTCGACGACCCGGCCCGCGGCCTCCGCGAGTTCCGCCGCGTGCTCAAGCCGGGCGGCCGGCTGATCCTTACGACGCCCAACCGCCTGCGCCTCGCGAACGTGGCCGACGGCTCGGAGCGGCCCTACGGCCCCGACCACCTGAGCGAGCTGTCCTACGACGAGCTCCTCGCCTTCTTCCCCGCCCAGGGCTTCACCCTCGTCGAGAAGACGGGCGTCCACCTCGAGCTCTTCCTGAACTGGCTCTCGCCGCTGCCGAAGCTCGACCGGCTGCAGCGAACGTGGAACCGCCGATGGGCGATCCCGCTCATGCGGGCGATGCTCGCGGCGGGCGCCCTCGCGCCGCGGTACGCCCTCGACCTCATCTTCGTCGCGAAGCGGGACTAGCCGCTCCGGCGCGGCGGCCTAGAAGCGGAAGACGCCGAACTTCGTCTCCGGGAAGGGCGCGTTGAGAGCGGCCGAGAGCCCCAGGGCCAGGACGGTCCGGGTGTCGGCGGGAGCGATGATCCCGTCGTCCCAGAGCCGCGCCGTCGAGTAGTACGGGCTCCCCTCCTCCTCGTACTTGGCGAGGATCGGCGCGCGGAGGGCCTCCGTCTCCTCCGCGCTCATCGGCTTTCCCTGCCGGGCCCGCTGCTCCTGCTTCACCTGGGTCAGGACCGACGCCGCCTGCTCGCCGCCCATCACGCTGATGCGGGCGTTCGGCCACATCCACAGCTGGCGCGGCTGGAACGCGCGGCCGCACATGCCGTAGTTGCCGGCCCCGAAGCTGCCCCCGATCACGACGGTGAACTTCGGCACCGCGGCGTTCGCGACCGCGTGGACCATCTTGGCCCCGTCCTTCGCGATCCCGCGCTGCTCGTACTCCCGGCCGACGATGAAGCCGGTGATGTTCTGGAGGAAGACGAGCGGCACGCGCCGCTCGCAGCACATCGAGACGAAGTGCGTGGCCTTGAGCGCGCTCTCGGAGAAGAGGACCCCGTTGTTGGCGAGGATTCCGACCGGGTAGCCGGCGATGCGGGCGAAGCCGGTGACGAGCGTCGCGCCGTAGAGCTCCTTCCACTCGGAGAAGCGGCTGCCGTCGACGATCCGCGCGATCACTTCGCGCACGTCGTAGGCGCGGCGCGCCGCGCGGGGCACGACGCCGCCGAGCTCGGCCGGGTCGTAGGCCGGCTCCTCCGGCTCCTCGACCTCCCACGGCGGCGACTTGCGCGACGTGAGGGTGCCGACCACGTCGCGGGCCCGCGCGAGCGCGTCCTCCTCGTCGTGGGCGCAGTGGTCGGCGACGCCGCTCGTGCGGGCGTGCACGTCGGCTCCCCCGAGATCCTCGGCCGTCACCTCCTCGCCGGTCGCCGCCTTCACGAGGGGCGGCCCGCCGAGGAAGATCGTGCCGCGGCCCTTCACGATGATCGTCTCGTCGCTCATCGCCGGCACGTACGCCCCGCCGGCCGTGCAGGAGCCGAGCACGACGCTCACCTGAGCGAGGCCGGCCGCGCTCATGCGCGCCTCGTTGTAGAAGATCCGGCCGAAGTGGTCGCGGTCGGGAAAGACCTCGGCCTGCATCGGCAGGAAGGCCCCGCCCGAGTCGACGAGGTAGACGCAGGGCAGGCGGTTCTCGAGCGCGATCTCCTGGGCCCGCAGGTGCTTCTTCACGGTGAGGGGGAAGTACGTCCCGCCCTTCACCGTCGCGTCGTTCGCGACGACCATCACCTCGCGGCCGCGGACGCGGCCGACGCCGCACACGATCCCGGCCGACGGCGCCTGGCCCTCGTAGAGGTCGAATGCGGCGAGGGCGCCGATCTCGAGGAAGGGCGTCCCAGCATCGAGAAGGCGCTCGATCCGCTCGCGGACGAGCCCCTTGCCCTGCGCCCGGTGCCGCGCGACCGCCTCCTCCCCGCCGCCCTGCCGCGCCTCGGCCAGGCGCTCGCGCAGCCGCGCCACGAGGCCGTCCATGTGGGCGGCGTTCTCGCGGAACTCGGCGGACGAGCGGTCGACGCGGGACTCGAGGACCGCCACGCGTCAGTCCCCGAGGCAGATCCCGAGCTCGCGCGCGGTCAGGATCGTGTCGCAGTCGAGGGGAACGACCTTCATCCGGGCGGTGGCCTCGGCGAGCGGCACGTAGCGCACGGTGGGCGGGTCGAGGGCGACCATCACGCCCGTCTTGCCGGCCCGCAGCGCGCGGACGGCTGCCGCGCCGAAGCGCAGGGAGATGAGGCGGTCGAAGGTCGTCGGCGAGCCGCCGCGGAGGAGGTGGCCGAGGACGACCACCCGCGTGTCGTGGCCGGTCGCCGCGCGCACGGCCTCCGCGACCTTCTCGCCCGCCCCGCCCAGCCGCTCGGCGGAGCCGGCCTTCTTCTCGACGACGGAGAAGCCGCCGCCCTTCGGCCGCGCCCCCTCGGCCACCACGACGATCGCGAACCCGCGTCCCTGCGAGTAGCGCTCCTGGATCTTCGCCGCCACCACCTCCATGTCGTACGGGATCTCGGGGATGAGGATGACGTCGGCGGTGCCGGAGACGCCCGCGTTGAGCGCGATCCAGCCGGCGTAGCGGCCCATCACCTCGACGACCATCACGCGGCGGTGGGACGCGGCCGTCGAGTGCAGCCGGTCGAGGCACTCGGTCGCGAACGAGACCGCGGTGTCGAAGCCGAACGTCGCGACCGTCTTGCTGAGGTCGTTGTCGATCGTCTTCGGGACGCCGACGATCCGCACGCCCTTCTGGGCGAGCGCGTTCGCGATCGTGAGCGAGCCGTCGCCGCCGATCGCGACCACCGCGTCGATCCCGTTCGCGCGGAGCTTCGCCGCGAGCTCCTCGGTGCGGTCGGTCTCGACGACGGTGCCGTCCGGCTGCCGGACGGGGTACTTCATCGGGTTGCCGGCGTTCGTCGTCCCGATGATCGTCCCGCCGAGGTGGGTGATCCCGCGCACGGCCTTGGCGTCGAGGGGAATGAGCCCGCCGTCGGGATACTGCTCGGGCAGGAAGACGCCGTTGTAGCCGTCGCGGATGCCGACGACCTCCCAGCCGACGTCGCGCGCGGCCAGCACGACCGAGCGGATGACGGCGTTGAGGCCCGGGGCGTCGCCTCCTCCGGTGCTCACGCCGATGCGGCGAATGCCCTCGTGGCCGGCGGACTTTGTCATCGCAACCTCTCTAGTCGAGCCCCAGCTCGGGGGCCTTCTTGAAGACCGCGAGGCCGAGCAGGCACCCGATCGCCAGGTAGGAGTAGGACTGCACGAAGGCGCGCAGGAAGCTTCCCGCGAAGGGCACGAGGCCGAGAGCCGTCCCCGCCGCCAACTCGACGAGCGCGAGCGCGGTGTAGAGGAGCATCGCGGTCCAGTACGTCGATCCCATCCGGCGCATCGCGTCGAGCCCGACGAGGGGGTTGAGCGTCCGCACGAAGGAGCGGGAGATGGCGCCGGCCACGAGCGCGATCGGCGAGTACACGAGCTTCCACAGGAGGGCGAGCACGTAGGCGCCGATCGCCCAGGCGGGCACGAGCGGCTCTTCCGGGCCCCCCGCGTCGTCGGGTACGGACGGCTCGGCTCCGGAGTGATCGGCCTCGGGCGCGGCCGCCTCCTCCTCGCCGGCCTCGCTCCCGGCCCCGTCGTCGCCGACGGCCGCGGCGAGCGCCGGGGGGACGGTCGGCTCGGGGGTCGGCGAGGGCGTCGCCTCGATCACCGCCGCCGCACGCTCCCCGGCCACGACGCGGGCGACGTCGGACGGCGGGTAGAGGAAGGAGAGCGCGACGAGGGGGCCGGAGCTGACGAGGAGGGCGGCGATCCCGACCCGCAGCGGACCCGCGAGATCGGCGATGTCGCCGATGTCCGGCATGAAGCCGCTCAGGTCGCCGCCCGACACGCGGTTGATCGCGGTGAAAGCGTACGCGTAGAGGAGCCCCTGCGAGAAGACGATGCCGAACCCTCCGCCGAGAGCCGCGATCGAAGCGGCGACGGCGAACACGCCGACGACGATCGCGAACAGGACGAAGGCGACCGGGTCCGTGAACGGGTAGCGGAGGATCGCACCCGTCTCCGCGGTGAGCGGCCGTGCGCGCTGGCGGGCCCTCGCCTCCTTCGCCTCGCGCTCCGCCGTCGGGACGCAGAGCGCGTCGCAGCTCGAGCACATGACGGCGGTGCCCTGCCGGCGGAGGCACTCCGCGCACCAGCCCCTGCCGCAGGCCCCGCAGACGGCTTCCGACGGACGATCGGCGTGGGCGGCGCAGCGGCGCCAGCCCGACGTGCGGGCCGGGGACGGCAGGCGCGGGGGCGGTGCGGGCCGCGGCGACGGAGCGAGGGGCGACGCCGCGGGCCTGGGCGACGGAGGCCGCGGTGCGGCGGCCGTCTCGGGCGGGCGAGGCGCGGCCGCCGGCGGCGCGGGGGCCAGGCTCGCCTCGGCCACGGCGAAGGAGGCTCCGCAGCCGCCGCACTTCGCGCGGAGGCCCGGGACCTTCTCCTTGTCCGGGGGCACGCGAATCGCGCGACGGCACCCGGGGCACAGAACGGTCATCGGCCGCCCTCCGCGCGGCGATTATAGCCGCCGCTAGAGGATCGTCCGCTTCTCGAAGCTGCGCGCGCCGAGGTAGACGAAGAGCACGAGGAAGAACGCGAGGCCGCCGAGGAGGAGCGGCAGCGGCATGTGCGGCCCGGCCGGCGTGACGGCGAGGCGCATCGCCTCGCTGATGAACGTGAGCGGGTTCAGCAGGAAGAGGTACTGGAACGGCCCGATCGCCGAGAGCTGCGCGTAGGGATAGTAGGCGCAGCCGAAGAGCATCATCGGCCCGAGGACGACGGCGAAGAGCAGCCCCGCGAAGCGCGGCTGGACCTTCGTCCCGAGCGTGAGCCCGAACGCCGCGGAGATGAGGCCGCAGACGGCCACGAGCGGCAGCAGGAGCGACCACGTCGGCCGTACGTCGCCCATGCCGACGCCGTGCATCAGGAGGATCATCGCCGGCCCGGCCACGAGGCCCGCGGCCGCGGCGTGGATCGCGCCGGCCACCACGCGCTCGAGCGACACGCCGAGCACGCTGATCGGCGCGAGCAGGCGCTCGTCGACCTCGCGCGTGCCGGAGAGGTCCTGGGTCAGCGGGATGAGGACGCCCTGCACGCCGGCCATCAGGACCGCGATCGCCATGAGCCCGGGGAGCATCACCGTGCCGAAGCCGGCCGCGACCAGCCCGAGGCGCGGGAGGATGTTGCCGAACACGAGGATGACGAGGACCGGCTGGGTGAGGGTCGAGGCGAGCAGGTAGACGACGTGGCGCGAGGCGACCACGAGGTCCCGCCGCAGGAGGGCGAGGAAGGCGGTCATTCGCGGAGCCCCCTTCCGGTGAGGTGGATGTAGACGTCTTCGAGGCTCGGCTGCGCGAGGTTCACGTGCTGGAGGTCCGCCCCGCCGTCGCGCACGACCCGCAGGACGCGGTCGAGGAGGCCATCGGCGGGATCGACGAACAGGCGCAGCCGCTCGACGCCCTCGTCTCCGCTCTCCGAGGCGCTCTTCTCCACCGCCTCGAGGTTGAGGACGCCCGGCACCTCGCGCAGCCGCGGCGCGAGGGACTCCCTCGCGTGGACCCACAAGTCGAGGACCTGCCCGCCGGGCAGCCCGCGCTTGAGGGCCGCCGGGGTGTCGAGGGTGAGCACTCTGCCGTGGTCGACGACCGCGAGGCGCTGGCAGAGCCGGTCGGCCTCCTCCATGTAGTGCGTCGTCAGGATGAACGTGACGCCGCGCGCGTGGAGCGCGCGCAGCGTGTCCCAGAGGAGACGGCGCGCCTGCGGGTCGAGGCCCGTCGTCGGCTCGTCGAGGAGCACCACCTTCGGGTCGTGCATGAGAGCGCGGGCGATCATCACGCGCTGCTGCTGCCCGCCCGAGAGGGTGAGGGGCTTGGCGTCCGCCTTGTCGGCGATCTGGAGCTCGTCGAGGAGCCGGCTCGCCCGGGCCTCGCGCTCGGCGGCGGCGAGGCCGAAGTAGCGGCCGTGGTACGTGAGCACCTCGCGGACCGTGAGGTCGCGGTCGAGGTTGCGGTTCTGCGGCACGACGGCGATGCGCCGCTTCGCTCCGCTCGGGTCCTTCACGACGTCGACGCCGCCCACGAGGATGCGGCCCGAGGTCGGGCGGACGAGCGTCGAGATGCAGCCGAGGGTCGTGCTCTTGCCCGCGCCGTTCGGGCCGAGGAGGCCGAAGAACTCGCCCGGCTCGACCGAGAAGGACACGCCGCGGACGGCCTCGACCGGCGGGGCCTTGCGCGTCCCCGGGTACGTCTTCACCAGGCTCTCGACGCTCAGGATGCTCATGCGCGGGAAATCGATGCTAGCACGGCCGTCGCGGGCGCCTCCTCGCACGGGCCCAGCCGGTCGGCGAGGGCCTGCGGATCGGCGAGGTGCGCCAGCAGCAGATCCGCGCGCCGCACCGCCTCGACGAAGGTCGCGTCGTCGGGCGATCCCCCGCCCGCGTCCCGGCCGAGCTCGGCGCGCAGCACGGCGAGCGCCACCGCGAGGCCGAGGGCGGTGCTGCGCAGGCCGCGGCCCTGCAGCGCCAGCCAGCTCGCGAAGGCCCGCGCCGAGCCAGCGCCGCGCGGGCCCGTGGAGGGACGAGGGCAGCGGGCGGCGTCGATCGGCGGACGCGCCGGGCCGGGTGCCCGGCCGGGACCGTGCCCGCGACCAGAGCCCCGCCCGCGGCGGGATCGAGCTCCGCCCAGGCCGCCGCCGCGGCGACGGCGGCCGGCTCGGGCGAAGCCAGCGCGCGTTCGAAGGCCGCCTCGAAGGGCCCGCGCTCGGGCCGCCAGGCGCGGGCCGACTCGGCGGCGGCCCCGATCCGCGCGACGGCCGCGGTCGGCGAGAGCGACTCGTCGGCGAGGACCGCGACCGCCTTCGTCTCCCACCGCTCGAGGGCGGGCCAGCTCGCGAGAACCCCCGGGCGCAGCAGCGGCGGAAGGGCCTCGCGGGCGTCGAGGCCCTCGAACGGCCACGACGCCGGGAAGGCCGGCGGGGACTCGACGATCGAGAGCGGCACCGGACGGAGGAGGAGCGCGGCCGCGGTCGGGCAGTAGTGCGACAGCGTGACCGACACGCCGAGCGGCGTCAGCGTCGCGACGCGCGGGAACTGCCGGCAGGCCGACGCCAGCGCGTCCTCGCCGAGCCGCGCGTGGACGGCGCAGCGGCTCTTCGGGCCGGGCTCCTGGAACACGCAGCGCCCGCTCGCCGCGTCACGCGCGAGGACGACGCGCGCGCCGTGCGGCAGGCCGGCCCGGGGCCGCAGGGCCTCCGCCGGGAGGAGGATGCCCGCGGCGAGGGCGCGGCGGATCCCGGCCTCCGCCTCCGGCTCGACCGGGATGTCCCACCCGGAGGCGCAGCAGACGCCGGTGTCGCCGCAGCGGTACGACGCGTGGAGCGACAGCGAGCGGACGCGCGGGAACGGCACGCGCGCCTCAGGCCTTCGGCGAGCGCGGGACGAGCCGCCCGTCGTCGACGACGACGCGCCCGCCCTTGACGACCGCGCGAATCGCCGGGACGCCGACGCGCACGAGGTCGAGGAGGCGCGGCGAGCGCAGAACGACCATGTCGGCCCGTTTGCCGGGCTCGATCGAGCCCGCCTCGCCGTCGAGGTCGAGCGAGAAGGCCGCGTTCACCGTCACCGCCGCGAGCGCCTCCTCGAGCGAGAGGCCCATCGCGAAGCAGCCGATGGCCATCGCGAACGGCAGCGAGGGCGAGAGCCCGCCGCCGGGGTTCACGTCGGTGGCGAGAGCCACGGGCGCGCCGGCCTCGACGAGGGCGCGGGCGGGGGCGAAGCGGCCGAGGCGGAGGTAGAACGCGGCCGGGGGCAGGAGCGTCGCGACGCAGCGCGCCTCGGCCAGGGCCTTCATGCCGGCCTCGGAGACGAAGACGAGGTGGTCGGCCGAGCGCGCGCCGAGCTCGGCCGCGAGCTCCGCGCCGCCCGTCGAGACGAACTCGTCGGCGTGGATCCGCAGCTTCATCCCGTGCTCGCGCGCGGCGAGGAGGATGCGCCGGCTCTCGTCCACGGTGAAGACGCCGCGCTCGCAGAACACGTCGGCGAACGACGCGAGGCGGCGGCGGGCGACCTCGGGCACCATCTCGCCGACGAGCGCGTCGACGTAGCGCTCGCGGTCGGCGCGGTGCTCGCGGGGGACCTCGTGGGCGCCGAGGAACGTCGGCACGACGGTCGAGGGGTGACGCGAGGCCGCCAGCCGGATCGCCTCGAGGCTGCGCAGCTCCGCCCCGGTCTCGAGGCCGTAGCCGCTCTTCACCTCGGCCGTCGTCGTGCCGCAGAGCAGCATCTCGTCGAGCCGGCCCTCGACGAGCGCCGCCAGCTCGTCGACGGACGCGGACCGCGTGGCCTCCACGCTGCGGACGATGCCGCCGCCGCCGGCGGCGATCTCCTCGTAGGTGGCCCCGGCCAGCCGCCGACGGATCTCGTCGTCGCGGTCCCCGGCGAAGGCCAGGTGCGTGTGGGCGTCGACGAAGCCGGGCACGACGGCGGCGCCGGCGACGTCGAGAACGCGCGCGCCGGGAGCGAACGTCACCGTGCGGTCCACTTCGCCGTCGTCGCCGACCCACGCGATGCGCCCGCCCGCCACCGCCACCGCGGCGTTCTCGCGCAGGCCCAGGTCCCGCATCGCCGCGCCCGTGCGCGGCGCGGGGCCGGCGAGGGTCGCGAGCCGGCCGATGTTCCGCACGACGAGCGAGGCGGCGATCACGCGCCGAGCCTCGCGAGCGCGGCGGCCGTGGTCACCCCGGCCACGGCCACCCGCTTGTCGCGCCCGGTCGCCCCCGCCACGACCCGCACGGCGGAGGGCGGCACGCCGAGGAGGCGCCCGAGGAAGCGCGCGAGGGCCTCGTTGGCCTTCCCCTCGACGGGCGGCGCCGTGAGCCTCACGACGAGGGCCCCCTCGCGCTCGCCGCCGAGCGCCTCCTTCGAGGCGCGCGGCTGCACCCGCACCCGCAGGATCACGCCGCCGTCGCCGTCGCGGACGTCGAGGGCCATCCCCTACTGCCCCGAGGCCTCCTCGCGGCGCTTCAGGAAGCGGAGGTTGTCCTCGAGCTCGGCCTCCTCCTGCAGGTCGAGGACGTGGGTGAGGCGCTGGAGGAGGGCGCGGATGTCGGTGCGGATGCCGGTGCGGTGAGCGCGCAGCTCGAGGATCCCCCGCTCCACCTCGTGCGCGCGGGCCTGGGCGAGCTCCAGCAGGCGGTCGCCCTGGATCTCGGCCTGCTTGACGACGGTGTCGGCCTCGCGGCGGGCGCTCTCGCGGATGTCCTCGGCCGCCTTCTGCGCGGTGAGGAGGGTGTTCTTGAGGATCGCCTCGCGCTCGCGGTGCTCGCCCACGATCTGCTCGAGGTGCCGCAGCTGCTGGTCGATCTGCTCCTTCTGCCGCTGGAGCAGCGCCATCTCCTCGGCCACCGCGGCGAGGAAGGCGCGCACCTCGTCCGGGTCGAACCCGCGGAACTTCGTCCCGAAGGTCTGCCGCTGGACGTCGGAAGGGGACAGCTTCATGTCGTCCTCCGGCTCAGCCGATCACGACGGGGCCCGACCGGCCCCGGAGCACCATGGCGTACTCGAGGATCGAGGGCACGATCGCGTACTGCGCGAACACGATGAGGCCGAGAAGCACGAGGAAGGCCACGTCGAGCGGGAAGTAGCGCAGGCTCGTCGGCAGCCGCCGGCGGATGAGCCGCATCGGCGGCTCGGTCACCGCGTAGAGGAAGCTCACGATCGGGTTGCGCGGATCGGCGCTGACCCACGAGGTCACGGCACGGCCGAGGAGGATCCACCAGTACAGCCAGAGGACCATGTCGAGGACCTTCGCCAGCCCGACCAGGACGTTCGCCAGGACGAACACGCCTACTCCTCCCCTCTCAAGCCGCCTTCTCCCGCTCGCCGAAGATCGCGGTGCCCACGCGGACGATCGTGGCGCCCTCCTCGACCGCCGCCTCGAAGTCGTGGCTCATGCCCATCGACAGCTCACGGCCGTCGAGAAGCCCCGCTTCGCGGGCCTTCTCCGCCAGCGCCCGCAGCCGGCGGAAGTACGGCCGCACGGCGTCCACGTCGTCGAGGAACGGCGGCAGGAGCATGAGCCCCTCGACCGCGAGCCCGCTCGCGCGGCGGAGGGCCTCGAGCCCGGGCAGCAGCAGGCTCTCGTCGAGCCCGAACTTCGTCTCCTCCCCCGCGAGGTCCACCTGCACGAGCGCGCGGAGAGTGCGGCCGGCCTCGGCCGCGTGCCGCCCGAGCCTCTCGCCGAGGTCCACCGAGTCGACCGACTGCACGACGTCGAACAGGCTGGCCGCGCGGCGGGCCTTGTTCGACTGCAGGTGGCCGACGAGATGCCAGCGGAGCCCGGCCGCGGCGAGGTCCGCCGCGGCCTCGATCTTCCCCTCGGCCTCCTGCACCCGGTTCTCTCCGAAGTCGCGGACGCCGGCCGCGAACGCCTCGCGCACGGCCGACGTCGGGTGCGTCTTGCTCACCGCGACGAGGGTGACCCCGCCCGGCGGCCGTGCCGCGCGCTCCGCCGCCCGGGCGATGCGCTCCCGGACGGCGGCCACGCGATCGGCGATCACTTCTTGATGGCCTTCAGCAGCCCCTGGGCCGTGGCCACGTTCTGCGCCTCGGTCGGGTTCAGGCTGAGGTACTTCTCGAGGTTCGTGATCGCCTCGGGGATCTTGTTCTGGCCGACCATCAGCGTGCCCAGGCGGAAGTACGCCTCGGCCATGTTCGGGTCGGCGGCGACCGCCGCCTCGAAGGCCTTGATCGCGTCCTCGCTCTGGTTGGCGTTGAGGAGGTAGATGCCCTTGTTGAACTGCGCCTTCGGGTCGTTCGGGTTCTCTCCGGCCGCCTTCGTCATCAGCGCCATGGCCTTGTCGCCCTGGCCGCTCTCGCGGTAGACGGCGGCGAGCGACGCGGTGATGTCGGCGGAGCCCGGGCGGAGCTCGAGGGCCTTGGTGTACGCCGCCTCGGCCGCGGGGTAGTCCTTCTTCTGCAGGTAGATCGAACCGAGGTTCTGGTGGACCTCCGGGACGTCGGGGCTCGTCTGGAGGATGACCTTGTACATCTCGGCCGCCTCGTCGAGCTTGCCGTCGCTCTGGGCCTTCACCGCCTCCATGAACTTCGTCTTCAGCTCGACGTTCTCGCCGGCGGCCTGGGAGGCGGGGGCGAGCTTGAACTGGGGCAGCTCGGTGGCGTCGCCGAGGCCGATGCGGTTCTCGCTGACCGCCGGGGCGAAGCCCTCCTTGGCCACGGTGAAGCGGTACGGCCCGGGCTGCATGCCGACCTGCATGAACTCGCCCTTCTTGTTCGTCTTCGTCTCGAACTTCCGCGTGATGCCGCCCTGGTACTCGATCGTGACCTTCGCGTCGACGACCGGCTGGCCCTTGTCGTCGACGACCTTGCCGCGGCAGGAGCCGGTCTGGGCCGAGGCGGGCGCGGTCACGAAGCCGAGGCCGATGAGGAAGAGGACGGCGACGAGTGCACGCTTCATGATGCGTTCCTCCACAAATGTGGCTCTAGTGTCTCATCAAGCCGTTTCGTAGGGAATCGGGTCGGGGACCCCCGCCTCCCGGAACCCCCGCAGCCGCAGGCGGCAGGACTCGCAGCGGCCGCAGGCCTTCTCCTCGCCCTGGTAGCAGGACCACGTCAGCTCGAACGGCACGTGCAAGCCGAGACCGGTCTTGACGATACGGGCCTTCGTCATCTCGATGACCGGCGTCTCGACGACGATGGCCGCCTCCTTCTTCGTCCCCAGCCGGGCCGCCTCCTCGAAGGCGCGGTAGAACTCCGGCCGGCAGTCCGGGTAGCCGGAGGAGTCCTCCCACACGGCCCCGACGAAGACGGCCCGCGCCCCGAGGACCTCGGCCCAGGAGACCGCGGCCGAGAGGAGGTGCGCGTTGCGGAACGGGACGTACGAGGACGGCACGACCCCGTCGACCGGCTCCCCCTCCCGCACCGGGATCGAGCGGTCGGTCAGGCTGCTGCCCCCGATCTGCCGCAGCGCCGAGAAGTCGACGACCAGGCGCGCCACCGCTCCCATGCGATCGGCGAGCGCGTGGAAGCAGGCGAGCTCCCTCGCCTCGGTGCGCTGCCCGTAGTTCGCGTGGAGGAAGGCCACGCGGTGCTCGCGCGCGGCGAGGGCCGCGGTCACGGCCGAGTCCATCCCGCCGCTCACGCACACGACGGCGAGCGGTCGCTCCATGTCACACCCCCCGCGTGGCCCGCGGCCACAGCAGCTTGTGCAGCTGCACCTGCAGCCGCACGGGAAGGCCGTCGTCGAGGATCCAGCGCCCGAGGTCGCCGGGGTCGAGGACGCCGTGCACGGCGGAGAAGAGCACCGTCGTGCGCTCCGCGAGGCCGCGCTGCCGGACGAGGTCGCGCGACCACTCGTAGTCGGCGCGGCCGTCGATCACGAACTTCGCCTCGTCCTTCGGCCCGAGGCGCTCGAGGTTCGCCCAGTGCATGCGGTGCGACTCCCCCGAGCCCGGCGTCTTCACGTCGAGAATCACGGCCGCCCGCGGGTCGAGCGGGGCGACGTCGACGTGGCCCGAGGTCTCGACCGTCACCTCCCAGCCCGCGTCGGCCGCGCGCCGGACGAGCTCGAACGCGCGGGGCTGGGCGAGCGGCTCGCCGCCGGTGAGGCAGAGAAGGCGCGTCGGAAGGGCCGCGATCTCGGCGAGCACGTCGTCCGTCTCGCGCCGGCGACCCTCGTGGAAGGCGTACGCCGTGTCGCACCAGACGCAGCGCAGGGGGCACCCGGTGAGGCGCACGAAGGCGCACGGCCGGCCGGCCCGCGTGCCCTCGCCCTGGATCGAGAAGAACACCTCGTTGACGACCAGGGGCGCGGAGGCGCTCACGGCCGGAAGGTCGCGCTGCAGCCCGGCGCCTCCCACACCCGCACCCGCACCAGGCGCTCGCCCTCCTGGCCCATCGCCTTCCTCACCTCGTCGAAGAAGTAGCGGGCCACCGCCTCGGCCGACGGGCTCTGGCCGGCGAAGTGCGGGTGCGAGGTGAAGTCGCCGTAGTGGAAGCGGCGGCAGACCCCCTGCGTCGCCTCCTTCAGGTGCTCGAAGTCGACGACGACGCCGAGCGCGTCGAGGGTCGGACCCGCCGCCACCACCTCGACGCGCCAGTCGTGGCCGTGGTTCGGCTCGATCGCGCGCCCCTGGTCGTGGAGGACGTGGGTGGCGCAGAACGTCGTCTCGTAGGCGACTTCGAACAAGGGGGCCCTCCGACCCATCATGGTGCCGCCGCGGCACGGGCCTGTCCAGCCCGGAGACGCTAGAATGCGCCCGTGAGCTCGCGGCGCGCCGTCGCCATCGCCGCCGTCCTCCTCGGGGCCGCCGCGAGCGCCAGGGCCGCGCCGCCGCTCGTGCCGCTCGTCGATCCGCTCGTCGGCACGGCCCGCCGCGACCAGTCGATCGGCGCCGCGAACAGCGGGCAGACGTTCCCAGCTCGGCATGCCGTTCGGCATGACCCACTGGACGCCCCAGACGCAGGCGAGCGAGGACAAGTGCGTGGCCCCGTTCTACGCGCAGGACGACCGTTTCCAGGGCCTGCGCGCGTCCCACTGGTGGAGCGGGTCGTGCACGCAGGACTACGGCAGCGCGACCCTCGCCGCGACGACGGCCCTGCGGCTCGCGGCCGCGGCGCGGGGCGCGCCGTTCTCCCGCGCGGACGAGACCGCGACGCCGGCCTACTACGCGGTGACCCTGCGCTCCGAGGGCCTGAAGCTCGAGGTCACCGCGACCGCGTGCCCGCGGGCGTCGTGCGGGTGACGGCGCTGCGCGAAGCGGAGGTGACGCTCGCCCTCGGCGCGAACCGCCGCACGCGGGGCGCGATCGCAGGCGGCCGGGCGCGGGTGCGACCCGGCGGCCGGACGCTCGCCCTCTCGAACCCCCGTCCAGCGGATCTACGCGGGCAGCGGGAAGCCGGCCGGCTTCGCCGGGCACGTCGTGGCGCTCGTCGACGCGCCGCTCGCGTCGTTCGGCGCGTGGCGGGGCGCGGCGGTCCTCCCGGGCGAGGCCGTCGCCGAGGGCGAAGGCGACGCGTTCGGCGCGTTCGCCCGGGTCCGGCCGCGCCGGCGAGTCGCTCGTGGTGCGGGCCGGCACGTCCTTCACGAGCGTCGAGGCCGCACGGCGCAACCTCGACGCCGAAGTCGCCGGCCGCGGCTTCGACGGGTGCGCGCGGAGACGGAGAGGGCGTGGGAGGAGGCCCTGTCCCGGGTGCGCGTCCGCGGCGGGACGCTCGAGGAGCGGCGCTCGTTCTACACGGCCCTCTACCACGCGCTGCTGCTCCCCCGACTGGCGAGCGACGTCGACGACGCCTACCCGCGCTTCGGCTGGCGGGAGGGCGACGCGCCCGCGGTCGAGCAGGGCCGCCGGCTTCGACTACTACGACGACTTCTCGCTGTGGGACACGTTTCGCGCCGAGCACCCTCTCCTCGTCCTGCTGCAGGGAGAGCGCGTGCCCCACCTCGCGCGCTCGCTCCTGGCCAAGGCCGAGCAGGGCGGATGGCTGCCCAACTTCCCGGCGTGGGGCAGCTACACGAGCGCGATGATCGGCGACCACGGCGCGGCGGTCCTCGCCGACGCGTGGGCTAAGGGCGCCCGCGGCGCTGGGCGGTGAGGCCGCGCTGCGGGCCTCGTGCGCAACGCGACCGAACGGCCCGGCGACGCCGACTACGCGGACGGCCGGGGCCGCCGCGCGCCGCCGACTACCTCCGGCTCCGGCTTCATCCCGGTCGAGCAGGAGGTGGCCGAGGCGTTCCATCGGCGGGAGCAGGTCTCGCGGACGCTCGAGTACGCCTACGACGACTTCGCGATCGCGGCGCTCGCCCGGGCCCTCGGCCGCGCGGACGTCGCCGCGGAGTTCACGCGCCGGTCGCGGAACTGGCGGAACGTGCTCGACCCCGCGACCGGGTTCGTGCGGGGCCGCCACGCGGACGGCCACTGGGTCGACGCCGCCGACCCGGCCGCCGAGCAGCCGTGGATCACCGAGGGGACGCTGGCACTACACCTTCTTCGTCCCCCACGGCCTTGGCCGGCCTCGTCGAGGCGATGGGCGGCCGCGAGCGCTTCGTCGAGCGGCTCGACCAGCTTCTTCGCGGAGAAGCGCTACTGGCACGGCAACGAGCCGTCGCACCACATCGCGTACCTCTACGACTACGCCGGCGTACGCCGTGTCGCACCAGACGCAGCGCAGGGGGCACCCGGTGAGGCGCACGAAGGCGCAGGGCCGGCCGACCCGCGTGCCCTCGCCCTGGATCGAGAAGAAGACCTCGTTGACGACGAGGGGCGCGGAGGCGCTCACGGCCGGTAGGTCGCGCTGCAGCCCGGCGCCTCCCACACGCGCACCCGCACGAGGCGCTCGCCCTCCTCGCCCATCGCCTTCCTCACCTCGGTGAAGAAGTAGCGGGCCACGGCCTCGGCCGACGGGCTCTGCCCCGCGAAGTGCGGGTGCGAGGTGAAGTCGCCGTAGTGGAAGCGGCGGCAGACCTCCTGCGTCGCCTCCTTCAGGTGCTCGAAGTCGACGACGACGCCGAGCGCGTCGAGGCTCGGCCCCGCCGCCACCACCTCGACGCGCCAGTCGTGGCCGTGGTTCGGCTCGATCGCGCGCCCCTGGTCGTGGAGGACGTGGGTGGCGCAGAACGTCGTCTCGTAGGCGACTTCGAACAAGGGGGCCTCCGACCCATCATGGTGCCGCCGCCGTCCGGGCGTGTCCAGCCCGGCGACGGCCGCCACGGACGCGCCGTGAGGACCCGGCTCAGCCCCAGAGGCCGGTCACGCGGGCGATGCGCCCGTCGGCCGCGAGCTCGAAGACGTTCGTCCCGCGGGCGCGCTCGGCGCCGTCGGGCCCCTTCGCCACCCAGTCGACGAGGGCCGTACCCTGGCACTGCCGCGCCTCGCCCAGTCGCTCGAGCACCACGCCAGGCATGAAGCGCTGGGCGGCGGAAACGTGCGCGTCGAGATCGTCCCGGCCCTCGAGGCACGAGTACGGATCGCGGAACGCCACGTCCGGCAGCACGAGCGCCTCGATCGCGGCCCGGCGCCGCGACGGGTCCGTCTCGGCCCACAGGGCGAAGAAGCGGTCGGCGACGGCGGACGCCCCGGCGTGCGCCTCGAGCGCCACGACGTGAGCGAACACCGAGAGGTGGTACCGCCAGCCCTGGACGTGCGCCTCGGCCGCCTGCGCCGACGGCAGCTCGTGCCGCAGCCGCAGGATCGTGCCGCGCGGCGACTCCTCGAGGCGGATGGTGACGCGCGAGCCGCCGATCGGCACCGGGTCGCCGCTCGCGTAGCCGAAGGTGAAGACGATCCGGTGCACCGGCTCGATCTCGACGACCGCGCCGCCGGCCTCGACGCCGTTCGGGTAGCGGATGCGGACGGCCCCGCCGGGCCGCGGGTCGATCGTCGAGCCTTCGCCCCACCACGCGGCGAAGCGCGCGGAGTCGGTGAAGAAGCCGAACACCGTCTCCCGCCGCGCCGCGATCGTCACCGTGCGCTCGACGACGTGCTCCCGTCCCTTCATCGGCGGCTCCCCTTTCCGGAGCGGCGAGGCGCGCGCTCCGCGGCGCGGCGCGGCCGGCGCTCGTCCGGCGCCTCCCGCCGCTCCTCGCTCTGCGCGAGGCGGGCGAGGCGGGCCAGGGCGTCGTCCCACATCGCGTCGACCCAGTCGCGCAGCGGCCGCAGACCCTCCATGCGGAAGGCGTAGATGCGGCTCCGCCCGTCCTTCCTCACGCTCACGAGCCCGGCGCCCTCGAGGACGCCGAGGTGCTGCGACACGGCCCCGAACGTGAGGTCGCCGAGGGCCTCGTGGATCTCGCCCGCGCTGCGGTCCTTCCTCCGGACGACCTTCAGGATCTCGCGGCGGCGGGGAGCGGCCAGGGCGTGCAGCAGCTGGTCCATGCGATTATTTTAGTTGTCGCTAAAGCTATAAGTCAAGCCTCGGCGGAGCCGGCGCGAGGGAGGCCGGGGACCTTAGAATCGGTGACGCATGCCCGAGGGAGGAAGCTCGACGGCGATGGCGGTCGACATGCGGAAGGGCGCCCTCTACATGGTCGCCTCCGCGGTCCTCTTCGCGTCGATGGCGGCGTCGGTCCGCGTCGTCTCGCGCGAGCTGCCGAACGCGCCGATCGTGTTCTTCCGGCACTTCATCATGCTGGGGTTCCTGCTGCCGTGGCTCGCGCGCCAGGGCCGCCACGCGCTCGACACCGACGACCTGCCCGGCCACCTCGTCCGCGGCCTCGCGGGCGTGTCGGCCGTCGCCTGCTACTTCTACGCGATCGCCCGGCTGCGCCTGGCCGACGCGGTGCTGCTCAACCAGTCGATGCCGCTCTTCATCCCGCTCGTCGAGCGGCTCTGGCTGGGCGAGACGGTGCCCCGGCGGCTGTGGGGAGTCCTGGCCCTCGGCTTCGTCGGCCTGCTGTTCATCCTGAAGCCCGGCAGCGGCGTCTTCGAGCCCGCCGCCCTCGTGGGCCTCTCCTCGGCCGTGCTCGCCGCGATCGCCCAGGTCGGGATCCGCCGGCTCACGCGCACCGAGCCGGTGACGCGGATCGTCTTCTACTTCGGGCTCGTGGCCTCGGTCGTGGCCCTGCCCCCGGCTCTCTACAGCTGGCGGAGCCCCTCCCCGGCGGGCTGGGCCGTGCTGCTGCTGATGGGCGTCTTCGCGACGGTCGGCCAGCTCACCCTGACGCGCGCGTACGTCCACGCGCCGGCCGCGCGGGTCGGGCCCTTCCTCTACGTCGGGCCGGTCTTCGCGGGCGTTCTCGACTGGGCGCTGTGGGGGCGGCTGCCGGATCCGCTCTTCGTCGTCGGCGCGGTGCTCGTCGTGTCGGCGGCGACCCTCGCCCTGAAGCTGCGGCCGCGGGTGCCCCCGGCCCCGCCCGCGGCCACGCCGGAAGCGCCGAGCCCCGCGGCCTGAGCGGCGGGGCCCGGCGAGCGGGACCTACGGCGCGAGCGTCTTCGCCGGGCCGGTGATCTCGACGCCCTGCGTGAGCACCATGGTCGTCCTCGCGTCGGCCGATCCGGTCTGCCCCGGCTGCTTGCCACCCACCGCGACGGTGTACTTCCCGGGCTCGACGACCCGCTGGCCGTCCGCGGCGACGAGCGAGAACGCGCGCTCGTCGAGGGCGATCCGGACGAGGCGCTTCTCGCCGGGCTGGAGCGTCACCCGCTGGAAGCCCTTCAGCGACCGCACCGGCGCGTCGCCCTTCGGCTCGCTCGCCGCCACGTACACCTGCACCACCTCGTCGGCCTCGGTGCCGCCCTCGTTCTCGACCAGCACGGAGACGGCGGAGGCCGCGCCGGCCGCGAGCTTCTTCGGCGCCGACAGCTTCGAGTACTTGAAGCGGGCGTAGCTCAGGCCGTGGCCGAACGGGTAGAGCGGCTGGCCCGTGAAGTAGCGGTACGTGCGGCTCTTCATCGAGTAGTCGTCGAAGGGGGGAAGGTCCTCGACCGACCGGTAGAACGTGACGGGCAGGCGCCCGCCGGGGCTCGTGTTGCCGAAGAGCACGTCGGCCACCGCGGTGCCGGCCGCCTGCCCGGGGTACCACGCCTCGAGGATCGCCGGCACGTTCTGGTCCGCCCATCCGAGGGACACCGCGGAGCCGCTCATCAGGACGAGCACGACGGGCTTGCCCGCGGCCGCGGCCACGACCTTTTCCATCAGCTCCTGCTGGACCTTCGGCAGCTCGAGGCTCGTGCGGTCGCCGCCGGCGAAGCCGTCGATCCGCAGCGGCATCTCCTCGCCCTCGAGCCGGGCGCTGAGGCCCATCACCATGACGACCGCGTCGGCCGACTTCGCCGCCGCCACCGCCTCGGCCGCCTCGTCGCCGCGGCCGGACGGCGTCTGCCACACGAGCTGCGCGATCGCGTCGTACTTCTCGTGCTCGAGCTCGACGCGGACCGGGTACGCGCGCCCCGCACGGAGGGTGAGCGGCGCGGTGATCGTGGCCGTCTCGTGGTCGCTGCGGCCCTGCGCCACCTGCTTGTCGTCGACGAAGAGCCGGCACTGGGTGGCGCAGGTGACGCCCACGACGTAGGCCCCCGTCTCCGGCGCGACGATCGCTCCCGTCCACCGCACGCTGAACGAGTCGTCGGCGAGGGCGGGGATCGGCGACTTGTCGGCCCAGTCGAAGTCGAGGGCGGCGTCGACGCGCCGCATCACCGGCGAGCCGTCGAAGTGGCCGGCGAAGTAGGCGGCGTTGAGGCCCGGCTGCCGGTCGGGGCCCGCGCCCGTGAAGAGGACCGACGACGGCACCGGCCGCAGGTCCGGGACGCCGACGGCGCGGGGGCCTCCGCGGGCGTAGACGACTTTCGTGCCGCCGGCGGCGGCCGCGGCCCGGATCCCGGCGAGGAGGGTGACCGGGGCGAAGGGCGTCCCGTTGTAGTTGCCGACGAGCACCTCGGGGTCGTCCGCGTTCGGCCCGACGACCGCGATCGTGCCGCCGCCGCGGCGCAGCGGCAGCGTGTCCTTCTCGTTCTTGAGGAGCACGATCGACTTGCGCGCCGCCTCGAGCGCCGCCTGCTGGTGCTTCGCCGAGTTCACGACGGAGGCGTAGGTGTAGCCGGCCCAGGGCAGCTTCGCCGGCGGGTCGTAGACGCCGAGCTTCATCTGGGCGCGGAAGAGCCGGCGCAGGGCCCTGTCGACGTCGGCCTCCTTCACGAGGCCCTGCTTCACCGCCGCGTCGAGCTGCAGGTACGAGTCGGGATCGCCGGGCTCCCACGAGCCCGCCCCGCACTCGAGGTCCGTGCCGGCGAGGAGGGCCATCGCGGCGCCCTCGGCCGCGGTCCTCCGCGCGCGGTGCCCGCCGCTGATGTCCATGACCGCGCCGCAGTCGGACACGACGTAGCCCTGGAAGCCCCACTCGCCGCGGAGGACCTTCCCGAGGAGCTCGTCGTTGCCGCAGGCGGGCTGGCCCCTGACGGCGTTGTACGAGCACATGACCGACTCCGCCCTGCCGTCGACGACGAGGGCGCGGAAGGCCGGCAGGTAGGTCTCGCGGAGGTCGACCTCGCTCGGCCGCACGTCGGCGGAGTGCCTCGTCGACTCCGGACCGCTGTGGACGGCGTAGTGCTTCGCCGTCGACACGGTCTTCAGGTAGCGGGGGTCGCTCCCCTGCATGCCCTTCACGAACTGCGTGCCCATCGCTCCGGTGAGGAAGGGGTCCTCGCCGTAGGTCTCCTGCCCCCGGCCCCATCGCGGGTCGCGGAAGATGTTGATGTTCGGCGACCAGAAGACGAGCCCCTGGTAGAGGTTCCGCTTGTCCCGCTTCAGGGAGTCGTTGTTCATCGCCCGCGCCTCGTCGGAGATCGCGGTCGCGACGCGCAGCATGAGCGGCTCGTCCCACGTCGCGGCGAGGCCGATCGCCTGGGGGAACACGGTGGCCCGGCCCGCGCGGGCGACGCCGTGGAGCGCCTCGTTCCACCACGGGAAGCGCGGGATGCCGAGCCGCTCGACCGGGGCCGCCCGCTCGACCATCAGCGAGATCTTCTCGTCGAGGGTGAGCCGGCCGATCACGTCGTCGATCCGCTGCTCGATCGGCAGATCGGGGTTGCGGAACGGCAGGTCGGCCGGGGCGGGGTCCGGAGCCTGGGCGCGGGCGCCGAGCGGCACGACCGCGGCGAGGGCGAGGAGCGCGACGACGAGCGGCAGGGACCGGCGAGGGGTCATGAGTCCTCCGCGAACCGCCGGAAGTTACTTCCGCCGCGCGACGGAGGCAACAGGGACGGACCGACGGCCCTTCGGCTTGGGGACGGACATGAGGAAACGGATAACGGACAACGGACAACAGAAACGGACACGAACAACGGATCTTCGCTGATCTCGAACCCTGCGCCGGCCCGCCAGTCGGCGGGCCGGCGCCCCTTCGAGATCAGCTCAGGGCCTTAGAACCTGTACCCCAGTGCGATGCCCAGCGAGAAGCCCTTCGTCTGGTAGAGGCCGCTGTAGTCGTAGCGGTTCAGGTCCAGGGTCGAGCGGTCGCGGTACAGGAGGTAGCGGGCGACCCCGTCGACCCGCAGGTTCTCGTACTTGTACGACGCGCCGATCGAGAAGCCGTGGCGGTCCTCGTCGTGGAGGAACGGCGAGAGCGTCGGCGTCGGCTGGGGGCTGTGGTCGTAGCTGTAGCCGCCGCGGATCTCCCAGTCGTCGCCGACGAGGTACTCGATGCCGATCGCGCCCCGCCACGTGCTCTCGTAGTCCTGCGGCAGCGAGGTGTCGAGGGCCGGGGTGCTCGGGAAGGTGAAGGCGACCGCGTCGAACTGGCTCCAGAAGGTCCACGTCACGTCCGCCTCGACCGTCCAGTAGCGGCGGCGCAGGGCCGCGCCGGCGGTGAAGCTCGCCGGGTAGATGAACTGCGCGTTCGCGATCTGGCTGGCCGGCAGGCCCTTGCGGACGGCCTCGTCGACGGCGGTCACCCCGGTGAGGATCTGGACGAAGTCCGCCTGCGCCTCGTGGTCCATCTTCACCTTGTGGCGGTAGGACAGGCCGAGGGAGAAGTCCTCCGACGGGCTCGCGAGCAGGCCGACGTTGAAGCCGACGCCCACCTTGTTCCCGCTCTCGAACGTCATCTCGGCGACGTCCGTGGGGACCGGGAACGGGTTCGGGTCCGCGCCGAGGCGCCGCACGTGCTTGAACTTCGAGAAGCGCACGTCGACGCCGGCGCCGATCGCGAGGCGGTCCTCGATCTTCCAGGCGAAGGTGGGGTTGATCGCGAAGGCGCGCACGCGGCAGTCCACGCACACGAAGCGGCCGGTGAACTGGTCCGGGGCGTCCCACTCGCTGCGGAAGCCGAACGGCACGTTGACGCCGACGCCGAAGGCCGCGCTCTCGCCGATCGGGTGGGAGTAGTAGACGGCCGGCAGCGCCCCGAGGCCGCGGCTCGAGTGCTCGAGCGTGCCCGCGGCGGGGTACGGCCCCGAGCCCGTGAAGTCGGTCGACAGTCCGCCGAAGAGCCCGCCGACGTAGATCCGCTGGCCCTTCAGGAAGGCGATCCCGGCCGCGTTGTAGTAGATCGCCGACGGGTCGGACGCCTGCGCGACGTACGCTCCGGCGAAGCCCATCGCGCGCGCGCCCTGGCTCTCGAGCGCGAAGCCCGACGCGTGGACCGAGGCGGGGACGGCGAAGAGCGGCAGCGCGAGGAGCGCCCGCAGCGTGCGTCGACGGAACGGGATCATCGAACCTCCTTGACTGTGTGCGACGGACGGAGCGGTATCGGCACGAAGCGGAGCCTGGGCAGTATATCAGTCCACCGGATAGTGGATAGCCTGGATGCGACGCCCCAATCGGTGGTGTCGAAGCCGCCGAGCCGCGGGCGAGGGCTCAGGCGCGCCCAGACATGAAGCGCGCGACCTCCTCGATGTCGTGGACGAGGCGCGCCGGGGGCAGGCTCTCGAGGAAGCGCTTGCCGTACTGCTTGCGGACGAGGCGGCTGTCGAGGACGGCGAGGATGCCCCGGTCCCTCGCGCTGCGGATGAGGCGCCCGAGCCCCTGCTTGAGCATCAGCACCGCGACCGGCACCTGGTACTCGCCGAAGGCGTTCGCGCCGCGGCGGCGCAGGCGGTCGATGCGCGCGGCGACGACGGGGTCGCCCGGCGAGGCGAAGGGGAGCTTGTCGACGATGACGCACGAGAGCTGCTCGCCCGCCACGTCGACGCCCTGCCAGAAGCTCGCGGTCGCGAGGAGCACCGCGTGCCGGGTCCGCCGGAACGTGTCGAGCAGCTGCGCCTTCGGCGCCTCGCCCTGCATCAGGAGCGGGAACTCCACGCGCCCGGCGAGCCGCTCGGCGACGGCGTTCATGTTGGCGTACGAGGTGAACAGCACGAACGCGCGGCCGTGCGACAGCTCGAGGAGGCGCACGATCTCGTCGGCCGCCCGGTCGACGAAGGCCGGCTCGACCGGCTCGGGCATCCGGCCCGGCACGTAGAGGATCGCCTGCTCCTCGTACCGGAACGGCGACGGGAGCATGAGCTCGGCCGTCGGCTCGATGCCCAGCCGGTCCTTCACGTACGCGAAGCCGCCGTCGACGGCGAGGGTCGCCGAGGTGAGGACCGCCGAGCGCACGTCGTCGACGAGCAGCTCCTTCAGCCGTCCCGCGACGTCGATCGGCGTCGCGCGGAGGTACACGCCGCGGCCGCGGGTCTCGACGAAGTAGACGTGGTCGTCGGCCTCGGCCTTCATCACGAACGCGAGCTCGCCGCCGAGGGACTGCGCGCGGGCGGCGAGCCCGGACAGGGGCTCGGGGCGGTCGGGCACTCCGAGGAGCGCGGCGCGCAGGCCCTCGACCCGCTGGAGGAGGCCCAGCGCGGGCTCCGCGGCCGCGCCCGTCACCCAGTCGGGCGTCAGCTTGCCGGGCCGGGCGCGCGCGAGGTGGCCGAAGAAGCGGTCGGCCCGCCCGCGCAGCCCCTCGACCTCGGCGCGGAGCTCGCGGGCGTCGAGGCTCGCCGCCTTCAGCTCGCGCTCGACGTCGCGGCAGAGGTCCTCGACGCGGTGCGACGACACGCTCACCCCGAAGTACTGCGTCGCGACGTCCTCGATGAGGTGCGCCTCGTCGAGGATCAGCGTGTCGTAGGGCGGGATCACCTGGCCGTAGCTGCCGTCCTTCACCGCGAGGTCGGCGCAGAGGAGGTGGTGGTTCACGACCACGATGTCGGCCTCGAGCGCCCGCTGCCGCATCCGCGTCACGAAGCACGAGTCGAAGAGCGTGCACGAGGAGCCGATGCAGTTCTCGCTCGCGGCCGAGACCTCGCGCCAGAAGTCGACCGTGTCCGGCATGTCCTCGATCTCGACGCGGTCCCCGGTCTCGGTGTGCGGCGCCCAGCCCTCGACGGCCCGGAAGACCGGAAGCTCCTCGAGCCTCCGGAAGGTGCCGGCCTTGCCGAACGAGGCGAACCGCAGGAGGCAGAGGTAGTTCGCCCGGCCCTTCATCACCGCCACGTTCAGGGTGCGGCCGAGCGCCTTCGCGAGGAGCGGGATGTCCTTCGAGACGAGCTGCTCCTGCAGGTTCTTCGTCCCGGTCGAGACGACCACCCGACGCCCGACGTCGACCGCGGGCAGCAGGTACGCGAGCGTCTTGCCGGTTCCGGTGCCGGCCTCGGCGAGGAGGAGCCCGCCCTGGTCGAGCACGTCGGCGACCGCCTCCGACAGCTTCCGCTGCGAGGGCCGCTCCTCGTAGCCCGGCAGCACGCGGGCGAGCGGCCCCTTCGGGGCGAAGAAGGCGGAGGGTAGCGTCGACACCGCGCCATCTTAACAACGCGGCGTGGACAGGCCGGGACCGATGCGCGAGCATCCGCGCATGCCGACACTCCGCCGCCCTCCCGCCCTTCTCGCCGCCCTCCTCCTCGCCGTCCCCGTGGCCGCGGGCCCCGGGGACGCCGGCCCGCCGCCCCTCCGCGTCGGCAACGTCTTCCCCCACATGACGGTGATGGCGCCGGGCGTCGGCAGCGACAGCGAGACGGGCATCGGCGCGCTCGTCGCCTGGGCGGACCGGCTGTGGGCCATCGGCTACGTGGCCCACGTCAAGGGCGAGGGCATCGGCCTCTACGAGATCGGCGAGGACATGTCCTTCCGCCGCCATCCCGCGTCGGTGACGGGCACGTTCGCGAACCGGCTCGTGCACTGGGAGTCGCAGCAGGCGTTCATCGGCCCCCACGCGATCGACCCGCAGGGCCGCGTGCGCACGATCGAGGACCTGAAGGGTCAGCGCCTCACCGCGACGGCGCGCCACCTCGTCGACCCCGCCGGCCGGGTGTACGTGCTGACGATGGAGGGCCTCCTCTACGAGGTCGACGTGAAGACGCTCGCCGCGACGCGGCTCTTCGACCTCAACCGCGAGCTCGGCCTGCCGCCGGGCGCGCAGCCGCACTACAAGGGCGCCTTCACCGCCCAGGGCCGCCTCGTGGTCGCGAACAACACGTACGAGGAAGAAGAGGCGCTCGGCCGGCGCGCGGCGGGGCGCCTCGCCGAGTGGGACGGCCGGGGGCCGTGGCGGGTCCTCGAGACGAACCCGTTCGTCGAGGTCTCGGGCAAGCAGAACCCGAGAGTCGGCGAGCGCTACGGCAACACGCTCTACGCTCTCGGCTGGGACGACCGCTCGGTGATCCTGCGCGTCCTGCACGGCGGCGAGTGGACGCGCTACCGCCTGCCCCAGGGCAGCCACTCGTTCGACCACACGTGGAACACCGAGTGGATGCGGATCCGCGAGGCGCAGACCGAGCGCTACCTGATGGACGCCTTCGGCCTCTTCTACGAGCTGCCGCCGCTCGTCTACGGCGGGAAGGTGTGGGGGATCCGGCCGATCGCGACCCACCTGCGCATCGTCCCGGACTTCTGCTACTGGCGCGGGCTGTTCGTCATGGCCGGCGACCAGGCCGACAACGCGAGCGGCCAGCCGCAGTCGGGCCTCTGGTTCGGCAACGTCGACGACCTGTGGTCCTTCGGGAAGCCGTCGGGCTGGGGCTCGGTCTGGAAGCGCACGAGCGTCGCGGCCGGCGAGGCGTCCGACCCCTTCCTGATGACCGGCTTCGACGGCAAGACGCTGCACGTCGCGCAGGACGGCGGCGCGGCGCTCACCGTCGACGTCGAGGTCGACTTCACGGGCGACGGCGCCTGGCGCCGCTACGGGTCCGTCGAGGTCCCGGCCGGCGGCTACGCGCACCACGTGTTCCCGCCCGGCTACGGCGCGCACTGGGTGCGCGTGCGGGCGCGCGAGGCGGCCGTCGCCACCGCGACGTTCGTCTACGAGTGAGCGGCGCGTGGAGCGTGCGGCCCACGCTTCGCGCGCTCGGCTGATGCCTTCGCATCACCCCGCGCGGGTGTGACACAAGTCTGACGATCGCGCGCCGCGCGCGCTGCTACAACGCGGCCATGGAACGGCCGCTCCCTCCTCGGCACCCTCTCGGCTCCCGCGCGCGCGTGCTCCTCGCGAGCGTCTTCGGCCCGTACGCGCAGGACGACGCCTTCGGCTCGCGGGCCATCAACCCGATGGAGCTGTACCACAACCAGGTCACGCGCGTTCAGGGCGGCTTCTCGCTGCGGATGTTCCACCGCTCGTGGGGCCTGATGATGATCCAGGCGAACCTCGAGGCTCCGGCGACGCTCCTCGACTTCCCCACCCTCGAGCGATTCGAGGAGGAGCTGCGCGCGGTGCCCTACGACGTCGTGGGCATCAGCGGGATCACGCCGAACGTCGGCAAGGTGCGCCACATGTGCGCGCTCGTCCGGCGAATCCAGCCCCGCGCGACGATCGTCGTGGGCGGCCACGTGGCCAACCGCCCCGGCCTGCGGGACCTCGTCGACGCCGATCACGTCGTGGCCGGCGAGGGCATCTCGTGGTTCCGCGCCTTCCTCGGCGAGGACGAGGGCGCGCCGGTGCGCCACCCCGTGGTCGACTCGGCGTTCGGCGCGCGGACGATGGGAGTGCCCTTCGGCACCGGGCCGGGCGAGACCGCGGCGACCGTCGTCCCGTCCGTCGGGTGCCCGCTCGGGTGCAACTTCTGCTCGACCTCGGCGATGTTCGGCGGCAAGGGCCGTTCGGTCGCGTTCTACGAGGACGGCGACGCCCTCTTCGAGGTGATGCTCGGGATCGAGAAGGCCACGGGCACGCGCGCCTTCTTCGTCATGGACGAGAACTTCCTCCTCTTCCGCGAGCGCGCGCTGCGCCTGCTCGCCCGGATGCGGCGGGCACGGGAAGAGCTGGGGCCTCTACGTCTTCAGCTCCGCGAACGCGCTCGCGCGCTACTCGGACGACGAGCTCGTCGGCCTCGGCGTGTCGTGGGTGTGGCTCGGCCTCGAGGGAAAGGGGAGCGCCTACCCGAAGCTCCGCGGGAAGGACACGCCCGCTCTCGTCGCACGGCTCCAGTCGCTCGGCATCCGCGTCCTCGGCTCGTCGATCGTGGGCCTGCCCGAGCACGACGCCGCGACGATCGACGACGCCATCGACCACGCCGTCGCCCACGACACCGAGTTCCACCAGTTCATGCTCTACACGCCGGTGCCGGGCACGCCGCTCTACGCCGACCACGCCGCGGCGGGCACCCTGCTCCCGGCCGACGAGTGCCCCGACGCCGACACGCACGGCCAGCTCCGCTTCAACTACCGGCACCCGCGGATCCGCGCGGGCGAGGAGACGGAGTACCTCCTCCGCGCGTTCCGCCGCGACTTCGAGGTGAACGGGCCGAGCGTGGCGCGGATCGCCCGCACGCTCCTGAAGGGCTACCGCGCGCTCCGGGACCACCCGGACCCGCGCGTGCGGGAGCGCGTCCACTTCGAGACGAAGGGGCTGCCGACGGAGTACGCCGGCGCCCTCTGGGCCTCGGAGCGGTGGTTCGGCCGCGGGAACCCGCGGCTCGCCGCCCGGCTTCGCTCGACGCGCCGGGAGATCGAGCGCGCGTTCGGCTGGAAGGCGCGCGTGGCGGCGCGTGTCGTCGGCCCGGTCGTGCTCGCGACGCTGTGGCGCGAGGAGAGACGGCTGCGGCGGGGCCGCACCTACGAGCCGCCGACGTTCTACGAGGCGAACGCGGCGGCGCTCGCGCGGCCCGAGGTGACCGGCCGCGGCGCCGAGCCGTGCCGCTGGGTCGAACCGCCGGCGCGCGCGGAGAGGGCCGAAGCCGTCGCCTGAAGCGCGCTCAGGCGGCCGGGGCCGGGGCGGGCCGCATCAGCTCTCGCGCGATCCAGCCGCCCCACAGGGCCATCAGCACGGGGGCCGCGCGAACGCCACCGGAGCCGACCGGAACCCAGGCCGTCTCGAGGAAGAGGGCGGGCACGACCAGCGCCGCGAGGAGGAAGGCTCTCGCGCCCGCGGGGCGCGACGCGCGGAGCCACGCGTGGAAGGGCGCCGCCACCGCGAGGAGCAGCAGGGTGTCGTAGAAGTAGAGGTGCGGCGTGAAGAAGACGGTCAGGAGAAGGCTGGCGGCCACTCTCCGGTCGTCGAGGGGAGCCGTCGGCGGCTCGCGGACCCACAACAGGGCGACGACGGCGAGCGCGGCCGCGAGACCGACGCGCGTCAGGGTGATCGTGAGCGGCGGGGCGACGCCGAGCAGGGCCAGGAAGCCGCGGAAGTTGTACATGTGGGCCGGGTACACGAGCTGGTAGTCGTACGTGACTTCGAGCGCCCGCGTCACCGCCAGGAAGTCCCGCCAGGGCCCGACGCCGACGACGGCGACCGTCCCGAGCGCCACCACGGCGGAACCGGCCGCGAACCAGGCGAGGGCGCGGCCGCGTCGGCGCAGCGCCGTGACGAGGAGCGGCGCCAGGAAGAGCTGCGGCTTCACCGCGAAGGCGACGAGGCACAGGCCGCTCGCGCGATCGTCGCCCCTGCGCAGGCCGCGCCACCAGCCCAGGAGGGCGAGGAGGACGAGGAGGGTCACCTGCCCCTTGTACAGGGTCACGAAGAGCATCGGGAACGCGAGGGTGGCGGCCAGGCCGAGCGCCCGCTCGCCGGGCCGCTCGCCCGCCGCGCGCCAGGCGCCGCGGCCGAGCGCCGCGGCGAGGGCGAGCTGGAGGACGCTCCACACGCGGTGGGCGGCGTCGATGGGCAGCGCCGCCAGCGGAAGCAGGGCCACGGCGACGCTCGGCGGGCTCACGAACGGCAGCGGCCCGCCGCGCAGGGGCAGGAACCCGAGAAGCGCGGCCTGGTAGGCCGCCTGCAGCCGCAGGTCGTAGAGCCGCGCGCCGAACCCGTCGCGGACGATCGCGGCGCCCGTGTAGAACGCGTCGAAGTCGACGGGCTGGAACCGGCCGGCGCGCGCGAGGCCCGTCCACCACGCGACGTACGAGCCCCCGGCGACGAGGGCGAGGGCGGCGAGCGCGACGTCCGTCCGCCGCTCGGGAGTCATGGCCCGCTACTATACGCGGCCGTCAGCGCGGAGACGCCGCCGCCGCGAGCTCGTCCGCGCGCCGCCTGGCGAGGGCGGCCGCGCGCGGCTCCCCGGCCGCGGCGAGGGCGTCCGCGGCGAGGCCGTAGAACTCCGCGTAGGCGCGCGCGCAGCCGCGATCGTCCTCCGTGGCGGCGAGCACCCCCGGGCGGAGCGAGCGCACCGCCTCGGGCTCGCGCTCGAGCGCGCGCAGCGCGACCCCGGCGGCCTCGCTCCAGCGTCCCGCTTCGGCTGCGGCGCGGTACCGGGGCCCGTAGACGAGGGCGAACGGGACCTGGCAGTCGCTCGCGCGGAGAAGGGAGCGCCCCGCGGGAAGGGGACGCCCGACCCACGCGCCGAGGAGAGCGGTCGCGAGAACGGCCGCGACGGCGGCGGCGCGGCGGCCCGACGCCGCGAGACGGACGACGCTCACGAGGGCGAACGCGGCGAACGGGATGAGGGCGGCCAGGAGCGGAGCCCGGAAGCGCGAGAGCGGGTAGAAGACGAGCATCGCCGCCACGTTGCCGGCGGCGACGAGGGCGAGAGGCCACGCGGGCCGGTGCCGGAGGGCGAGGACGAGGCCGACGAGTCCGGGCGGCGCGACGACGAGAAACGTCACCGGCAGCGCGAGGATCGGGGCCGCCGCGCGATACGCGTAGAAGTTCGCGTTGTTCGGGATCTCGTACCAGTGGAAGACGGCGGCGAGCTTGCGGCCGAGCTGGCCGAGGTAGCTCGCCGCTCCCGGGTGGGTGCGCAGCGCGGCGACCGCGGAGGGGAGCAGCCGGCCGTCGGCGTCGGTCACGATGCGGCCGGCGTGGCGGCTCACGAAGGCGCCGACGTCGCCCGGGAAGTCCTCGGCGTTCGCGTTCACGAAGGTCATCGCGCCGACGCCCGAGAGGGCGAGCGCCGGAGCGCCGACCGCCACGTTCCGCGCCACGACGGGCGCGAGCACGATCACGGCGCCGAGGGCGGTCGCCGCCGCGCGGGCGAGGGCCTGTCGCGCGCCCCTCCGGTCGGCGAGAGCGCGGAGCGCGAGCGCGGGCAGCAGCCACAGGGCGAGGCTCGTCTTCAGGAGGAAGGCGAGGGCGGCGGCGGCACCGAGCGCCACCTCACCCCGCGCGCCGCGGGGAGGCGCCGCGAGCCAGAAGGCCAGGAGCAGGCTCGCCGCGACGAGCAGCGACTCGCGCAGCAGCTGCATCTCGAAGTAGAGAAGCGTGCCGCAGAGGACGGCGAGAAAGGCGGCGACGGCGGCGGCGAGGTCGCCGAAGGCGCGGCGGGCCGCGAGCCAGACGAGCGCGTTCGCGAGGACGCCGACGAGGAGCTGCCAGGCGAACACGTGGCGCACGTCGCGTCCCGCCGCGGCGTACGTCAGGCCGACGAGCCACGGGTAGAGCGGCTCCTGGTGGTAGGTGGCTCCGCCGTACCAGCGGTCGACGAGAGCCGGCGCCGCCGACTCGGGCGGCTCGCCCGGCTTCGCGCCGAGTGCTTCGGCGAGGGCGGGGCGCGCGGCGAGCTCGGCGCGCGCCTGCTCGAGCTGCCAGGCGTGCCGCGGGTGGAGCGCCGCGCGGCCGAGCCAGTCGCCCGCAGCCAGCCGGGCGCCCCACTCGTCGAAGAAGCTCATGTCGGTCTGGTCCCAGCGGTGCTGGGCCACGTAGGGGCTGGCCGACAGCTCGACGAAGTAGGCCGCCCGCGCCGCGGCCGACAGCTGGAGGACGACGGCCAGGACGGCGCCGCGCCGGCCCGCCCGCCGGCGCTCGACGCGCGCGAGCCAGGCCACGACGGCTTCTCCCACCTTTAGTCCCGCCCGAGCCAGCGCGAGAGCCGACCGCGGTTCTGCGCCCGCTCGGCGCGGTCCTGCTCGTAGTCGACGAGCCGGCGGAACACCTCGCCCTCGGTCCACGCCGCGAAGCGGTAGGTCCAGCGCTCGCCGTGGGCGGCGGGCGCGGCGAGCTCGACGAGGCGGTAGTAGCGCTCCTCGAAGCGCAGCGCCATGCCGGCGACCCAGCCGGTCTTCTCGCGCGGCGAGGAGAGGACGAGGGCCCAGTCCGTCGTCTCGCCCGGGTCGAGCACCACCGCGTCGCCGCCGTCGAGGGCGCGCGGGCGCGACGGGCCGGCGCCACGCGGCCGCCGCAGCTCCGCCGCGAGCGCGGCGGCCGTGGCGAACCGCCGCGCCGGGTCCTTCTCGAGGCAGCGCATGATCACGTGCTCGAGCCAGGCCGGCACCCCGGGCCGGATCGCGCGCGGCAGCGGCGGCGGCTCGGTCTTGTGGCCGATCGCGACGGCGATCGGCGTCTGGCCGGTGAACGGGAGGCGGCCGGTGACCACCTCGAACAGGACGACGCCGAGCGAGTAGAGGTCGCTGCGCTCGTCGACGCCGTGGGTGTCGAACTGCTCCGGCGACATGTAGCCGGGCGTGCCGAGGATCGTGCCGGTGCGGGTCAGCGTCGAGAGGTCGATGCCCGCGCCGCGGGCGAGGCCGAAGTCGAGCAGGCGCACCGAGCCGTCCTTCGCGATCATCACGTTGTTCGGCTTCACGTCGCGGTGGACGATTCCCTGGGCGTGGGCGGCGGCCAGCGCGTCGGCGATCGTGGCGCCGATCGCGGCCGCCTCCGCCGGCGGCCAGGGCCCCCGCCGCCGGATGCTCACCTTCAGGTCCTCGCCCTCCACGAGCTCGGTGACGAAGAAGAGGCCGGCCGGGCTCTCGCCCCAGTCCAGGATGTGGAGGACGGCCGGGTGATGGATGCGCGTGAGGACCTGGATCTCGCGGCTGAAGCGCCGCGCCCGGTCGGGGTCCTCGCCGTCGACTGGCTTGAGGACCTTGAGGGCCAGCGGGCGGTCGCCGCCGCGCTCGTCCCTCACGCGGAAGACCTGGCCCATGCCGCCCCGGCCGACGACGCCCTCGACGCGGTACCGCTCGCCGACGAGCTGACCGGTCGCGAGCGAGTCGCCCCGCGGCGGCGGGCCCGGCGGGGTCGGTGCGCCGGACGGCCCCGGCGGCGCGGCGATCGTCGAGAGCTCGGCGGTGGGCGCCGCGATCTCGCTCGCCCCGCACAGCGGGCAGGACTTCCCCGGCTCGGCGTTCTCGAACCCGCACGAGTCGCAGGTGCGCATGGGGAACGCGGGCGATGCTATCAGAATCGAAGGGGACGCCGGCCGCGCGCCTTGGCGCCCGCGAGTACGGCGAGCACCACCTCGCGGTCTACGGCCTCACCGCCGGCATGGCCGTGATGGCGGTGAGCCTCGTCCTGCTGTCGTGAGGGGGGCGGAGCGGCCTCAGGCCTTCGCGAGCGCCTTGTCGTAGGCCGCGAGGCGGGAGGCGTAGAGCGGGAAGCGGTCGCACATCTTCCGCACGTCCTTCTTCACCTCGGCGAGCGCGGTCTCGTTCTCGACGGCGTGGAGCGCGCGAGAGACGAGCTTCCCGACCTCGACCATGTCCGCTTCCTTCATGCCGCGGCTCGTGAGGGCGGGCGTGCCGAGGCGGATGCCGGAGGCGACCATCGGCGAGTTCGTGTCGAAGGGGATCGTGTTCTTGTTCGCGGTGATGCCGGCCTTGTCGAGGGCCTTCTCCGCCACCTTGCCCGTGATCCCCTTCGCGAAGACGTCGACGAGCATGAGGTGGTTGTCGGTGCCGCCGGAGACGAGGCGCCAGCCCTCGCCCTGGAGCGTCTTCGCGAGCGACGCCGCGTTCGCCACGATCTGCCGCTGGTAGGCCTTCCACTCGGGCGCGAGCGCCTCCTTGAAGGCCACGGCCTTGGCCGCGACCACGTGCATGAGCGGCCCGCCCTGGACGCCGGGGAAGACGGCCTTGTCGATCTCCTTCGCCCAGCCCTCCCGGCAGAGGACCATGCCGCCGCGCGGCCCGCGCAGCGTCTTGTGCGTCGTCGTCGTCACGAACTCGCAGTGCGGGATCGGGCTCGGGTGCAGGCCCGCCGCGACGAGGCCGGCGATGTGGGCGATGTCGGCCATCACGAGGGCGCCCGCCGCGTCCGCGGCCGTCCGCACCGCCGCGAAGTCGATCGTCCGGGGGTAGGCGGAGGCGCCGACGACGACGATCTTCGGCTTGTGCTCCGCGGCGAGCCGCGCGAGCTCCTCGTAGTCGATCCGCTCGTCCTCCTTGCGGACGCCGTAGGCGACGACGTTGAAGTACTTGCCGGAGAAGTTCAGCGGGTGGCCGTGCGTGAGGTGGCCGCCGTGCGAGAGGTTCATGCCGAGGATCGTGTCGCCCGGCTTGAGGGCGGCGAGGTACACGGACGTGTTGGCCTGGGCCCCCGAGTGCGGCTGCACGTTCGCGTGGTCGGCCCCGAAGAGCTCCTTCGCCCGCGCGATGGCGAGCGTCTCGGCGACGTCCACGTGCTCGCAGCCGCCGTAGTAGCGCTTCCCCGGGTAGCCCTCGGCGTACTTGTTCGTGAGGACGGTGCCGAGGGCCTCGAGCACGGCCTCGGAGACGAAGTTCTCGGAGGCGATCATCTCGAGCTGGCGGCCCTGGCGCTCCGTCTCCTTGCGGATGGCGTCGGCGACCTCGGGATCGGTGCGGGCCAGGTTCTCCATGGGGCTCACCTCGGTTCGTTCAGCAGTCGGCGTTTCCGGAGGGGTCGACCTCGATCCTCGCCACGCGACGGGCGTGGCGGCCGCCCTCGAAGGGCGTGTCGAGCCAGGCGTCGAGCACGCGCAGGGCGAAGTCGTGGTCGAGGGTGCGGTTTCCGAGCGCGAGCACGTTCGCGTCGTTGTGCTGGCGCGAGAGCCGGGCGGTCTCCTCGTTCCAGGCGAGGGCGGCCCGCACGCCGGGATGGCGGTTCGCGGCGATCGACACGCCGATGCCCGTGCCGCAGACGAGGACGCCGCGCGCGAAGCGGCCGGAGACGATCTCCTCGGCCAGGCGGTGGGCGAAGTCGGGGTAGTCGACGGAGTCGAGGGAGTGGGTGCCGAGGTCTTCGACCTCGAGGCCGCGCGCCTGCAGGTGCGCCTTCACCTTCTCCTTCAGCGGGAAGCCGGCGTGGTCGGAGGCAACGACGATCTTCTCGGGCATTGTCGCGGGGTTCCGGAGGGGCGCGGCGGCGTCCCGAGGCGAGTATATCGCGCGGGCGCGGGACGACACATCCGGCGGCTTCGCGCGCTTCGATGCGTTCGATCGACGCGCGGCATGGTTTTGCATCGTCCGAACATTTCGGATCCCTCGCCCTCCGTACACTGCGGGAGGTGGCGAGCGGGGCTCTCGCCCGGACCTCGGAGGACGCAGCGATGACGAGCAGAGCCTGGATGGCGGCGGTCGCGGGCGGAGCGGCGCTGGCCCTGGCGGCGTGCGGCGGTGGCGGGTCGCCGACGGAGTCGAGCTCGAGCAGCGTCGTCTCGGGCTCGACCACGACGCGACTGTCGACGAGCCACAACGCGGGGCGCGACTGCACGAGCTGCCACCGCGACTTCGGGATCGCGGGCACCGTCTACAGCGCGGCGGGCTCGTCGGCGCTGGCAGGAGCCACGATCCGCTTCACGAGCGCGCCGGACGGCGGCGGCACCGTCCTCCTCACGCTCACGAGCGACGGCTCCGGCAACTTCCGCACGTCGCAGGCGCTGGCGTTCTCCGGGGGCAGCGTCTACGTGGACGCGGCCGGCTCGAGCGGCGCGCGCTCGGCGATGAAGGCGGCGGTGACGAGCGGCGGCTGCAACTCCTGCCACGACTCGTCTCGGCGCATCACCGCGAGCTGACGGACCCGCGGCGGCCCGGACGCGGACGCCGGACTCCGGCCCCGGCGTGTATGCTGGGCGCGCCATGATCATCGAGGGGCCGGTCGTCGTCAGCCGCAAGGGCCAGGCGCGCGTGGAGCGCGCCCACCCGTGGGTCTTCCGCTCCGACGTCGTCCGCGACGGCGGCGCGACGCCCGGCGCGGTGGTGCGGGTCGAGGGCCCGCGCGGCGAGCCGCTCGGCTTCGCGCTGTGGTCCAGCCGGTCCGAGATCCGCCTGCGCATGATCGAGCGGAGCGAGCGCCTTCCCGACGGCTTCTGGCGGGCGCGGATCGAGCGAGCCCTCGAGTGGCGGAAGACGGTGGCGGCCGGGGCCGAGGCGTACCGCGTCGTCCACGGCGAGGGCGACGGGCTCCCCTCGCTCGTCGTGGACCGCTACGGCGAGCACCTGTCGATCCAGACGCTCTCGCAGGCCACGGAGCGCGCGAAGCCGGAGATCGTGGCCGCCCTCGTGGAGCTCCTCTCCCCCGCCGGGATCGTCGAGCGCAACGACCCGCGCGTGCGCCAGCTGGAAGGCCTGGAGCCGGTCGTCTCCGTCCTGCACGGCGACGTGCCGGAGACGGTGGAGGTGGCCGAGGGCGACGTGCGGCTGCGGGCCGACCTGCGCCACGGCCAGAAGACGGGCCTCTTCCTCGACCAGCGCGAGAACCACCTGGCCGTGCGGCGCTACGCGCGCGGCCGGGCCCTCGACTGCTTCACCTACGACGGCGGCTTCGCGCTGCAGATGGCGCGGCAGTGCGACTCGGTGATCGCGGTCGACCTCTCGGCCGAGTCGCTCGAGCGCGTGAAGGCCAACGCCGCCCGCAACGACCTCGGCAACGTCGAGACCCGCGACGCCAACGCCTTCGACCTGCTGCGCTCGCTCGAGTCGGCCGGCGAGGCGTTCGACACGATCGTCCTCGACCCGCCGGCCTTCGCGAAGAGCCGCGACGCGGTGGAGAAGGCGGTGCGCGGCTACAAGGAGATCAACCTCCGCGCCCTGAAGCTGCTGCGGCCGGGCGGCACGCTCGTCACCTGCTCCTGCTCGTACCACGTCCACGAGGACGGCTTCGAGTCGATCCTCGAGGCGGCGGCGGTCGACGCGGGCGCGGCGGTGACGATCGTCGAGAAGCGCCGCCAGGCCCGCGACCATCCGGTGCTGCTCGGCGTCCCCGAGACCAGCTACCTGAAGTGCTTCGTCCTCAGGAAGCTGGCCTGACGGCCGGGGCGGCGCCGGCGGCCGGCTTCGCACGGTCCTCGGCGAGCGCCTTGAGCGCCGCGTGGCGGTACATGTCGGAGAGCGTCGGGTAGTTGTAGAGGAGCTCCGCCATGTCGTGGGCGGTCGCCCCGTGGCGCAGGAAGGCCTCGGCCACGTGGATGATCTCGCTCGCCGCGTTGCCGACGACGTGGGCGCCGGCGAGCTTCAGCGACGGCCGCTCGAAGAGCAGCTTCATGACGCCGCCCGTGGCGCCGCTGATCTGGCCGCGCGGGTTCTTGTCGAAGTGCGCGCGCCCGGCGACGTAGTCGACGCCCTTCTCGACGAGCGACTCCTCCGTGGCCCCGACGTACGCGAGCTCGGGAATGGAGTAGATCGCGAACGGCAGGATCTCGGCCCGTCCCTTGGGCCCGGGGATCGAGAAGGCGTGGCGCATGGCCTGGCGGCCCTGCTCCATCGCCGTGCTCGCGAGGGCCGGGAAGCCGATCACGTCGCCCACCGCGTAGATGTGGGGGTGGACGGTCTGGTAGTTCTGGTTGACCTCGAGGAGGCCGTAGCGGCCGGGCTTGAGGCCGAGCGTCCCGAGGCCGAGGTCGGTGGTGTTGCCGTCGCGGCCCACGCAGTAGAGAAGGACGTCGGACTCGAGGGTGCGGCCGCCCTGCGTCACGCACCTGACGCGCGGCGGCTGGCCCTTGAGGCGCTCGATCGTCGCGTAGCGGTCGGCGTGGATCGTCGTGATCCCGAGCCCCCGGAGCTCGCCCTCGAGGACGGCCACGACCTCCTGGTCGAGGTACGGGAGGGTCTTCTCGCGCGTGTCGACGAGAGTCACCGCGATGCCGAGGGCGGCGAAGATCGACGCGTACTCGATCCCGATGACGCCCGCGCCGAGAACGGTCATCGTCTTCGGCATGCGCGGCAGCTGCAGGATCGTCTCGGAGTCGAACACCGTCTCGCCGTCGAAGGGCACGTCGTCGGGCCGGTTCGGCCGCGAGCCCGTCGCGATGACGAAGAAGTCCGCGGTCAGGGTGCGGGTCTCGGCCCCGGCCGGGGGAGTCACCGCCACCGCGTGCGGCCCGGCGAAGCGGCCGTGGCCCTGCACGACCTCGACCGCGTAGCGACCGAGCGACTGGTTGATGAGCTCGAGCTCGCGCTGGACGACGACCCTCTCGCGCTGCATGAAGTCGGCGACCGTCACCTCGGCCCCGACTTCGTAGCGGATGCCGTGGAGGCGCAGCTTCGTGAGCTGGTAGAAGAAGAGGGCGCTCTCGCGCAGCGTCTTCGACGGGATCGTCCCCCAGTTGACGCGGTTGCCCCCGACGACGTGCGCCCGCTCCACGGCCGCCACGCGCTTGCCGGCCCGCGCCGCCTGGATCGCCGCCCGCTCCCCGCCCGGCCCGCAGCCGAGCACGACCACGTCGTAGTGGGACATCGCTCCCCTCGATCGAGCCCATTCTAGTGGCTCGCGGGCCGCGCGCCGCGCCCGATCCGCCGCCGCCGCTCTGCTAGACTCGCGGCTCTCATGCACGAAGCGCCGACGTTCGTCCCCGCGGCCGGCTGGGCCCTGCCGTTCGCCCTCATGCTGCTGGCGATCGCCCTCCTGCCTCTCGCCGCGCCGCACTTCTGGGAGTCGAACCTCCGCAAGCTCGGTGTCGCGGCCCTTCTCGCCGCCCCCGTGCTCTGGCTCTACCTCCGCGAGCGCCCGGGCGCGCTCGTCGAGACCGCGCACGACTACGTGTCGTTCATCGTGCTCCTGGGCGGGCTCTTCGTGATCTCGGGGGGCATCTTCATGGAGGGCGACCTCGAGGCGACGCCGCGCACGAACGCCGCCTTCCTCGGCCTGGGCGCGCTCCTCGCGTCCTTCGTCGGCACGACGGGCGCCTCGATGCTCCTCGTCCGGCCGCTCCTGCAGACGAACCGCGAGCGCAAGCGCGTCGCCCACACGGTCGTCTTCTTCATCTTCCTCGTGTCGAACATCGGCGGGTGCCTCACCCCGCTCGGCGACCCGCCGCTCTTCCTCGGCTATCTCCAGGGCGTGCCCTTCCTCTGGACGTTCCGCCTCTTCGTGCCGTGGCTGTTCACGGTGGCGCTCGTGCTCGCGATCTACTTCGCGTGGGACCGGCGCGAGCACGCCCGCGAGTCCGCCGCCGACCGCAAGCGCGACTTCTACGAGGTCCGGCCGCTGCGGATCGCCGGGAAGACGAACCTCTTCCTGCTGGGCGGGGTGCTGGCCGCGGTGGCCCTCCTGCACGCGCCGTGGCGGGAGATCGCGATCGTGACCCTCGCGATCGTGTCGCTCGCGACCACCGACCGCGAGCTGCGCAAGGCCAACCACTTCGACTTCGGCCCCATCCTCGAGGTGGCGGCCCTCTTCGCCGGCATCTTCGTGACGATGCTCCCGGCCCTCGACCTCCTCCACGCCCGCGGCGCCGAGCTCGGGGTCCGCGAGCCCTGGCACTTCTTCTGGGCCGCGGGGGTCCTTTCCTCCTTCCTCGACAACGCGCCCACCTACCTGACCTTCCTCGCCCTCGCCCAGGGCCTCGGCCTGCCGGCGGAGGTCGTCGGAGTGCCCGAGGCGATCCTGAAGGCGATCAGCCTCGGCGCGGTCTTCATGGGCGCCAACACCTACATCGGCAACGGCCCGAACTTCATGGTCCGCTCGATCGCCGAGCAGCGCGGCGTGAAGATGCCGAGCTTCGGCGGCTACATGCTCTTCAGCGGAGCGGTGCTGATCCCGGTCTTCATCGTCGTCACGCTCGTCTTCTTCCGCTAGATAACGCCTTATCACTCAGTCGATTAAGCGGCAGCCCGCACCTGCGCCTCTGTATTGAGTGCTTATTACTCAAATAGCTTGACAACTACAGGCTAATCCACTATCTTCCATTTCGGAGGTTGAGGAAGCCATGCGTCTGGACCAGTTCACGGTGAAGGCTCAGGAGGCGATCGTCGGGGCGCAGACCGCCGCCGAGAAGGCCGACCACCCCGAGGTCACGACGGAGCATCTGCTCCAGGCGCTGCTCGGCCAGGAGGGCGGCGTCGTGCCGTCCGCCCTCGGCAAGCTGGGCGCGAGCGCGGCCGCGGTCCTCGCCGAGGTGGAGAAGGCGCTCGGCGCGATGCCCCGCACGCAGGGCACGCAAACGCACCTCTCGCCGAAGCTCGACGGCGTTCTCAAGCAGGCGCTCCGCGAGGCCGAGGGGCTGAAGGACCAGTACGTCTCGACCGAGCACCTGCTGCTCGCCCTCCTCGGCTCGAAGACCCCGGCCGGCGAGGCGCTCGCCCGCGCCGGCGTCGCGCGCGACCCCCTGCTGCGCGCGCTCAAGGAGATCCGCGGCAACCAGACCGTGAGCGACCCGAACGCGGAGGACCGCTACCAGGCCCTCGAGAAGTACGGCCGCGACCTCACGGAGATGGCCCGCAAGGGCAAGCTCGACCCGGTCATCGGCCGCGACGAGGAGGTCCGTCGCGTCGTGCAGGTGCTCTCGCGCCGCACGAAGAACAACCCCGTCCTCATCGGCGAGCCCGGCGTCGGCAAGACCGCGATCGTCGAGGGGCTCGCCCAGCGCGTGGTGAAGGGCGACGTGCCGGAGTCGCTCAAGAACAAGAAGGTGATCGCCCTCGACCTGGGTGCCCTCATCGCGGGCGCCAAGTACCGCGGCGAGTTCGAGGACCGCCTGAAGGCCGTCCTCAAGGAGGTCACGGAGTCCGAGGGCGAGATCGTCCTCTTCATCGACGAGCTGCACACCGTGGTGGGCGCGGGCGCGGCCGAGGGGTCGATGGACGCCTCGAACATGCTGAAGCCCATGCTCGCCCGCGGCGAGCTGCGCTGCGTGGGCGCCACCACCCTCAACGAGTACCAGAAGCACATCGAGAAGGACGCCGCCCTCGAGCGGCGCTTCCAGCCGGTCTACGTCGGCGAGCCGAGCGTCGAGGAGACGATCGGCATCCTCCGCGGGCTGAAGGAGCGCTACGAGGTGCACCACGGCGTCCGCATCCAGGACGGCGCGCTCGTGGCGGCGGCGACCCTCTCGAGCCGCTACATCGCCGACCGCTTCCTGCCCGACAAGGCCATCGACCTCGTCGACGAGGCGGCCTCGCGCCTGCGCATCGAGATCGACTCGATGCCGACCGAGATCGACACCGTCGAGCGGCGCCTCGTGCAGCTCGAGATCGAGCGCCAGGCCCTGAAGAAGGAATCCGACAAGGCCTCGAAGGACCGCCTCGCGAAGGTCGAGCGCGAGGCGGCCGACCTGAAGGAGCAGTCCGCGGGCATGAAGGCCCACTGGCAGCAGGAGAAGGAGGCGATCCAGCGGATCCGCCGGACGAAGGAGGAGATCGAGCAGGCCCGCTTCCACGTCGACGAGGCCACGCGGAAGGGCGATCTGGGCAAGGCCGCCGAGCTGCGCTACGGGACGCTGCCGGGCCTCGAGAAGCAGCTCCAGGCCGACAACGACAAGCTCACGCAGCTCCAGTCGAAGCAGCGGATGCTCAAGGAGGAGGTCGACGCCGAGGACGTGGCCGAGGTCGTCGGCAAGTGGACGGGCATCCCCGTCTCGCGGCTCCTCGAGGGCGAGATGCAGAAGCTGCTGCACGTCGAGGACCGCCTGCGCGAGAGGGTCGTGGGCCAGGACGAGGCGCTCCTGCTCGTGGCGAACGCCGTCCGACGCGCCCGCGCCGGCCTCGGCGACCCGCGCCGGCCGATCGGCTCCTTCCTCTTCATGGGCCCGACCGGCGTCGGCAAGACCGAGCTCGCCCGGGCCCTCGCCGAGTTCCTCTTCAACGACGAGCACGCGCTCGTGCGCCTCGACATGTCGGAGTACATGGAGAAGCACACGGTGGCCCGCCTCATCGGCGCGCCGCCGGGCTATGTCGGCTACGACGAGGGCGGCCAGCTCACCGAGGCGGTGCGCCGCCGGCCGTACGCGGTCGTCCTCTTCGACGAGATCGAGAAGGCGCACCCCGACGTCTTCAACGCGCTCCTGCAGGTGCTCGACGACGGGCGGCTGACCGACGGGAAGGGCCGCACGGTCGACTTCCGCAACACGGTCGTGATCATGACCTCCAACGTCGGGTCCGACCTCATCCAGGAATCCTCTCGCCGGGGCGACGACGACGAGCGGCTCAAGGACAAGCTGATGGACGTCCTGCGCCACACGTTCCGGCCGGAGTTCCTGAACCGGGTCGACGAGACCGTCGTCTTCAAGTCGCTCGGGAAGGACCAGATCGAGAAGATCGTCGACATCCAGCTCCGGGACCTGCGCCGGCGGCTCGCGGAGCGCAAGCTGCAGATCGAGGTGACGCCCGGGGCGAAGGCCGTCCTCGCCGAGCGCGGCTACGACCCGGTGTTCGGCGCGCGTCCGCTCAAGCGCACGATCCAGCGGATGATCGAGAACCCGCTCGCGGTCGAGGTGCTCGCCGGCCGCTTCCACGAGGGCGACACGATCGTGGTCGAGCCGTCCGAGGCCGAGACCCTCCGCTTCCGCAAGGAGGCGCCGGTCGAGGTCGCGAGCTAGGCCGGCAGGTCGACCGTCACGCGGGTGCCGCGGCCGCGCTCGCTCTCGACCTTCACCTCGCCGCCGTGCATCTCGACGAGGTGGCGGACGAGGGCGAGGCCGAGGCCGGTACCCTCGTAACGGCGCCCCAGGCTCGCGCCGAGCTGAACGAAGGGCCGGAAGAGCCGCGGCAGGTCCCCGGCCGCGATGCCGACGCCGGTGTCGCTCACGACGAAACGGACGCGGCCGTCGAGCCGCGCCGCCTCGAGGCCGACGGCGCCCGTCTCCGTGAACTTGACCGCGTTCGAGAGCAGGTTGACGAGGATCTGCTTGAGGCGGCGCGCGTCCGCGCGGACGGACAGGTCGGGGGCTCGACGCGGATCGACACCTGCAGCCCCTTCCTCTGCGCCGCGTCGCGCACCATGCGCATGGCCACGTGGCACAGGGGCGCGGCCTCGAAGGCCTCGCGGTCGAGCGTGACGCGCCCGGCCTGCAGGTTCGACAGGTCGAGGATGTCGTTGATGAGAGCGAGGAGCTGCCGCCCGTTCTCGTCGATCATCCGCAGGGCCCCTCGCTGGTCCTCCGGCACCGGCCCGTAGACCTGCTCGGCGAGGGCTTCGGACAGGCCCAGGATCGCGTTGAGCGGCGTCCGCAGCTCGTGCGACATGGAGGCGAGGAACTCGTCCTTCAGCCGGCTGGCGCGGGAAAGCTCCAGGTTGAGGCCGGCGAGCTCCACGTTCAGCCGCTGCAGCTCGGCCGTGCGCTCCGCGACCCGTTCCGCGAGGCGGTCCCGCTCGACCGCCAACTCCTCGCGCGACCGCACGCGGGCGACGAACTGGGCGAGCTGCGCCGCGACGTCCTCGACGAGCGAGACGGTGTCGTCCTCCCGGGGCCGGCGCTTTCGTGACCCGAACAGGAGGATCCCGAGGCGCCGGTCCTCGGCGACGAGCGGCACCACGACGGCCGTCACGATCCCCTGGGCGGCGGCCAGCCGCGAGCGCGCGCAGCGGGGAACGAGCCCCTCCGCCCAGAGCGCGTCGACGCCGCCGAGAAGGCGCCCGACGTCGCCGCTCTCGTCCTCGTCGAGCGCGCCGGCCCCTTCGGCAAGCCGCCGCATCTCCGGCGACCCGTCGTGCCACGAGGCGACGGCCACGAGCCGGCCGTCCGGGCCGGCGACGTGGACCTCGGCGTACTCCCACGAGAGGCCCGCGCCGACGGCGGCCAGCACCGGCGGCATCGCTTCGTCGAGCGTCACGGCCCTCGCGAGGACCCGCGCGACCTCGAACCCCGTCTGCCGCAGCCGCTCGGCCCGCCGCTGCGCCGTCACGTCGCGGAAGAAGGCCTGGAGCGCGACGACCCGACCGTCGACGATACGCGGCACGAGCGAGCCGGAGGCCGACAGCACGCGCCCCCCGCGCGCGACGAGAGGCAGCTCGAAGCCCCGCTCCGGCTCCCCGCGCTCGAGCACGCGCCCGCTCTCCCCGCGGGCGAGGCGGTCGAGCCGGCCACGAAGCTCGGGCACCCACTCCGGCGGCAGGATGTCGAACACGGTCATCCGGCTCGCCTCGTCGGCGGAGAAGCCGAACGCCTCCTGCCAGGCTCGGTTGGTGAGCAGCAGGCGCCCGTCCGGCACGGAGACGACCTGTACGAGCTCGGACGACGTCTCCACGAGATCGCGGTAGCGACCCTGGATCTCCGCGATCTCGGCCTGGGCCTTGCGCAGATCGGTGAGGTCGAGCGAGATGCCGATGTACCGTAGGCCGCGGCCCCGCTCGTCCGGCACGGGCCGGCCGCGGGCGACGAGCCAGCGCTCCTCGCCGCCCGGCAGGGCGACACGCCACTCCATGGAGATCGGCGCCCCGGCCGCGACGACGTCCCGGACGACTCTCGCCGTCGATTCGCGGTCGTCCGGGTGGATCGAGGAGGCCCACGCGTCGAGAGAGGGCCGCACCGACCGGTCGAGCCCGTAGAGGTCCCAGCACTCGGGCGACCAGTGAAGCTCGCCCGTGCTCGGAACCCAGTCCCACGCGCCCGCCCGCGCGGCTTCGAGGGCGATGGAGAGGCTCTCGGCCGGCGCTGGCCCCGGGGCGGAACGCACCCGCCCCCCGACCCGACGGCTCTTCGACGGAGCACGCGATGCTCGCCGCATGCGCTCCTGACCGGCCAGCCGGTGACGGCTCCGGCCAGCGGGCGTGTACCGCCCCGAGGCTAGCCCTCTCCTCCCGCGGCGGTCAACAGGTTTCGGCGCGGGCTCCCGACGCGACGGCCTTCCTTCGGCTCACGGCCGATCCTTGTAGCGGTCGTAGAGGCGCGTGTGGCGCGTGTCGATCGGCTGCGGGACGCCCTCCACGAACACGTCCGTGACGCGCGTCCGGGCGTCGAGGATGTCGCCCGTCGCGAGCACGAGGTTCGCCTCGCGGCCGGGCGCGATCGAGCCGAGGCGGTCGGCCACGCCGAAGATCTCGGCCGGCGACAGCGTGATCGCGCGCAGGGCCTCCTCCTCGCCGAGGCCGTAGGCCGCGGCCATCGCCGCCTCGACCGGGAGGTTGCGCACGTTCTCGGGGTCGTCGCTCACGATCGCGAAGCGCACCCCCGCCCGGTGGAGGACGGCGGCGTTCGCGTAGGCCGCGTCGTAGGGGTCGGAGTCCCGCTCCGGCAGGCGGAGGACCTTCAGCAGCACGGCGACGTCGCCCTGCTTCAGGAGGTCCGCGCAGCGCCAGGCCTCGAGCCCGCCCGCGATCACGAGCCGCAGGCCGTTGTCCTTCGCGAAGCGAACGGCGGCCCGGATGTCGTCCTCGCGATCGGCGCGCATCACGACGGGCGCCTGCCCGCCGGCGAACGCGGCGAGCGCGTCGAGGGCCAGGGTCGTCTCCGGGGCCGGGCGCGAGGCGTCGGCCTCGGCGGCGACGTGAGCCTTCGCCTCGGCGAGGAGAGAGGCGAGGCGGTCGAGCGCCTTCTTCTTGTTCTTCTTCTGCTCCTCGAGGCGCTGGGCGAGCGTCTTCGGCTCGGGCTCCTCCGACGAGCGCGACGCCTCCGCCGGCGGCTGCCCGCTCGGGAACACCGCGTGGAGGGCCGCCGGCGCCTTCACCACCATCGACGACGGCGTCGTGCCGGCGAGCCGCACGACCGCGCTCTGCCCGGAGACGAGCCCGCCCGCGGGGGCGGTGAGGACCGCGGTGACGCCGGCCGCCCGCGCGACCGGGATCATTTCGCTGTCCGGGTGCAGCGCGACCCACGCGTGGACCTGCGGGTTCAGGTCGCCGACCTCGGTCGTGTCGATGGTGGCGGGCACCGCGGCGATCTCGGTGAGGCCGATCGTCGTCAGCGCGTCGAGGAGGCCGGGGTAGAGCGTCTTCCCCGTGCCGTCCACCACGGTCGCCCCGCCCGGGACGGCCACGTCGGCGCCGACCGCGACGATCCGCCCTCCTTCCACGACGACCGTCCCCTTCTCGATCACCGGCCCCGAGACGGTGACGACCCGCGCCCCGCGGATGACGAGAGGCGCGTCCGCGGCGCCCGACGGGACCGCGAGGGCGAGTCCGGCCCCGAACGCCAGGGCGACGCCGAGCGCCTTCATCGCGCACCTCCCGCGGCCGCGAGCGGCGCCCAGGCGGCGACCGCCTTGCGCGCCTCGAGGTCCTTCGCGCGGTCGAAGTAGACCTGTCCGTCGACGAGGGTCGTCTCGCAGCGCGCCAGCGCGGAGAGGGGGTGCGCGCTCCAGATCGAGACGTCGGCGTCCTTCCCCGGCTCGAGCGAGCCCACCCAGCGGTCGATCCCGAGCTGCCAGGCGGGGTTGATCGTGATCATCCGCAGCGCCTCTTCCTCGCTCACCCCGCCGTACTTCACCGCCTTCGCGGCGTCCCAGTAGAGCCGCCGCGCGAGCTCGTCCGAGTCGGAGTTGAGCGACACGCGGACGCCGTGGCTCGCGAGGATCGCGGGGTTGTACGGCGTCGCCCCCATCGCCTCGACCTTGTACGCCCACCAGTCGATGAACGTGCCGACGCCGGCCCCGTGCCGGGCGATCTCGCTCGCGACCTTGTACGCCTCGAGCCCGTGCTGGAACGTGCGCACCTTGAAGCCGAACTCGTCGGCGACCGCCATCAGCATCAGCAGCTCGTCGGCGCGGTAGCCGTGGGCGTGGACGAAGACCTTTCCGTCGAGGACGTCGGCGAGCGTCTCGAGCCGCAGGTCGCGCCGCGGCGGCACGGGCCTTTCGGCCTTCGCCGGCAGGGCCTTCACCTTCGCCTCGTACTCGGACCACTCCTTCCGGTAGGCCCGCGCCTTCAGGAAGGCCTCGCGGAGCACCACCTCGACGCCCATCCGCGTGCCCGGGTACCGCGGCTCGCCCGGCCCGCGGAACCCCGAGCGCTTCACGTTCTCGCCGAGGGCGAACTTGATCCCGCGCGGCGCCGCCGCGAAGACGAGCTCCTCCGGCGACTTCCCCCAGCGCAGCTTGAGCACCGCGTTCTGGCCGCCGATCGCGTTGCACGAGCCGTGGAGGGCGTTGATCGTGGTCACCCCGCCGGCGAGCTGGCGGTAGATCGACACGTCGCGGTGGTCGATCACGTCCCGCACCCGCGTCTCCGCGGTGATCACGTCGGTGCACTCGTTGACGCCGCCCTCGACCGCGGTGTGCGAGTGGCTGTCGATGAGGCCGGGCGTCACGTAGCGGCCGCGCGCGTCGACCACGATCGCGTCGGGCGGCACCGCCACGTCCTTCCCGACCGCCGCGATCTTCCCGTCGCGGATCAGCACGGTCCCGTTCTCGACGGTGCCCCTCGCCGAGACGGTGAGGAGGGTCCCGCCGGTGATCGCGACCGGCCGGTCCTTCGGGAAGGGCGGGGGCGAGGACGGCAGCGGCGGCAGCGGCTCGTCGGAAGGCTTCTCGCCCTTGTCGTCCTTCGCGGCGTCGCCGGCGCCGGCGGAGGCGCGGCGTCCCGCGCCGGCCTTCCTGTCGTCGGCGTCGACCTCGTGGAGCCGCCCGTCCACGAAGACGAAGCGCGCTTTCGTGTCCTTCGCGAAGGGCTCGCCCGTCCAGGCGACGACGTTCGCGATCTTCCCCGCCTCCAGGCTGCCGGTCGCCTCCGCGAGGCCGAGGGCCTCGGCCGCGCCGAGCGTCGCGGCTCGCAGTGCCGCGTCGCGGGCGAGGCCGCGCTCGACGGCGCGGCGGACGCCGGCCACGAAGTCGGGGGCCCAGGCCGAGACGAGCGCGAACGGCACGCCCGCCTTCGCGAGCTCGGCCGGGTTCGCCTCGGCGTCGCGGATCGCGCGCCGCTCCTCCTCCTCGCCCGGCCCGCCGAAGAAGCCGCCGCCCGCGCGCGGCGGGTCGAAGTTCACGCTCACGAGGAGCGGCGTCTTCCGCGCCTTGAGCCGCGCGGCCTCCCGGAACGCGAGGGGCGCGCCCGCGATCACGACGCGCACGCCGAACTCGTCGGCGAGGCCGAGGGCCCGCCGCACGTCGTTCTCGCGCGGGCACGTCACGACGAGCGGCAGGCGGCCGGCGAGCACCTCCTGCCACGGGCCGAGCGCCGCCTCGTAGCGCGGGCGCTTCCGGCCCCGCGGCGACTTCTCCCACGCGGCCCACGCGTCGCGCGAGCGCGCGGCGTCGAGGAGAGCCTGCCGGACGTAGGCCATCGTGCCCATGAGCGAGCCCGGGTACTGCCGCCCGGACGCGCCGCCGAGGTGCAGGTGGAGCGCGGCCGGCTGGCGCAGGACCATCGCCTCGGGCCGGTCGCCGCCGAGGTCGAGCACGACGCTCTCCCCCGGCAGGACGCCCTCCTTCGCGACGACGAGCGCGGTCGTGATCCCGCTGTCGCGCGCCTTCGCGACGTCGGCGGCGCGGACGCGGTCGAGGGCGAGCGCCTGGGGGGTGAGGGGCGAGCGGCTCGCGGACGGCCCGCCCGCCTCGCCCCCGCCCCCGCGCGTCGCGGCGGGAAGGCCGATCCCGGAGAGCCCGTCGACGAGGCCCGGCGTCACGACGAGGCCCGTGCCGTCGATGACCCGCGCGCCGGGCGGCACCGCGACGTCCGGCCCGACGGCCGTGATGAGCCCGTCGCGCATCACGACCGTCGCCTTCTCGTAGACGGGGCCCGACGCGGTGACGACGCGGGCCCCGACGATCGCGTGGGTGTCGGCCTGCTGCGCGGCCGCGGGAAGCGCGGCGAGGGCGGCCAGCGCGGCGGGAAGCAGTCGTCTCATGGCTCCTCCGGGTCAGTTCGCGGCCGGGCCCTTGAGCCGGGCCACGAGCCACTCGTTCACCTTGCGGACCTGCTCGGGCGTCGTGAAGTGCCCCGTCTCGAGGGCGAGCAGCAGCGACTTCTCGCCGGGGACGACGCCGTAGGCCGCGAACATCGACGTCGGCGGGCACGTCTCGTCGTTGTAGCCCCACGAGTAGAGGCCCGGAGCGCGCACGCGGCGAGCGAAGTTCACCACGTCGTAGTAGCCGACCGTCGCGATCCGCGCGGCGAGCCGCCGCTTCTCGTCGCGGAACATGTGCGGCCATCCGCCGGCCCGGCCGTGCAGGTAGCCGGTGACGTCGGCGAGCGCCGGGTAGTACGCGGCCAGCACCTGCACGCGCGGGTCGAGGCCGGCGGTCACGATCGACAGCGCGCCACCCTGACTCCCGCCGGTCACGGCGAGCCTCTTCCCGTCGTAGCGCGGCCGCGTCACGAGGAAGTCGTTGGCCCGCACGCAGCCGAGGTACACGCGGCGGTAGTAGTAGCGGTCGCGCTCGTCGAGGTTGAACGTGTTGTAGCCCTGCAGCGCCCCCGCGCCGAGGGCCTGGTAGACGGCCGGGTCGAGGTTGACCGGGATGCCGTGGATGCCGATCTGGAAGGTGATGAAGCCCTTCTCGGCCATCTCGACCCAGCCGGCGTAGGGGCGCACGCCGGCCCCCGGCACCTGCAGGATCGCCGGGAAGGGACCCTCGCCCTTCGGCTCGCACAGGACGCCGAAGAGCCGGCTCGTGCCGTTCGGGTCGTGGCCGAAGTTCTGCAGGCTGACGTGCCAGCAGTCCACCTTGCCGTTGCTCGACTCCGGCATCGGCACGAGCTTCGCGTCGACCGGCAGCTTCGCGAGGGCCTCCCTGCCCGCGGCCCAGAAGGCGTCGAAATCGGCCGGCTGGTCGACGGTCGGCGCGATCTTCTCCGGCGCCACGCCCGCGGTCGCGAGCCCGCGGTAGTCCTGCCCCTCGAATCTCGCGGTCGCGACGAGGCGCAGGAAGCCCGGCTGCTTCAGGCCCGCGGCCTTCACCGTGAGGCCCTCGGCCGACAGCGGCAGCGTCTTCTCCTCCACGGGGTCGAGCATCTCCGGCCCGAGCTTCCACGTGACCGAGGGCAGCGCGATCGGGTGCCCGTCGCGCGTGGCGAGCACGCGGAAGGCCACCGGCGCGCCGACCGCGTAGGTCCAGTCCGCGCGGTCCGGCGTCACCTGCAACCGCACGACGCCCGTGCGCTCCTGGGCGCCGGCCGCTGCGGCGAGCGCGGCCAGGGCGAGCACGACCGCGCGGAGGACGAAGGTCCGACCGACCCGCGAAAGCCTCGACATGGTCCCTCCTCGGCGGCGGTACGCTAGCCGCGCGGGCCACGCGCGGTCAAACGGCGCTCGCGTCGATCGCCGGCAGGTACACGCTGAAGACGGAGCCGCGGCCGGGTGCCGTCTCGACCACGATGTGCCCTCCGCTCTGGCGCACGATGCCGTAGCTGCTCGACAGGCCGAGGCCGTTGCCTCCCTCCTTCCGCGTGAAGAAGGGCTCGAACAGCCGCCGTCGCGTCTCCGCGTCCATCCCCGAGCCCTCGTCGCGCACGCGCAGAACGGCCCAGTCGCCCGCGTCGCCGACCTCGGCCGGGCGCGGCTCGCCGCGCCGCAGGCAGGCCGTCTCGACGGTGAGCCGCCCGCCCCCGGGCATCGCGTCGCGGCCGTTCAGGCACAGGTTCATCAGCACCTGCCCGATCTGGCCGCGGTCGGCGCGCACGCGGAGGAGGCCCTCGGCCGGCCGCAGCGCGAGCTCGACCTTCCCGCCGAGCACGCGCCGCACGAGGCCCTCCATCTCCGCGACCACGTCGTTCAGGCTGAGGATCTCCGGCTGCAGCACCTGCCGGCGGCCGAGCGCCATCAGCTGCCGCGTCAGCTCGCCCGCCCGCGCCGCCGCGCTCTCGATCTCCTTCACGCACTCCGCGATCGAGCTCTCGCCTCCGGCGCGTCGGGCCGCGAGCTGCGCCGAGGCGGTGATCGCCATCAGCATGTTGTTGAAGTCGTGGGCGACGCCGCCGGCGAGGCGCCCGACCGCCTCCATGCGCTGCGCCTGGACGAGGTCGGCCTCGAGCTCGCGCCGCCGGGTCACGTCGAGGAGGGCGCCGATCATGCGGGCGGGTCGGCCGCCGCCGTCGTCGACCGGGAACCCCCGCATCACGACGCGCGCGTAGGCCCCGTCGGCGCGCCGCAGGCGCAGCTCGTCCTCGACGAGCTCGTTCCCGCGCTCGACCGCGGCCGCGAAGCGCCGGCGCACGCGGTCCACGTCCTCGGGGTGGACGTGCTCCTGCCACCACTCGAGGCTCGTCTCGAGGCTCGGGACGGGGGCGCCGTAGATCTCCTCGAACGCCTCGCTCCACCGCACCTGGTGCGTGCGCAGGTCGAGCTCCCAGATGGCGTCGCTCGCCGCGCGCGAGGCGACCCGGTAGCGGTTGAGCGCCTCGCGCTCGCGGCGGCGCGACCGTCGCAGGGACACCGCGAGCGAGCCGAGGGCGAGGACCGCGGCGACGAGGGCCGCCACCGCGCGGAGCAGGTGGCGGTTGCGCTCGCGGGCCTCGAGGAGGTCGTACGTGGCCTGGGTGTCGCCGAGGCCGAAGAACGAGTACCGCGCCATCAGCACGGCGAGGGTGCCGTCCCGCGCGAGGTCGGAGATCCCGTCGCGGATGCGGTCGGCGGCCGCGGCCATCGCGCGGGAGGAGCCGACCCCGAGGGCGTGGACCCCGGGCAGCAGCTGCGCCCGCAGGTCGGCCCCGGCGCACTCGGGCGGGCGCTCGCGCAGGGCCGCGAGGGCGAGGCGCGACTCGAGGAACGCGCCGTCGACCGCGCCCCGGCAGAGCCGCGCGAGGGCCTGCGCTCCGTCGGCCGCGACCTCGTACCGCGCGGCCGGGAAGTGCTCGGCGAGAAGCCGCGCATGGATCGCGACCGCCGTGATCGAGACCCGGCCCGCGAAGGACGGGTCGGGAGCCGCGGCGGACCCGAGCCGGACGAAGACGTGCTGGCTCTGCAGCCACGGCGCGCTGATGTGGAGGATGCGCCGCCTTTCCGGCAGGTCGGTCACGAGCGGCCAGAGGTCGAAGGCCCCGGAGGTGAGCGCCTTCTCCGGCCCGCCGGTCGTCTCCTGCCAGCGCAGGGCGATTCCCCGGCGACGCGCCGCCTCGGCCACCGTCTCGATCACGAGGCCGGACGGGGGTCCTGCGGGGTTCGCGATCTGGTACGGCGGGTTGTGCTCGAAGCCGATGACGAGGGTCCGGCTCGGGATGCCCGGGCGCCAGGAGCGGGCGGACACCCACGCCACGGCCGCGGCGGCGACGACCAGGGCCGTCGCCGCGAGCGGCAGGAATCGCCGCCGTCGGGCGGGAGAGACCTGCATGGGCTTCTCGGAAGGCCGTAAGTAGAGCACGACCGGCCGGTCCGTGTCCCGGCGCCGGCCGGGCCGGCCGCCGCGCGGCCTAGCGCTCGGCGGCGAAGCAGGCCGCGAGCGACGGCTGACGGCGGAACGCGCCCGGCAGGCGCCGGCCGAGGCGGATCTTCACGATCTCGGTGTCGTCCGCGCGGGCGGCCCGCCCTCCGCCCTCGGGAAAGTTGTTGTCGTTCGCCACGAGCAGCGTGCGGGCGTCGAGGGCGAGCAGGACCTCCGTGGTGGCGTACGGAAACGTGAACGCCGTCCTCCCGTCGCCGTCGAGGTCGTCGGGATCGGCGACGTCCATCAGGTCGACGACCTCCGTCTTGGCGACCTCGCCGCCCGGGCGCACGCCCTCGAGGCTCGCCAGGAAGATCTTCTTGAACGGGACGCCCTCCGTCGCGGTCTCGTCGTTCTCTTCGATCACGAGGAAGTGGAGAGAGTCGAGCGCGGTCAGCTCGGACGCGCCGGTGCCGCTTCGCTCCATCGGGTAGAGCCACGTGGCGCCGGTGAAGGCGGCCGCGTCGACGTCGAACTCGGCGAGGCGGCGCAGGCGCCGCCCGTCGCCCTCCACGCGCTTCTCGAGCAGCGCGTAGAGCCGCTCCCCGCCCGGGTCGACGGCGAGGCCCTCGATCCCGCCCGAGCGCGGCAGGTCCGGCTTCTCCGCGCCCGCGCGAACGCCGTCGCTCTCCGGGCTCGCGACGCCCGGGAAGGGGATCGCCCGGCGAAGCACGACGCCCGAGAGGTCGGTCTCGACGAGGTACGGGCCGCGCTCGTCGCCGAACCAGAGGTGGCAGTGACGGTCCAGGACGACCGACTCGGGATCGACGTCCGCGCCGGTCAGCAGGCGGCCCCGCCGGATCGCGGCGTCGACGACGGGCGCCGCCGGATCGCCGTAGTAGTGGCCGAGGTCGGCCTGGATCGGAAGCCCCAGCCGGTGCTCGGGGTCGCGCAGCGCGATGCGCGAGGCGGGCCCGTGGTTGTGGAGCGGCTCGTCGAGGCGGAGGTCGCCGGGCGCGACCGCGCCCGTGCCGCCCCGCGCCGTGCGGAAGTCGGGCCGCACGCTGTAGAGACGCAGCACGAAGTCGGCCGAGTTGTCCGTCGCCCCGAAGCCGTTGTCCGTCGTGAAGACGAAGCTCCGGCCGACGCCTCGCAGCCCGGCCGAGAAGCCCTCGACGGGCTGGCGGCGCGGGTACGGGGGGAGAAGCGTGCCGTACGGGTTCGCCTTCACGAACTGCCCCGACGTCGGGCCGTCGGCGAACGTGTCGGCCGGCAGGAGGGCCCAGCCGACGAGCGTCGGCGCGGCCGCACCGGGCGACCACGACGCGACGGCCCCGACGGCGAGAACGGTCGCGAGCCCGACGGAGCCGAGCGAGGACGGCGCGGCGAAACGGCCCATCGCCTTCACCTCGATCAGGAACGAGCCATCGACTCGGGCATCATACGCCCCGAGCCCCCGAGGAGGCGCCATGATCCGAAAGGCGTTCCGCATGAGTGTGAGCCCGGACCGGCACGCGGAGTACGAGCGCCGGCACCGGCCGATCTGGAAGGAGCTCGAGGACGCGCTCCTCGACCACGGCGTCGGGACCTACTCGATCTATCTCGACCCGGAGACGAGCGACCTCTTCGGCTACGCGGAGATCGAGAGCGAGGAGCGCTGGGCCGCCGTCGCGTCGACCGACGTCTGCCGCCGCTGGTGGCGCCACATGCGCGAGCTGATGCCGTCGAACCCGGACGACAGCCCCGTCTCGCGCGAGCTCCGCGAGGTCTTCCACATCGAGCGCGCGGCCGGGGCGCGGCCCTGAGAGAGGCGCGCTATCGCCGGTAGCGCCGCAGCCACAGGTACATCTGCTCGACGTCGGCCGACCGGTAGTCGTGCCCGCCCGGGAACGTGACGAACGAGAGCTCGGGGTTCCCGGCTTCGCTCAGCAGGAGGTACGCCGACCGGTTCACGGAGAGCAGGCTGTCCGCCGTGCCGACGACGAAGTACGTCGGCAGGTCCCGCAGGGAAGCGACGCTGGCCGACGTCACCTCGCTCGGGTCGTAGCTCAGGGCGCCGGCGTGGACCCCGAGCGCGGCCCACGTGCCGGCCGAGCGCAGCGCGATGTGCCACGCCCCGTAGCCGCCCATCGAGTGGCCGCACAGGTACTGGCGGCTCGCGTCGACCCGCACGAGGCCCTTCACCGTCGCGAGCGCTTCCCAGACGTCCGTCTCCGCGACGCCGCGGTACCAGAGGTTGCCGCGGCCCCACGGGGAGACGAGGTAGCCGTCCTCGAACGCGAAGCTCGAGCCGGGGTTCGAGTAGGGATAGGCGAGGTAGTGGAGGCGGTCGGCCGCCACGTCCCACAGGCCGTGGAGCTGCACGTAGACCGGGTACTCCTTCGCCGGGTCCCAGCCCGCCGGGAGGGTGAGCCACGCGAACGAGACGAGGCCGTCGGTCGGGGAGGTCCACGCGACGGTCAGCGGCCGCGACCGATCGAGGTAGCTCGCGGCGAGGCGCGGGCTGTGGGGAACCGAAGCGTCCCCGAACGAGGTCCAGAGCTGCCCGATGCTCTCTTCGTCGAGCGTCGAGCCGCGGTCGCCCGCCGCGATCACCTGGAGAATCGAGCGGAAGTGGAGGCGGAGGAGGGGCTCCGTCGACTGGTCGGCCAGCGTCTGCAGCGCCGCCTGGAGCTCGGCCCGATGGTCGTCACCCGGGCTCGGCGTCGTGGCCGTCGCCCCGCCGCAGCCGGCCAGACCCGCGAGCCCGAGGACGACGGCGACGCACCTGTGGAACATGGCTCGCTCCGGCCCCCGCCGGACCCCGAACCATCGTTCCCCTGACGGCCGTCGAGGATACTCCGGGCGGCTCTCCCCTCCTTCCTTTCGGAGGGCCGGGAGAGCCGCCCGAGCGCCCGGCGTCAGCGGCGGCGCCACCTCCGCCGGGTCCGGTCGTCGTTCGTGATCGTGCCGAGCCCGACCGCGTCGGCCACGGTCGCCCCGGTGGCGCTCGAGAGCCGGACGAGGAAGCTCTCGTCCGCCTCGGCCGTCGCGTCGCCGAGGACCGAGACGGTGATCGAGGCCGAGGTCTGGCCGGCCGGGAAGGTCAGGGTCCCGCCGCCCGCGACGTAGTCGCTGCCGGCCGTCGCCGTTCCGTCGGCGGTGGCCCAGGCCACCGTCACCGGGGAGGAGCTGGGGCCGGACAAGGAGACCGTGAAGCGGGCGAGCGTCGTCCCGGTGTCGCCCTCGCTCACGGTGACGTCGTTGATCGAGAGCGAGAGCGCGGACTGGTCGTCGTTCACGATGGTCCCGGTCGCCTGGCCGTCGGCGAGGGTCGCGCCGGACGCGCCCGACAGGCTCACGAGGAAGGTCTCGTTCGGCTCGACCGTGGTGTCACCGTTGACGACGACTGCGATCGTCTTCGTCGTCTCGCCGGCGGCGAACGTCAGGCTTCCGCTCTGCGCCACGTAGTCGCTGCCCGCCGTGGCGCTGCCGTTCGCGGTGGCGAAGCTCACGGTCACCGCGGAGGTGCTCGCGGCGGAAAGGGTGACGGCGAAGGAAAGCGTCTTCGTCCCGCTGTTGCCCTCGGTCGTCGACGCATCACCGATCGCGAGAGTCGGGGCGGCGGACTGGTCGTCGTTCACGATCGTCCCGGTCGCCTGGCCGTCGGCGAGGGTGGCGCCGGACGCGCCCGACAGGCTCACGAGGAAGGTCTCGTTCGGCTCGACCGTGGTGTCTCCGTTCACGACGACCGCGATCGTCTTCGTCGTCTCGCCGGCGGCGAAGCTCAGGCTCCCCGTCTGCGCCGCGAAGTCGCTCCCCGCGGTGGCGGTGCCGTTCGCGGTGGCGAAGCTCACGGTCACGGAGGAGGCGCTCGCGGGCGAGAGGGTCACGGTGAAGCCGAGCGTCTTCGTCCCGCTGTTGCCCTCGCTCGTCGAGGCGTCGCCGATCGAGAGCGCGCTCGCGATGGAGTCGTCGTTCTGGATGGTGGCGCGGCCCTGGCTGTCCGCGAGGGCGGCGCCGGTGGGGCTCGCGAGGTTCAGGAAGAAGGTCTCGTCGCCCTCGGCGGTGGTGTCGCCGTTGACGCTGACCGCGACGGTCTTCGTCGTCGTGCCCGGCGCGAAGCTCAGGCTGCCCGAGACGGCCGCGTAGTCCGACCCCGCGGTGGCCGTGCCGTCCGCGGTCGCGTAGCTGACCGTAACGGTCTGGGTGCTGGCCGCGGAGAGCGCGACCGTGAAGGTCGCGGTGGTCGTGCCGGCGTTCCCCTCGGCGAGGCTCACGTCGCCCACCGACAGCTCCGGCTGCGCCGCCCCCCCGCTCTCGAAGGCCCCGAGGTCCGGCTTGGCGCCGCCGAAGCGGAGGCTGACGCCGAGCCCGGCCGTCCAGGCGAGCGAGCGGTCGAGGGTCAGCGTGTTCGTCGCGAGATCGACCGCCACCACCCGCGCGGCGGCGGCCTGGCCCTGGAGCTGGATCTCGTCGCCCAGCTCGTCCGGGATCCCGTAGCCGTCGAAGAAGTAGCTGGCGTCGGCCACGGTGATCCGCGTCCCGCTGCCGGCCGCGGTCGCGGTGGTGAGGAAGGCGCCGGCGTCGATCATCGGGCTGCCCGACGCGAGGTGGAAGTCGCGCCCCGCTTCGTCCACGAAGCCGGGGCTCGTCGTCGCGAGGGCGTTGTCCGAGAGGATGACCTGCGACGTGTTCGCGATGGAGACCTGGCCCCCGGAGCCGGAGCAGTTCGTGTTCTTGTAGAGGACGTTGTTGCGCGCGCGGTTGTCGTAGAAGCGGCTGTCGCCGGAGGCGCCGACGATCCCGAAGCAGCGGTTGCCGTAGAAGGTGTTGTGGTAGACGCGATTGCGGTTGTTGTAGAGCGACTCGTCGCTGTAGAACTGGAAGTTGATCCCGCCGCCCATGTCGTCGCGGAACACGTTGCGCCGGACGATGCCCTGCTGCCCGCCGAACTGGATCCCGTTGTAGTCGTAGTCGGCCGACGCGGGAGCGGTGTCGGCGATCACGTTGCCCTCCACCAGGTTCCGCTTGGTGGCGTCGAGCTTGACCGGCGCGTCGCTCGTGCCCTCGCAGTCGTAGATCTCGAGGTCCTTCTGGTCGGGGTTCGAGAACGTGTTGCCCCGCACCACGTTGTAGTTGCCGCAGCGCAGGCTGAGCAGCGAGTGGCGGCCCGTCGAGACCGTGTTGCCCTGGAAGACGTTGCGGTCGGACTCCTGGATGGTGACGTTGTCGTTGCCGTCCTCGAAGGTGTTGTCGAGGATCTTGTTGTAGGTGCTGCGCACGAGCTTGAGCCCGCCGGTGGTGCCCTGGATCGTCGCCGCGGTGAACGTGCTGTTGCGGACGACGTTGTAGCTCGCGTCCTCGAGGCGTCCCCACCCGCCGACGTTCGAGACGGTGAGCCCGTCGACCACGATGTAGGAGCGCTGGATGAGCCACAGCGCGGGGTTCGAGACGCCGGAGATCCGCGGGCTCTCGCCCGGGTAGGCCGCGAACGTGATCGGCAGGCCGGCCGAGCCGGAGCGGGCCGGGACGAGCTGCTCCGAGAAGGTGCCGGTGCGCAGGTAGACCGTGTCGCCCGCGGCGGCGACGGCGGCCGCGCCGGCGATCGTGCGGTAGGCGCGGTCGGATCCGGCCCCGCAGGCGCGGCTCGCGGGAGAGTAGTTGGTGCAGCTCGTGGAGGAGATCTGGCCGTCCACGTAGAGCGTGGCGGCCGGGGCGGCAGAGGCGAAGGCGAGCACGGCGAACGCGCCGCCGAGCGTACGGAGAACAGGCGAGGAGCGGGGCATGGAGGGTGCCTCGAGCGATCTCGTGACGGAACCGGGGATCGCCGCTTCGCGCCTCCACGCTCGCCGGGGCGAGGGCAGGGAGCCCGATCGGCCTGCCCAGTCAGGCTAGCCGCTGCCACCGCGCGGGCTCTGTGAGGCTCCGCACGCCGGGCCGTGTGATCCTCGTCACCGGAGCCGGCCACGAGCCGGGAGGGCCGGCGAGGGGTACGATGCGGCCGCCGTGCCATCGCCCGTCACTCGGGCAGGAGGCGACCCCGTGAGCCACTTCACGCTTCGACCGGCCCTCCGCGCCGCCCTCGCCGCGGCCCTCCTCGTCGCGGCGCTCGCCGCGGGCCCGCGCCTCGCGGCCCAGGGCGCGCCCGCCGCCGCCACGCTGGAGCAGCAGTTCGCGAGCCCTCCGGCGAGCGCGCGGCCGCGCGTCTGGTGGCACTGGATGAACGGCAACGTCACCGAGGAAGGGATCGCGAAGGACGTCGCGTGGATGAAGCGCGTGGGCATCGGCGGCCTGCAGAACTTCGACGCCGCCCTCACGACGCCCGCGATCGTGCCGAAGCGGCTCGTCTACATGACGCCGGAGTGGAAGAAGGCCTTCCGCTTCGCGGCCGGCGAGGCCGACCGCAACGGCCTCGAGCTCGCGATCGCGGCCTCCCCCGGCTGGAGCGAGACCGGCGGCCCGTGGGTCCCGCCGAAGGACGGGATGAAGAAGCTCGTCTGGAGCGTGACCGAGGTGGCGGGCGGCGCGCCGTTCAGCGGGCGCCTCGCCGACCCGCCGAGGGCGACGGGGCCCTTCCAGGGCCTGTCGGCCGTCGCGGATCTCGCCAACGCCACGGGCGACGCGGCGACGCCTCCGCCGACGCACTACGAGGACGTCGCGGTGCTGGCGTTCCCCGCGCCGGCGGTCGAGGCGGTCGGAACGCCGCGCTACACGGACGGCCACGGCCTGCCGCTCGACGCGGCCGCGCTCGCGGACGGCGACCCGAAGACGACGGTGAAGCTCGACGCCACGGGCGCCGCGATCACCGCGCACTTCCCGTCGCCGCGGGCGATCCGCTCGGCGACCCTCTTCCTCCCCGGCGGCTCGGGCTCGTGGTTCGGACCGACCGTCGCACCGCGGCTCGAGGCGAGCGAGGACGGCCGCACCTGGCGCGCGGTGGCCGACCTCCCCGCGGCCGACGTGCCCACGACCGCGAGCTTCGCGCCGGTCCGCGCCGACCGCTTCCGCGTCGTCTTCGCCCCGAATCCGGACCGCTCGGCGAACCCCATGGGCGGGGTGCCGGGCGTCGACACCGGCTTCTTCGGGGCGGTCACGGCCATTCCCGCGACGGTCACGGTCGGCGACCTCGTCCTCTCCGCCGAGCCGCGGGTCGACCAGTACGAGGCGAAGGCCGGCTTCCGCGTCGCGCTCGACTACTACGCGCTCGACACGGACGCGGGCGCGGACCTCGCCGGCGTCGATCCCACGGCGGTGATCGACCTGACCGCAAAGCTCCAGCCCGACGGCCGGCTCGACTGGACGCCGCCCGCGGGGCGCTGGCGCGTGCTGCGGCTCGGCGCTTCGCTCACCGGCAAGACGAACCACCCGGCCACGGCGGAGGCGACCGGCCTCGAGGTGGACAAGTACGACGGCGCGGCCGTGCGGCGCTATCTCGAGACCTACCTCGACATGTACCGCGACGCCGCCGGCCCCGAGCTCTTCGGCAAGAGGGGCGTGCGCGCCCTCCTCACCGACTCGATCGAGGTGGGCCCGTCGAACTGGACGCCGCGCCTGGCCTCGGAGTTCAGGACGCGCCGGGGCTACGACCCGACGCCGTGGCTGCCCGCCCTCACCGGAGTGATCGTGGGCTCGCGGGCCCGGAGCGACCGCTTCCTCTTCGACTTCCGCCGCACGCTCGCCGATCTCGTGGCGACCGAGCACTACGGAACGGTCGCGCGGGTCGCGCACGAGCGCGGCCTCCTCGTGTACGGCGAGGCGCTCGAGAGCGGCCGGCCCTCGCTCGGCGACGACATGGCGATGCGGGCGAACGCCGACGTCCCGATGGCGGCGCTGTGGACGTGGCCGCCGGAGGCGGGACCCGGCGTCGGCGCCTACCCCGACATGAAGGGCGCGGCCTCGGTCGCGCACCTGCGCGGCCGGCCCTACGTCGCCGCCGAGTCGATGACGTCCGCGATGTCCCCCTGGGCCCACGCGCCGTCCGACCTGCGCCGCGTCATCGACCTCGAGTTCGCGTACGGCATCAACCGGCCCGTGATCCACACCTCCGTGCACCAGCCGGTGGACGACAAGCAGCCGGGCCTGTCGCTGATGATCTTCGGCCAGTTCTTCAACCGGCACGAGACGTGGGCCGAGATGGCGCGGCCGTGGATCGACTACCTCTCGCGGAACGCGCTGATGCTCCAGCAGGGCCGCAACGTCGCCGACGTCCTCTACTTCCACGGCGAGGAGGGGCCGCTCACCGCGCTCTACAACCGGAAGGCCGTCGCCGACGCGCCGCGCCATCACGCCTACGACTTCGTCGACGCGGGCTCGCTGGACCTCCTGTCGGTCGCGAACGGCGACCTCGTGACGGCGGGCGGCGCCCGGTACCGCGTGCTCTACCTCGGCGGCAGCAGCCGGAAGATGTCGCTCGCGACGCTGCGGAAGGTGGCGGCGCTGGCCGAGGCCGGCGCCACGATCGTGGGCGCGCCGCCCGAGGGCTCGCCGTCGCTCACCGACGACGCGGCCGAGCACGCCTCGCTCGCGCTCCAGCTCTGGACGTCGACGAGGGTGGGCAAGGGACGGGTCGTCCGGTCGACCGACGTCGAGGCGGCGCTCGCGTCGATCGGCGTCGCCCCGGACTTCCGCACCGGCGCGGCCACGGACGCCGAGATCCTGTTCGTGCACCGGAAGCTGCCGGACGGCGACGTCTACTTCGTCGACAACCGCAAGGCGCGCGTCGAGACGGTCGAGGCGCGCTTCCGCGTGACGGGGAAGGCGCCCGAGATCTGGCGGGCCGACACCGGCCGGCGCGAGGCCGTCTCCTACCGCGTGGAGAAGGGCGAGACGGTCGTCCCGCTCGAGATCGCGCCCGAGGACTCTTTCTTCGTCGTCTTCCGCCGGCCCTCCGTGGCGCCGTCGGCGACGGTCGCGAAGCCGGCGTGGAAGACGGTGGCGACGCTCGACGCGCCGTGGCAGGTCGCGTTCCAGGCCGGCCGCGGTGCCCCGCCGTCGATCGCTCTCGCCGCGCCGCAGTCGCTGACCGGGAGCGCGGACCCGGGCGTGCGCTACTTCTCCGGCGTGTCGACGTGGACGTCGAGCTTCGCCTCGCCCGCGGGCTGGACCACGGGCGCTCCCCTCCGCCTCGACCTCGGCCGCGTCGGGGACGTGGCCGAGGTCCGCGTCAACGGCACTCTCGTCGGGACCCTCTGGAAGGCGCCGTGGACGCTCGACGCGGGCCCGGCCGCCCGGCGCGGCACGAACACGCTCGAGGTGCGGGTCGCGAACCTGTGGGTGAACCGCCTCGTCGGCGACGCGCAGCCGGACGCGACGAAGGTCGCCTTCGTCACGATCCCGACGTACCGGAAGGACGCGCCGCTGCGGCCGGCCGGGATCCTCGGCCGGTGACGCTCGCCGTGCGGGCCGGATCGCGATGAGCCTCGACCCGCGGGCCGAGTCGTCCGTCCTCGGCAACGGCCTGCGGGTCGTCACCGTCGCGCTGCCGCACCTGCACACCGTCACCCTCGCGCTGTACCTCCACGCCGGGCCGCGCCACGAGTCGCCGGAGGAGAACGGCCTGTCGCACATGGCCGAGCACATGCTCTTCCGCGGCACCGCGCGCCACCGGACCTCGCGCGCGGTGAGCGAGGCGGTCGAGGCCCTCGGCGCGACGCTCGACGGCGCCACCGACCGCGACCTGAGCGTCCTTCACATGAGCCTGCCGCCCGAGCGGCTGGCCGACGCCCTCGAGCTCCTCGGCGACGTCGTCCTGCGGCCGCGCTTCGCCGACATCGAGGCGGAGCGCGCGCTCATGCTCGAGGAGATGAGCGAGGACTACGACGAGGACGGACGGGAGACGAACGCCGGGGACCTCGCGTGCGGCGCGCAGTTCGCGGGCCACCCGCTCGGGCAGCGCATCGTCGGGCCGTGGACGAACGTCCGCCGCTTCTCGCGCCGCGACGTGAAGCGGCACCACGGCCGCTTCTACGTCGGGCGGAACGCCGTCCTGTGCGCGGCGGGCGCGGTCGACCCGGCCGCGGTGGCCCGCCTCGCGGGGCGGCACCTCGGCGCGATGCCCGCGGGGCGTGCCGGCCGCGCCGCGCCCGGCCCGCCGGTCGGGGGCGGCCCGCGAGTCGTCCACTCGGCGTGCGCCGGCCCCTCGGTGTCGATCGCCCCTCACGCTGCGCGGCCCGACCCGCGCGGACCCGCGCGCGTGGGCCGCCTTCGAGGCGCTCCTCTACGTGCTCGACGGCGGCATGGCCGGCCGCGTCTACCAGCGCCTCTGCGTGCGCGACGGCCTCGCCTACACCGTCGACGCGGAGATCGCCGACCACGGCGACGCGTCGCTCCTCCAGTTCACCGCCGAGGTCGCGCCGGCCAACGTGACCCGCGTCGTCGAGGACACCCTCGACGTGCTCGCCGGCCTCGCCCGCCGGCCGGTCGCGGCAGCCGAGCTCGCCCGGGTGCGCGAGACCTACCGCCTCTCCGTCCTCGGCCAGCTCGACGATACCGGCGCGATGGCCGAGTGGTACGGCGCCGCGCGCCTCTTCCGCGAGCCCCCCCCCGTCCGAGCGGCTCGCCCTCATGGCTCGCGTCACCCCCGACGACGTCCGTCGAGTGGCCCGCGCCGTCGCCCGGCCCGAGGGCCTCGCTCTCGCCCTCGTCGGCCCGGTGAGCGGGCCCGCCTGCGCGCCCTGCGCGCGGCGACGGCCGGGGTCAGATCTTGAATCTCGAGCCGCGGTCCCAGCCCGGAGCCGCGAGCCCGCGGGCGCCGGAAACGCCCGCGGGCCCTCGCACACCTCACGCCGCCTCGACGACCGCCTCCGCCGCCCCGGCCGGCGCCTCCTCCCGCATCCGCGCGAACGCGAGGCGATCAGCACCCCGGCGATGCCGCGCACGCGTACCACACCGAGTCCGGCCCGGCCGCGTCCCACAGCCGCGTCGAGAGCGCGGGGCCGAACGTCGTCGCCGTCGCGAACGCCAGGCTCGTGAGGCCGAGGTACTCGCCCATCGCCGCGGGGTCCGACCGCAGCGTCGCGAGCGTGTGCAGCATCGGCATCGTCATCATCTCGCCGAGCGTCCACACCACGACTCCGGCCACCGCGAACCCGGCCGACCGACCAAGCGGCGTCATGCCGAACCCGAGGCCGATGAGGAGCGTGCCGAGCGCGACGATCCGCGCGGGCGACGCGCGCCGCAGGCCGTGCATGAGGAGCATCTCCACGGCGACGATGAGCAGCGTGTTCACCGCGATGAGACCTCCGATGCCGCTCTCCGACAGGCCGTAGTGGAGGCGCAGGTAGAGCGGGTAGGTCGAGAAGAACTGCGAGAACACGAGCCCCACGCCGAGGACGAGCGGCAGCAGGCGCAGGAACGCCGCGTTGCGCCACGGCGCCAGCGCGACCGCTCCGGCCGGGCGCGCTTCCCCGTGCGGGCCGGCGCTCGGCAGGAAGACGAACGCGAGGCCGCACGCGAGGAGGGTCGTGAGCCCGTCCGCCCAGAAGAGCCACCGGTAGTCCCGGAGCGCGAGATAGCCGCCGACCACGGGGCCGACGCTCACGCCGAGGTTGCCGGCGAGGCGGTGCACGGCGAAGCCCTTCGGCCGCAGCTCGGGCGTGCAGATCTGCGCCGTCGCCGCCGCGTTCGCCGGGTGGAGCGCCTCGCTGAAGGCGGCGAGCGCGAACGTCAGCCCGGCGAGGAGCCACACGCTGCGCGGCACCTGCAGCGCGACGAGGAGCAGCCCGGAGACGCCGAGGCTCAGCTTCTGCACGTGGTACGCCCCGAGCCGGTCGCACAGGCGGCCGCCGAGGTACGTGCCGAGCATCGAGCCGGCCCCGAAGACGCTCATGACGAGCCCGGCCTCGACGACCGTGAACCCGAGCTCCCGGGTCATGTACAGGGTGAAGAAGAAGAGGACCATCATCCCGCTGCGGTTGACGAGCTCGAGGAGCGCGAGCAGCCACGCCGCGCGCGGCAGCCCGCCGTAGGCCTCCCGGTAGAGCCGCGCGGTGCGACTCGCCCAGCCCTTCCACCACTCCCCTCTCCGCCATCTCTGGCTTTCCACGGTCCCTCCAAAAAGCAAAACCCCCGAGGCCGGCTGGCTCTCGGGGGTGGCTGGTGAACGGCGGGCTGAGGCTTCAGCCTAGATCACGGGACCCCCGCGGGCCGGAATGACCGGGGACGACACGTCGAAGCGCACGCGCGCGCTCGAGGTGGCGGCCGGTCGGGCGGAGGTCAGGCACATCATGAAGTGAGCATAAGAGAAGGAGCCGAGAGACGTCAACAGTGAAGGCCGGCTCGGCCCGGACGGTGGTACGCTGCCTGATCACATGAAGAAGAAGACGATCCGGGCCGCGCTGTCGGCGTCGCTCGTCCTCGCGGCCTGCGGCGGCGGGTCGCCCGCCACCGCGCCGTCGGCCGTCTCGGTCATCCGCTCCACGACGTCCTTCGGCTTCTGCGTCGGCTACTGCCGCTCGACCCTCGAGGTCTCGGGCGAGCGAGCGACGTATCGCCTCGTCGACCCGCGGGCGGCCCTGCCCGACGTCGAGCGGACGGTCACCGTCGCGGCGGCCGAGTGGGATGCGCTGCGCTCGGCCGTGGACCGGTCCCGCATCGAGTCGCTGCCCGGGGTGATCGGTTGCCCGGACTGCGCCGACGGCGGCGCCGAGTCACTGGAGGTCGTTGCCGACGACTGGTCGCGGTCGATCACCTTCGAGTACCAGGCCGCGGTCCCGTCGATCCAGCCCCTGCTCGACCGGGTCCGCGCCCTGCGCGAGCGGCTCGACCGGGAGGTCCGGCCCGCCCCGTGAGGCCTGCCTCGGCCGGTTAACGCCTGCCGCCCGCGAAGCGTCTTCGTCGGCAAGGCACCAGACACGCTGGTGGGGAGGACGACATGAAGAAGACGCTGCTCGTGTGCGCGGTGGCGGTTCTCGGGACGGTGGCGGCGTCGGCGTGGGCGGGAGGCCAGCAGGTGAAGGCCGAGGCCGGCGCCGACGGGAAGTCGGTCGTCGTGCGCACGTACCGCTGCGGGACGCCGTCGAGCTTCAAGGTCGTCGGCACGGCCGAGGGCGTCGTGAACGGCGCGAGGAAGACGATCCCCCTGACGATCGCGCGCGCGAGCGAGGAGGGCGTCTTCACCGTGGAGCGGCAGTGGCCGGCCGAGGGCCGGTGGGCCCTCGTCTTCAGCGTCGAGGGCTCGCACGCCGTGAGCACGATCGCCGAGCTCGAGCCGGGAGCGGCGATCCGCGTCGCCCGCCAGAAGGCGAGCTACGAGAAGCCGACCGCGGCCGACGTCCACGCGGTCCTCGCGAGCGCGGCGCCCGCCGCCTCGCGCTGAGCGAGCCGCCCGCTTCCCCGGGCCGCTATCATGGCGGCCCCGGGGAGGCGACATGCACCTCGTCGACTGGCTCGTCGTAGGCGCGTACTTCGCCCTCGTCCTCGGCGTCGCGTGGTGGTCGACCACCCGGGACCGCTCGAGCCGCGAGAGCTCCGCCGGCTACTTCCTCGCCGGCCGCCACGCCGGCTGGTGGGTGATCGGCGCGTCGCTCTTCGCCGCGAACATCGGCTCGGAGCACCTCGTCGGCCTCGCCGGCACGGGCGCCGCGTCGGGCGTCGCGGTCGGCCACTTCGAGGTGGCCGCGTCCTGGATCCTGCTCGTCCTCGGCTGGTTCTTCGTCCCGTTCTACCTGCAGAAACGGCGTCTTCACGATGCCGGAGTTCCTCGAGCGGCGGTACTCGCCGGCCGCCCGGTGGTACCTCGCCGTCGTCTCGATCGCCGCCTACGTCGTGACGAAGATCTCGGTCACGATCGCGGCCGGCGGCATCGTCTTCGAGACGATCATGGGCGTCGACTTCTGGACGGGCGCCGTGGTCGTGGTCCTCGTCACGGGCCTCTACACCGTCCTCGGCGGCCTCCGCGCCGTGCTCTTCACCGACTTTCTCCAGGTCCTCGTGATCGTCGCGGGGTCGCTCGCCATGACGCTCTTCGGCCTGCAGGCCCTCGGCGGGTGGGAAGCGATGCGCGCGCTGGCCGGGCCGGAGCGGATGAGCCTGTGGAGGCCGGCGAGCGACCCGAGCTTCCCGTGGACGGGCATCCTCTTCGGCGTGCCGATCGTCGGCGTTTGGTACTGGTGCACCGACCAGTTCATCGTGCAGCGGGTCCTCTCGGCGAAGAGCCTCGACCACGCGCGCGGCGGCACGATCTACGCGGGCTTCCTGAAGATCCTGCCGCTCTTCCTGTTCGTGGTGCCCGGGGTGATCGCGCGCTGCCTCGCCGACCAGGGGCGCCTCGCGCTCGACTCGCCCGACAAGGCGCTCCCCACCCTCGCCCTCGCGCTCCTCCCGGCCGGCTTCCGGGGCCTCGTCGTGGCCGGGCTCCTCGCCGCCCTCACGAGCTCGCTCGCCAGCGTCTTCAACTCCTGCGCCACGCTCGTCACGATGGACGTCTACCGCAAGCTCCGGCCGGCCGCGCCGGAGCGGACCCTGGTGCGGTTCGGGCAGCTGACGACGCTCGCCCTCGTGGGCCTCGGGCTCGCCTGGATCCCGTTCATGAAGCTCATCTCGGGCCAGATCTACCAGTACCTGCAGAGCGTGCAGTCCTACGTCGCCCCGCCCATCACCGCGGTGTTCGTCCTCGGGCTCGTCTGGAAGCGGGCCAACTCGGCGGGAGCGATGGCCGCGCTCGTGACCGGCTTCGCGGGCGGCTTCGCCCGCCTCGTCCTCGAGCTGAACCGGGAGCGGCTCGCCCCCGGCCTCGCGCGGGACCTCGTGTCGATGAACTTCCTCCACTTCGCGATCGTCCTGTTCGCGGCGTGCGCCGCGGCCCAGGTCGTCGTGAGCCTGCTGACGAAGGCTCCGGCGGAAGACCACCTCCGCGGGCTGACCGTCGGCGGCGACGCGACGGCCGCGGCCGAGCCGCGCAGCCCCCACTTCGCGCTGACGGTGGCGCTCTCGTGTCTCCTGCTCGCGACGGTCGCGGGCGTGTGGGTGTACTTCCGATGAACGGCCACGACCGAGTCGCCGCCGCCCTGCGGGGCGAGAAGCCGGACCGCGTGCCCGTGATGCTCCACAACTTCATGATGGCGGCCCGCGAGGCGGGGCTCACGATGAAACGCTACCGCGAGGACCCGGCCGCGATCGCCGGCGGCTTCGTCCGCGCGGTCGAGACCTACGGCTACGACGGGATCCTCGTCGACGTCGACACGGCGACGCTCGCGGGCGCCCTCGGCGTGCCCGTCGAGCGGCCGGAGGACGAGCCCGCCCTCGTGCGCGGCGCGAGGCTCGCGAGCCTGGCCGAAGTCGACGACCTCGAGCCGCCGGACGTCGGCCGCGACCCGCGGGTGCAGACATGGCTCGAGGCGGTGCGCCTCCTCGTCCGCCACTTCGGGAGCGAGGTCCACGTCCGCGGCAACTGCGACCAGGCGCCGTTCTCGCTCGCCTCGATGATGCGCGGCGCGGCCGACTGGATGATGGACCTCATGGACGAGGACAACCACGAGCGCGCCGAACGCCTCCTCGACCACTGCGCGGAGGCGGCGCTGCAGTTCGTCCGCCTCATGGCGGCGGCCGGAGCCCACATGGTGTCGAGCGGCGACAGCTCGGCCGGACCGGACCTCGTGGCGCCGCGCCTCTACCGCGCCTTCGCCCTCCCGTGGGAGAAGCGGCTGGTCGACGAGGCTCACCGGCTGGGGCTGCCGTACGCGCTCCACGTGTGCGGCAGGACCGACCGCATCCTCGACGACATGGTCGCGACGGGCGCCGACGCCCTGGAGCTCGACCACAAGACGGACGCGCGCCTCGCCCGCGACGTCCTGAAGGACCGCGCGACCTTCATCGGCAACCTCGACCCGAGCGGCGTCCTCGCCCTCGGCACGCCCGACCTCGTCGAGAAGAAGACGCGCGAGCTGCTCGACGTCTTCGCCGACTCGCCGCGCTTCATCCTGAACGCGGGGTGCGCGATCCCGCCCACGACGCCGCCCGAGAACCTTCGCGCGATGATCCGCGCCGCGCGCGCCTGACACCCGGCGCCTCGGGCGAATCGCGCGAAAAGACGCGCGTGAGCGGACCGGCGCCTTGCCGCACCCGATCGCGCGCGAGGAGAACCGCGACCCGCCTTCTTGCGTACGAACCAGTGCGGGGTCGTCCTGCGCCCGCCGTCGCCGGGACGCTCGCCGGAGAAGGGAACGCCATGGATCTCATTCGACACACGGGAGCGGCCGTCCTCACCACGGCGGTGGGGGCTTCGATCGCGCTGGCCCAGGCGCCGCCGGCCCCGCCGAAGCCGACGCTGAAGGAGGAGCTGCGGATGCCCTGGACCCGCGGCGGCACCGACTTCCTCCGGCAGTGGCTCGTCGTGGGGCCGTTCGCCGGCGGACTCGACACCGACGGCCTCGGCGGCGAGGCCGCGGCCGCGCCCGCCGAAGGGCAGGAGGTGAAGCGCACCGACGGGACGAGCCTCCGCTGGCACGCGCAGAAGGCCTGGAGTGACGACGTGAGCTTCGGCGACCTGCCCGGCGCCGGCGCGGGCTCCGTGGCCTACGCGTTCGCGAAGGTGTCGCGGCCCACGGCCGGGCCCGCCCTCCTGTCGGTCGGCAGCCGCGACGGCATCCGGGTGTGGCTGAACGGGGCGCCCGTGCTCTCGAAGGACGGCCTGCGCTCCGCGACGCCGGACGAGGACCGGGTGCCCTTGGAGATGAAGGCCGGCGAGAACACGCTGCTCGTCAAGGCCGCCGCGGACGCCACGTTCTTCGCGCGCGTCCTCGAGCCCGGCGCCGTCCTTGCCCGCAAGGTGGAGATCGGCCCCTCGCTCGTCGACCTGCGGCCCGACGGCCTCACGCTCGTGACCGACGTCGGCCCCGAGCGCAAGGACGCCGATCCGGTCAGGGTCGAGGTCGTGCGGGCCGGCGGCGAGGCCGTGTTCACCGCGACCGCCGCCCGCGGCGCGCGGCTGCCGATCGACGGCCGCGCGTGGCCCGACGGTGCCTACGAGGTGCGCTGCTCGACGATGCGGCCGAACGGCCGCCTCCACGCGACGCACCTGCCCTGGTACAAGGGCGACAGCCTCGCCGCCGCGCGCGCTCTCGCCGCCGCCGCCGCGGCCGCCGACCCGGCGAAGCCCGAGGGCTTCACGCTCCGGATGCTCGTCGACATGGTCGAGGACCGCCTCGGCGGGAAGCTCGCCGCGGCGACCGGCAACCCCTGGGCGAAGATCCACGCGCCCCTCATGGAGTACGAGGAGCTGATGCTGGAGCGCGACGGGAAGACGGGGCGCATCCGGCCCTTCGGCTTCGTGCGCCTCGCGTACCGCGACGAGACGGACGGCTCGCCGCAGTTCTGCCGCGCCTACCTGCCGCCCGGCTACGACCCCGCGAAGAGGTGGCCGCTCGTCATGCAGCTCCACGGGTACAACCCGGCCAACCCCGTCTACGTGCGGTGGTGGGGCGCTTCCGACCGCCATCCCGGCATCGACACCGAGTTCGAGGGCCGGCAGGGCGTCATCTACCTCGAGGCCCACGGCCGCGGGAACACCCAGTATCTCGGCATGGGCGACGCCGACGTGCTGCGCGCGATCGCCGAGGCGAAGCGGCTCTTCAGCGTGGACGAGGATCGCGTGTACCTGACCGGCGACTCGATGGGCGGCTGGGGCACCTGGAACGTCGGCACCCGGCATCCCGACGTCTTCGCGGCCATCGCGCCGGTGTTCGGCGGCGTCGACTACCACTCGACGATGTCGGAGGAGGAGCTCGCGCGGCTCCTGCCGGCCGAGCGGTTCCGGAACGAGAAGGAGAGCTCGTGGGCGATGGCCGACGGGCTCCTGAACGTGCCGGTGTTCGTCCACCACGGCGACGCGGACGCGGCCGTGAGCGTCGAGTACTCGCGCTGGGCGATGCGGCTCCTGCAGCGCTGGGGCTACGACGTGCGCTACCGCGAGTACCCCGGCCGCGTGCACGAGGCTCTCCAGGGCCACAACGCGAACATGAGCATCGACTGGTTCCTGCCGCACCGGCGGCAGAGCGCGCCGCGCCACGTCCGCCTGCGCTCGGCGGAGCTGCGGAACGCGAAGGCGTACTGGGTGGACGCGCTCCAGGCGGCGAGCCCGCTGGCGTTCATGGTCGTCGACGCGGAGGTCGTGGACCGCAACGTGATCCGCCTCGACACCGACAACGTCGTCGACCTGACGCTTTCGCCGCCCGCGTCGCTCGTCGATCCGGAGAAGCCTGTGACGGTCGTCTGGAACGGCACGACGCGCGAGGCGCGGCTCGAGGGCGGGACGGTGCGGCTCGCCGCCGACGGCTACGCTCCGGCGGCTCTCGTCAAGAGCGCCCGCCGGCCGGGCTCGATCGCCGACTTCACGGCGACGCCGTTCGCGATCGTCGTCGGCACGTCGTCGCGCGACGAGGAGATGGCGTCCCTCTGCCAGCAGAAGGCGCAGGCGTTCGTCGACGCGTGGCGGGACTGGCAGAAGCAGGAGCCGAGGGTCTTCCGCGACACCGAGATCACGGACGCCGACATGGCCCGCTACTCGCTGCTGCTCGTCGGCGGCGCCGACGCGAACCGCGTCACGGCGAAGCTCGCGGCGAGGCTGCCGCTGCAGGTCGCGAAGGACCGCGTCACGATCGACGGCAAGGCCTTCGCCGCCGCCGACGCGGCCGTTCAGCTGCTGTACCCGAGTCCTCTGAACCCGGAGCGGTACGTGTGGGTCGTGGCCGGCACCTCGACGAACGGCCTCTACTTCGCCGACGTCCGCCCGACGGGCCTGCCCGATTGGGACTACGTCGTCAGCGACGGCCGCTTCGCCGCGTTCGGGCAGAAGGCGTCCGTGCTCCAGACCCGCGTCGTCTCGGGCTCGTTCGACTCGAGCTGGCGCTACCGCGACGCGCTCGCGGTCCCGGGCGACGCCGAGGTGCGGGCCAGGGGCCGACTGCGGCACCGCCCGAGCGCGACCCTCGCGATCGACCGCTCGGTGCTCCAGTCGTACGTGGGCCAGTACCAGATCGAGACGGGCCCGCGGCTCGAGGTCTTCCTCGACGACAAGCGCCTCATGGTGCGCCAGCAGGGCGAGACCGACGTCGCCGAGCTGCTGCCCGAGACCGAGACCGACTGGAGCGTGCCGAAGTACGACGTCTGGATCAGCTTCGTCCGGGACGCGTCCGGCAAGGTGACGGAGTTCGTCGGCTTCCAGGGACGCGACTTCACGGCGAAGCGCGTCCCGTAGCCCTCGGCGGCGGGGGCGCGGCTATTCGATCCGCGCCCGCGCTCCCGCCTTCTCGAGGGCCGCGACGAGCGCCTGCGCGCGCCGCTCGTCCATCGCGTCGGCGAGGACGACGGGCACGCGCCCGACCAGGCGCCGCGCTTCCTGCACGCCGAGGTCGAGGTGCGGGCGGATCGCCACGATCGTCGCGAGGCGGTCTTCGCCCACGTCCTCGAGAACGACACGCACGAGCGGGATCTCGACCACACGCTCGACGACGTCCACGTCAGCGCCGGCGTGTCGGAGATCGCGCGAGAGCTCGCGCGCATGCTCCTCGTGGAGGCCGACCTCGATCTCGCACGACGCCTCGGCGATCTTCGCCCTCGCCTCGTCCGGCGCGAGGCCGAGGCGGTCGACGAGCAGAGCGGCCACCCGCTCGACGTTCGACGGCCCCACCCGCAGGACGAGCGAGTAGCGCGTCTCGGTCGGCGCCCCCGCCTCCCTGCCGCACGATCGTGGCGCCGCAGTAGCGGCACTGGCCCCGGCCGGCGTGGGGCCCGTCGAGCAGCGCGGCGCAGCTCGGGCAGCGGGGAGTCTCGAGCTTCACGGGCGAGAAGATAGCGCGACGGCCGCGCACGCGCGAGGGTCGGCGACGCCGGCCGGCCCGCGCGGGCGCCTCGGAGGTAAGCTCTCCCCATGGCCCAGGAGCCGGACGACTCCTCCACCGCGACGCGACGGCCCGACGTCGACTCCGCAGGTGTCGACCGCGCGCAGATCCGCGCCTTCCTCGAGCTCACGCCCGAGGAGCGGCTGCGCCGGGTGGAGGAGCACGTCGAAGCGATCCTGGAGATCCGGGAGAAGAATGCCGCGGGCGGGATTCGCTGCCCTCACTGCCGGACCACGAAGGTCCGGGGCGGCAGGGTGACGTAGGCCTCCGGGTTGTAGTAGTCGGACAGCGTCGCCGGCGCCGACTGCGCCTGCATGCCGAGCCGGGGCCGCACGACGAAGTCGAACGCGGCGCCGCCGGCCCGGGGCCACAGGTACGCCACCACTCGGTCGGGTCGCACGTCGTACTGGCAGAAGGTCCAGCCCGATGCGGACACCGCGCGGTCGAGCGACTCGCGGTCGACGTCGACGCCGGGGGGCAGGCCGATCTCCGCCAGGAGCATCCCGTAGCCACGGAAGCCGACGCGCTCGGCCTCGACGTGCACGTCGATCGCTTCGCCGCGCCGCGCCTCCGTGCGATCGAACCGCACCTCGAAGCGCAGCGCGTCGGTCGCCCGCGGCGCCGCCGCCGGCCAGGGCAGGTAGTAGCGGGCGACGATCTGCGCCGACGCGCGTCCTCCCGGCCGGGTGCGGCGGAGCGCCACCCGGTGAGAGCCGGGCCCGAAGGGCGAGAGCTCGACGGTGAGCGGCACCGCTCCCGGCGTCAGCACGAGCGTGCTCGCCGGCCGGTCGTCGACGAGCACCTCCAACCGGTCTTCTTCCCCGATGGCGCGAGGCGGCGCCGACCCGATCAGGGCGGTGAGCGCGTCGAGGACGTTGACGGTCGCCTGACCCGACCACCAGATGCCGTACCCGTCGCGGTTCCTGAGCAGGAAGAGCAGGCCCTTCTCGACGAGCGGCTCGTCACCCGCTTCTCCGGATCCCGCGAGCGCTCTCACCGCGAGAGCGGTCGTCTCGACACGCCCCGCTCGTCCCCACCCGAAGTACGGGGTGTTCGTCTCGTCGGCCCAGTAGAGGGCGTCGGCCTCCGCGCGGACGAGGCCGCGCAGGCGATCGAGCGCGCGGCGCCGGACGGCGCTCGCCTCCGAGGCCTCGGCGGCGAGCGCCAGCGTCGCGATCGCGTAGGCTTCGTCGCGCTCTTCGGCGCGGGACGCGAGCCACGCCAGGGCCCGCCCGACCGCCTCGGGGGCGGCGCCGGACCGGTCGTGCAGCGGCTCGGCGAGCGACCGCGCGACGACGGCGGTGAGAGCCTCGGAGAGCCGGTCGTCTTCGACCTGTTGCCACCAATGCCGGGCACGCCAGCGACCGTCCTTCTCCTGCCGAGAGAGGAGGAAGCTCCGAGCGCCGGCGATCGCCGACTCGTCGACCTCCAGGAACGAGCGCGCGTCGCGCAGGAACCGCAGGGCGTAGGCCGTGACGGCAGGGTCGGCATCGAGCCCGCGGAAGTACGAGAAGCCGCCGTCCGGCGCCTGGAGATCGAGCAGCTTCCGGTAGCCGAGACGGAGGTAGCGCCGGGCCCTCGCCTCGAGCTCCGGCGCACGGCCGGTGCCGGCGAGGAGCCGCAGGGCCAGAAGGCTCGGGTAGCTCGACGAGATCGTCTGCTCGACGCACCCGTACGGCCTCTGCATCACCGCCTCCACGCTCTCCAGGACGTGGGCGGTCAGGTCGGGCGCGACGCGGAGCTCCGCGCGAATCGATCCCGGGAGCGCGCTGTCGGGGACGGACAGCGCGACGACGGTCTCCCGATCGAGGAGGACGCTCGCCGACGCCTCCGCTTCCGCTCCGTCGGGATGGACCGCGATCCGCTTCTCCACCGCATCACCCGTCTCGCCCGCGGTCGCCGTCAGCCTGACCGGCGCCTGCCTGGCCGCGGACTCCGCCCGCAGGTCGAAGGTGGCCGACGACGAGTCTCCGGCCGCCACGCTGACGAGCTGCCGCGGCGCGCCCGAGATCCGGAGCCCCTCGCCGGCCTCGGCCGACACGCTCACGCGGTGGGCGCGCGCCGTGTAGTTGCGGACGAGCGCCGGCAGCTCGATCCGGTCGCCGGCGGTCAGGACCGGCGGCGGGTCGTTCTCGACGAAGAAGGGCTGGAACGCGCGCAGGTCGCGCTCGGCGATCGCGACCTGGCCGTCAGCGGTCGAGCCGATCACGGCCACCTTCCAGGTCGTGATCGCGTCCGCGAGCTTCACCCGCGCCTGGGCGCGGCCGGCGGCGTCGGTCTCGAGGGCCGGCTGCCAGTAGAGCGTCTCCGGGAAGTCCCGTCGGACCCGCGGCGTCGCGACAGGAGGTCGCGGGAGGTCCTCTCGCCCGCGGCGCGCGGCGACCATCCCGACCGTGGCCGCGCTCGTCGCGAGGGGGACGGGACCCTCGGCGGCCACCATCACCGTCTCGGACGTCCCGCCCACCGCGAGTGTGATCTCGAGCTCGGTGCGGCCCCCGGACTCGACCGGCACACGCGTGACGACGGCGTCCTTGAATCCCGCGAGCGACGCGGTGACGGTGTAATAGCCTGAAGGCAGCCTCTTCATCTGGTAACGACCTTCGGCGTCGGCGGTAGCCTTCCAGCGCCTGTCCGGCGCGCTGCCCACGGCCTCCAGAGACGCCCCCGGCAGGACGCCGCCCGTCGGGTCGATCACGACGCCCGCGATCGCGCCCTCGCCGGGAACGAACACGATTCCCTCGGCGGAGACCGGCGGTCGCGTGGCGGCGCGCATCTCGGCGATGGTCCGCCGGAACGAGGCGAGCTCGAAGTCGTCACCCGCGGAGTGCTCGTCCGGCCCCCGGCTCCAGACGGACACGACCTCCACGGCGCGCGTCACCGGCGCCACGCCGGTGCGGCTCGTCCGCTCTCCGTGGACGTCGGCGTAGGAGCGGATGGTCAGTCGATCGGCGAACTCGCTGTCGTGGCGGAACCGGAACTCGAGCGGCCGTCCCCACAGGTCGACGAGAGGCTCCGACCCGAGGGCCTCGGACACGACCTCCCGCCACTCGCTGTCGCTCTGCGGGAACCGCCCGGCCGAAGCGAAGCGCGCGTCGAGCGTCTCCTGCAGGCGCCGCCGCTCGCGCGCGAAGTACTCGGTCCGCGAGGTCGCGAGGGCGACGTCGTCCCAGGAGCGACGGAGCTCGGAATCGAAGACCCCGTCGGGCCCCGCGCTCCGTGTCGCGACGACCGCGTGAGGGCCCTCCACCCGGAACTCGTAGCGAAGAGCGCGCCCCCATGGGTCACGCCAGCCGTCGACGTCGTCGCCGAGCGCTCGCACCTCGTCCCGCAGCGTGTCGAGATCCCGCAGGGGCACGCCCGTCCGGTCGTAGTGTCCCTGCGCGGCACGCTCCAGGAGACGCGCGCGCGGGCCGAAGTAGTTCCATGACAGCCTGAGAGCGGCGACCTCGCCGGAGCCTCCCGTCTCTCCATCCGGCCCCCCGGAGAGCACCTCGACGACCGTGCTGGAGCCGCGTGGGCTCGTTGATAAGCGAAACGGACGTCCCCAGGGATCGCGCAGCGAGTCGAACGCCACACCGCCCTGGCGAAGGGCCTGCTCCACGGCCCGCTCATCCTCGGGCCCCTGGCCATCCTCGGCAAAGGCCGCCCGCAGTGCCTCCGAGACCGGCTTCAGCTCCCTCTCGAAGAGGCCGCGGAAGGCGGCCGCGGTGTCGCGGTCGAACGCGTGGCTGCTCTCGCGCCTGCGGCCTCCTTCCCCCTCCTCCGACAGGACCAGCTCCGCCGCGAGGTTCACCTCCGCCGGCACCGGACGCGTCGCGTCGATCGCGAGCAGGTCGGCCAGCGACAGCCCCGCGACGGTGCGCCGCGGCGCAGCGAGTCTCACCGCGTCGAGGAAGCCCGCCGGGGAGCCGACGTCCCGCTCGTTCGCAGCTCGGACCTCGAGAGCCTCGTCGAGGACGGCGACCCCGAGCACGCCGGGAGCAGGCTGGCCCTCGCGTGCCTCGAGGCGGAATCGCAGGTCCGCGAGGTCCCCCGGTCGATACTCGGCCCGGTCGCTCGCGACCTCGAGCTGCAGGGCGGGCCCGGTCGGGTAGACGACGCCGGCCGTTCCTCTCTCGCGCCATCGCCACTCGTCGGACTCGCCGATCATCGGCGTGGCCACGATACTGAGAGCGCCGCCAAAGGCCGGCCTCCAGGGAAACTGCACTCGGGCCGAGACGCCGTTCTTCGGCACGAGACGGGTGGCGATCACCCGCCCCGCCGAGAGGATGTCGACCAGCACCGGGCCCCGCACGGACTGCGAGCGGAGGAGGACCTCGATCGGCTGACCGGGCGCGTGTACCGGGGGGCCCGCGTCGACGAGCAGCCTCGACGACCACCAGGAGCGGAGCTCCGCGGCGCGGCGGCCTTCGCGCCCGAAGGCATCTCTCGCCGTCAGCACGAGCGTGGTGTCGCCGTCGTCCCCCGGGTCGAGTCGGACGTCGGAGTCGATCGCCATCTCCGGGACCCGGGCCAGACCGAAGCGGTTCGTGCGAGCGCGGGTGAGCGGCTCGACCCGCAGCGGGCGCTCGTCGTCCTTCTTCGGTTCCCCGATCCTTCGCCCGATCGCGACCTCGCACGAGGCCGGCGTCCCGTCGGCGTACGAGGCCGAGACGTAGAAGCTCGCCCGGCAGACGCGGTCCTCGTCGCGGCAGGGCTCGGCATAGCGGTCGATCACGTAGACGTGGATCGGGTGGCGCGACGTGCGCAGGGTGAACCGGCCCTCCTCGGTGCGCCCGGTCGTGGAGTCCGTCACGTAGGCCGTGCCCTCGATGTCCTGATAGGGAGTCCAGTCGTCGTCCGCTGCTGGAAAGTCCTGCCTGGCGTCCGGGTCGAAGCTCGCGGCGAACCGCCCGTCGGAAGAGAGAGGACCCTCCCGCCGGCCCCTCTCCGTGATCTCGTAGCGCTGTTCGCGGAAGTCCCACTCGCGAGAGGCCTCGAGGACCACGCGCGCGTGGCCTCGAGTCACGGGCTTGCCGAACAGGTAGTCGGCGCGGACCTCGACGCTGGGCGTCTCCCCGGCCAGGTAGTAGGGTCGGTCCGGGACGACCTTCACGGTGAACTGCGGCATCTCGTAACGCGAGACCTTGAAGGAGGAGCCGCCCTGGACCTCGAGGGCGGCTCCCTCTTCGGCCTCGACTTCGACGCGATAGCGGCCGAGCCTCGCCTGCTCCGGGATCCTCCAGTCCGCCGCCACGATGCCGAAGCGCGAGGTCCGAAGCGTGGCTTCGAACGCGAGGTCGTTCTGGCCGTCTCGGACGCGCACTCGCACCGGCAGGTCGGCCGCCGCTCGCCCGCCCCGCAGACCGCGGACCACGGCTCGAGCGTGGACGACCTGCTCGGGCTGGTAGAGCGGCTTGTCCGTGGAGACGAGCGCCTCGCCGAGGCGCTCGACCTGCACCTCGCTCGTGGCCTCGGCCGAGAGTCCCGCCCGGCGGCCCTCGGCAGTCAGCTCACATCCGTAGCAGCTCTCCGCGTCATCCGGTACGTCGAGCGTGAGCAGCGCGAGGCCGCTCCCGTTCGTGAGGCCCGTCGCGGTGACCACCCGGTCGCGGTCATCGTCCAACGCGAGCGACACCTTCACCGACACCGCTCGCACCGGCCGCTCCGTGACGGGATGGATGGCCTGCACCGCGACGTGGAGCGGCCGCCCGGCCTGCGCGGCGTCGGCGGCCAGCAGCCGCAGGTCGAACACGTCGGGCATGAGCCGCGAGGCGGCGAGCACTCCCGACAGCCCGCGCGGCGCGGCGGGCGCGGTGCTTCGGGGAAAGATCCGATAGCGCAGGCGGTAGTGCAGCACTCGGACCCGGTCGGCTGCCGCGAGGCCCTCGAGGCCGGGGCGCAGCGCGAGGTCGAGCGGCGCGAGGCCGGGGACGATCGTCACGCGCTCGGCGGCGCGGGCGCGAACCTTGTCCGCCGGGTCGACGAGCTCGACCTCGGCGTCGGCATCGACGGTCGCGCCGCTCGCGTTGCTCACCACGAGCCGCACGTCGAAGCGGTCGGCCTGCAGGGCGAGCCGCGTCGCCGCTTCGCTGACGCGAAGGCTGGCGGGGCTGCCCGCGGCGGCGGCCAGAAGAAGGCTCACGAACGGGACGGCGCTGCGGCGAAGGCTCATGGTGTTCCTCCGCGCCGAAGTCGGCCGAGTATACGCTCGGTAGTCGCGCGGTGCCCGCCGCGAGCTCTCCGCCGCTTCGCCCGTCCGCGAGGGCGGCGCTCCGCGCGCGGGGCGGCGCTCCGCGCGCGGGGCCGCGCCCCGCGCCCGGCCACAGGCGTGCGGGGCGCCCCGGTAGTAGCCCTGCGCGAGGGCGACGCCCATGTCCTCGACGCAGGCGCAGTCGGCCTCCGTCTCGACGCCCTCGGCGATGATCTCGACGCCGGCGCGGCGGATGATCCCGAGGAGCCGCTCGAGCCGGCGCCGGCGCACGTCGTCGCGGGCGATGCCCTGGATGTAGGCGCGGTCGATCTTCACCACGTTCGGCTCGAGGACGATCAGGCTCTCGAGCGAGGAGCGCCCGAAGCCGACGTCGTCGATCGCGACGTCGAGCCCGGCGGCGCGCAGGCAGTTGACGGCGCCCAGCAGCCGGTCCGGGTTGCCGATGAGCTGCTGCTCCCCGACCTCGACGCAGAAGCGCCGGCGCGGGGCGATGCCCTGGATGAGCTCGACGAGCCGCTCGGGGGGAGTGTCGAGCAGGGTCGACGGGAACAGGTTGAGGTGGAAGCGCAGCCCCGACTCGAGGCCGTTCGCCCGCCGCACCGCGCTGCGCAGGCAGCGCAGGTCCAGGGCCGGGAGGAGGTTCCGCTCGTACGCGAGGCGGAAGAGGTCCTTCGGCATCTGGAACGGACCGGCCGGGCCGCGCATGAGGAACTCGTAGCCGACGACGCTGCGGTCGCGCAGGGCGAGGGTGGGCTGGGCGAGGATCTCGACCTCCTCGTCCCCCTGCAGGAAGCGCAGCACCGCGCGCAGCTCCTCGCTCTCGCGTGCGGCCCCCGACCCGTTCCCGTTGCCGTTGCCGACGCGGTTCTTGCCGGCCAGCTTGCCGACCGAGAGCGAGGGCCGCAGCAGCACGAGCATCTCGGCGATCGACACGACGGACTCGTCGAGGGGCGCGACGCCGAAACTCGCGGTGACCGTGATCCGCTCGCCGTCGACGAGGATCGGGCTCTCGGTCAGGGCGAGGCGCAGCTTCTCGGCCACGACCAGGGCCTCGGCCAGGCGCGTCCGCGGAAGCAGCATCACGAACTCGTCGCCGCCCACGCGCGCGACGACGTCCTCCGGGCGCAGCTCCTCGCGCAGCTTGCGCGCGACGTCGATCAGCACGACGTCCCCGACCGCGTGTCCGAGCCGCTCGTTGATCTGCTTGAAGTCGTCGACGTCGAGCATGATCGCCGCGTGGCGCGAGCCGGAGCGCCGGGCGTCGCCGAGGATCGCGGCCAGCGACTGGTCGAGCCCGCGGCGGTTGCGGACCCCGGTCAGGGGGTCGACGAGGGTCTGCTCCTCGAGCAGGGCCTCGGCGCGCTTGCGGGAGTCGACGTCGGTGTAGAAGGCGTAGACGCCGCTCAGGGTCCGCCCTTCGGCGAGCTGCGGCACGTGGGCGCCGGCGATCCACCGCGTCCGACCGCCCACGTCCAGCGGAAGCTCGAACGCCGACTCCCGGCCCTCGAACGCCGGCTGCCACCACGGCGCGATCGCCGCCCGCAGCGGCTCGCTCAGCACCTCGTCCGCCCGCCGCCCCACGATGCCCTCCGCCTCGAGCCCGAGCCACTCGCAGTACGCCCGGTTGGCCACGCGGAAGCGGCCCTCGCGGTCGAAGGCGGCGATCATCGCGGGCACGTGGTCCAGCACGAGCCGCATCTGGGTCGCGGTCTCGCGCAGGGCTCCCTCGGCGCGTCGCCGCTCGCGCAGGTCCGTGACAGCGACGAGCACCATCATGCCGCCGGGAGCGGAGAAGGGATGGAGGCCGATCTCCAGCGGCAGGACCGACCCGTCGCGGTGCACGGCGTCGAGGTCGCGGCCCTCGCTCATGGGGCGCGGCTCGGGCGAGGACGTGTAGGTGGCTCGCAGCTCGGCGTGGTGAGAGCGCGAGGCCCGCGGCACGAGGACCTCGATCGGCTGCCCGTCGAGCTCGCCCGCCTCGTAGCCGAACAGCCGGCGGGCGCAGGCGTTGGCCAGCCGGATCCGGCCGCCGGCGTCGACGAGGACGATCGGCGAGGGTGCGGTCTCGATCGCGAGGCGGGACTGGTCCTCCGCCTGGCGCCGCGCGGTCACGTCGACGAGGGTCACGACGACCCCCGCGACGGCGTCGTGGTCGTCGACGAACGGCCGCGCCGTGACCTCGAACCACTGCTCCGCGTCGACGAGGCGCATCTCCTCGCGCGACGGCTGCCCGGAGGCGAGCACGCGCTCGAGGCGCTCGACGAGGTCGCGGCAGGCGAGGCGGTGGGTCAGGTGGGAGATGGGCCGGTCGACGTCGGTCGAGACGAGGTTGAAGACCCGCTGCGCGGCCGGGGTGAACTTGCGGATGCGCAGCTGGCGGTCGACGAAGATGGTGCCGATGTCGGTGCTCTTGAGCAGGTTCGCGAAGTCGTTGCTGAGGTCGGTCAGCTCGGCGATCTTGGCCTGGTGCTGCACGTTGACCGTGTGCAGCTCCTCGTTGACCGACTGGAGCTCCTCGTTCGTCGACTGCAGCTCCTCGTTGGAGGCGATGAGCTCCTCGTTCGTCGACTGCAGCTCCTCGTTCGCGGACTCGACCTCCTCGAGCGTCGCCTGGAGCGTCGCGCGCACGGACTCGAGCTCCTGCTCGAGCTCGACGATGCGGCCGGACTGGTCGTGCTCGAGGTCGGCGAGCGTCCGCTCCGCCAGCGCCTGCGGACCGCTCGAGCCCTCGAGGAAGGAGACGAGGAAGCCGACGGCGCCCCCGGCGGGGTCCGGAACCGGGTCGATGCGAAGCCGCAGGTGCATCGGCCCGGTGTCGAACTCGAGGCGGAGGTCGGTGTACACGACCGCCTCGTGGGTCTCGGCCACGCGGCGCAGGCCGGTCGAGAGAAGCGCCCGCAGGCTCGGTGCCGCGAGCTTGAGGACGTCGGCGGTGAAGTCCCCGTCGGGAACGCGGACGAACGGGCTGACCGCGCCGAACGTGCGCAGCACCCGCCAGCGGTCGTTCAGCAGGAGGCCGGGCGGGGCGAGCGTCGTCGCGCGCAGGCGCTCGGCGGCCGAGACGGGATCGTCCTCCCGCTCGGAGCGGCGGCCGCGCTGGGCGCCGCCCGAGACGAGCTCGGCGCGGACCCCGCCGTTCCTCCAGGTGCGCTCGAGCGGGACGCGGACCTGGTCGTTGCGCACGAACACGCGGTGGACCGCGTGCTCGGCCGCGAACGCGTCGGGCAGGGGCTCGGTGCTCTCGCTCGACCCGAGGAAGAGCGTGCCCCCCGGGTTGAGGGCGTGGTGGAAGAGCGCCATCACCCGGCTCTGCGCCTCGGGCTTGAAGTAGATGAGCATGTTGCGGCACACGATCGCGTCGATCTTCGTGAAGGGCGGGTCCTTGAGCGCGTCGTGCGCCGCGAACACCACGAGCTCCCGCACCTCGCGCCGCAGCTCGTAGCGGTCGCCCTGCAGCCGGAAGAACCGGTGGAGCCGCCGGGTCCCGACGTCGGGGGCGACGTTCTCCGGGTAGCTGCCCGTCGTCGCCGTCGCGATCGCCTCCGCGTCGATGTCGGTCGCGAAGATATTCGCGTGGGGGAAGCGGCCGAGGTCCTCGCACACCTCGCGCACGGTGATGGCGGCCGTGTAGGCCTCCTCGCCCGTGGAGCAGCCGACGGTCCACAGGCGCAGCGGCGCGTCGGCGGGCATGGCAGCGATCCGCCGCTCGAGGGCCACGCGGAAGCTGCGCCACGCCGGCTCGTCCCGGAAGAAGCGCGTCACGCCGATCAGGAGGTCGCGCGCGAGCGTCGCCCGCTCGTCCTTCTGCTCGCGCAGCCGCTCGATGTAGTCGTCGAGGCCCGCCGAGTGGGTGATGCCCATCCGGCGCTCGATGCGGCGGGCCACGGTGCCGGCCTTGTAGAGCGAGAAGTCGGCCGGGTGCTCGAGCGAGAGGAGCTGCACCACCTGGCCGAGCTTGCTCTCCTGCTGGACGAGCTGCTCGGCGTTCGAGGTCTCCTGCACGTAGGGGTGGCCGATGTAGCGCAGGAGCTGGGCCGGCATCTCCGCCGGCGGCAGCACGAAGTCCGCCATGCCGGTGCGGACGGCGCTCCGCGGCATGCCGTCGAACTGCGCGCTGTCCTCGCTCTGCACCATCACGAGGCCCGCGGCTTCCTTGATCGCGCGGATCCCGCGGGTGCCGTCCGTGCCGGTGCCGGAGAGCACGATCGCGATCGCGCGGTTGCCCTGCTCCTGGGCCAGCGACTCGAAGAACGTGTCGATCGGGAAGTGCAGGTGCGTGTCGGTGCGCTCGGTCTCGACCAGCACGCCGCCCTTCAGCTGGAGGCTCTTGCGCGGGCGGATCAGGTAGATGGTGTTCGCCTGAAGCGCCATCCCGTCCTGCGCGTGCTCGATCGCCATCGTCGTGTGCCGCGCGAGCAGCTGCAGCATCAGGCTCTTGAAGTCCGGCGAGAGGTGCTGGATCACCACGAAGGCGAGGCCTTCGTCGGGCGGCATGTTGCGGAAGAACTGCTCCAGCGCGTCGAGCCCGCCGGCCGACGAGCCGACGCCGACGATGTGGGAGGCGGGGGCGGCCACGGAACACTCCTTGAGCGACGCATCCGGGGATGCAGGGCTCTGCGAAGGGTTGATGTGAGAGCTTGACCGCTTATATCACGGCGCCGAGTGACTGCGCCGGCGTTTCTGAGGGAAGTCGAGTGAGGCGAGGAAGATCTCCCCCAGTTCGGCGAACGCTTCGGGTGATCTCGCGCATTTGTCGGCTTTGGCGCGATTCGCACGGATCGCTCGCGCCTCGCCCAGCCACGAGGATCAGCGGAGCGCCAGGGTCTGGCCGCGCCACTCGGGCGCCTGCCAGCGATAGAAAGGAGTGAGGTCCTCCGGCCGCTGCGCTCTGCGCGTCACGTCGAGCGTCTCGAGGTCGATCATCTCGAAGCTGCGCGACAGACGCCCCTCCACCAGCACCTCGCGCGCGGCGAGGATCGACTTGCCGTCCGGCGTCCAGCCGGCCCACTCCACGTAGCCGAGGGTCGTCGCGCCCGCGGGGACGATCACGTCGGCCGTCCAGGTGCCGGCTACGGGCCGGAACACCCACAGCTCGCGCCACGAGGCGAGCGGCTGCACGGCGACGGCAAGACTCGCGCCGCCGGGCCCCACGTGAACGGACGACGGCCACACCTGGCCGTAGGTACAGCGCTCGACGAGCGGCCGGGCCGGGCGCTGCTTCGGAGCGAGCGAGACGCAGGTCTCGCCGGCCGCGCGCGGCGCGACCGTCACGACGAGCCGCCCGGTGACTGGCACGCCCGTGTCGGCGGCGGGCCGGGAGACGGAGGCCCGGAGCACCGCCTCGGCCTCCGCGGGCCGGTCGGCCTCCGCGAGGTCCGTGCGCGAGACGAGCGCGAGCTCGGAGACAGCCGACGCCGAGGCCGCGTGCGCATCGGCCGCCCGCCCGGCCCGCGCCCGCTCGAACGCGAGTGCGGACGAGACGGCGACGCGACGGAGACGGATCCGCGCCTGGACGTGAACCGGAAGGTGGTCGAGCGGCACGGCGGCCAGGAGCTCGAGCGCGCGCTCGTGGCCCGCCTGCCGATCGGCCGCCGAGCCGGCCTCGCACTCGAGCGACGTGAGGCCGAGGGCCGCGCGGGCGCGCGCCTCGGGCGTACCGCCGCGACGGAGCACCTCGCGCCACGCCTCGCCGTCGTAGCAGGTCCGCACGCGGCTCTCGTCGACGGCGTCGGGAGCCGGTACGAAGCGCACGCCATACGCGCGCGCGACGTCGAGCGGAGCGGCGACCGGGTCGGCGCCCTTCGCCGCGCGGGCGGAGGCGCGCCGCGCGAGGCGCTCGGCCATCGCGCCGAGAGCGTCGTACGCCTCGGCCACCGCGTCGCGCGACGGTACGAGCTTGAGGTACAGCGCGACGTGGGCGATGCCGAGCGCCTCGAGCCCCGGCATGTCGCGCAACAGCCGCACGTTCTCGAGCACGGACCCGGGGCTCGTCGTCTCGAGCGGGTACTGCCGCACCTGCGACTCGGGCACGTAGCCGCCGCGCTCGCGGTCGTACTGGTAGACCTGCAGGAAGCCCGCGCGCGCGCCGCGCACCTCGAGCGCCTCGCCCTGGGAGAGGACGGCGGTCACGGGAGAGCTGCCGGCGGCGGAGGTCCGCAGGGTGGCACGATCCTGGGTCACGAGGGCGATGAAGGCGGCGGCGAGCGGCAGCATGGCTACCTCCGGGGCGCCGGCGCCGCCGGCTCGGCGTCCCCGGCGTCCCCGGCGTCCTCGGACGGCTCGGGGGCGGCCGAGGCGGACAGGGCCGCGGGGCTCGTCTTGATGCCGAGCAGGCCGGCCGCGACGAAGCCGGCCTGCGGCGGAGCGATGATCACCTGCACCTTGTCGGACAGCTTGTCGGCGAGCGCCTTCTGGATGAGCAGCGGGTTCCTCGAGACGACCGTGCCCTCGCGCGCGAGCTGCTCGCTCGCCGCCTTGCCCATCACCTCGAGCCGGTAGGCCTCGGCCTCCGCCAGCTTGCGCCGCGAGTCGGCCTCGCCGTTCGCCTCGATCCGGCGAGCCTGCGCCTCCGTCTCCGCCTGCTTGAGCCGGGTGACCTGAGCGGCCTCCGCCTCGAGCCGCCGCTGCTCGATCTCCCGCTCCTTGAAGGGCAGCACGTGCTTCATCGCCTCCGCGCGCGCCTTGGCCGCGATGATCTCCTGGTTGCCCGCCGCCTCCGCCTCCTTGTCGCGGCGGACCTTCTCGGCCTCCGCCACGAGCTCCGCCTCCTTGACCTCCTTCTCCTTGAGGTCGAGCGTGAAGCGCATCTTCTCGGCCTGCATCTCCTCGGCGAGCAGCGCCTGCATGCCCTGCTTGTACTCGGGCGGGAGCTCGACGTTGCCGAAGAAGACGGCGCCGATCACGACGCCGTCGGCGGCGAGCCGCCCGCGCAGCTCCTTCTCGATCGCCCGCTCGATCTCCGCGCGGCCGCTCGAGAAGGCCTGGCGGATGGTGTACTGCGCGAGGACGCGGTAGATCGAGGCGTCGATCACGGGCTCGATCAGCTCGCGGCCGACGTCCTCCGGCAGCCGCACCGCCATCTGGCGCAGGCGAGCGGGGTCGATCGACCAGCGCACCGTGACGTCGGCGCCGATCGCGAGGCCCTCGACCGACTTGAAGCGGACCTCGCCTCCGCCGCGGGCCGAGCGGTAGACCTGCTCGCGCAGCGGATAGCGGACGACGCGGGTGACGCCGGGGACGACCAAGGCCCAGCCCTCGGGGAGCACCCGCGCCTGGCCGCCGAGGCGGCTCAGCTCCACGCCCGCGTAGCCCGGCTCGATGCCGACGACGAAACGGGAGCCGACGAAGACAACCGCCAGGACGATCGCCGCCAGGAGGGCCGGCCCGAGCGACCAGCGCTTCCCGCGTCCCGCCCCTCGAGCCGCGTCTCCCGCCCAACCCAGCGCCTTCCGGATGAGCTCTGCCGCGCGCGCCTTCATCTCTTCCTCCCCGGCCGCTCCACGGCGGCCGTCGAGAGGAGTCTCGTCCGCAGCCCGCCGCCTGGTAAGGGGAGCCGCCCCAGCGCCTCACTGTGGAAAGCCACATTGCGCGCCCGTCGGCGACGGCCATAGGATCGCGGCCATGGCGATCCTGGTCGCCGAGGACAACCTGGCTCAGCGCCGCTATCTGCGCGAGCTGCTCGATCGCACCTTCCCGCGGCACGGCCCGGTGCTCGAGGCGAGCGACGGAGATCGCGCGGTGGAGCTCGCCCTCGCCGAGCGGCCCGAGTTGCTGGTGCTCGACATCCAGATGCCGGGGCTGTCGGGCGTCAAGGTGGCGCGCGCCGTGTGGCGCGCGTTCCCGAGGGCCCGCATCGTCTTCTGGACGCAGTTCCCTCACGCCATTTACATCAACGAGATCCGCAAGCTCGTGAAGGCCGTCTCGCCGCCGCCGGCCTACGGCTTCATCCACAAGAACAACGTGGAGGAGAAGCTCGTCCGCTTCGTCGGCGCGGTGCTAGAGGACGGGGCCGACATGATCGACCCGGCCTTCAAGGACTCGTTCCAGCAGCCGCTGCTGACGGAGTTCGAGTCGGAGGCGCTCTACTATCTGGCCCTCGGCCTCTCGAACTGGGCGATCGCCCGCAAGTGCAGCCTCAGCCAGCGCGGCGTGGAGAGCCGTCTCGCCGCGCTCTACGAGAAGATCGCGCCCGCGTCCCCCGTCGGGGCGGCGGCCGAGGCCTACGACCGGCTCGCGTACAACCCGCGCACGCGGGCGTTCTTCGAGGCCCTGCGGCGCGGCCTGCTGAACGCGGACGAGCTCGAGCGGGCCGCGCATGACCTCGAGGCCTGGCTCGAGTCGGACCGCCGCCGCCACGCCGCGGACGGCCGCTCCGAAGACCGCTCTTGAAGCGCACGCCGCGGTTCGACGCCGTCGCGCGAGCGCTCGTCCTGGGACTCGCGGTCCCGGTGGCCGCGAGCGCGCAGGAAGCCGAGGCAAGGGCGCCGCGCGGGCCGCAGTGGGACGCGATCACGATGTTCCACGGCATGCCGTCGCGCAACGTGCGCGCCATCGCTCAGGACCGCGAGGGGCTGCTCTGGTTCGGCACCGACGCCGGTCTCGTCCGCTACGACGGGCAGCGCCTCGAGCGCGTGGCGCTCGATCCCGGCTCGGTGCCCGTCCTCGCGCTGGCGGCCGACGAGCGCGCTCAGCTGTGGATCGGCACCGAGCAGGGGGCTTTCGTTCGGGCCCTGCAAGGGACGCGCGCGGTGCCGGGGACTGCGGGGCAGGCGATCACGGCCGTTCTCGTCGCGGGACAGACGGTGCGCCTCGCCAGCCGCTCGGGCCAGCTCTTCACGAGCGACGCCGACGCACGGCGCGTCGACCGGATCGACGCGGCCACGGCGAACCTCCTGCGCGGCCCGGACGGCGCCCGCCTCGAGCTCGCGGCGCTCGCGCTCGACGGCGGCCGGGCGGTGGTCGGGTCGCGCGGCCGCGGCCTGCTGCGGGTGGATGGCGCTGCGATCACGGAGGTCGAGGATCCGCTGCGGCCGTTCTTCGTCAACGCGCTGTCTCCAAGCCGGTCCGGGCTCGTCCTCGGCGCCGAGACGAGCGCCTCGGGCCGAGGGCTCTTCCGCCTCCAGGGCCACCGGCTCGAGGTCCTGGACGTGAAGACCGGGTCCGTCCTGGCCCTGGCGAGCGGCCCCGGTGACGACACCTGGGCCGGCACGCGCGACCACGGCCTCGTGCGGCTGCGGCCGGGCCGGCCGAGCGAGTCCTTCTCGCTCGAGTCGACGGCGGGCGGCCTCCACTCGAACCGGGTGCAGGCGGTGCTGGTCGACCGCGACGGCGTCGTGTGGGTCGGGACCGACCGCGGGATCTGCCGCTACGACCCGAACGCTCCCCGCGTCGTCCGCTTCGGCGCCTCGCCGGACTCGAGCTTCGTTCACGCCCTGCGCGCAACCGCCGACGGAAGGCTCTGGGCGGCGACGCAACGGGGCCTCTTCGTGCAGCGCGACGCGGCTGGCCCGTGGGAGCCCGTGCCCGCGCTCGCCGGACGGGCTGTCCACTCGCTGGGAGCGGCGCCGGACGGACGCCTGCTCGCCGGCTGCGCGGCCGGCCTCCTGGCTCAGGCGCCTGCCGGCGACGCGTGGGAAGCGGTGCGAAGTCCTGCGCCGCACGAAGGCGGCGCGCCGGACGCGAGCGCCAGCGTGCGCGCGATCGAGACCTGGGGCGACACCGTCTACCTCGCCACCTACGGCCAGGGCCTCGAGCGGCTCGAGGAGGGACAGCGCGTGCGGGTCTGGCCCGAAGTCGACGACCCCAGGCTGCGCGAGGTCGTGAGCCTCGCGGCGGTGGGCGACGCGCTCTGGATCGGCACGGCCGAAGCCGGCACGTTCGTTCGCTCGGCCGACCGCACGGCGAGGGACGAGGCCCTCTCTTCCCTCGGCACGCTTCGCGCGGCCGCGGCCGACGGTCGAGGAGGCTTCTGGATCGCCACGAGCCGCGGCCTCTTCCGCCGCTCCGGCGGCCGGACGAGAGCCGTCGCCGAAGGCGAGGACGTGCGGGCGCTGGCGCCTTCGACGGCGCCGGGCTCGTCGGTCTGGTGCGCGACGCTGCAGTCCGGGCTGCTGAACGTGGCCGACGACGGCGAGACGGGGATCCTGCGCGCCCGCGTCGACAGCGAGTACGGCCTGCCGTCCGACAGCGTCTTCGCGATGCTCGCCACCGACGACGGGCTCGTCCTCGGCACGAACCGCGGCCTCGTCCTCTACGACCCCGGCCACGGCGCGCCGAGCGCCCGGCTCGTCCGCGTGCTCGGCCGCCGGCCGTACGCCTCGGAGGAGTGGGCGGCGCTGCGGCTCGACTACCCGGAGAACGGCCTCCTCGTGCAGGCCGCCGCCATCGGCAGCCGCACCTACCCGGAGCGCTTCCAGTACGCCTTCCGTCTCGAGGACGGCGCGGGCCGCGTCGTCGCGCGCGAGCTCTCGCGCGACGGACAGTTCTCCGCCGAGGCACTGCCGCCCGGCCGTTACGTCGTGTCCGTCCGCGCCTTCGGCACGAACCTCGCCGCCTCGACCCCGGTCAGCCTGTCGTTCACCGTCGCCGGCGCCCCGGTCCCCTGGCCCTCGATCGCGCTCGCGGCCCTCCTGGCGTGCGCGCTCCTCGCCCTGGCCTGGGGCGCGCTGCAGTACCGGCGCCTCCGGACCGCCAGCGCGGCTCTCTCCGAGACGCGGCTTCAGCTCGTGCAGGAGACCGAGAACGAGCGACGTCGCATCGCGCGGGACCTGCACGACCAGACCCTCGCCGACCTCCGCGGGCTTCTCATCTCCCTCCCCGCGGCCGGAACCGAGGCGGCGAACCTCCGCGGCGACGTCGAGACGATCTCGAGCGAGGTCCGCCGCATCTGCGAAGACCTGAGCCCGTCCGTCCTCGCGAACGTCGGCCTGACGGCGGCCCTCGAGTGGGCCCTCGACGAGACGATCCGCCGCCAGCCGAAGGACCAGTCGCTCCGCGGCGCCTTCACCTGCGGCGACGACGTCGCCGACCGCCTCTCGCTGGCGCCCGCCGCCGAGATCCAGATCTACCGCATCGTCCAGGAGGCTCTGACCAACGCGCGCGCCACGCCGGCGCCCGCTCCTCCCATCAGGCATCGCCCTCGGCTCGGCCGGCGCGGCCGAGTTCGTCGTCGAGGACGACGGGACCGGCTTCGACCCGGCGGCCCACGAGGGTCGCGGCCTGTCGAACATCCGCTCGCGCGCGAGCCTCATCCACGCGCACGTCGAGTGGCGGCGACGGGACGGCGGCGGCACGCGCTTCGTCCTGCGCGTGGGCTGAGGCGCGTCCCTACCGCCCCAGCTCGTAGCGGATCGCCCACTCCTGCAGACCGTCGGTCTGGACGGGAGCGCTGAGGACGAGCTTCATGTTCGTGATCGAGGTCGGCAGGCCGCACGCCGGGTCGGCCTCGTCGAAGACGATCAGCACCTCGGCGGGAACGCCGGCCTGCAGCTCGAAGGCGCCCGTCGAGCCGCGATAGCAGGCGATCTTGTTCGTCGCGTGGAGAAAGCCGATCGCGTCGAGCACCGGCCCGCCGGCCGCCGACAGGAGGCGGAACCGCATCCGCACGCGCCCGCGGCAGCCCGTCGCGTCGGGGCCGCAACCCGCGATCGTCGCGCCCGGCGCCGGCTCCGCCGCGACGAACGAGATCTGCGTCGGGCCGGTGTGGGTCCCGGCGACGACGACGCTCGCGTCGACGGTGGGCGTCGGCGCGGGGACCGGAGGCAGTGGCCCGTCGATCGGCCGGCCGCCCTCGCCGCACGCCGTGGCGAGGAGCGCGGCCATCCCGAGGACCGAAACGAAGGCGGGCTTGCGCATGGAGGAGCCTCCTCCGGCAGTTGGGAAAACTCTAGCATCCGCTGGACGGCCGCCGGCGAAGCCCGAGGGACGCGCGGCCCGGCGCCGGGGCGATCACTCCCGCGTGCGGAGGAAATCCGGCAGGGCGTGAAGCAGATCGACGTGGTCCGGCGCCGAGTTGCCGGCGAAGCCCTGGACGCGGAGCCGCCCGGCCCGTGTGTCGGAGAGGACGACAGTGCCCATCGGACCGCGGCGGGCGACCGGGTGGCGCTTCAGGCCAAGCCCGCCGAGCAGCCAGTCGGCGGTCTCGGTCGTGCTCGCGAAGGTGCCCGGGAAGATCTCGGTGTGCAGGATCAGGAGCCGCTTCCGACCCGCCACCGCCTCGCGGGCGAAGGCGAGCCACGGCTCGAGCTTGCCTGTCTCCAGGCGCGACTCGAGCGGCCCCGGCCGGCCGTCGGCGTAGTCGGTGTGGATGCCGTCGACCGCGAGGATCCGGTCGATGCGCGCGACGGCGTCCTCGTGCTGCAGCAGCTCGCGGACCGCACCGCAGCCCGCGCTCCAGCCGGCGACGGTCACCGGCCTCAGCCGTGCTCCCGCCTTTCGCTCGGCCTCTTCGAGGAGGGCCGGCAGCCGCCCGGAGTCCGCGACCGCCGACGCGTAGCCGGAGGAGCCGGCGCGGATCTGGACGCCGACGACCACCGTCCCGACCGCATCCCCCACGACCTCGGGAACCCACGCGCCGCCGTGGAAGACGATCAGCAGCGGCCGCGTCGTGCTCGCCCCGGCCTTCGGTACGAGCCGCTGGGGCACGAAGAGCGCGCCGAGAGCCAGCTCCTCGCGCCGGCCGGGAGGCCGCGCCTCCGCGAGCCGCGGGTGCGGACGCGTGTGCTCGACCATCGGCGACGGGTTCTGCGCCTGCTGAGCCCGTGTCGGCCGCGGGAGGCCGGCGATTGTCGCGGCCACGAGCGCGATCGCGAGGGGGGACGAGCCGCGGATGCGGAGGCGGTGGCCGTGCGACGTCATGAGGGATTCTAGAGCGGCGCGGCGCGAACCGTGGAGTGGATCGGGTCGATCGTGCGCGATCACGGACGGCGGTCTGGCTCCGGCGTGGTCGTGGAGCTTCGTTCGGGGCGCGCCCGCCGTCGAATGAGGCCGACGATCAGGAGCGCGGCCAGGAGGCTCCCGGCCCAGTAGGGCCAGATGCCGGACTTCTCCGGAGGGCTCGGCCGCAGCGACGGCGGCGCGCAGGCGCCGGCGTCCAGGGCCGACAGCTCGGCGAGGGGTCGGAAGCGCCACGCCGTGCCGGCCGCCGTCAGCAGGGGCCGGCCGGCGGCGGGTGTCCCCTTGAGGAGGCAGTAGATGTCCGAGAGCATCGAACGGTTCGAGGCGTAGTAGCTGTGGCCGAGAAAGTCGGTGGCGAGGCTGGACGCGTCGATCGCCTCGAATCCCGGAACGCTCGCCTCGAGCAGGCCGCTCGACCGCTCTCCGGCGCGCGGCTCGCCCAGGCGGATGCGCCTCGACTCGCGGAGCGCACGGTCCTCGTCCGACACGTAGAGGGTCACGCGGGAGGCGAGCCTCGGCAAGGTGAGAAGGAAGTGGGTCTTGAACCGGCTGGCCCAGATGTCGGGCGCCGCGAGCACGAGCTTGTCGAGGATTGGCTGCGGTGGCGCGGCGCGGGCGGCCAGCGCTTCGGCCACGACCCGGTTCCCCATGCTGTGGGCGATGACGTGGACCCGCCGGACCCCGGCGTCCAGCTTCACCAGGTCGAGGAAGCGGTTGAAGGCGTCGGTCGCTTCTTCCGAGGTGTCGTAGTCCGCGAGATACGCCGGCAGCCCTCCCCGCGACGGCCAGCTGTAGAGCATCGGGATGCCGCGGAAAGCCTCGTCAAGATCGAAGTCGAGGTCGTAGGCCACCTGGGCGGCTCGTCGCGCGGCTTCGTCGAAGGTCGTGTCGAAGCCGTGGACGTAGACGAACGCCTGGTCCCGGCCGGTCGCCCGGACCTCGCGCACCCAGCCCGCGTAGTCGTCGCCGAACGCACGCAACTCCTCGACGAGCACGTCGCGATCGGGGTCCTCCCGCCGCAGGTCGATGCTGAACATGGCGGGAGGACGCTCGATCTTCCCGGTGGCGTGGCCGGGGGGAAACGTGACCGTCACGGTGCCCACGTCCAGGCCGGCGCCGCCGGGCGTGTCGAGCGGACCCCTGGCCGGGGCCGGACGGCCGCCGTAGAACTGGTTCGGCCGGCACGACCCCGGCGCGTCCCAACGGACCACGCCGACGCCCGCACAGGGGGCGGTGCGGCCGCGATTCGTACCGTAGAACACGCGAACGAAGCGGAGTTGCTTGTCGACGAGGAACTCAGACGAGCCGAAGCCGGCAGGGGGCCTCTCGCCGCGGGCTCCCACCGTCGCTCGCGGGGCGGGAGTCGCTCGCGGGGCGGGAGTCGCTGGTGGAGGTGGTGGAGGTGGTGGAGGAGGCGGCGGGGGCTGTGTCGCACCGGCCGGCTTCATGGATGTCGAGCCGCATGCGACGAGACCGCCGAGCGCCGGGACCAGCAGGACCAACAGGCCCAGAGCGGTCGCCGCGACCGTTGCGGCGCGGGCGTGCGACGCGTCCACAGCCATCTGCGGTCCGACCTCCTAGTCCGGGATCGACGCGAACGGGTCCGGGCTGTTGGGATTCAAGCCACGCGCGGCCGCCATCACGGTGGCGCTCTGGTCCGTGTCGAACTCGGCCCACAGCGGGAAGTGATCGGACACGCGGAAGCTCATCGCCTGAAGGGTCAGCTCCTTGAAGACCGCACCCGTGAAGTCGACGACGCCGGCGCGCCTCGTGTACGGCAGGCGCATGTCGCTGCCCATGAACCACGCGATCTGGTCGTAGAACTTCGGCTCGCTCCCGGATGTCGTCTTGAGGCCCTGGAGCTCCTCCGGCACCACGAGGCCGTTCGCGACGAAGGCCTCGAACAGCGGATCGTCGCCCCGCTTGTCGATGTTGAAGTCGCCGAGGACGATGACCGTTCCGATCTCGAGGTCGTTCACGCGCGCCCGCTTGCGCAGCTCGGTCGCGGTGACGTCGGCGAACCTCCGCAACTCGGGCAGACGATCCTCCGGCACGTCTCCATACCTGATGTGGGCCGTGACCAGCGAGAATCGCGTGCCGGCCGCCTCGAAGCCCACGAGGTACGGCGTGCGGTCGAACTGGTCGACCGGATCGCCGGTGTCGGTCGGGGGAAGGACGATCTCGCCCGCGAGGCCCGACAGCCGGATCCGCCGCCGGTCGAACACGAAGCCCAGGCGCTCGTCGTTGCCCTTCTTGCCGGCGGTGACGTCAGTGAGGATGAGCCCCCAGTCCGGACCGAGAAACTCGTCCACCAGCGCGCGGATGGCCGTGGTCTCTCCGCGGATCTCCTGGATCGCGACGACGTCGAAGCGTCTGACGACCTCAGCGATGATCGCGAGGGCGCGGAGATTCCTCTTGGGGCTCTCCGGGCTCTCCCCGAACTCGCGGTGGAGGCCGGCGAGCACGCGGATGTTCCAGGAGGCGATCAGGAGGTTCTTGTCCGAGGCCTTGGGCGGAACGGAGTCCAGGCGACGACGCAGGCGAACGATGTCGTCGACGACTTCCGGCGGGTAGTCTGCATAGGAGATCACGATGGCCTCTAGGGCGCTCCGGCGAGCGCGTTCAGGACGCAGCGGTCCTGGTAGTAGAGAAGATGGGTCCGGGCCGTCAGCCTCTGCGGCAGAGAGGCCTCGAAGACCAGCTCCTTCTGGTGGCCCGCGCCATACCGCTGGGAGTGCCCTGGCACCGCCCCGCAGAGCCAATCGGTACGCGCGAAGAAGTCCAGCCACCGCACCAGTTCGGGCCGGCTCAGGAGCGTCTCGAGTTGCTCGTCCAGCCAGGCCGATCGGAGCCGGAGTACGACCCTCGGCGAGCCGAGTGTGACGAGGGACAACCGATCGAAGTCCTGGGTGTGCGGCCAGTCCGCCAGGAGGTCCACCGCGAACACGGTCCCGAGGCTGTGCGCCGCCACCACGACCTCGTCGTAGTCCTCCTGGAGCACGGCCTCCAGAGTCGGTCGGATTCGCTCCCTCACGCGATCGCGGAGGCCCACTCCCGACTCGTCGAGCGTGTTCTCGAACAGAGCTTTCGTGAAGTAGGCGATCCGAGCGAGCAGGTCGACCCGAAACAAGGGAACGAGGAGGCTCAGCAGCGCCCAGTAACGCCACTCGCCGATCGAGCCGGCGACCGCAACGAGCACGGCTACGACGGCTCCGACGACCGGCAACTCGCGCGCCGGTCCACTGAGAGTGGGGTCGCTTCCGACGGCCGACAAGGCCAGCACGGCCACTCCGACGTACCAGATCAGGAGCAGTGCGCCGCCGGCCACGAGCCCGAAGGTCATGTACTTCGACACGAGGAAGGCCCGCCAGATGCGACGATCCAGCAGCCAGTAGATGAGGAGTTCCAGGCCACGCTGCAGCTTCGTCCAGGGCCCGAGTTCCGCCTGCTCGGGCATCAGGTCGACCCAATGGGCCTCATAGACGTCGACTAAGGAGTCGGCCGGCGGCCCGGGGGTTCGGATCGGGTCGGAACGGAGACGTGCGGCGTTCTGGGGAACGTCGGGCGTCTGCATGCGGCGCAGCAGCACCGACTCCAACGTCTCCAGATTCCTCACCACCTGGTCCCGCCGCGCGAACCGCTCTTCGCGTCGCGCGCCGGGAATGAGGACGATGGCCCTCTTCCTTGGCCTTGCGCCGCTGGGACTCGGACTTGCCATCGTCCCATCTCCCCTGCACCGAGCGGGGCCAACGCTCCCGGCGTCCGCTCAGCCCAGCCGCTGACGGGGTCGCGTCACGCGACACGGCTCAGTTCGCCTACACGGGGTCGATCCGTCGCGCTCCGGTTGCCACCTGTCTCCTGAGTGTTGGCAATGTGTTACACCGATTCCGCGGATCTTCAAGAGAATTCGTGCGCAGCGAGGTGAAATGCAAAGTCATTGGCCGAGAGCCGAGTGGGCCGCGCTCCGCGAGACTCTGCATTTCGGCCGGCCGTGAAGCCGGCCTGGATCGACCTCAGAACTCCAGGTCGAGCGCCTTGGCCAGGAACCGCATGAAGGGCGTCGTCGTCCGGCAGAAGGCCGTGAGCTGCGTCATGAACTTCGGCGAGAGGGCGTCTTCTTCCTTCCAGCGCGCGATCGCGGTGAAGTCCTTGCGCTTGAGGTCCTCGATCAGGGGATGGTCCGGCGGGAAGCCCTTCGGCGGGCGGACGAGAGCGTCGCCCTCGAGGGCGCAGGTCCGACGGAAGGCGCCGCCCGTGGCCTTCTTCCAGTCGGCGCCGCGCGTCGCGACCGCCTGGCGCAGGCGCTCGAGGACCGGGGGCTCGGGATGCCAGATGCCGGCGCCGGCGAAGACGCGGCCGGGCTCGAGGTGGAGGTAGAAGCCCGGGCCGTCGTGGAGCTTGCCGCCCTCGTGGCGGAACCAGGCCGCGGCCTGCGTCTTGTACGGCGTCTTGTCTTTCGAGAAGCGCGTGTCGCGGTGGATGCGGAACATGGAGCCGCCCGCCGGCCGCGGGTCGGCGACGACGCACGGGCTGACGCGGGAGAGGGGCGCGGCGAAGTCGGCGATGAAGGCCAGGAAGGGCCGGCGGACCTCAGCCTCGTAACGCTCGCGGTTCCGCGCGAACCACTCGCGGTCGTTGTGCTTCTTCAGGTCACGCAGGAAGCGGAACAGCGCCGGATCGAAGTGCGTCGCCATGGCGTCTTCCTCCTCGCGCGAGGCCTCAGCGCAGGGTGCCCCAGCGGTCGACGAAGCGCGCCAGCGCTTCCGAGTCCTGCGGGGAGAGATGGACGAACTGGATCCCGAAGCGGCTTCCGTGCGGGGCGCTCGCCTGCCGCACCACCCGACCCTTCGCCTCCAGCCGGAGCCGGCCCGGGAGGAAGAAGGAGCAGTCGAGGGCCTGGCCGACGCGCAGCGGCTCGCTCGTCTCGATGAGCATGCCGGCCGGGCTCACGTCCTGCGAGGTGCAGAAGAAGGAGCGCGCGCGGCTCGAGTCGCTCGTCGTCACCTGCGTGAGGACCCGGTAGTTCGCCCGCGACGAGACCGTCATGAGGCCCTTGATCCGGGCCGCCAGCTCCTCGGCCTCGAAGGGCCGCACGACGTGGCCGTTGGCGCGGCAGGCCTCGGCTCGGCGCCGGTCGCCCTCGGTCGGGCCGCACGCGACGAGGATCGAGACGTTGCGCAGCTCCTCGTGCGCGCGCAGGGCGTCGCACAGGCGCTCCGCCGTCGAGTCGGGCAGGTCGAGGTCGGTCACGATCAGGTCGACCCGGTGCGCCTCGTGCAGCTCGAGCGCCTCACCGGCGCTCACCGCCGAGCGCACCTCGACGGCCGCGCCCCGCAGCACGGCCAGGCGGTCCGCGAGCTTCGCGCAGCTGCCGACGAGCAGCACCTTCCGCGTCCGGGACATGGTTCCACGGAGACTAGCACCGACGAGGCGCGGGGCGATGCGGCGGCCGGCTCTGTGGCACCCTATGGCGCGCCGAGGGGAGCCACGAATGCCGACGAGCCGACTCGCGATGAGCCGCCGCCCCGTCCTCGTCATGGGACTGGCGCTGGCCGTGCGGGTCCTCTACGACCTGCAGCTGAGAGCGGCCGACCCCGCCTTCGCCCAGCCGATGCTCGACGCGAGGTGGCACGTGCAGTGGGCGATGGGGATCGCGCAGGGAGACTTCTGGGGCACCGGAGTGTTCTTCCGCGCCCCGCTCTACCCGTACGTCCTCGCCCTCGTCTTCCACCTGTTCGGGCCGGGCCTGCTGGTGCCCCGCCTCGTCCAGGCGGTGTTCGGCGCGGCGACCTCCGGCCTCGTGTACGGGCTCGGCGACCGGCTCGCCGGGCGCGACGTCGGCCTGCTGGCCGGCCTCGCCGCCGCCCTCTACGGGCCGCTCGTCTACCACGACGGCGAGCTGCTGCTCGAGACGCTCTACCTGCCCCTCCTGGCGGGCGGCCTGCTCCTCGCCCTCGACGCCGCGAAGAGCGGCCGGGCGTGGACGTGGTCCGCGGCCGGCTTCGCCATGGGGCTCGCGACGATCACCCGCCCCAACGTCCTGCTGTTCGCCCCCGTGCTCGTCGCCTGGATCGCCTGGGAGAAGAGGCGCGCGTGCGCCCGGCCCGCTCTCGCCTGGGTGCTCGCCGCGGCTCTTCCCATCGTCCTCGTCACGGTCCGCAACGGGGTGATCGGGGGCGAGTACGTCGTCGTCGCCTCGCAAGGCGGCGCGAACTTCTACATCGGCAACAGCGCCGAGGCGGACGGCAAGACGGCGACGACGCCCGGCGCCGGGTTCCAGGCCGCGACCTTCACCGGGTACTTCTATCGCGACAGCGTCGACGAGTCGTCGCGGGTGGTCGCGGAAAGGGCCGCGGGCCGGCCGCTCCGCGCGGGCGAGGTCTCGCGCTTCTGGTTCGCCCGGTCGTTCGCGTGGATCGGCTCGCACCCGCGCGAGTGGACGGCGCTGCTCCTGAGAAAGGCCTACTTCCTCGCGAACGGCTACGAGATCCCCTCGAACCGGGACCTGTACCAGGCGCGGGAGTGGGCGGGCGTGCTGCGTGGGCTCGTGACGAAGGACCCGCTCGCCCTCCCGTTCGGCCTCGTCTGGCCTCTGGCGATGGCGGGGATCGCCTTCGCGACGCCGGCGGCGGCGCGGCGACGGACGCCGCCGGTCGACGGCCCGGCCCACCGCCTCCTGCTCCTCTTCCTCCTGGTGTACGCGGCCACCGTCGTCGCGTTCTTCGTCACGTCCCGCCACCGCCTCCCGCTCGTCCCCGTCGTCCTCCCGTACGCGTCGCTCGCCGTCCTCTCGTTCGTCGAGGCGGCGAGGCGGAGGCGGCTCGACTCCGTCACGCTCGTCGCGGCGGCGGCCCTCGCCGCCGGCCTCGCCCTGTCCAACAGCCGCCTCCACGGCGTCCGCGACGACGTCGCGAACGAGGCGGAGTTCCATCTCGGCCTCGGGGAGGTCCACGCGCGCGCCGGCCGGCTGCCGGAGGCGATCGGGGAGTTCCAGGCGGCCGTGCGCGTCGATCCGCGGATGGAGCGGGGCTGGTTCGACCTCGGCGTCGCCCTCACCGAGGCGAAGCGGTACGACGCGGCGCTGGCCGCCCTCCAGCGCGCGCTCGACCTCGCCCCCGGCTTCGCGCCCGCGTGGTCCCAGGTCGGCAACGTGCACCTCGAGACGGGGATGCTCGAGCAGGCGGCGGCCTACTACCGCCGGGCGCTCGAGCTCGACCCGTCGCTCGCCGTCGCGCACTACAACTTCGCCCTCGCGCTCGGCCGGAGCGGCGACCGGGCGGGGTACGCACGAGAGCTGGAGGCGGCCGTCCGATCCGACCCGTACTTCGTGCCGGCAGCCCTCGACCTCGCCCGGGAGCGCCTCGCGGCGCGCCGGGCCGAGGAGGCCCGCGCGCTGCTCGAGCGCGTCCTTCAGGTGGACCCCGGGAACGAGCGGGCGCGCGCGCTGGCCGAGGCGCTGGCGCGCTGACGCGCGCGCGGGCGGAGCCGGATCTAGCTGCGCGTTGCGGCGGCCGGGCTCGTCCCGTACCTCTGCGTCGCCCAGCCGACGACGGCGCCGAGGATGCTGCCGGGCAGCATGATCTCGAAGTAGTAGTGGTGGCCGCTCTCGTCGCCCATGGCCGCGACGGCGTAGGCCAGCAGCAGGCCGACGACGAGGCCGAAGGCGACGCCGGCCGGCACCGAGCGGACCTTCCGTGCGAACCAGCCCGCCGCGACGCCGGCCACCATGCCCTTCATCGTCGAGCCGATGACGATGCCGACGATCATGGGCCGCACGGCCGGCGTGAACCAGGCGGTGAGGCCGTCGAGGACGCCGAGCCCGCCGCCGAGGAGAAATCCGAGAAGGACCTTGTTCATTCTTCCTCCCTGTCGTTTCCGGGCCCGCTCCCGGGCCCTGTCCTTCTATTCACCGTCGACGCGCGTTCCTTTGAACGGCGGCCGGGGCCTATCGCCCGAGCCAGAAATAGAGGACGGCCCGCATGACGACGTAGGCGGCCACGACGCCGACGGCCGTCCGGTTCCGCCGCGTCCAGCGCAGCCCCTTCTCCCACGCCGACTCCCGGTACGCGGTGACGGCTTCGCCGTCCGCGAAGCGGACGACGTCGGCGGCGAGCTCGGCGGCCGAGGCGTAGCGGTCCGCCGGGTCGGAGGCGGTCGCGCGGGCGACGATCGCGGAGAGGGGCCGGGGCGGCTCGGCGTGCGCGGGCGCGGCCGTCGCCGCCAGCTCGCGCAGGATCGCGCCGAGGGCCCACACGTCGCTGCGAGGAGAGATCCCGGCGGTGTCGCCGCGCTCCTGCTCGGGGGCCATGTAGCCCTTCGTCCCGATCACGTCGCCGTCGGAGGTCAGCGGCGATCCCGTCCGGAGGACGCCCTCCGCGGGCGCCTCCCCCGCCGTCCCGCGGCCCGCCGAGGGCCCGGTCGCGGGGGTCCCGAGGAGCTTCGCGACGCCCCAGTCCATCACGACCACCTCGCCGAACTCGCCGACCATCACGTTCTCGGGCTTGAGGTCGCGGTGGACGACGCCCCGCGCGTGCGCGAAGGCGACCGGCTCGCAGATCCTCGTGAAGAGCCGCAGCGTCTCGGGCAGCGAGAGCCCGGCCCGCGCGAGCGCGTCGACCCGCGTCCCCCGCACCTTCTTCATCACGCAGAAGGCGCGGCCGTCGGGCAGCGTCCCGGCGTCGTGCACGGGGACGATCCCGGGGTGCTCGAGCCCCGCCATGATCGTCGACTCGCGCGCGAGGCGGCTCTCCGCCCCTTCTCCGGCGACGCCGTCGCGGAGCACCTTGATCGCGACCTCGCGGCCGAGGGTGCGGTCGAAGGCCGCGTACACGATGCCCATGCCTCCGCGATCGATCTCGCCCCGCAGCTCGTAGCGGGTCCCGGAGAAGTCGGGGAGGTCGGGAAGCGCCGCGAGCCGCGCCATCGCCCCGTCCGAGATCCAGCTCACGGGTCCCGCCCCAGCACCGCGCGGGCCTCGGCGCGGAACTCCTCCTCCGACGCCGTCACCTCGCGGAGCGTCTCGAGCACGAGGACGCGGAAGCGCCGGCGCGCGGCGGAGAGGTCGTTCGTCACCTTCGTCTCGCTCACGCCGAGCCGCGCGGCGAGCTCGCGGTAGGAAGGGCGGGCGTCCCCGTCCTCGAGGTCCATGGCCTCGAACGCGCGGAGCTGCAGCCCGCGGCCCCCGGCGTCGAGCTCCTCGCGCAGCCGCGCGACGCACTCCGCGAAGAGGGCGCGGACCCACTCGCGGCGGAGGAGCTCCTCGGGGTCGGGGCTCCCGGAGGCGACGCGCGCGAGCTCGGCCTCGGCCGCGTCGAAGTCGAGGGCCACGGCGGAGCCGCCCCGCTTGAGGCGGCCCGCGGCGCGGCGCTCGTTCGAGGCGTAGCGGTCGACGAGGAGGCGCAGGAACGTGCGCAGCCCGGCCCGCTCCGGGTCGAAGCCGGCGAGCGTCTCCTTCTCGAGGGCGAAGGCGAAGAAGCCCTGCACGAGGTCCTCGGCGTCCTCCCGCGAGCGGTTCCACTTCAGGCGGACGTACTTGTAGAGCGGCTTCCAGTAGAGCCCGACGAGTCTCTCGCACGCCCGCTGCCGCTCCGCGGCCGAGTCGCTGCGGAGCGACGCGACGAGGCTCACCCGCGTCGCCGGGAAGCGACCGCCGGGACCGCCGAGGGCCGAGTCGCTCTGCATGTGTCGTTTCGGAGGCGCAGATGATACGCGACGGTGACGCGATCGACCGGGGGATGCCGTTACGCCACGAGCCGCCGAGCCGCCTCGTCCGCGCCGTCGCGGCGAATGGCTGAAGCGAGCGCTCCGGCGCGACGCGCGAACGCCGGCTCGAGAACGCGAACGAGCTCGACCGTCAGCGACTCGGCCGTCGCCCGGCCGGGCGCGTGCGCCGTGCCGACGCCGAGCTGCCGCACGCGCTTTGCCCAGTAGTGCTGGTCGTAGATCTGGGGGACGACGACCTGTGGCGCGCCGGCCAGCTCGGCCGCGGTCGTGGTGCCTGCGCCGCCGTGGTGGACGACCGCGGCGACGCGCGGGAACAGGGCCCGAACGTTGACCTCGCCGATGGTCATGACGTCGGGTCCGGCGCCCTCGTGAGACAGGTCGGCCCAGCCGCGGGAAAGCACGGCCCGGCGGCCGACGGCACGGGCCGCGGTCACCATCTCCCGCGCGAGGTCCGGGTGGGCGCGCATGCTGCCGAAGCCGAAGAAGACGGGAGGGGTGCCGGCGTCGAGGAAGGACTCGAGCTCGGGCGAGAGGGGACGCTCGTCCTCCCAGATCCAGGCGCCGGTCTGGATCACGGCCCCGTCTTCCGGCTCGGGCCAGGGGGCGAGGGTCGGGTCGGCGGCGAGCCACGGCCGGTCCGTGAAGACGTGGGCCCGCACGTCGTCGACGGGAGGCAGGCCGAGAGACGCGCGGTGCGACGCGAGGGCCTCGCCGAAGGTCCCGGCGAAGCGCGTCGCGTCGCGGGCCCAGAGCTCGCGGTTGTCGGCGGCCGGAAGATCCGCCGGCGGCGCCACCGGAAGCGGCGGCGGCGCGTGCCGGCTCGAGGGCAGAACGATCGGGCAGTACGCGGCGAAGACGTAGCGGATCCCCATCGACTCGGCCACCGAACGGGCGGCGATCTGCAGGGCGCTGGCCGCGACGACGAGGTCGCAGCCTCGCGCGGCCTCGGCGATCGTGGCGAACTGCCCGGCGACCGAGGCCTCGGCCATCCGGCGCCTCTCCTCCGGCGTGGGCGGGCTGGCCGCCATCCTCGCCATCGCCCCGCGCAGCTCGGGACCGATCGGCGTGACGGGAAGAGCGAGGTCCTCGAGCCAGCCGCGGAAGTCGGGCGGCACGCAGAGGCGGACCTCCTGGCCGCGGGCCCTCAGGGCGAGAGCCAGCGCGACCAGCGGCTGCACGTCGCCTCGCGATCCGATCGTCGACAGGAGAACACGCATCGGGCCTCCTTCTCTCGGGCCTCGGCCGCCGTGGAGCGGCTCCGGCCCGTGGCCCGCATGCTCGATCGGCGGCGGGGCCTTGCCGCAAGCCCCCCGGCTGGTACTATGTTCGAGCAGGGAGACAGACGCGCCGCTCTCCCGAACCCCTCCCCTCGAGGTCGCCGGTCCGACGTCGATCAGCGCCGGAGGTTGGCCGGATCCGTCCAGCGCTCCGCCCACTCGATCATCTCGGCGAGGGTGTGCAGGACCGACTCGCGCGCCCGGTAGCCGTGGGCCTCGTGCGGCAGCACGACGTAGCGGGCGGTCCCGCCGTTGCCGCGCAGCGCCTGGTAGAGCCGCTCCGACTGGATCGGGAACGTGCCCGAGTTGTTGTCGGCCTCGCCGTGGACGAGCAGGATCGGCTCGTCGATCCTGTTCGCGTAGGTGAAGGGCGAGACGCGGAGGTACAGCTGCGGCGCTTCCCAGAACGAGCGCCTCTCGCTCTGGAAGCCGAAGGGGGTGAGCGTGCGGTTGTAGGCCCCGCTCCGCGCGATGCCCGCGGCGAAGAGGTCGGTGTGGGCGAGGAGGTTCGCGGTCATGAAGGCGCCGTAGCTGTGGCCGCCGACGACGATGCGCCGGCGGTCCACGACGCC
>JAXLRD010000014.1:0-152946 GCA_046331285.1 Vicinamibacteria bacterium
GTCTAGCCACAATCTAGGTTCGCGGGGCGGGCTCCGCAAGGGCGTCTCCCGTGCCGGCCCGCCGCGCGCTCGCGCCCCCGGGTCCCCGCTCACCGGGCGTGCCTGGATCGTTCATCTCTTGACGCCCCGCGCCGGCTTTGCCTAGCGTCTAGCCGCGGCAGGCGAGCCGTGGAGGGACCTCATGAAGCGCAGCGCGGCGGTCGCCGGGCTCTTCCTTCTCCTGGCGGGCGGGGGCGGCGGGAGGGACGTGATCCAGACGCCGACGGTGGTGGCGACGCCTGTCCCCGTCTCGGGCTGGCCGGCGGGCACGGTCGTGCAACTCGTGGACGCGGCGACGGGCGCGCTCGTTCCGGGCAACCTGGCCGTGGGCGGCGCGCCGGTGCCGTCCGGCGGCAGGCTCGCGAACGCCGTCGCGGCCGGCACGACGGTCGACGTCACCGTGGACGGCTTCCTCCCGCGGCAGACCACCGTGAAGACGGGGATCGCCACGATCGGCCTGTGGCCCTGGAACGACTACCTCTCCGACGCCTACACGCGCGCGCTCGTCTATCAGTGGGGCGACACGGAGTACCCGCTCTACCGCCTGCCCCCGAAGACTCGCACCGTGGCGATCACCGGGGAGTTCTCGCAGATCGAGGACGCGGTCGCCCTCGTCAACGAGGTGACGACGCACTACGGAGTCACCTTCTCGTGGGGCGGCGCGGCCGATCTCACCGTCCCGGTCCGGGTCGACGCGGCGGCCGCGACCTGCCTGCAGGAGCGCGTCCGCGCCTACGCCAGCTTCTGGTCGACGAACCACGAGATCACGCGGGCGGAGATCGTCGTCTGCCACCCCGCGAACGCCGTGACCCAGACGATCGCGCACGAGATGGGGCACGTGTTCGGCCTGTCGCACTCCTCGGACCAGCGCGACCTCATGGGGCCGTGGTACGGCCTTCGGCGGGGCTCCTTCTCCGAGCGGGAGGCGATGGTGATCGGGCTGATGATGCAGCGGCGCGGCGGCAACGTCTGGCCGGACAACGACCGCACCGCGACGACCTCCGGCCCGCGCCGCGTCGACGTCCTCGACTGACGACGGCATACAATCCCGCTCCGTGAGCGCTGCGGCCGCGGCCGCGGCGAGAGGAGTCCCCATGCGCCGCCTGGTCGCCGCCGTCGCCGTCTCTTCGCTCGTGCTCGGGAGCGCTCCCGCTCCGGCCGACACGCCGGCTCCGGCGCCGCCGGCCGGCCGCGAGTGGGAGGCGAAGTTCCTCCCGATGCCGAGCCCGGACAACATGCGCGAGGCGATGCGGCGGCTCAGCGCGCGGCCGCACCACGTCGGCTCGGCCTACGGCCGCGAGAGCGCCGAGTGGATCCTCGCGCGCTTCCGCGAGTGGGGATGGGACGCGGAGATCGAGACGTTCGACGTCCTCTTCCCCACGCCGAAGAAGCGGCTCGTCGAGATGATCGAGCCCACCCGCTTCCGTCTCGCCCTCGAGGAGCCGGCGGTGGCGGCCGACCCGACGAGCGGCCAGAAGGCCGAGCAGCTTCCGACCTACAACGCCTACTCCGTCGACGGCGACGTCACCGGCCCGCTCGTCTACGCGAACTACGGCCTGCCCGAGGACTACGAGCGGCTCGAGCGCCTCGGCGTGTCGGTGAAGGGCGCGATCGTCCTGACGCGCTACGGTGGCTCGTGGCGCGGCATCAAGCCCAAGGTCGCGGCGGAGCACGGCGCGGTCGGCTGCCTCATCTACTCCGACCCGAAGGACGACGGCTACTTCGGCGGCGACGTGTTCCCGAAGGGCCCGATGCGGCCGAAGGACGGCGTCCAGCGCGGCAGCGTGATGGACTTCCCGTCCGCGAGCCCGGGCGACCCGCTGACGCCGGGGACGGGCGCGACGAAGGACGCGAAGCGCCTCGCGGTGAAAGACGCGCCGAGCCTCACGAAGATCCCGGTGCTGCCGATCTCGTACGGCGACGCGCAGCCGCTCCTCGCCGCCCTCGGAGGTCCGATGGCGCCCGAGGAGTGGCGCGGCGGCCTGCCGATCCCGTACCGCGTCGGCGCGGGCCCGGCGAAGGTGCACCTCGAGGTGGCCTTCAACTGGGACGTCAAGCCCGTTCACGACGTGATCGCGCGCCTCCCCGGCTCGCAGTTCCCGGACGAGTGGGTCGTCCGGGGCAACCACCACGACGCGTGGGTGAACGGCGCGGAGGACCCCGTCTCCGGCCTCGTGCCGGAGCTCGAGGAGGCCCGCGCCCTCGGCGAGCTGCGCAAGCAGGGCTGGTCGCCGAAGCGGACGATCGTCTACGCCGCGTGGGACGGCGAGGAGGAGGGGCTCCTCGGCTCGACGGAGTGGGTCGAGGCCCACGCCGAGGAGCTTTCGAAGAAGGCCGTCGCCTACGTCAACACCGACGGCAACGGCCGCGGCTTCCTCGGCGTCCAGGGCTCGCACGCGCTCGAGACGCTCGTGAACGACGTCGCGCGCGAGGTGCAGGACCCCGAGACGAAGACGACCGTGTGGAAGCGGCTCCAGGCGAGCCGCGTCGAGGGCGCGTCCTCCGCCGAGGACCGGCAGAAGGTCCGCGACCGGGCGAACCTCCGCATCGGGGCCCTCGGCTCGGGCAGCGACTACACGGCCTTCATCGACCACCTCGGCGTCGCGAGCCTCAACGTCGGCTACGGCGGCGAGGACGACGGCGGCATCTACCACTCGATCTACGACTCGTTCTACTGGTACACGAAGTTCTCCGACGGCGACTTCGTCTACGGCCGGGCGCTCGCGCAGACCGTCGGCCTCGCCGTGCTGCGCCTCGCCGACGCGGAGATCCTGCCCTTCGACTTCGCGCCGCTCGCCGACACCACGCAGGAGTACCTGAAGAGCCTGAAGAAGCTCCTCGCGCAGAAGCAGGAGGAGATCGCCGAGCGCAACCGCCAGGTCGACGACGGCGTCTTCGCGCTGACGAGCGACCCGCGCCGGCCGCTCGCCGCGCCGGCGAAGGCCGAGGTGCCCCCGCACCTCAACTTCGCGCCGCTCGAGAACGCGCAGGACGCGCTCGCGAAGAGCGCCGCCCGCTACGCGAAGGCCCGCAAGGCGGCCGAGGGCCGCCCGCTCCCGGCCCAGTCGCTCGCCCGCGTCAACGCCGGCATCCTCCGCAGCGAGCGGGCGCTGCTGCTGCCCGACGGCCTGCTGCGCCGCCCCTGGTACAAGCACGCCCTCTACGCCCCCGGCACCTACGCCGGCTACGGCACGAAGGCGATGCCCGGGGCCCGCGAGGCGATCGAGCTGCGGCGCTACAGCGAGGCCGACGGCGAGATCGCCCGCATCGCGAAGGCGCTGCAGGACGAGGCGGCTCTCGTCGACGACCTGGCGGCGGAGCTGGAGGCGGCGGCGAAGTAGCGGGCCGGGCCGGTCAGAAGCGGATCCCGACCTCGACGAACGCCCGCGGGCCCTTGAGGTCGTCGCCCTGGTCGTACTCGAGGTCGCCCTGCAGGTACACGCGGCGGGGCAGCTCGGCCCGTCCCGTGAGCCGCACCCACTGCGTGCGGCGGGTCTCCTCGACCGCCTTCATCCGGTAGAGCGAGCCGCCGATCGAGAGGTCGACCACGTGGCCTCCGTCGAGGCTCCGGCCCACGCGGGCGATCACGAGGCCGCCGTCCGTGTAGCCGTTCGAGAAGCCCGAGCCGTCGATGCCGGCCGAGAAGCCGGACGCGAAGACGTCGGCGTGGCGGATGCCGGCGTTGGCGGAGTACGCGTTCGCGATGTCGAGCTCGGGGTGGCGCGGGTCGGGCTCCTTGAGCGACATCCCGACGCCGACGTTCGCGCCGAACCCGCCCGGGCGGCTCACGCTGACCCCGGCGCGCAGCCCCTGGTGCAGCAGGTCGTCGAAGACCTCCTCGGGGACGACGCGGTTCAGGTAGTAGCGGTAGTTCCGCCGGCCGTCGTACGACACGAACGCCCACGCCGCGGAGCCGAGCCTCAGGTTTCCCGAGAGCGACACGTTCGAGAGCTGGTAGCTCTTGCCCGTGAGGTCCTTCCGCCAGCCGCCGTACAGGTCGAGCTCGGCCCGCTCGAAGAGCGACCAGCGGCTGCCCGAGCCGAAGCGGCTCTCCAGGCTGAGGTACTGGCGGCTCACGTCGCCGCCCGCCGACTCGCGGACGAAGGCGAACGTCGCGTCGTACCCGCCCGTCGCGTAGCGGCCTCCGGGCTGGAGGCGCACGAAGCCGCCGAGCTTCGTCCCCGTGCCGCCGAACCCCAGCGTCTCGAGGTCGGCGATTCGGCCGGCGAACGCGCCCACGTGCAGGCCCGGCCGCGCCTGGTAGCGGCCGAGCGCGCCGTCGAGGTAGCCGATGCCGACGAAGCGGTGGATGCCGATGCGGCCGACCTCGACCCCGAACGTGTCCGAGGCCGGCTCGTAGCGCAGGGCCAGCTCGTAGAGCCGGTCGGTGCGCGTGCTCTTCGGCGTGCGGTCGCTGAGCGAGCGCGTGCGCACGTCCTGGCGGCTGCGCCCGCGCACGGCGAAGCTCAGCGGCCGGCCGGCGATGTCGTAGACGCCGAGGTCGAGGCGCCCCGTGCGCTCGTTGAAGTCGTAGTCGGACTCCGTCCCGTCCCACGCCTGGTAGTAGCCGAGCGAGGCGCTGCCGCGCACGCGGTAGCGGGGCCCGGACGGCGCGGCCGCCGGCGCCACGTCGGGAGCGCTCGGTGCGGGGGAGGCGGGCGTCGAGGGACCTGCGGTCGGGGCGGTCGCGGCCGTCTCGGTCGCCGGCGCGCGCGAGGCGAGCCGCGCCGCGTCGCCCGGGCGGACCGGCCGCTTCTCGGAGAGGACCCTGCACGAGGCCGACCGCTCGGCCACGTAGACGATCTCCAGCTCGGCGATCGGGCCCGCCTTGTCGACGACCTCGACCCGATCGCCCTCGCGGAGACCCTGCGCGCGGCCCGCGTCGAGGTAGACGTTGGTCGCGGAGCGGTACTTCACCCGGTAGGCGGGCGCCGTCGTCTCTGCGGGGGCCGCGGCGAAAGCGGCGCCCGGGGCGAGCGCGAGCGCAAGGACGGCGAGAACACCCGCCGCGCGAAGCCATCGGCCCACGACGTCCCTCACGGCAGCCGCCGCACACCGCCCGTCGACTCGGCGCGCCCGTCGCGGTGGCACTGGTAGCAGGCGGCGCTCGCGTAGCGGTAGTTCCGCTCGTCGCGATGCTGGCGGTCCATCTCCGCCTTCGTGTGGGCGTGGCAGAAGATGCACTCGAACGCGCGGTAGTTGCCCGCGCTCACGTGACAGTCGGAGCAGCTCGACCACCGGCCGCGGTGCTTGCCGGAGTAGATCGGGAAGTAGCGGCCGTCGTGGTCGAAGCTCGCCGGCCGCCACGCCGTGGTGGTGTGGCAGCTCGCGCAGTCGGTGGGGAAGCCGGACGCGGCGTGGTTCGGGTTGCTCGTGCCCGCGTAGTTGGCCTGGTGGCAGGAGTAGCAGTCGGTCGGCGTGCCCTGGTAGCGCCCGCCGGTGTGGCAGCGCGCGCAGTCGACGCGGGTGTGGGCGCCGGTCAGCGGGAAGCGGCTCTGGTCGTGGTCGAACGTCGCCGGCCGCCACGCCGTCGTCGTGTGGCAGCTCTCGCACGTCGTCGGGAAGCGGCCGGCGGCGTGGTTCGGGTTCGTCGTCCGCGCGTAGTCCTTCTGGTGGCACGACGCGCACGCCGGCGAGACGCCCGCGTAGCTGCCGCCCGTGTGGCAGCGCGCGCAGGCGAGCCGCGCCTGCCCGCCCGCGAGCGGGAAGCTCGCGGGGTGCGAGAAGTTCGCGCTCCGCCACGTCGGGGCCGTCAGGTTGTGGCAGTCCTCGCACCGCCGCGGGAAGCCGGCGTCGACGTGGCTCGGGTTCGTCGTCTTCAGGTACGTCTCGAGGTGACAGTTGCCGCACTCCGCCGGCGTCGTCTTGTACTCGTAGGGCCGCTGGCTCTTGTGGCAGGCGGCGCAGTCGAGCCGGGCGTGCGACGAGAAGAGCGGCAGGCGTGTCCGGGCGTGCCGCTGGAACATGTCGCGCTGGTTCGTCCAGGTCGTCGGCGTGTGGCACGCGTCGCACTGGAACCCCATCTCGCCGCGGTGCGCGTCGCGGTGGCAGTCGCCGCAGTCCGTCCCCACGCGGTTGAAGACGAGCGTCGTGTGGCAGGCGCGGCAGGACGTCCGCGCGTGGGCCGACTGCAGCGCGAAGCCCGTCGTCTCGTGGCGGAAGACGGGCGGCTTGTCGACCGGCACCCACCGCTCCGCGGTGTGGCACTCGGCGCAGTCGATCTGGAGGTCCCCGTGCGGCGTGCCCTTCGTCGCGGCGCCGCTCTGGGCGCGGGCGAGCGCCGGGACGAGGGCGAGGGCCGCGACGGCGGCGAGAACGGTGACGGCGCGGCTCATGATCGGCGCTTCTCTCTTCTCGGGGATCCGACGCTGCGCCGCGCGTGTCGCGCGACGGGTTGGGTCGGAAAGCAAGCTTCGCCCGCTTGGTCTCTTTCGACCGATGACGAGCGTCACACCCGCATGGGCGATTTGGTGCGATTGGCTGGCCTTCTCGGCCACGACCGTTCGGCACCAGCCGACCGGAGAGAGGCCCCACGGCCGTGCGTAGATCCGGCCGTTCACGACGACCATAACGAGTCGAAGACGCTGACCTACACGGCCGAAGGCGATCTGGAGTCCGTGACCGATGAACCGGGCCACACCACCAGCTACGAGTACGACTCCTTCGGGCAGCTTCAACGCATCGACCGTCGGGTACGAATACGACGCGACGGGCATGGCGAACCGGCTGACGCTGGACGGCAGCCCGGTGGCACAGTACGGGGTCGATGACGCGGGTCGGCTGACCACCATCACCCACGGCTCGTCGACCTTCTCCCTGGCTTACGACAACGCGTCGCGGCGCCTGTCGCTCAGCTACCCGAACGGCATCGTCACGTCATACAGCTACGACGCCAACTCGAGCCTCATCGGCATCACCTCCCAGCGCGGGGGTTCGCCTGTGCAGCAGATCTCCTACACTTACGACACCGTGGGCAACCGGACCGCGAAGACCGTCGACTCCCTCCTGGAGACGTACTCCTACGATCCCCTCTCGCGGCTGACGGGCGTCGCGCGGGCGGGGGCGACGCCGCGGCGCTGGAGCTTGGCCTACGACTCCGTCGGCAATCGGCTGAGCGGCCAGGCGGACGGCATCACCCTCAGCGGTGACTTCGACCAGAATAACCAGCTCCTGTCCCTGACGCCGGGCGGCAAGGTGCACATCCTGGGCGAGGTCGACGAGGCGGCCACGGTGAGCGTCGCCGGGCAGCCCGCCCGGATGACGGGCGCGCGCACGTTCGAGGCCGACGTGGACGTCGCGCCCGGCACGAACAGCATCCCGATCGTCTCGACCGACGGTTCCGGCAACTCCCGCACCCAGGTCTACGAGGTCGAGGTCGGCGGCGACGCGGCCACCTTCGAGCACGACGAGAACGGGAACACCACGCAGAAGGTGAGCGGCGGCCACACCTGGACCTACCAGTGGAACGCCCTCAACCAGCTCACGGCGGTCAGCAAGGACGGCCAACCGGTCGCCACCTTCAAGTACGACGCGCTGGGCCGCCGCATCGAGAAGGTCGCGGGCGGAGTAACCTACCGCTTCGTCTACAGCGGCCAGGACATCCTCCGCGAGACCCAGTCCTCGGGCGCCACCTACACCTACATCCACGGCCCCGGCATCGACGAGCCCCTCGCCCGCCTGGACCAGTCCGGGACGGCAGCCTACTTCCACGCCGATGGCTTGGGATCCATCATCGCCATGACTGACGCGGCCGGGAACGTCACCAGCAGACGGCAGTACGACGCCTGGGGCAACCTGGAAGTAGGAGCCGACCAACCCGGCTACGCCTTCACGGGGCGCGAGTGGGACCCCGAGACCGGGCTCTACTACTACAGAGCCAGATACTACGATCCCAAGATCGGAAGATTCATTTCAGAGGACCCGATTCGGTTTGCCGCTGGCGTGAACTTCTACGCGTATGTAGGGAACAGGCCGACGGTGATGACGGACGCGCTTGGCCTGCAGATGAGCCCGGGATACGGCACACTGCCGCGGCCGTTCTCCGAACCCTCTCGCAACCCATACCTCTACTTCGGCGCGAGCCTGCAATACGGCTTCGGTGGGGTTACGGTGAATGTGTCGCCGACAGGGCGCGTGTTCATCGGGCCTGGTGGTGGTTTCCCGGAGTCCGGCTTCGAAGGCAATGTTCACATCGGGACAGTGAACAGGAGCGTATGCACCGCTGAGGACTACGACGATTTCCTGGAGGGCGCTTCCGGCGGCCTCAGTGGCTACTACGGACTTGGGGGCGGGCTGGCGCTGAACCCCGACGGAACGACAGGGACTGAGGGACGGGGCTCGGAATGGGTGCCGGCGCTGGCGTCGGCCCGGTCGAGAATCGCTCAACGCTGGAACGACTTCTCAAACTAGTTCCAACGGACGTACTTGGCTCCCGTCCGAAACCTCTATATCCCGCGATGAGTCTTCGGGCGATCCGGAGGGGCCGACGGTGAGCGGATGGCGCGGAGTCGAATAGTGTCGGCGTGTGGACGTTACCTGCTGCCGAACCGCGAGATCATGCTCGTCACGCGCCTCGATAATTCCATGGTTGCTGACGAGTTTCGCCGACTGGCTGCGATCCGAGTTGCCCTCAGGTCTGGTGCGGACCCGATGCACGGGCGAGGTAGAGGACATCAGCCGTCCTCCGTACGAAGTCGTTCTGGAAGACGCCATATCTGCCGTTGGTATCGGCGAGATGGAGAACTGCACGGGGTGTGGAGATCGGGATGCGGTTTCGTGCGCCATGGGTCGATACCATCGGCCTCTGGTGCATCACGCTGTTCTTCGCACTGGCGACGTCCCGGCGCTCGATCGCTGCGATGATCTGCGTGCTGGTGGCAGGAACAGCATGCCCTGGCCTATCTATTCGGCTTCCTAGCGGCTACGAACGCGATCGAGGCGGAGATTCGTGGGCGCCTTGCAGCAGCGTGATGGAGTTGCAGTCCGAACAGCCGACGTCCTTGGACGCTCCGGTGGGAGGACGGCGCGACGAAGGCGACGCCGCAGGCGGTGGCGGCGTTTGGTGACGCGGCCGTGGTTTCGAGTCGCAGTCGCGATCTACGTCCTGACGGTGGGCTATTTGGCGGTACGAATGGAGCTTGGCAGGTGGCAGGAGGAGACAGATGCATTTGCCTCCGAGGCGGTGCGCGCCATCTGCTCCAGTTGGAGCGTAGAGGAACTGGAGAGGCTATCGGGCCCGGCGCTGCTGTCTCTAACGACGTCTGAGCAACGGGTGTCGATGTTCGACACGTTCAGTCGGCGACTTGGGGCCCTAAAGATCACGACGTCTCGCAGTGGCGGGCCGATGGTGATTCTGAACTGGGGACGGCCGCGCGTCGTGGCACAGTACGAGATCGAAGCGACATTCGCGTACGGCACTGGAGCGATACGGCTGGAGATGGAGAAGAGGGCCGGAGCATGGACGCTCGGTGATCGTTTCGCCATCCGATCCGACCAGCTTGGGCGGTGATGGGGCCGTTCCGCGACCGAAAGCGTACCGCTGTGCTGGTCGCGCACGCCCGCGTTCCTGCACTCGCGCCGCATGCTGAGCGCGGACGAGCGGCGGCGCTCGCGCCGGCCGCGGCCGTGCGCGCTGGCTCCGGAAAGTGGCGGCCGGCATGTCGTGCGCGCTCGTGGTCGGCCGGGAGCGCGCACGACATCCCCGCCACCTTCTCTCATGGGTCCGGCTCCGGCGCGACGGCTGGCTGGGCCGGCCGGCTGGTCGTTCGTCAGCGGAGTGCGGGCGACTTCAGCGATAACGTCGGCTTATGTCGCATTCACGCGCGGGCCGCGTCTTCTTCGTGGTCGCCGATGGCGGCGTCCCGCGCGTGAACGCAAGCGACGGCCTGTAGCGGTGGCGGCTCGGGGCGTTCAGCCCTCGCCCTGGCTGCGGCAACGCGGCGCGACATGGGCGACGTTGATCGGAAGTCGCCCGCAGGCTTTCTTGGCTTCGGCCGGCCCGCCGGCTCGTGGCGCGCCTCCGCCGGACCCCGCGCCTGCTCTCGGTCGGGCACTGCGCGTGCCCAGGTGAAGGTCGGCGCACGCTCGTGCCCGCCCTCGCCGCCGCGCCGTGGCTGGACGGCGGCCGCGCCCGAAGTGCGCCGTCACTACGCGCGCATCGAGGCCACAAACTGCGGCGCGCTCGTGCCGGCGCACGCCGCCGCGCCGGTCCCGCCGGCCGCCGGCCTGGCTGCTGCCCCGCCGCCATCGCCTGTGGAGCGTGGCGCCGTGCTCGCGCTCGTCCAAGGGCAAGAAGGACCGCGTCGTGCCCGTGGGCGGACGAGCTGCGCTCGCGCTGGAGCTGTACCTGCGCGAGGCGCGGCCGCTCTTCCGTAGGAGTAGCCACGAGCAGGCGCTCTTCCTCTCGACGCTCGGCGGGCGGCTCACGCGCAGCGCCATCGAGGCGCGCGTGCGAGCGCTACAGAAGGCGATCGCGAGCCCGGTCTGGATCTCGCCCCACGTGCTGCGCCACGCCTGTGCGACTCATCTCCTTAAGGGAGGTGCTGACGTCCGCCACGTGCAGGAGCTGCTCGGGCACAAGCGGCTTGAGACGACGGCGCTCTACACGCGCGTTACCGTGAAGGACCTGGCCGAGGTCGTCGCCAGGGCGCATCCGCGCGAGCGGGCGTGGCGGCGCCAGCGTCGGCGCAAGCGATAGAATCCGTCCTGCTGATGCTGGCTCGCGCGCTGGACGACCTCGACGGCGGCCGCGGTCGCGGCAAGCTGCCCCCCTGCGCGGCGGGATTCGCGGCGGAAGACCCCCAATTCCAAAACATCCACGCCGATGGCTTGGGCAGCATTGTCGCTACGACAGACGCGGCCGGGAACGTCACCTCACGCCGCCAATACGACACGTGGGGGAACCTCGAGCTCGGCGCTGATCAGCCTGGCTACGCCTTCACAGGGCGGGAGTGGGATCCTGAGACCGGGCTCTACTACTACAGAGCCAGATACTACGATCTCAAACTCGGAAGGTTCATCTCGGAAGATCCGATCGGACTCGGTGGCGGCATCAACTCCTATTCATATGTCGGCAATCAGCCCGTCAATGCTACCGATCCGATGGGACTCATGCCCGACCCCGAAGCGGAGCGCTGGTGGGCCAAGGGCCAGCTGGACCCGGACCAATGGGAGAAGGCTCGGAAGATCATCGCGCTCGAGCGCGAACACGGAAGCGAGTACGTCGTCGACCTCTACACGGGATTCTTCTCTGACGCGAGCCTAAGGATCCACGCCTACAGCATCGTCCACCCCAAGTTTGGCGTCTTGGATCTGGACTACGCCAACGATCTGCTAAAGGTGAGTTCCAACTGCCCCGCCCTCAGCGGGGCGGCCTACCGCTTCGAGCGCTGGGTGAACCACACACTGATACGCAGAGGCGAGCTGGGCAGAGGCGAGACATATCCGAATGCCTACCAGGATCCTGGTGAGGTGAACCTAGTCAAGGCCCTCAAGAGCGGTGCGACCTTCGAGGATCTCCTGTCTCCGCTGACTCCGCATGGCGCTTCAGCGAGTTGGTGACGCAATGTATCTTTCTGCCTTTTGGCGAGAAGCCGCGGTCGGCGCGATCGGCCTTGTCGTGGCGGGCTGGATCCTGTGGCGCTCGATTCGTTCGCGCCGACCCTGGATGGCACTGCTAGGGCTAGGACTCGGGGCAACGTCTGCGACATTCGCAGCGCTCACGGTCTGGCTCCCATTGAAGGTTCTGCAGGCAGCCGTTAGTCGAGAAATGGCGGTCTACTCCGAACTCGTTCAGCTCCAGTCCGCCGAGCGAGCCTTCGCTCGCACCTCGGGGAGCTTTCTGCATCCCTTCTGTCTGGCTCGCAGGGCACCCGGCTGTCCGCCCGACATCTCCAAGCTGCCAGCGGTTCCCGCAGCTACGATCCCGGGGCCCGAGAGCCCACACGGCTATGCGCGTCGCTTCAGCTCAGGCCCCGCTGACCAGGTTTCGGCGTTGAGGTCCTTCGTGTACGTCGCTTCCCCGGTCGCTCACGCGGCGCGAGTAGCATTCTGCGCGGATAGCTCTGGGCTGATCTGCTACTTGCGCGCCGGCGATGCATCACACGTCTCGACGCGCTGCCCTCGTGATTGCAGGCCCGTAACTGACGAACTGTGGGCCTCTCCGAACGGCCCAGAGAGATAGGAGCTTGATCCTTGTCGCACCGGCGGCAGGGCAATACTTCCTAGGTGACGAACGCGCCGACCCTCGGCCGCGACCCGTCAGGTCTGATCGTATCCGTCAAGAACCAGTCTGAGCTCCAGGTCAGGGGCGGTGAGCGGGAGATGAAGCCGGTAGAGGCCGGCGGCTTCCTTCAGCGTCATCCAGAACCGTTCGAGACGCGCGGTGGCCTTGATGCTCTCGCGGGCGGCGAAGCGCTGGACGGCGCCCAGGCGTCTCACGACCTTCTTGAAGGCGCCCCCGGAACTCCCCGCCCAGGTCGGTGATCAGGGTACTTGGGTGGGGCGAAGGCTCGGGCGGCAAGACGGAGAAGGCGCGCCATGTCTGGAGCGGTGGGATTGGTCTCGAAGACCTGGAGGGCGAGAGGCGCTCGGGAGTAGGCGTCGAACACGGCCGCCAGGTGGAGAGCGGGCCCGAGGAGCTGCTTGACCTCGGCCACGTCCATCATCCAGACGTGGTGGACGAAGCGGACCGAGATCGGCTCCGTGGCCCGCTCGGCGGGGGCGGTGACGACGCGGGCGCAGAGGTCCTAGCCGCCGGACCCGAGGCGGGTCATGGCCTGGACCAGGCGAGACGAGCGCGCAGGTCGCGAAGCTTCGAGCTCAGGGCAGCGGACGCAGGTCCTCGAGCAGGCGGCCGAGGGCCACCGCGCGGATGCGCGGGGCCAGGGGAAAAGTCGCTGCGCCTCCGTGGATCACGTCGAGACGGGTGAGCTTCAGATCCTCGGTGGCGATCCTCATCGAGGGGGTGACGGTCGGGGCCGAAGTGCGCTTGATCTCGAAGCCGAGGCGGGTGCGGCCTCTCACGACGAGCAGGTCGAGCTCGGCTCCGGCGTGGGTGGCCCAGAAGTGGCACTCGTCCCAGCGGGCTCGAAGCCGCTCCGCGACGGCGCCGATGGCGAAGCCCTCCCACGACGCGCCGATCTTCGGGTGCCGCTCGAGGTCGGTCATCGTCCGGATGTCGAGAAGCTCGTGGAGGAGGCCGCTGTCGGTCATGTAGACCTTGGGCGACTTCACCTGACGCTTCGCCAGGTTCTCGGACCACGGGCGAAGCTGGCGGACGACGAACGTCGCGGTCAGCAGGTCGAGGTATCGGCGGACCGTCACGTCGGAGACGCCGAAGGACCGCGCAAACTCGCTCGAGCTCCAGACCTGGCCGTGATAGTGGGCGAGCATCGCCCAGAACCGTTCGAGAGTCGGAGCGGGCACCCGAACGCCGAGCTGCGGGAGGTCGCGCTCGACGAACGTCCGCACGAACGACTGCCGCCACGTCCGGCTGGCCTCTTGCGATCGGGCGAGATAGGAGGGAGGGAAGCCGCCTCGCAGCCAGAGCCGCTCGAAGTGGCGGGCTCCGACTTCGCCCAGCGAGAAACCGCCGAGCTCGTGAAACGCGACGCGTCCGGCGAGCGACTCCGAGGACTGCTGGAGCATGTCGGGCGACGCGCTTCCGAGGACGAGGAACCGCGCGGGTCGTCGGGGCCGGTCTGCGAGGACCCGCAGCGCCGGGAAGATCTCCGGCCGACGCTGCACCTCGTCGAGGACGACCAGCCCCCGTCGGGGTTCGAGGGCGAGCAGAGGATCCGCGAGCCGGGCCAGGTCGCGGGCGTCCTCCAGGTCCAAGAACGTGACGTCACCCGGCCAGAGGCGGGCGATCCGCCGGGCCAGGGTCGTCTTGCCGACCTGGCGGGCGCCGAGGATGGCCACCACCGGAAAGTCCCGCAGGAGAGTCCGGATTCGGGTCTCGTGGTCGGGGCGCAGGATCTCCACGACCTTGTATTCTCGAATGTGGCTATCGAGATTTCAAGGTGCGCTCGGGACGCTTCCCGCGCGCCCTTCAGCCCCGCGCGGCCCTCACCAGCGCGTCCAGGTTCTCGGCCGGCATGCCCGGCGACGCGCCGCCCCCGGCCGAGAGCACGAAGCCGCCGCTCGCCGCGACCTTGTCGATGCAGGCGCGGGCCTCGGTGTAGACCTCGTCCGGGGTGCCGCGGACGAGGGTGCCGAGGGGAGAGACGTTGCCGAGGAGGGACATGTTCGGGACCGCGGCGCGGACCGCGGCGATGTCCATCTCGTGGCTGAAGTTCCACATCTCGCAGTGGAGCTGGCCCATGCGCGGGAGGAGGTGCGCGCACGGCGTGTCGTTGTGGTAGATGCGGAGGAGGCCGGGGAAGGCGTCGAAGACGCGCTGCAGGTACGGCAGGGCCATGCGGTCGAAGGCGCGCGGCGAGAGCATGCCCGGGAGGTCGTCGAGCATCAGGATGCCGAGGGGCTCGCGGAGACGCGCGAGCTGCGCCTTCAGGAACGCGATGACGTTGTCGGTGAAGATCTCGAGCGCGTCGGCCGTCGCCTCCGGCTCCGAGGCCGTGGCCTCGAGGAGTGTCGTCGTGCCGAGGACGTGAGCGGCCACGGCGAGCGGGCCGCGGGCGGCGACGATGTGGATGCGGTGGGGCTCCGGCAGGCCGCCCTTCTCGAGGAGCTCGATGCGGCGGAGGACGAGCGGCATGAGGCCGTCCACTTCCGGATCGGGCCGCGGGAGCTTCGACCACTCGGACGGCGGCGCGTCGACGTGGTGCAGCGACGGCGGCGAGTCCTTTCGCCAGGCCACGCGCGCGCCGAAGGCCGTCGGCTCGTTGGCCATGCCGTACTCGACCCAGAACCCGGGCAGGAAGACGACGTCCGGGAAGCGCTCCATCGTCTTCATGTAGCCGTCGAGCCAGCGATTCGTGTCGAGGAAGAAGTCGAGCGCGTGCAGGCCGAGGAAGCCCGGCATCCACGGGCTGTCGACGATGAGGCCGACGGGGACCCGCTGGGGCTTGCCGCCGCGGGCCGCGGTCATGAAGTCCTGCCAGTTCCGGGGAAGGGCCAAGGTGCACCTCGCTTGCGGGGTTCGCGTCCGACCGGCCGCGGAAGTCTATTGCAGCGGACCGCGGCCGTATACTCCGCCCGGAGGTCGCGCCCATGACTCGCTCCCGCCTGCTGCTCGTCGCTCCTCTGCTCCTCGCCGCGCTGGCCTGCGGCTCCAACGACACCGTCCAGGCCGCGAGCCCGGCCGGCTTCGCGCGCGTCGACGGCAAGCGGATCCTCGACGCCTCGGGCCAAGAGGTCCTGCTGCGGGGGATCAACCTCGGGAACTGGCTCGTGCCCGAGGGCTACATGTTCCACTTCGAGAAGGGCCCGCAGTCGCCGCGGCAGATCGAGGCGCTCGTCAAGGAGCTCGTCGGCCCCGAGGAGGCGGCCGCCTTCTGGAAGGACTACCGGGACGCGTGGATCACGAAGGACGACGTCCTCTACCTGAAGAAGATCGGCCTCAACTCGATCCGCGTGCCGTTCAACTACCGCGTGCTGACGCCGGAGGACCAGCCGGGCGTGTGGCTCGACGAGGGCTGGAAGCGTCTCGACGACGTCGTCGCATGGAGCCGCGAGGCGGGGCTCCTCGTCGTCCTCGACATGCACTGCGCGCCGGGCGGGCAGACGGGCTCGAACATCGACGACTCCGACGGCTACCCGTTCCTGTTCGAGGACGAGACGGCCCAGGCGCGGACGATCGAGATCTGGAAGAAGATCGCCGAGCGGTACAGGAACGAGACGATCGTCCTCGGCTACGACCTCCTGAACGAGCCGATCCCGCACTGGCCGGGCCTCGACAAGTACAACCCCGCCCTCGAGCCCCTCTACAAGAGGATCACGACCGCCATCCGCGAGGTCGACCCGAACCACGTGATCTTCCTCGGCGGCGCGCAGTGGGACACGAACTTCTCGGTGTTCGGCGCGCCGTTCGCCCCGAACCTCGCCTACACGTTCCACAAGTACTGGAACGAGACGACGGACGCCTCGATCAAGAACTACACCGACTTCCAGGACCGCCACTCGGTGCCGCTCTGGCTCGGCGAGTCGGGCGAGAACACGGACGAGTGGGTCGCGGCGTGCGTGAAGCTCGTCGAGCGCCACGGCATCGGCTGGGCGTTCTGGCCCTACAAGAAGATGGACGCGACGAGCTCGATCACGAGCGTCAGCCGGCCGCAGTACTGGGACGAGATCGTGGCGTACGCCGCGAAGCGGACGAGCTACGACTTCGAGGCGAACTACAAGATCCGGCCGTCGCTCGAGCACAGCCGGGCCGCCCTGAAGGGCCTCGTCGAGAACGCGCGGTTCCGGAACGTGCGCGTGAACGCCGGGTACGTGAGGGCCCTCGGGATGCAGCCCTAGGCGCCGCGCGTGGCCACGAAGAGCACCACCGCCTCCGCCGATCCGAGGAAGGCCGTGCGCCTCGCCGGCCTCGGCACGGCCCTCGTCGGCGCGGCGATCCTCCTCGGCGCCTTCTTCTCGTACCGGCGCGACGTCGCGCGCGAGGAGGCGCTCGTCCCCGCGCAGGGGACGGTCGTCGAGCAGCGCGACCGCGCGTACGACGGCAGGCGGCGCGTGGTGGTGACCGTGAGGTTCACCACGGCCGCCGGCGAGGCGGTGCGCTTCGAGAAGGACTACCCGGCCGACGCGACCTCTCGCCCGGCGAAGGGCGACTCCGTCACCGTGCTCTACGACCCCCGGCGGCCGGGGAAGGCCGAGATCCAGGACACGAGCCGCACGGGCCTCGCGCTCTTCGCCGCGCTCGGCGGCGGCTTCTTCCTCTTCGGCCTCGCGATGCTGCGCTGGACGTTCGGCCAGCGCGGCCTCAGCGCCGGGCGTCCGCCCGGAGGCAGCGGCTCTCGACGGCGGCGGTGATCCAGGCGCTCGACGGCCGGTCGTCGCCGAGGCCGAGCGTGTGCAGCAGCTCGTGGATGACCACCGCCTCCGCCTCGCCCGGGCGCGCCGCGGCGAGAGCGCCGAGCGTCGGGCAGGCGCGGACGACGCGCGAGCCCGGGGACGTGAAGGCGTAGACGCGCGGCCGGCGGCAGGGGTCGTCGTTCGAGCCGTCGTAGAAGAGGACGAGCCGCGCGTAGTCCTCCGGCGCGAGCGACAGCGCCCCGAGCCGGTCGGCCAGCCGCCTCCCGGCCGGATCGCGGAAGTCGCCGAGGACGGCCGCGCACGAAGGCTCGGCGAGCCGCCGTCCCGCGCCGTGGACGGCCCGCCGCACGGGCTCCTCGAACCAGCGGCCGTCGAGGCGGACGCCGTCGGCCTTCGCGGGCACGGTGGCGTCCGCGCCTCGTGCCGCTCCGCCCGAGAGCACCAGGATTGCCGCGGCGCACGCCGCCGCCTTGGACTGCCGGAACCGCTCCACAGCTCACCTCGCGGGAATGCCGGGAAGCTCGGCCCGGGAAAGGCGCGAGTCGTGAGGGAGGTCGGATGGACCCCCGCGGTTGTGGTGAGGGCCTCGCCGGAGCGGCTCCAGCCGCTTGGATCGTGGCAACCGGCGAATCCTGCTAGCGTCTCCCACGGCGTCGAACAGGAGGGAAGCGATGCTCTTTGCCGCGCTCGCACTGATGCTGCCGGTCGTCTCGGCCCCCGCCGCCCCGCCGCGGCCGTGCCTGGAGCCGCTCCATCGGCAGTTCGACTTCTGGATCGGCACATGGGACGTCACGGGCCCGGCCGGGAAGTTCGCGGGCATCAACCGGATCGAGCGGGTCGACGGCGGCTGCGCCCTGGCCGAGAGCTGGAACTCGGCCGGGGGAGGCTACACGGGGCACAGCCTGAACTCCGTCGGCAGCGACGGACGCTGGCGCCAGACCTGGGTCGACTCGAGCGGGCTGCGGCTCGAGCTCGTGGGCGGACTCGTCGGCGGGAAGATGGTGCTCGAGGGCGAGACTCCCGCGGCCGAGTCGGCCTCCCCTCCGGTGAGGAACCGGATCACCTGGAGCCCGGAGGCGGAAGGTCGGGTGAGGCAGCACTGGGAGACGTCGAGCGACGGCGGGAAGACGTACTCCACGGCGTTCGACGGGATGTACCACCCGGTCCGGACGCCTTCTCCGGCCGAGGGGGGCATCCTCGGCCGGCTCGCCGGCGGCTGGATCGGGCAGGGCACCGTCCTGAACCGAGAGGCGCACGTGGAGCTCACGGTCACGCCGGCGCCCGGCGGCCGCTTCGCTCGCCTGGAGTGGGTGAATCACGGTGGCCGGGACGGGCGCGAGGGCTTCATCGGACTCGCCATCTACGACGAGGGTCCGGACGGGCCCGCGGCCGCCACGTGGTGGGACTCGGGGGGCGCGCGCCACGCGGTGACCGCGACCGTGTCGGGCTCGGCGCTCACGGCGCGGTGGGGGGAAAGGGGGCGGACGGTCTATCGAGTCCTGGACACCGGCGATCTCGAGGTCGTCGACAGCCTGAAGAGCGCCGACGGGCAGTGGGCGGAGTTCGGCCGCTGCGTGCTGAAACGGAAGGAGCCGGCTCGGTAGCGGCGCGCGGCTCGCCCGCGCGGCGCGTCGCGCGCGGCGCGTGACCGCGATTGCCGCGGCGAACGCAGTGGCCTTAGACTGCCTCGACCCCCACCGGATGAGCTATCGCTTCGACGACGTCGAGGTCGACCCCCACGCCTTCCGCGTGACGAAGGCGGGCGAGCCCGTCCGGCTCGAGCCCAAGGCCGTGGAGATGCTGCTCTTCCTGGCCGGGCAGCCCGGCCGGCTCGTGTCGAAGGCGGAGATCCAGGCCGCCGTCTGGAAGGACACGGCCGTCACCGAGAACGCGCTCACGCGGCTCGTGGCGCAGATCCGTCGCGGCCTCGGAGACGACGCGCGCGAGGCCCGCTACATCGAGACGGTGCCGACGCGCGGCTACCGGTTCGTGGCGACGCTCCAGGGCAACGGCGACGCGAGCGGCGCCGGGGCGGCGCGCGTGGAGCTCCCGGCGCCCCCCGTCGATGAGCCCGCTCCGCCGCCGCGCGCCTGGCCGAAGGGCCTCCGCGTCGCGGCCGTCCTCTGCGCGGCCCTCGCTCTCGGGCTCGTCGCCCTGGCCGTGAAGCGCTGGACGATGCGGCCGGCGGTGACGATCGTGGCGCCGGCGAGCCCGGGCGCCCTCGTCGAGCAGCAGGTCAGCACGAGCGCGGGTCTCAACATCTCCCCCTGCTTCTCGCCCGACGGCGCGTCGATTGCCTACGCGACCCTGCGAGACGGCTCGATGGAGATCGTGCGGCGGGCCCTCGCGCCTGGCGCCCGCGAGGTCGCGATCACGAGCGACGGCATGCAGAACGTGCATCCGGCGTTCTCGCCCGACGGCCGCCTGCTGGCCTACCACTCGGTCGGCCGCGGCGGGCTGTGGATCGTCCCCGCGCTCGGCGGCGTGCCGCGCCAGCTCACTCGATTCGGCTCGTTCCCCGCGTGGTCGCCGGACGGGAAGACGATCGCCTTCCAGGGGCAGGCCTGGGTCGGGTCGGGCGAGGGCAACTTCGCCGCGGGAGAGGGCTCCACGTTGTGGACCGTCTCCGCGGCCGGCGGGGAGCCCCGACCTCTGACGACCATCGCCGCAGTCGGGCCCGGCGGCCAGGGTGCGCCGGCCTGGTCGCCCGACGGCCGGCTCGTCTCCTTCCTGGCCGGGCCGAGAATCATGGTGGTGCGCGCGGACGGATCGGGCCTTCGCCGGACGAGCGCGGGGCCGCAGTGGTTCACCGGCGTCGCGTGGGAGAAGGACGGCCGCTCCCAGATCTGGCTCGGCTCGGACGCCGGCCGCTGGTTCGTCTGGCGCGTCCCGGTCGCGCCGGACTCGGGGGAGCTCGCCGGCGAGCCGCAGGTCATCGCGGGCGGCGGCGAGCGGGCGTCGGCGTGGTCGCACGTCGCGTTGTCCTCGAGCGGTCGGTCGGTCGCGTACGTCACCTTCCGCACTCGGTACGAGATCCTCTCGGTTGGCGTCACCCCGGAGGGGCGGCCCATCGGAGAGCCGCGTCCCGCGGTGGTCGACGTCGGCGGCCGGAAGATCCCCCTCGGAGTGTCCCTCGACGGGCGCCTCCTGGCATTCGGGACGATGCGGCCCGGGGTCGGCCTCGCCTTGTGGGTCGCCGACGCCGCCACCGGCGTGGCGCGCGTCGTCGCCGAGGAGGCGGCGGCCTCCTGGTCGCGGGGCTTCTTCCCGGACTCGCGCACCCTCGGCTTCGTGAGGGGCGGGAGCGAGCGCCCGACCTTCTGGACGGTGGACGCCGAGACCGGCGTGACGCACCAGCAGGCCGTCCTCGCGCGGCACCTTCACTGGCCGGCCTCGATCTCGCCCGACGGGACTCGCCTCGCCGCGCACGGCGCAGTCGAGGGCGCGCTGAACGTCTGGGAGATGAGCCTGTCCGGCGGAGAGGCCCGCCGACTCACGGACGACTCCGAGGGCGCCGGCTGGCCCGTGTGGTCGCCGGACGGCCGGCAGCTCGCCCTCGAGCTCATGCGCGGCGGCGACACGCGGATAGGCCTCGTGCCGCTCGCGGGCGGAGCGATCCGCGAGGTCGTGTCGCGGCCGGGGCAGAGCTGGCCGCAGTCGTTCTCGCCGGACGGCCGGCGGATCGCCTTCGCCGGCCAGAGGGACGGCCTGTGGAACGTGTACACGGCCGCGGTCGAGAGCGGAGAGGAGCGAAAGCTCACGCCCTACGCCACGCCCGCCGTGTACGTGCGCTACCCGTACTGGTTCCCTCGCGGCGACCGCCTCGCGTACGAGTACGCCGACAGCGCGTCGACCGTCTGGGTGGCGACGCTCCCGGCCGACCGCTGAGGCACCGTCGGGCTCGCCGCCGCGGCGCTACAGCCGCCGGGTCATGAGCTGCCGGCCGTTCGTCGAGAAGCCCTCGCGCCGGTAGAGCGCCTCGGCCCGCGCGTTGTCGAGGTGGACTTCGAGGGCGACCGAGCGGGCGCCGAGCCGCCGGCAGGCCTGCTGCAGCAGCCGCAGCGCGATGCTGCCGACGCCCCGGCCGCGGGCGGAGGGCCGGACGAACAGCTCGTCGAGGAACGCGCTGCGGCCGCCGAACTCGAGGCTGAACGCCAGCGCCACCACCGCGTAGCCGACGGGCTTGCGGTCCGCGCAGAGCAGCCACGCGCGGCCCCACTCCGGGTGCTCGAGGAGCTCCGCGAGCGTCGCCCGCGCCGCCGTGGGCTCCCAGGCGATGCCCTCGTGCTCGTAGAGCTCGCGCATCCAGGCCACGACCTGGGAGGCCGACTCCGCCGTCACCGGCTCGAGCGACACGGTGAGGGTCGCGTTCGTCACACTGTCGGCGTCGTGAGAGCCCATCCAACCAGCATACGCCGTAACGGCCGCCGGGCGGGGCGTCCCGCCCGGCGGGTGGCTCGCCTCAGGCGAGCGGCGGCAGCGCCTTCCGCGCCTCGCGGTCGGGGTCGTCCCGCACGGCCGGCGCGTCGTCGAGCACCATCGTCTCGCCGCGCGCGGTCGTGTACCTCGGCCACGGCGGCAGGCCGGCGCCGTTCGGGTCGCCCGTCCGCATGAACCGCGCGAGCGTGCCGGCCATCTTCGCCGCGAGGCGCCGCGGCCGCGCTCCGCCGCCGGTGTGCGTGAACATGAGGTCGGTGTTGTCGAACCAGAAGCAGATGTCGATGCAGTGGAACGCGCGGAGCCGGCCGTCGAAGAGCGGCGGCTGCCAGCCGAACCACGCGACGTGGACGGGGGCGGGCTGCTTCGACTTGGCGTCGGCGAGGGCGACGAGGCTCTGGCGGTTGCTGCTGGCGAGGGCCCAGATCTCGACCGGCTTTCTCCCCGGGAACGCCTTCGCGTAGGCCGCGACCACGTCCTTCGCCCGGTCGCCGAAGCCGGCGCCGAAGCCGGCTCGCGCTCTGAGCTTCTCCGCGACCTCGTCGAGGGTCACGCTCTCGAGCTTCGCGTCGGCGAAGCTCGGCGACTGCTCGTGGAAGGTCGAGCACACGAGCATCGGCACGTCGGCCGCGGTGGGCGAGGGCTCGGGGAAGTACGGGTGCTGCGGCATCACGACGCCGTCGACGACCGGGTTGAAGCCGCGGCGCATGCCGCCGCCGCCCGCCTGGGCCGCCAGCTTCTGCTGGGCCTTCACGGCGGCCGCGTAGAACTCCTTCCACGGCATCTGCTGGAGCTTGTCGACGTCGCCCGGCGCGAGGCCCGCCTCGGCGAGGACGGCCGCGCCGAGCTTCTCCGCGTAGTCCTTGTCGCCCATCTTCAGCGCGGAGCCGCTCAGGACCACGGCCCGGTGGAAGAGGCCCTTCGCCGCGGGCATGGCGGTGAGGGCGCAGACCTTCGCCCCGCCGCCGCTCTGCCCCATGATCGTGACGCTCCCGGGGTCGCCGCCGAAGGCCGCGATGTTGTCGCGCACCCACTCGAGCGCGGCGACGCAGTCGAGCATGCCGACGTTGCCGCTCGCCGCGTACTTCTCGCCCCCGACGCCCGCGAGGTCGCAGTAGCCGAGCGGGCCGAGGCGGTGGTTGATCGAGACGAAGACGCTGTCGGTCGCGCGGGCGAAGTTCTCGCCGTTGTAGCCGTCGTGCTCGATGCCGTTGCCGGCGGTGAAGCCGCCGCCGTGGAGCCACACGAGCACCGGCCGCTTCTTCGCGTCGAGCCCGGGCGTGAAGACGTTCAGGCGCAGGCAGTCCTCGCTGACGTCGTCGTAGTTCCAGTGGTCGCGGAAGGAGTAGTACGGGCTCGCGTACCGCTTCTCCATGTCCTGCGGCGCGGTGTTGCCCCACCACAGAGCGGGGAAGACGTCCGTCCACGGCTTCGGCTTCTGCGGCGGCATGAAGCGGTTGGCGCCCGAGGTGTCGGCCCCGTACGGGATGCCGAGGAAGTAGTGGATCCCCCGCAGGACGTAGCCGCGGACCTTGCCGTGCTGCGTCGTCGCGACCGCGATCTCCTCGCCGACCTGGAGGATGGGACCGTCCTCGGCCGCGGCCTTCGGGGCCGGGGCCGCGAGGGCCTTCCCGCCGACGGCGACGCCCGCCGCACTCGTCCCGACCGCCTGGAAGAAACGCCGCCTCGTCGCCTTCATCGTCCCTCCTGACCTCGCTCGGCGGCCCCGCCGCCGCGCGGAGCATACTCCCGCGCCGCCCCGGGGAAATGGACCCCTTGCGCTACAGTAGCGGGCGCATGCGCAGTCTGCGGGCCCTCGCGATCTACGCGGTCCTCACGGTGCTTCTCACGTGGCCCTTCGCCCGGAACCTCCACGTGATGGACGCGGGGGACTCGGCCTTCTTCGCGTGGGAGATCGGCTGGAGCGTCCACGCTCTGAAGACCGATCCCGCGTCGCTGCCGCACGCGAACATCTTCCATCCCCTCCGCTACACCCTCGGGATGGACGAGCCGGTGCTCGGCACGACCCTCCTCGTGGCGCCCCTCGCGGTCTTCACCGACGACGCCGTCCTCCTCTACAACGTGGTTCGCCTCCTCACCTGGCTCTTCTCCGCGCTCACGGCCTACTGGCTGGCGCGCGAGCTCGGGGCCTCGGAGTGGGTCGCTCTCGCCGCCGGCGCCTTCTTCGCCTTCTCGCCGGTGCGAACCGACCAGGTGGCGCACCTCTCGACCCTCGGCACGCAGTGGTGGCCGCTCGCGATCCTCTTCGCGGTGCGCTTCGCCCGCGGCGGGCGGACGAAGCATGCGCTCCTCGCCGCCCTCTTCGCGGTGCTCGGGTTCCTGGCCTGCGGCTACCACGGGATCATCGCGGCGGCGGTGATGCCGCCGATGCTGCTCGTCCTCTTCTGGGGGCGGTGGGAAAGGCTCAAGGCCGGCGCCCTCGCCGCGGTCCTCGCCGGCGTCGCACTGCTGCCGTTCTGGGTGATGCACAAGCGGGCCCTCGATCCCGAGCGCTACGCCCGCGGGACCGAGGAGACGATCCTCTACTCCGCGCCCGTCGAGGCGTTCCTGTCCACGAGCGCGTGGAACCGCGTGTACGGCGAGGCGACGGACGTGTTCCGCACCGTCGGCCCGAACAACCTCTTCCCCGGCCTCGTGCTGCCGGCGCTCGTCGCGGCCGGGGCCGTGGCGCTCGCGCGCCGCCGCGAGCGGCCGAGCCGGGAGGCCGTGGCTCTCGCCGTGCTGCTCGTGGCGGCGGTCGTGGTCGCGCTCGGCCCGCGGGTGCGGGCGTTCGGCCACGACCTCGGGCCCGGGCCGTGGGGCCTGCTGCGCGACGCGCTGCCCGTCTTCCAGATGATCCGCGTCACGAGCCGGGCCGGCGCCTTCCTCGCCCTGCCGCTCGCGATGCTCGCGGCGCTGGCGCTCGCGCGGCTGCGCCTTCGTCCGCCGGTTCTCGCCGGCGTGGTCTTCCTTGCGATGGCCGAGACGCTCATCGTGCCGATCCCGATGCCGCGCTGGAGCCAGCTCGTCGACACGCGGAAGGACGCGCCGCCCGTCTACCGCTGGCTCGCCGAGCAGCCGGGGAGGGACGCGATCGTCGAGCTGCCGATGCTGGACGTGTACGGCCTCGAGAGAAAGCCCGCGTTCCACGAGAGCGTCTACATGGTGTACTCGACGCTCCACTGGAAGCCGCTCGTGAACGGCTACGCGGGCATCGAGCCGCGGCGCTACGTGCAGATCCGCGAGCTGTCGCTGCGCTTCCCCGCGCCGGAGTTCCTCGCGGCGGTGCGCGCCACCGGCGCGCGTTACGTGATCGTTCACCGCAAGGGCTACGGCCCGCTCCAGTGGCAGCGCCTCTCGGCCGGCCTGCCCGCCGCTCTCGAGTCGGGCGCGCTGCGCGAGGTCGGGACGTTCGGGAACGACCTCGTGTACGAGCTGGCGCGATAGGCCGTCTCGACATCGCGCGAGGGGCCAGAGGCAACCCGGGGTCCGGGGCGCCGTCGAGTCGACGCCCCGGCAGGGGGGAGCGGGGGGACGGAGTCCCCCCGTTCAAAGAACGCAGGCGACAGCAGCAAGCGATGGCTTCGGCTGACCGAGGTGGCTTTCATTGCCCTGCTGGCTCCGCGGAGGGTGGGCGGGACGTGTTCGGACGTGTGAACGAAACGGACAACGGACAACGGCACTGCCTTTTCTGCTCGACTCACGAGGAGAAACGGACAACGGAAACGGACAGCGAGAAACGGACCGGCATTCCGGTCGAATCTCGGCACCTTTGCCGGGCGGAGCTTTCGCCGAGATTCGACCGGTGCCTATTCGACCGGTGCCTGCGCCTGAACCATTTGCCTCAGCCAACCGGTCGGAGACGTTTTGTCGCGTTCCGGGCGGTTGCTCTAAGTGCTCGAAAGGCTTGGTTTATCCTGAACGGAGGGGCTGGGTGGCGTCCCTGGTCAGGAATGAAGACCGTCGATCGGCGTCATTGAACGGCTTCGGGCCGGGTGCTAGCCTCGCCCTCGTGCCCTTTTCCCGAGGAGCGGAAGCGTCATGAGCAGCAAGACTGAAGGGCCCGCGACGGCTACCATTGGCCGCACGGAGGGCCCCGTGAGCAAGGACACCCTGACGATCACCGACAACCGCACCGGCAAGACCTACGAGGTCCCTGTCCAGGACGGGACCATCAAGGCCATCGACCTGCGGCAGATCAAGACCTCGGCCGACGACTTCGGCCTCATGACGTACGACCCGGGCTACCTGAACACCGCGTCGTGCAAGAGCCGCGTCACGTTCATCGACGGCGACAAGGGGATCCTGAACTACCGGGGCTACCCGATCGAGGAGCTCGCCGAGCACAGCAACTACCTCGAGACCGCCTACCTGCTCCTGAACGGCCAGCTGCCGACGAAGGCGCAGTACGACGCGTGGGTCGAGAAGGTGACGACCCACACGTTCGTGCACGAGAACGTGAAGGAGCTGATGGCCGGCTTCCGCTACGACGCGCACCCGATGGGGATGCTCGCGTCGACCGTGGCCGCGCTCAGCACGTTCTACCCCGACGCGAAGAGGATCCGCGACGGCCAGGAGCGCGCCCGCCACATCTACCGGCTCATCGCGAAGATCCCGACGCTCGCGGCGTTCGCCTACCGCCACTCGAAGGGGCTGCCCTACGTCTACCCGGACAACGAGCTGAGCTACACGGGCAACTTCCTCCAGATGATGTTCAAGACGAGCGAGATCAAGTACAAGGTGAACCCGGTCCTCGAGAAGGCGCTCGAGGTCCTGTTCATCCTGCACGCCGACCACGAGCAGAACTGCTCGACCTCGGCGATGCGCAGCATCGGCTCGTCCGAGGCGGATCCCTACGTGGCGGCGGCCGGCGCCATCGGCGCGCTCTACGGCCCGCTCCACGGCGGCGCGAACGAGGCCGTGCTCCGGATGCTCGTCGAGATCGGCTCCAAGGACAAGGTCGCCGGCTTCGTGAAGGAAGTGAAGGAATCGGGCGGCGACGTGCGCCTCATGGGCTTCGGGCACCGCGTCTACAAGAACTACGACCCGCGCGCCAAGATCATCAAGAAGATGGCCGACCAGGTGTTCGAGGTCACGGGCCGCAACCCGCTCCTCGACGTGGCGCTCGAGCTCGAGCGGATCGCCCTCTCCGACGAGTACTTCATCAAGCGGAAGCTGTACCCGAACGTCGACTTCTACTCGGGCCTCATCTACCAGGCGATGAAGTTCCCGACCGAGATGTTCGTGGTCCTCTTCGCGATCCCGCGCATGTCCGGCTGGCTCTCGCAGTGGCAGGAGATGATCGAGGACAAGGACCAGAAGATCTCGCGCCCGCGCCAGATCTACCTCGGCTCCGGCAAGCGCGAGTACGTTCCGCTCCACCGCCGCGCGTAGCATGGCGGCGGCGGCCACGGCCGGAACGGGCACGGCGCCCGTTCCGGCCGTTCTTCTGTCGGCGGCCCGCGAGGGCCGCGAGGTCCTCCTCGAGCACGAGGTCTACGCCCTTCTCGCCCCGGCCGGGATCGGCGTCCCGCGGCACCGCCTCGTCGCGTCGGTGGCCGAGGTCGACCCGGCCCTGTGCGACTCGCTCGCCGCGGACGAGGCCGTCGTCAAGGTCTCGTCCCCGGACATCCTCCACAAGAGCGACGCGGGCGGCGTCGCCGTCTGCCGCAACGAGCCGGCGGCCATCCGCGACGCGATCGCGGCCGTCCTCGTCGCCGCGCGCCGGGCCGTGCCGGACGCGCGCCTGTCGGGGGCGCTCGTCGTCGAGCGCGTCGCCTTCCGCGCCGGCACCGGCCGCGAGGTCCTCGCCTCCTTCCGCCACGACGAGTCGTTCGGGCCCGTGGTGGTGATCGGCGCGGGCGGCCTCGACACCGAGGCCCTCCTCGGGGGCCTTCGGCCCGAGCGCGCGCGAGCGATGCTGTCGGCCGACGGCCTCACCGCCGCCGCGGCGCGGGAGGCCCTTCGCGGCACACTGGTGCAGGACGCGGCGACCGGCCGCCTGCGGTCGGGCCGCGGCCACGGCGTCGGCGAGGAGGCGCTCGTCGAGCTCGCCCTGGCCCTCGCCCGCCTGGCCTCCGCCACGGGCGGCTTCGCGCCGGCCGGCGGTCTCGGCCTCCGCGAGCTCGAGCTCAACCCGGTGGTCGTCGCGGCGGACGGCCGCGTCGTCGCGCTCGACGGCCTCGCGCGGCTCCACCGGCCGAGGCCCCTCCCGCCGGCGCGGCCCGTCGCCGAGCTGCGGCGGATGCTCGTCCCGCGCAGCGCGGTGGTGGTCGGCGCCTCGGCCGAGGGGATGAACCCCGGCCGCATCATCCTGCGCAACCTCGTCGAGGGCGGGGGGGTGCCGCGGGAGCGGATCTGGGCCGTGCACCCGAAGGCCGGGGAGATCGACGGCTGCCGCGCGTTCGCCTCCCTCGCCGCGCTGCCCGAGCCGGCCGACCTCGCGATCGTCTCGGTCGCGGCCGACCGGGGGGCGGACGAGGTCGTGCGCGAGATCGTCGAGGAAAGGCGCGCCCGCACCGTCACCCTCATCGCCGGCGGCTTCGGGGAGACGGAGCACGGCCGCGACGCCGAGGCGCGCATCCGCGCCTCTCTCGCCGAGAGCCACCGCGCGGCCGACGGCGGGGTGCTCCTGAACGGCGGCAACTGCCTCGGCATCGTCTCCGTGCCGGGCCGCTACAACACCTTCTTCATCCCGCCGCACAAGCTGCCGTTCGACATGCCGGCGCCCGGCGCTCCCGACGGCGAGGCTCGCGGCGCGGGCCTCGCGAGCATCAGCCAGTCCGGCGCGTACCTCGTCACGCAGATCTCGAACCTGCACGGCGTCGTGCGGCCGCGCTACGCCATCTCGTTCGGCAACCAGATGGACGTGACGGTGTCCGACTACCTCGAGCACCTCGAGGGCGACGCCGCGGCGCGGGTGTTCGCGGTCTACCTCGAGGGCTTCCAGCGCGGGGACGGGCTGCGCTTCCTCGCGGCCGCGCGGCGGATCGTCGCGAGCGGGCGGAAGGTGCTCCTCTACAAGGCTGGCCGCACGCGCGAGGGCTCCGCCGCGGCGGCGTCCCACACCGCCTCCGCGGTCGGGGACTACGAGGTGTGCGAGGAGCTCGCGCGCGCGGCCGGAGCCCTCGTCGCGACGAGTCTCGACCAGTTCGAGGACGACGTGACGACGTTCGCCCTCCTCGACGGGCGCGCGGCCGCCGGCCGGCGCGTGGCGGTCCTGTCGAACGCCGGCTTCGAGGCGACCGCGGCCGCCGACGCCCTCTTCGGGCTGCGCCTGGCCGAGCTCGCGCCCGCGACGCGCGCCCGGCTGGCCGAGCTCCTTCCGCCGGGCATCGTCGACGTGCACAACCCCGCCGACACCACGCCCGTCACGCCGACCGACAAGTACGCGGCGATCGCGGAGGCCCTCGCGGAGGACCCCGGCGTCGACGCGCTCGTGGTGGCCGGCGTTCCCGCCACGCCCTTCCTCGACTCGCTCGCGAAGGGCGAGGGCCACCGCGAGGACGTCGAGGGGGAGACGGGGCTCGCGACGCTCCTCGCCCGGGCCTTCCGGGCCACGTCCAAGCCGGCCGTGTACTCGGTCGACGCCGGCTCGCTCTTCGACCCGCTCGCGCGGGCCATGCGGCGCGCCGGCCTGCCGACCTTCCGGCGCGTCGACCGCGCGACCCGTGCCCTCGCCCGCTACGTGGGCGCGTCGCGGTGAGGATCCACGAGGGGCTCTCGCGGTACACAATTGGGGGTCAGCGGCCCCGGGGCCGCCCCTGCGCCGGAGGAGAAACGTGACCAGGACCGCAATCGCCGCCGTGCTCGCGAGCGCCGCCGTGCTCGGAGCGGCCACATCCGCGTCGGCCCAGCGCTGGGGGCGCGAGCGCACGCCGCGCGACGGCGTCTGCTTCTTCGAGGACTACGACTACCGCGGCGACTACTTCTGCGTCCGCACCGGGGAGAGCCTCCCCTATCTGCCCGATGGCATGAACGACCGCATCTCGTCCATCCAGGTCTTCGGGCGGTGCGAGGTGCAGATCTTCCAGAACGGCCGCTTCGGCGGCCGCTCGCGGCGGTTCGACCGCGACGTGCGCAACCTGCGCTCCGAGGGCTGGAACGACCGGATCTCCTCGGTGCGCGTGCCCTACTCCTGGGAGGAGTCGGAGCGGATCGTCCGCCGGGCGTATCGCGACGTCCTCCAGCGCGAGCCCGACGAGGCAGGGCTCAAGCTCTACCGCGGCCGGCTGATCGACGACGGCTGGAGCGAAGGGCAGGTTCGCGACGCGCTGCGCCGGAGCCCGGAGTACCGCGAGCAGAACACCATGACCCGGGCCAAGGCCGAGCAGATCGTGCGGGACGCGTACCTCAACGTGCTCAAGCGCGAGCCGGACGCCGGCAGCCGGGGCTACGTCGACCGCGTGCTGCGCGACAAGTGGACCCAGGGCGACGTGGAGCGCGACCTGCGGAAGAGCCCCGAGTACCGCGGGCGCTAGAGACGGGACGGCCGGCGCGCGGAGGAGCGCGCCGGCCGCTCAGGCCAGCACGGCCTCGATCGCGGCCGTCTCCGCGGCCGTCAGCGGCGGGGCCGCGAGCGCGTCGAGGTTCTGGTCGAGCTGCGCCACGCTGCTCGCCCCGATGAGGGCCGAGGTCACGACCGGAAGGCGCAGCACCCACGCGAGCGCGAGCTGGGCGAGGCTCTGGCCGCGGCCCTTCGCGATCGCGTCGAGCTTCCGCGCCTTCCCGACCCGCTCCTCGGTGACCTGCTCCGGCCGCAGGAAGCCGTGCGGCTTGCCCGCGCGGGAGTCGGCCGGGATGCCCTTCAGGTAGCGGTCGGTCAGGAGCCCCTGCGCGAGAGGGGAGAAGGGGATGCAGCCGATGCCCTCCTTCGCGAGCACGTCGGTGAGCCCGCCCTCGATCCAGCGCTCGAACATCGAGTACTTCGGCTGGTGGATGAGGCACGGCGCGCCCATCTCGCGCAGGAGCGCCGCGGCGCGCGCGGTCAGGTCGGCCGGGTAGTTCGAGATCCCGGCGTAGAGCGCCTTGCCGGAGCGCACCGCGTGGGCGAGGGCGCCCATCGTCTCCTCGAGCGGCGTGTCGGGGTCGGGCCGGTGCGAGTAGAAGATGTCGACGTAGTCGAGCCGCATCCGCTTCAGGCTCTGGTCGAGGCTCGCGAGCACGTACTTGCGCGAGCCCCACTCGCCGTAGGGGCCCGGCCACATGAGGTAGCCGGCCTTCGTCGAGACGACGAGCTCGTCGCGCCAGGGCCGCAGGTCGAGGTCGAGCAGCTTCCCGAAGTTCTCCTCGGCCGAGCCCGGCGGCGGGCCGTAGTTGTTCGCGAGGTCGAAGTGCGTGACCCCGCGGTCGAACGCGCGGCGGGCGATCGCCCGGCCGTTCTCGAAGGCGTCGACGCCGCCGAAGTTGTGCCACAGCCCGAGGAGATCGCGGGCAGCCGAAGCCCGCTCCTCCCGCAGCGGCGGTACGGCGTCCTCTCGTAGCGGTCGGCGGCCGGCTCGTAGCTCATGTCGTCTCCTTCGGCTGAGGTCAGATCTTGGACCGGGTCCGCCCGGGCGCGAACCCGGGACGGAGGGCGCGGGCCGGCCCGCGGGCGAACGCCTATCCGAGCTCCCGCAGCGCCGCGCGTGGGCGAGGGGGTTCGCGTCCGGGGTGCCGTCGGGCACCTCGCAGCCGGCCGCGCTGAAGTGGCGCGGGCCGCCCGCCGCGGCGCAGGCGCGCGCCGCGGCCTCGACGTCCCGCGCGCCGCCGTGGAGCATCACCGCGACGGGATCGAAGTTGCCGCACGGCGCCGGGCCCGACGGCCCGAACAGCTCGGCCGCCCGGCCGAGGTCGACCATCCAGTCGAGGTCGACGATCTCCGCCCCGCTCCGCGCCATGTCGGCGAGGATGTGGTTCGTGTTCCCGCAGATGTGCAGGCGGGGGATCGCCCCCGCCTCCTTCGCCGCGGCGAAGAGCCGCTGCTCGTAGGGCAGCACGAACTCGCGGTACTGCCGCGGCGAGACGAGCGAGCCCATCGAGTCGCCGAGGCCCACGACGTGGGCGCCGGCCGCGACCTGGGCCCGCACGAAGGCGAGGCCCACCTCGACCAGCCGGTCGAGCAGGTCCCGCAGCCAGTCCGGCCGGTCGTGGATGTCGAGGAGGACGTTCGTGTCCCCGCGCAGGACGGACGCGAGGGCGAAGGCGCCCTCGACCCAGCCCATCACCGGAACGTCGTCCCCGACCCGCTCGCGCAGGAGGCGGATCGCGTCGAGGCGGTCGCTCATGCGCCGGCCGTCCTCCGGGGCGACGAAGCGCAGCCTCTCCGCGTCCTCCGGCTCCCGCACCAGGATGGACCGGCGGAGCGGCAGGCCGTCCGCGGGCCACTCGACGTCGAGCCCGAGATCGCAGGCCTCGCGGTACGGGTCGGAGATCGCCTGGACGAGGTCGAGCGAGAACGCGTCGAGGACGGCGAGGTTGGCCTCCACGAGCGCCCGGTGGTCGAGGTAGTAGTCGCGGAGCCGCCGGCCGGCGTGGCGGGCGGCCCGCTGCATGTAGATGTCGAAGTTGGGCCGGCGGTCCACGGGAAGGCCCTGGAGCCGCCGGCGCACGCGCTCGAGAGGCTTCATGGCGCGCAGCATACCCCGGCGGCGCCCGACCGGATCCTGCCGCGCTCATGGATTCGTGAGCAGCCGGTGAGCTTAGAATCCCCGCATGTTCGAGACCGCCGAGGTCGGCCGGTCCGTCAGCCGGGAGGAGTTCGAGGCCCAGGAGCCGAAGCTGCGGCTGCAGCTCCTCGAGGCCCAGCGCGCCCTCCAGAAGGCGGGCGTGCCCGTGATCGTGCTCTTCGCCGGCGCCGACGGCGCCGGCAAGGGCGAGACCGTCAAGCGGCTCATGGAGTGGCTCGACACCCGCGGCGTCGACACCCACGCCTTCGGAGAGGCCACCGACGAGGAGCGCGAGCGGCCCCGGTGGTGGCGCTACTGGATGCGGCTGCCCCCGCGGGCGGATCGGCATCTTCTTCGGCTCCTGGTACAGCGAGCCCCTCGTCGCCCGCGCGTTCTCGCGGCTCAGCCGGGCCCGCTACGACCGCGTGCTGTCGGAGATCGCGTCGTTCGAGCAGATGCTCGCCGAGGACGGCGCCCTCGTCGTCAAGCTCTGGATCCACCTCTCGAAGAAGGGCCTGCGCAAGCGCCTGCGGCGGCTGGAAGAGGACAGGGCGACGCGGTGGAAGGTGACGGGGCCGACTGGAAGCACTTCGGGAGGTACGAGCGCTACATCGAGGCGTCCGAGCACGCGATCCGGCGGACCGACTCGAGCCTCGCGCCCTGGGTCCTCGTCGAGGCCACCGACGAGCGGTACCGCGACCTCATGGCCGGGCGGACCCTCCTCGAGCGGATCCGCGCCCGCCTCGCCGAGGCCCCCGCCGCGCGGGGCGCGGCCGCGCCCAAGGGCAGCCCGGCTCCGCCGCCCGCGCGCACGAGGCAGGCCTCGCTCACGATCCTGGACCGGGTCGACCTGAAGAAGCGCCTCTCGGACCGCGAGTACGACGAGCGGCTCGAGGCGGCGCAGGGCCGCGTCGGCAAGCTCGTCCGCGCGGCGTTCGAGAAGAAGCGCTCCACCGTCGTCGTGTTCGAGGGGTGGGACGCCGCGGGCAAGGGCGGGAGCATCCGCCGCCTCACCGCCGCGATGGACCCGCGCACCTACCGCGTCATCTCCGTGGCGGCGCCGACCGACGAGGAGAAGGCGCACCACTACCTCTGGCGCTTCTGGCGCCACGTGCCCCGGGCCGGCTACGTGACCGTGTACGACCGCTCGTGGTACGGCCGGGTGCTCGTCGAGCGCGTCGAGGGCTTCGCGCGGCCGGACGAGTGGAGCCGGGCCTACCTCGAGATCAACGACTTCGAGAACCAGCTCGCCGGGCACGGCATCGTCCTCGCGAAGTACTGGCTCCACGTCGACGCCGAGGAGCAGCTGCGGCGCTTCCACGAGCGCGAGAAGCTCGCCTGGAAGCGGCACAAGATCGGGCCCGAGGACTGGCGCAACCGCGAGAAGTGGGACGCCTACGAGAACGCGGTCGAGGACATGATCGCCCGCACGAGCACGACGGCCGCGCCGTGGACGATCGTGCCGGCGAACGACAAGCGGGTGGCCCGGGTGAAGGTCCTCGAGACCTTCTGCCGGACCCTCGAGCGGGCCCTCGATCGCTGAGCGGGGGGGCGATGGACGAGCGGAGCCGGGCGGAGCTGGTTCGGGAGATCCGCGAGCTGCTCGAGGACTCGCTCGTCCGCCGGGCGGGCGAGTCGCTCGCCGCTCGCCGGGTCCGGCTCGCGGCCGCGCTGCTGATGGTCTGCGTCGTGCGCGCCGACCACGAGGACCGCCACGACGAGCATCTCGCGCTCGAGCGGGCGGTGGCGCGCGCGCTCGGCGTCGGCGGCCACGACGCGCCCGATCTCGTCCGGGCCGCCGAGGAGGCGATGGGCCAGGGGCTCGCGTTCGCCGCCGTCGTGGATCGCGTCGACCGCGGCTGCTCGGTGGCCGAGAAGCGGCGCGTCGTGGAGGAGCTCTGGCGCATCGCCTTCTCCGACGCGGAGCTCGCGGCCCAGGAGGAGTACCTGGTGCGCAAGGTCGCCGACCGCTTCGGCCTCACCACCGCGGACCTCGTCGAGACGAAGGTGAAGGCACGCGAGGCGTTCCTGAGCGAGGACCTGTGACGCCCAGGGGGCGTCGACGCCGAGGGTTGACCGGGAGCCGGCGCGCAGGGCACACTCTTTCCTGGCGGTAGCCTAGGGGTGGCCGAAACGGCCTGAGATCACACCCTCGGAACCTGATCCGGTTCGAACCGGCGTAGGGAAGGCGAGAGAGAGATCGATCCCGCTCCTCGTGGAGGAGCGGCACTCAAGGTGACCCGCCTCGATTCCCCGCGGAAGCGGGGGAGGAGGCGATTCATGAAGAGCTTCATCCTTTCGGTGGCGGTGCTCGCCGGCGCGGGCGCCTCGTCCGTCGCGACGGCGCAGCAGGCGCCCGAGGCCCCGCCGGCCGGGACGGCGCCCGCGGCGGCCCCGGCTCCCGTGCGCCTCGACGAGAAGGTCGTCGTGCAAGCGGTGCGCGCCGAGGAGCGCACGCCGGTGACGAAGACGGACCTCGAGCGCGAGACGATCGAGGCGGTGAACCGGGGGCAGGAGACGCCGTTCCTGCTCGCCTCGACGCCCTCGGTGAACGTGCAGTCCGACAGCGGCACGACCGCCGGCTACGCGTACTTCAACGTCCGCGGCATCGGCCAGACGCGGCTCAACGTGACCCTCGACGGCATCCCCCTGCAGGACCCGGAGGACCAGGCCCTCTACTTCTCCAACTTCGGCGATTTCCTGAGCGTCGTCGACTCCGTGCAGGTGCAGCGCGGCGTCGGCACGTCGAGTGTCGGCGGCGCCTCGTACGGCGGCTCGGTCAACTTCGCGAGCGTGAACCCGGGCGAGAAGCCGGCCCTCGAGGCCCAGGCGGGCGGCGGCTCGTGGGGCAGCGCGCGGGGGGCGCTCGGCGCCCACTCCGGCCGCCTCGGACCGTACGCCCTCTACGGCCGCTTCGCGGCCCAGACGAGCGACGGCTTCCGCCGCAACTCCGGCGTCGACCAGCACACCGCCTACTTCGGCGCGACGCGGCAGGGCGAGCGCTCGCTCGTCAAGCTGTTCGGCTTCTCCGGCCAGGAAAGGAGCCAGCTCGCCTACCTCGCCACCGAGGAGTCGGTGCTCGAGCGCGACCTGCGCTGGAACGACCTGTCGCCCGACGAGAAGGACGACTTCGGCCAGGACGTCGCGCACCTGCAGTACACGCGGCTCGTCGGCGTCGGCTCGACCGTGTCGGCCCAGGCCTACTACAACGGGGCCCAGGGCTACTTCCGCATCCGCGACGCGGCGAGCGGCGACATGCTGCAGTACGGGATCGACGGCCGCTTCGTCGGCCTGGTGCTCGGCGCGACCCATCGCCGCGGCCGGCTCGGCCTGACCTGGGGCGGCCACGCGAACGACTTCTCGCGCGATCACTTCATGGACGTGGTGGGCGGCGCGCGTGCCTACACGAACACGGGGCGGAAGCACGAGTACAACACGTTCCTGAAGGCGGCCTGGGACGCCTCGGGCCGCACGCGGGCGTGGGCCGACGCCCAGGTGCGCCACGCGCGCTTCGAGTACCGCGGCGCCCAGCCGCTCGGCGAGGTGAGCTGGACCTTCTTCAACCCGAAGGCCGGGGTCCGCTTCGACCCGTCGCGGAGCGTGGGCCTCTACGCGTCCGCCGGCCGGATGAGCCGCGAGCCGGCGCGCAGCGACATGCTGAACGGCGAGGACGACGCGTCCGTGCCGTACGACCTGCGCGCGATCGAGCCCGAGCGGCTGTGGGACTACGAGGCGGGCGTCGAGCTGCGCCGGGGCCGCTTCACGGGCCGGGCGAACGTCTATGCGATGGAGTTCGACAACGAGATCGCCCTCTCCGGGAAGCTCTCGGAGATCGGCCTGCCCATGCGCACGAACGCCGGCCGCAGCCACCGCCGCGGGGTCGAGCTCGAGGTGGCCTGCGCGCCGTTCGACCGGTGGCGCGTGACGGGGAACGCGAGCTTCAGCCGCAACCGCATCGAGAGCTGGACGCAGTACTACGACGTCTACGACCCGCAGGGCGCGTGGGTCGACAGCGTCCCGCTCGTGCACCGGGACGTGCGGCCGCTGCTCACGCCGGAGGCCATCCTCAACGCGGGCGTCGAGTGGACGCCCGTCCGCGGCGCCCGGCTCGCGCTGTCGGGCCGGTGGGTCGGCCGGGCCCAGCTCGACAACACCGGCAATCCCGGCTTCCGCACGCCGTCCTTCTTCGGCCTCGACGCGGTCGCGAGCGTGTCGCTCGCGCGCTGGGTCCGCCGGGGAGAGCCGCGCCTGCGGGTCCAGGCGACGAACCTGCTCGACGAGCGCCGGATGTGGCCGGCCGGGTACAGCTACCTGTACTTCGACCGCGACGCGTCGGGCGCGGACACGCTGGCCGGCAGCTCGTACTACTATCCGCTCGCCACGCGCAGCGTGTTCGCGACGCTCGACGTGCGCTTCTAGCGCGAGCGCGGCGCGGCAGGAAGGACGGCGCAGCCCTTGGACCTGGCCCTCGAGATTGCCGGCACCGTGCTCGGCGTCGTCTACGTGATCCTCGCGATCCGCGAGAACCCGTGGTGCTGGCCGATCGGCATCGGCAACGCGCTCCTCTTCCTCGTCGTGACCGCCTCCGCGCGGCTCTTCGGCCAGGCCGCGCTCCAGGCCGTCTACGTCGTCGTGTCCGTCTACGGCTGGTACGAGTGGCTCCACGGCGGCGAGGGTCGGACGGCCCTCGCCGTCTCCCGCACGCCGCGGCGGTGGGCGGTCTCCCTCGCCGCGGCCTGGGTCGTGGCGACGGTCGCCTTCGGGCTCCTCCTGAAGCTCCGCATGGGCGACCCTCTCCCGTTCGTCGACGCGGGGACGACCGCCCTCAGCCTCGTCGCGCAGTGGATGGCCACCCGCAAGTGGCTCGAGAACTGGCTCGTGTGGATGGCCGTCAACGTCGCGTCGGTGCCGATGTTCCTCTCGCAGCAGCGCTTCGCGATGGCCGTCTTCTACGGCGTCCTGCTCGTCATGGCCGTCTTCGGCCATCGCGAGTGGCGCCGCTCGATGACGGCCGCGCCGGGGCGTCGTCCGCGCCGCCCGCGTGACGCCGCGGCGGGTCGTCCTCATCGGGCCCGAGAGCACGGGGAAGACCTGGCTCGCCGGGGACCTCGCGGCCCGCTACGGCGTGCCGTGGGCCCCCGAGAGCGCGCGGCTCTACGTCGAGCGTCGAGGCGCGGCGCTCACCTACGCCGACGTCGACCCGATCGGGCGTGGCCAGGTGGAGCTCGAGGACGAGGCCGTGTCGCGCGCGGTGGCCGCGGGCGCGGCCTTCGTCCTGCTCGACACCGACCTCGTGAGCACGATGGTCTACAGCCGGCACTACTACGGCGACTGCCCGGCGTGGATCGCGGAGGAGGCGCCGCGCCGCCGCGGCGATCTCTACCTCCTGCACCACGTCGACGTGCCGTGGACCCCCGACGGCCACCAGCGCGAGGCGCCGCAGCGGCGGGAGGAGCTCTTCTCTCTCTTCGCCGCGACGCTCGAGTCGATCGGGGCGCGGGTCGTCCCGATCCGCGGCTCCTGGGACGAGCGGCGAGGGCGGGCGGTGGCGGCGGTCGACGCGTTTCTCGACGGCCCGGCCGTGGCGGCGGACCCTTCCCGCGGGTAGACTCGCGTCTCGCTCTCGAGGAGGCTCGCCCATGGTCCGCATCGGCTTCGTCGTCGCCCCGCTCGCCGCCCTCGCCCTCGCCGCGCTCGGCGGGAGAGACGCGCCCGCGTCGCCGGTTCTCGCCCACGACGTGTACTTCACGCTGAAGGACGCCTCGCCCGCCGCGAAGAAGGCCCTCGTCGTCGCCTGCCGCAAGTATCTCGCGGGCCACGACGGCGCCGTCTTCTTCGCCGCCGGGACGCGCGCCGACGAGATGCAGCGCGACGTGAACGACCGCGCCTTCGACGTCAGCCTCCACGTCCACTTCAGGGACCAGGCCGCCCACGACGCCTACCAGGAGCACCCCCGGCACAAGCAGTTCATCGCCGAGAACCAGGCCAACTGGAAGACCGTGCGCGTGTTCGACTCCTGGGTCGAAGCCGCGCGATAGACCGGGCGTCCAGAATCGGGACGGAATCCATTCCCGGGACGAGCGCGGCGGGAGTCGACACTCCCGGGGCCGTGAAATCAGTGATTTACGAGAATCTCACCGCAGACGCCATCCGGTATCCCGTTTGCAGGAACTGCCGGACGAGCGGGCGCCCCTCCCGTCCGCTCGTATCAACGAGGTCGAATCGACATTGAGACGCCCGCCCGCGCTTCTTCCCGCGATCTTCATCCTGTTGTCCGGCGCCGGGTTCGTGAGCGGCGCCGGCGGCGGCTCCGTCCGAGTGATCGCCAACCCGACCGTCAAGGGAACCCAGATGACGCGCGCCGCCCTCGCCCAGATCTTCCTCAAGGAGGCGTCGAAGTGGGGCGACGGGTCGCCGGCTCAGCCCGTCGACCAGTCCCTGAAGTCCCCCGTGCGCAGCACGTTCTCGAACAGCCTGCTCGGACGCTCCATCATCGAGATCCAGATCTATTGGCAGCGGCGCATGACGACCGGCGCCGTCCCTCCTCCGGTCCGGACGACGGACGAGGAAGTCGTCTCGTTCGTCGCCCAGACGCCGGGGGCGATCGGCTACGTCTCCGATTCGACGCCGCTGCCCGACACCGTGAAGGCCCTCGAGATCGCGAAGTAGATCCGCGCCGGCGCCCTCCCTCGCCGGCGCGGACGTCGCTCCGAAGAAAGTCGTTCCGAACGAGAAAGGCCCGGTGGCGCGACGGCCACCGGGCCTTTTTCTCGTCCGGGACGGGCCGGGGTCCGCGCCCCGCCCGCGGGGAACTCTACTGGGCGGCCTTCTCCTGCAGGATCTTCTGCAGTCCGGCGAGGGCCGCGTCCTCGGGGAAGCGGGCCTTGTAGACGGACTCGAGCGTGCCGTTGATGCGGTCGACGGTCGCCGGGGGCAGGCCGTTCGCCCGGCCGAAGCTCACGAAGCGGGCCGCGACGTCGATCACGTCGTCGGCCTCCTTGTTCAGCTTCTCGCGCGCTTCCTTCACGGTGGCCGGGGGCTCGGCCGCGGCCCGGTCCGCCTCGGGCAGCGCGTTGAAGGCCTTCGCCGCCTCGACGTAGTCGGCGTACTGGGCGTTGTAGACCGAGAAGAGGTTCGGCGCCGCGATCGACTTGTCCTTCGGCGCGTAGCCCGTCGACTTCTCGAACAGCGGGATCGCGGCCTGCACGTTGCCGGCCTTCTGCTCGTTGAGCGCGAGCATCTGCGTCATCCACGCGAGCGTCGCGTTCTTGTCGAAGCTCTCGACGCCGGCGAGGGTCTTGCCGCCCTCGATGAGGGCGATGCCCTTCTTCGCGAGCTCGACGCCGGCGGCCGCGTTCGCGTACACCGGCGGCCGCGCCAGCATCTCGCCGCGGATGGCCGAGGCCATCGCCCAGATGACGTTGAGGTTCCCGACATCGCCCGCCAGGAGCTCGTTGCCGATCTTGAGCATGTCGGCCGTGCGCTTCTCCCTGATGGCCGTCTCGAACGCGGCGGCCTGTCCGCTGCCGAGCCACTTCTTGAGGTAGTCGGCGTACTGCCCGGTCGGGTACTGGGCGAGGTAGGCCTTGGCGAGCTCGGTGGCCTTGGCGACGTCGGTGGTGCTCGCGGCCTGCCATGCGGCGTAAGCGGTCGCCTCCTCGGCCGACACCTGCGCGTGAGCCGGCGCGGGCGCGATCGCGAGGAGAACCGCTCCGGCCAGCGCGACGCGGGCGGCGACGGCGAGGATGCTGCGAAGCGACACGTTCGACCTCCTGGGAACCTGAGGGTTGCGGGGTTTACGGGCGGGCGCCCAACTGGACGAGTCTACCCGGCCCGCTCTCCGGGTCAAACCGCCGGAGCGAACTAGAATGGGCCGAGGAGTCGCCATGAGCGAGCGCCCGCCGCTGCCCCCTTCCCGCCTGCGCCGCCGCTGCGATCCCGCCTCCCTGGGCTTCGAGACGACGGCGTCGCTCACCGAGGTCCCCGGAATCATCGGCCAGGAGCGCGCCGAAGAGGCCGTACGGTCGGCGATCGGCATCCGCCGGTACGGCTACAACCTCTACGCCCTCGGCACGTCCGGCATGGGCAAGCACGGCTTCGTGCGCGCGTTCCTGGAGTCGCGCGCGGCGGGCGAGGCCCCGCCCCCGGACTGGTGCTACGTGCACGACTTCGCCGACCCTCGCCGCCCGCGCGCGCTGCGCCTGCCGCCCGGCCGGGGGCCGCAGCTGCGCGAGGAGATGCGGCGGCTCGTCGAGGAGCTGCACGCGGACCTGCCGGCCGCGTTCGAGAGCGACGACTACCGGCTCCGCCGGAAGCGGCTCGAGGCGCGCTTCTCCGAGCAGAACGAGAAGACCTTCGGCGAGCTCGAGGAGACGGCCCGCGAGCGCGGCCTCGCGATCCTCAAGACGCCGAACGGCCTCGCCTTCGCCCCGCTGCGGGGCGGCGAGGTGATGGACCCCGAGGCGTTCCAGAAGCTTGCGGAAGCGGAGCAGGAGTCGGTGCGGGCGGAGATCGCGCGGATGCAGGCGGAGCTCTCCGAGGCGATGGCCCTCGTCCCGCGTCGGGCCCGCCAGCAGCGCGAGGAGCAGCGCAGGCTCGACCGGCTGGTGGCGGCGGCGGCGGCCGGGCACCTCGTCGACGAGGTGCGGGCGCACTGGGCCGACGTGCCCGCCGTTCTCGAGCACCTCGCCGAGGTCGAGAAGGACGTCGTCGCGAACGCCGAGGACTTCCTGCCCGCCCCGGACGGGCCGAACGCCGTGAGGGCCCTCCTCGGCGGCCGGGGGGCGGAGCGCCGTCCGGGGCGGCGCTACGACGTGAACGTGCTCGTGACGAACTCCGCCTCGGGCGCGCCGGTCGTCTACGAGGACCACCCCACCCACCCCAACCTCGTGGGCCGCGTCGAGCACGTGTCCGAGCTCGGCAACCTGGTCACGGACTTCACCCTCATCCAGGCGGGCGCCCTCCACCGCGCGAACGGGGGCTATCTGATCGTCGACGCGCGGCGGCTCCTCCTGCAGCCGCTCGCGTGGGACGAGCTCAAGCGGGCCCTGCGCTCGGGGCTCGTGCGGATCGAGTCTGTGCCCCAGGCGCTGAGCCTCGGCACGACCGTCTCGCTCGAGCCCGAGCCCATCCCGCTCGACCTCAAGGTCGTCCTCCTCGGCGAGCGCGCCCTCTACTACACGCTCTCCGCCTACGACCCGGAGTTCGCGGAGCTCTTCAAGATCGCCGCCGACTTCGAGGAGGAGATCGACCGCACCCCGGAGGGCGAGGCGCTCTACGCGCGGCTCCTCGCGACGGTCGGCCGCAAGGAGCGGCTCCGCGAGCTCGACGCCCCCGCCGCCGCCCTCGCCGTCGAGCAGGCGTCGCGGCGGGCCGAGGACCAGGACAAGCTGCAGGTCCACGCGGAGAGCCTCGCCGACCTGCTGCGCGAGGCCGACCACCGCGCCGGCGAGCGCGGGGCGGCCGTCGTCTCGGCCGGCGACGTGCAGGCCGCGCTCGACGCGCAGGTCCGCCGGGCGAGCCGCGTCCGCGAGCACGTCCGCGAGCAGATCCGGGCCGGGACCCTCGTCGTCGAGACGCGCGGCGCGGTGGTCGGGCAGGTGAACGGGCTCTCCGTGCTCCGCCTGGGCGCCGACTCGTTCGGCCGGCCGAGCCGGATCACCGCGCGCGTGCGGCTCGGCAGCGGCAGCGTCGTCGACATCGAGAAGGAGGTCGCTCTCGGCGGCGCCCTCCACTCGAAGGGCGTCCTCATCCTCGCCGGCTTCCTCGGCCAGCGCTTCGCCTCCGAGCGGCCGCTCTCGCTCTCCGCGAGCCTCGTGTTCGAGCAGTCGTACTCCGGCGTCGACGGCGACAGCGCTTCGTGCGCGGAGCTCGTCGCGCTCGTCTCCGCCCTCTCCGGGGCGCCCGTGCGGCAGGGGCGGGCGATCACCGGGTCCGTCGACCAGCACGGGCGGGTCCAGGCCATCGGCGGGGTCAACGAGAAGATCGAGGGCTTCTTCGACGTGTGCCGCGAGGCGGGCCTCACCGGAGAGGAGGGCGTCCTCGTCCCGGCGTCGAACGTGAGGCACCTGATGCTGCGGAGCGACGTGGTCGAGGCCGCGGAGCGGGGGCTCTTCCACGTGTGGCCCGTCGCCACCGTCGACGAGGCCGTCGAGCTGCTCACCGGCGTGCCCGCCGGCGAGCGGGGCGAGGACGGCGCCTACCCGGAGGGCACGGTGAACCGGCGCGTCGACGAGCGCCTCGCCGCGTTCGCCGAGAAGGCGCGGAGCTTCGGCCGCGCCGCGCCGGGCGCCGTGACGGCCGACGCCGCGAAGGCGGTCGAGGCGGCGAAGGACCCGGAGCCGCGGCCCTGAGCGCGCCGGGACGGGGCCGCCTCGTCGCCGCCTTCGCGGTGCTGGTGCTCGTCTGGGGCACGACGTGGGCCGCCATCCGCGTCGGCCTCGCCGGCATCCCCCCGTTCACCGGCGTCGCGATGCGCTTCACGCTGGCCGGCCTGCTGCTCCTCGCGCTCGCTCCCCGGTTCGGCGTGCGGCTCGGGGCGAGCCGGCGGGAGCGCGCGCTGTGGGCCGCGAACGCCTTCCTGTCCTTCGGCGTCTCCTACGCGGTCGTCTACTGGTGCGAGCAGTACATCCCGTCGGGGCTCGCCGCCGTCCTGTTCGCGACCTACCCCCTGCTCGTGGCCGCGCTCGCCCATCTCTTCCTGCCCGGCGAGCGCCTCGCTCCGGCCGCGGCGGCCGGCCTCCTGCTCGGCTTCGCCGGCGTCGCCGTGATCTTCTCCGACGACCTGCGCCTCCTCGGCGGCGACGAGGTCCGGACGGCCGCGCTCGTCATGCTCGTTTCGCCCGTCGTCTCGGCGGTGTCGATGATCCTCATCAAGCGGTGGGGCGCGGGCATCCACCCGCTGTCGCTCGCGGCGGTGCCCATGCTCGCCGCCGGCCTCGCCATGGGTGTCGTCGCGCTCGTCTTCGAGCGCGGGCGGCCGCTCGTCCTCGACGCTCGCTCGCTCGGGGCGCTCCTCTACCTGACGGTGTTCGGCTCGGCCGTCACGTTCACCGTGTACTACTGGCTGCTCGCGCGGGTGAGCGCGACGCGCGTCGCGCTCACGTCGTACCTCATCCCGATCGTGGCGGTGGCGGTGGGGGCCGTGGCGTTCCACGAGCCGGTGAGGCCGCGCCTGCTCGCCGGCTCGGCGCTCGTGCTGGCCGGCGTCGTCGCGGTCGGCCGGCGCCGTCCCCGCCGCTCGTCCTAGCGGGCGGCCGCCTTCGGCGCCGCGACGCCCGTCGCCGGGCCGACGATCGACTGGTAGACGAGGGTGCGGAACTTCGGCTGCAGGTCGGAGCTCCCGGCCGGGAGGAGCTGCGTCATCAGCACGCCGACGAGCTTCTCCTTCGGGTCGGCCCAGTAGTTCGTGTGGTAGGCGCCGCCCCAGCCGAACGCGCCGACGGACCCGTACCGGCCGTTCTTCCCGACGTCCTCCATCACCTCGAAGCCGAGGCCGAAGCCCATCCCGGCGTTCGCGTTGTTCGTGCCCCAGCCCTCGGTGAACAGCGTGCCGACGTGGTTGACGGTCATGAGCTCGACGGTCTTCGGGCTGAGGAGCCGCACGCCATCGAGCTCGCCGCCGTTCAGCATCATCTGGAGGAAGCGCCCGTAGTCGCGCGCGGTCGAGAGGAGCCCCGCCCCGCCGGCGTAGGCGACTCGCGGGCCCTCGACGTAGTGGCCCTGGCCGAACTTCGGGTCGCTCGAGCGCTCGATCGTGCCGTCGTCCTTCACCGAGTAGACCGCCGCGAGGCGGCCCTTCTGCGCGGGAGGCAGGTAGAACTGCGTGTCCACGAGGCCGAGCGGAGAGGCGATGCGCTTCTGGACGAACTCGGCGAGCGTCATCCCCGAGACCTTCTCGACCACCACGCCGAGGATGTCGGTGTTGTAGCCGTACACGTACCTCTCGCCCGGCTGCGCGTCCATCGGGAGGGCCGCCATCCGCTCCACGAAGGCCGACACCGGCTCCGTGCGGTCGGCGAAGTACCAGTCCTGGATGCCGGCCGCCTGCCACGCGGCGGCCCCCGGCCCGCGCCCGTAGCTGATCCCGGCCGTGTGGGTCAGCAGGTCGCGGATCGTGATCTCGCGCTTCGCCGGCACGACGGCCGCGGGCGAGCCGGGCACGGCTCCGGCCGGCGGGGCCAGCGCGACGGTCGTCTTCTTGAAGGCCGGGATGAACTTCGACAGGGGATCGGCGAGCCCGATCTTCCCCTCCTCGACGAGCATCATCACGGAGACGCTCGTGAAGGCCTTCGTCTGCGACGCGATCCGGAAGATCGTGTCGGGCTTCATCGCCACGCCCGCCTCGCGGTCGGCCTGGCCGAAGGCCTCGTGGAAGACGACGCGGCCGTTGCGCATCACCAGGGCCACGACGCCGACCGCCTTGCCGGCGGCGACGTGCTGCTGCAGCCCGTCGTGCAGGCGCTGGAGGCGCTCGGCGGAGAGGCCGACCGACTCCGGCGCGGCCGGGCGAGGGGCTTCGGCGCGGACGAGGGCCGGGGCGGCGACCGAGGCGGCGAGGACGAGGGCGAGGAACGAGCGGCGGGGGGAGAGCATCGGGATCCTCCGGAAGGTCGTGGCGGCGGCCATCCTACGCCGATTCGCGGCCGGCGGCGCGAAGGGATGGACGCCCGAGCCCCGGCGGTTGACTCGCCGGCCCGAGGGGCTCTACCGTGCGCCTTCCGACCTCCAGGGGGACGCGATGGCGCGACGCTTCTTCGCCGCCGGCTGCTGGGTGCTCGTCGTTCTCGGCGCCGTGCACCTGCTCGGCCACTACGGGATGGCGACGAGCGAGGGCGAGACCGCGGCCGAGAAGCAGATGCTGGCCCTCATGCGCGGGGAGCGGCAGGACATGGGCCTCGGCATGGTGCGCTCGACGATGGACATCGTGCTCGGCTTCAGCCTGGCGTTCTCGCTGCTGTCCGCGGCGAGCGGGCTCTTCGGCCTCATCGTCCTGCGCCACGAGCGGAGCGCGCCGGGACTGCTGCGCCAGGCCGCGATCGCCTACTCCGGCGTGTTCGGCGTCTTCTCGGCGATCGGGCTGCGCTACTGGTTCCCCGCCCCGGATGCGTTCCTCCTCGCCGCGTTCGCGTGCTTCGCGGCGGCGGTCGCGACGAGCGGCCGCGGGCGGGTCTGAGGGCGGAGCCTGCCGTCCCGCCGCGTCGGCCCGCGGCGACCACGGAGGCGGAGCGGATCTCCTCCCGGCCGGCGGTCGCGCCGCCGGCCGGGAGAAGGGCCTCGACCTAGCTCAGCTTGAAGTTCACCGTGACGGTCGCCTGGACGTCCACCGGCTTGCCGTCCTTGACGACGGGCTCGTAGCGCCACTGCTTCACTGCGTCGACCGCGGCCTGGCCGAGGCGCGTGTCGCCCTCGAGAGCGGCCGGCGTGCCCCTCTTCGCCGGGTCCTTGAGGCCGAGCTGGGCGAGGCGCTCCGGCGTCGGTGCGGAGCCCGACACGCGCGGCCGGCGCCACTCCAGGCCGAGCACGACCGCCGGGCCGGCCAGGAGGAGCGGCGTCTCGGGCCGGAAGAAGCAGCCGAGGCCGGCCGCGAGGCCCGCCGCGCCGAGGGCGGCCGCTGCCCGCCGGTCGAGCGTGCCCCGCTCCTGCGCGCGGCGCACTCCCCACGCGATCGCGACGAAGGCCGTGGTGGTCCAGAAGGCCCCCGCCGTCTCGGCCAGGAGCGCGGCGGTGTAGTTGGCGGTGAACGGGCAGAGGGCGGCGAGCCACACGCCGGCGACGAAGGCGCGGCGGCGGCGCTCCCGCGAGGCGAGGAGCGCCGCCGCGAGGCCGGCGAGGGCGCAGGTCGCGGTGTCGACCACGGCCTGCGCCACGCGCACGGGTCCGCGGCCGGGGCCGAGCAGCGCCTCGGTCGCCGCGAGGAACGCCGGGTATCCCGGCATCCGGACGTCCACCGGCTGGAAGCGGCCGGCGATCTCGAGGCCGAAGCCGCCGCGGTGCAGCAGCCCGCGCGCGAGGTTCTCGTAGAGCCCGGTGTCCCCGGCGGCGTCGAAGGGGAACCACGAGACGATCAGGAGCCGGAAGACGAGGCCCAGGGCGAGCGCGGCCGCGACGCCCGCCGCCGTCCGCGTGCGGCTCGTTGACTTCTCCATGAGCTGACCGTAGCTTCCAACAAGCGGTGGCCGACCTCAAGCCCGTCTTCTTCGACCAGCGCCGGGTCCGGTGGCGGCGGGCCCGGCGTACGCTCGAGGTCGCCGGCGGGACGCTGACGCTCGTCCTGTTCGTGTTCCTGTGGAACGTCGCCCGGCGGCCGGACCTGCCCGGGCTCATGCTGCCCGACACCCGGCCCGCCCTGCACGCGATCCGCCGGAGCCGCCCCCTCGCGTCCGAGAGGCGCCGGCCGGGTCGACTCGCCCGGGTCCTGCCCCGGTATGCCGCCCGGGGCCCGGCCGACCCGCTGCGCATGGCGTTCTACGTGAGCTGGGACCCCGCGAGCTTCGCCGCGCTGCAGCAGCACCACGACCAGATCGACCTGCTCGTGCCGGAGACTCTGCACATCACGACTCCCGACGGGCGCGTGCAGGCCGAGGCGGACGCGAAGCTCGACGAGTGGCTTCGCACGACCCCGACCGACCTCCAGGTCATGCCGCTCGCCAACAACAGCGACGGCACGGCGTGGTACTCGGCCGAGCTCGGGGCGATGCTCGCGAGCCCCGCGGCGCGGGCCCGCGCCGTCGCGCAGCTCGCGGCCTACGTGGTGACCCGCCACCGGCCCGGCCTCGTCCTCGACTTCGAGGAAGTGCCCGAGCGCCGGCAGCGCGAGCTCGCGCAGTTCGTGCACGAGCTCGGCGCCGAGCTGCACCGCCGGTCCGCCCAGCTCATGGTCGCCCTCCCCGCGGCGGACCCGGCGTTCGACTACCGCTCGATCGGCCGCGACGCCGACGTCGTCATCGCGATGAACTACGACGAGCACTGGCTCGGCTCGGAGCCGGGGCCGATCGCGAGCCAGGGCTTCTTCGTCCGCAACGTCGACACCCTCGTCGGCCTCGTGCCGCGCGAGAAGCTCGTCGCCGCGGTGGCGTCGTACGCGTACGACTGGCCCCTGCCCCGGCCGCACGAGAAGGCGTCGCCCGGCCGGGCCCGGACGTTCCAGGAGGCGCTCGTGACCGCCGTCGAGTCGGAGTCGACGCTCAGCTTCGATCCCGACTCGCTGAACCCCCGCTATCAGTACACCGACGACGCCGGGCGCGACCACGCGGTCTGGCTGACGGACGGGGTCACGGCCTACAACCAGGTCCGCGCGTGCGACCGGGCCGGCCTCCGCGGGACCGCCCTGTGGCGCCTCGGCTCCGAGGACCCGTCGCTGTGGGCCTTCTGGGGCGCGAGCGACGTCGAGTCGCTCGACGCGTCGAAGCTCGAGACGATGCCGCCCGGCTACGACCTGGTGCTCGAGGGAGACGGCGACGTGTGGAAGATCCTCTCGACGCCCGCGCCGGGCCGCCGTGAGGTGCGCCGCGACGCGGCGACCGGCCTCATCGAGGCCGCCTCGTACGCCGCGCTGCCCCGCACCTGGCAGATCGACCAGGTCGGCGCGCAGCCGAAGAAGATCGCCCTCACGTTCGACGACGGGCCCGACGCGCGATTCACCCCGGCCATCCTCGACACGCTGAAGGAGAAGGGGGCGCCGGCCGCGTTCTTCGTCACCGGGCTCTCCGCGAACGCGAGCCCCCGGCTGCTGCGCCGCGAGTACGCCGAGGGCCACGAGATCGGGAACCACAGCTACACCCATCCGCACTTCGACCAGATCAGCCGCGCGCAGCTCCAGGTCGAGCTGAACCTCACCGAGCGGCTGTTCGAGAGCCTCCTCGGCGCGCGCACGGTGCTGTTCCGCCCGCCCTACGGCATCGACCACCACCCGGAGACCTCGGGCGAGGTCGCGCTCCTGCCCGTGCCGCAGTCGATGGGCTACGTGATCGTCGGCTCCCGGATCGACCCGCACGACTGGGGCAGCCCCGGGGGCGGGCCCGCGCCCGGGGCGGCCGAGATCGCGCGCCGCGTCGTCGAGGACGCGAGGAACGGCGTCGGCAACGTGGTCCTCCTCCACGACGGCGGGGGCGACCGCTCGACGACCGTGGCCGCCCTGCCGGCGATCGTGGACGGGCTGCGGAAGGAGGGCTTCGCCCTCGTGCCGGTGGCGGAGCTCATCGGCCAGACGCGCGCGGCCACGATGCCCGTGCTGTCGCCACGCGAGCGGTGGAACGCCCGCGTCGACCGGCTCGTCTTCGAGCTCTACCACTGGGCCCGCGTCGGCATCGCGACGATCTTCGTGGCCGGCATCGCCCTCGTCGGCCTCCGCGCCGCCCTCGTCGGGCTCCTCGCTCTCGTCGAGAAGGCCCTGCGGCGCCATCCCCCGGCGGCGGCCGGAGAGCCTCCGCTCGTCAGCGTCCTCGTGCCGGCCCACGACGAGGAGGCGGCGATCGCGGACACGGTGCGCTCCGTGCTCGCGAGCGACTATCCGTCGCTCGAGCTGATCGTGGTGGACGACGGCTCGAAGGACGCCACCTCGGAGCGGGCGCTCGCCGCCGGGAGCGCGGACCCGCGCTTCCGGCTCATCCGCCAGGTCAACAAGGGAAAGGCGGCCGCGCTCAACCAGGCGCTGGCCGAGGCCCGCGGCGAGATCGTGGTGACGATCGACGCGGACACCGCCGTCGACCCGGCCGCGGTGCGGCGGCTCGCCCGCCACTTCGCCGACCCGAAGGTCGGCGCGGTCGCGGGCAACGTCAAGGTCGCGAACCGGGACCGCTGGATCACGCGCTGGCAGGCGCTCGAGTACGTGACGAGCCAAAACCTCGAGAAGCGCGCCTTCGACCTGCTCGACTGCATCACCGTGGTGCCGGGTGCCCTCGGCGCCTGGCGGGCCGCGATCCTGAGGGAGATCGGCGGGCTGACTCCCGACACCGTGGCGGAGGACGCGGACCTCACGATCGCGGTCCGCCGCCGCGGCTGGAGGATCCGCTACGAGGAGCACGCGGTGAGCTGGACGCAGGCCCCCGAGGACGCGAGGGGCCTCATCGCCCAGCGCTTCCGCTGGACCTTCGGCACGCTGCAGGCCGTGTGGAAGCACCGCGACACGATGTTCCGCCCGAAGTACGGGACGCTCGGCTTCATCGCCCTGCCGAACGTGTTCCTCTTCCAGATCCTGCTTCCGGTGTTCTCGCCCCTCATCGACCTGCTGTTCGTCGGGTCGCTCGCCCTCTACTTCCTCGCGAGGCTGCACGTCGGCCGCCTGCCGCTGCTGTGGACCTCCGAGGACGTCGCGCGGGCCGCGATCTTCTTCGTCGTCTTCATGGTGATCGACCTGCTGACCGGCGTTCTCGCGTTCCTCCTCGAGAGGGACGAGGAGTGGTCGCTCCTCGCGTCGTTCCTGCTCCAGCGGCTCTACTACCGCCAGCTCATGTACATCGTGCTCGTGCGCTCGCTGCTCGCGGCGGTGCAGGGCCGCGCGGTCGGCTGGCGCGGGCCGATCGCGGCGCCGGCCCACTAGACGCGGGACGCCCCCGGACGCCAGGCGGGCCGGCCGGGGGCCGTGCGAGGCCCGACTCGACCTAGCTCAGCTTGAAGTTGACGGTGACGGTCGCCTTGAAGTCGACCGGCTTGCCGTCCTTGAGGACCGGCTCGTACCGCCACTGCTTCACCGCGTCGACCGCCGCGACGCCGAGGCGTGCGTCGCCTTCGAGCGCGGCCGGCGTGCCTCTCTTCGCCGGGTCCTTGAGGCCGAGCTGAGCGAGCCGCTCCGGCGTCGGTGCGGAGCCCGACACGCGCACGTCGCGCGGAACGCCGTCCTTCCCGATCACGAGCTCGAGGACGAAGATCCCCTGGGCGCCGTCGGTCTTCGCGTCGGGAGGATAGGCGGGGGCGACCCGTCGGACGAGCTTCGGCTCGCTCGGAGCCTCGACCGAGTCGGCGACGTTGATCTGCCCCTCGCGCGGGGCGGCTTTCGCCGGGGCCTGGAAGGGCATGGCGGACGCGGAGAGGGCCACGGCGGCGAGGACGGCGAGCGAGGCGGCGGCGACGTGAGCGGCGGAGCGGGCGCGGGACATGGAGGCCTCCTTCAGCAGCAGGTCCACCCGCTCCCGGAGGTGGCCGTGACGAAGGAAGGGCGCGGCCGGGACCGCGCGAGCGGCGAGAGAGGCCCTCGCCGCGTCGACGAGGGACTCGAGATAGGCGCGCCTCGCGCCGAGGCGGCGCACGACCTCGGCGTCGACGCACTGCTCGCGGGCGAGCCGCACGCGGTCGAGGAGCCAGTGGACGGCCGGGTGGAAGAAAAGTGCCGCCGCCAGCGCCTCCTCGGCCACGAGGAAGAGCCAATCGCCACGGCGCGCGTGGAGCAGCTCGTGGAGAGCGACGGCCTCCCGCCGCTCGCGCGGGAGCGCGTCGAACCCGGCGGGGAGGAGAACGAGGGGCGAGACGACGCCGTAGGTGGCGGCGGCGCCCACGCCCTCCGCGGCGGCGAAGGACGCGCGCGGCGCGACCGCGTCGCGCAGCGCGGCGAGCCAGGGCTCCGGCGTGACCGGTCGGGCGGCCCGGCCGAGGCGGGCGAGGCCGACGAGCCGGGTCGCGAGGACCCCGAGCCGGAAGAGGACGCCGATCGCGAGGGCCGCGCCGACCGCCAGGGCGGAGCCGGAGCCCGTCGCGCCCCTCGCCGGTGGCAAGGCGGCCGCCCCGGCGGCGAGCGGGGCGGCGCCGGCGAGCGTCGCCTCCACCGCGACGGTCGCCGCGCGCCACGGCTGGACGAGCGGCAACAGCAGAACGAGCGCGAGCAGGGCCTGGCTGAAGGCGAGGCGGACGGCGGGGCGCTCGACGGGCATCACCCGGCCCACGGCGGCCGCGGCGAGGGCGAGGACGCCGACCTGCAGGCTCCACGCGAGCAGGTTGCGCAGGGCGAGCTCGACGGCGGCCCCGGCGCTCACCGCTTCTCCTCGATGCGCTTCGCGAGCGCGTCGAGCTCCTCGCCCGTGAGCTTCTCCTCCTCGACGAGGTGGGCGAGGAGCGGCGCGGCGTCGCCCCCGAACACGCGCTCGACGAACTCGCGGACCATCGAGCGGACGACCTGCCGCTGCGGCTTCGTCGGCCGGTAGACGAACGAGCGGCCCTCCTCCTTCTTCCGGAGGTGGCCCTTCTTCTCCAGCACGTTCATCATCGTCATGACGGTGGTGTACGCGATGCGCCGCCGCTCGAGGATCGACTCGTAGACGTCGCGCACGGTGGCCGCCCCGCGCGCCCAGACGGCCTTCATGATCTCGAGCTCCTGCGGCGTGAGCGTGGGGCTGGGCTTCCTCATGGCTCGTCCTCGTCCTCCCGTCCGCGTCCAGCCGGGCGAGCGCGCCGGCCGTCTACTAATAACTTAGTACTAAATCCATCCGTGTCAAGACTCGAACCTTGGACACCGCCCGCGCCCGTCCGGTTCCGCCTCTTCCCTCGCCTCGGCGGTTGACGCGGGGCGCGCTCCCGGCCTAGCGTCCGGGGCCCGGGGCCTCGCGCCCCGAGGAGGAAACCGCATGACCACGACCCCCGAGCTCGACCCGCCGACCCGGCTCCTCCTCGGTCCCGGGCCGAGCCCCGTCCACCCGCGCGTCACCCGGGCCCTGTCGGCCCCGGCGCTCGGCCATCTCGACCCCGCGCTCGTCGCGATGCTCGAGGAGACGCGCGGTCTGCTGCGCGCGGCGTTCGGCACGGAGAACGAGCTCACCCTTGCCGTGTCGGGCACGGGAATGGCCGGCATGGAGGCCGCGCTCGGCGCCGCCCTCGAGCCGGGCGAGAGGATCCTCGTCTGCTCGGCGGGGTTCTTCGGGAACCGCCTCGCGGAGCTCGCCGGCCGCCTCGGCGCGGAGGTCACGAAGGTCGAGAAGGAGTGGGGCGCCGTCTTCGAGCCGGAGGAGGTGGGCGCGGCGGCCGAGACGTCGCGGCCGAAGACGATCGCGATCGTGCACGCGGAGACCTCGACGGGCGTCCTCCAGCCGCTCGAGGGCCTCGCCGACGTCGCGCGGCGGACGGGCTCGCTGCTCCTCGTCGACTGCGTGACCTCGCTCGGCGGGACGCCGGTGGACATCGACGCGCGGGGCGTCGACCTCGCGTACTCGGGCTCGCAGAAGTGCCTCGGCGCCCCGCCGGGACTGGCGCCCGTGACGGCGGGGCCGCGAGCCCGCGCCGCGATGGCCGCCCGCCGCCGGCCGTCGCCGTCCTGGTACGCGGACCTGGACCTGCTCGAGCAGTACTGGGGAGGCGCGCATGCCTACCACCACACGATCTCGTCGCCTCTCGTCTACGCGCTGCGCGAGGGGCTCAGGCTCGCGCTCGAGGAGGGCCTCGAGGCGCGCTACGCCCGTCATCGCGCGAACGCCGAGGCGCTGTGGCAGGGCCTCGAGGCGATGGGCCTGCAGCTTCACGTCGCGGATCCTGCGCGACGCGTGCCGTCCTCACCACCGTGCGCGTCCCGGACGGCGTCGACGAGGCCGCGCTGCGGGTCCGCCTGCGCGACGGCTGCGGCATCGAGATCGGCGCCGGCCTCGGGCCGCTCAAGGGACGCGTGTGGCGGATCGGCCTGATGGGCCACGGCTCGCAGCGGGCCAACGCCCTCCTGCTCCTCGCCGCGCTCGCCGGGGTCCTCGGCCGGCGGTAGGCGCCCTCGGGCGTTCCTCCCGATCGGCGGCGGCCGCCGCCCGGGCATCCTTCCCGTGGCCCCTCGAGCGATCTCGCGAAGTCGCTGGCCGGCCTGGGACGCGGGATCCGGCGGCCGCGGCATGCCTCTTGCCCACGCGAATGGGCGATGAGCGAAGGAACCACCGATCTGTCGAGCGCCGCTGACGCCTGCCCCGCCTGGGAGTCTTTCGACCTCGAGGCGCCACTCGCCGCTGACGAGACGCCCGAGTGTCCGCCGGGTCTCGGACCGCGCCACGCGGAAGTCGCGCTCCTCCTCGCGAGGCTGGCCGGAGCCAGCCGGACCCTCCTCCTCTACGACGCGGCGAACGACACCGCGCGGCGCCAGCTCGCGGGCCTGCTCAGCTCGTTCGATTCGGCCCTCCGCCGCGAGCCGGGCCTCACCCTCGAGGTGCGGGCCGACGAGATCCGCTTCGAAGGCCGGCCGGTCTACCACGACGCCGACCGCGACAGGAGCCTCGCGGCGCGGCTCTACCGGGACGGCGCGCGTTCGCTCGTCTTCCGCGCGGGTCTCGACGCCCGCGAGCTCGCGCGGCTCCTCGAGATCCTCTCCATCCGCCCGGCGGGCCTGCACGCGCACGAAGACGACGTCGTCACGCTCTTCTGGAAGGCAGGGCTCCGGTCGGTCGAGGTCGTCGCGGTCCAGGGCCCGGTCCCCGACGACGGGTGCCCCCGGACAGCGCCGTCCGCCGCCGCCGGCCATCCGGCCGAGGATCCGGAGCGCGTCCTCGCCGCCCTCGCGACCGCGGCGGAGCCGGAGTGGCTGGAGGTCACGGAAGGACGGCAGCGCGCCCTGCGCGCGGAGGCTTCGAGCCCGCTCACGCTCGAAGGCCTGCGTCTGCTGGAAGGCCTCGTCGCCGGACTCCTGGAGCCCGGCGAGCAGATGCGGCTCGCCGAGCGGCGCCGCTGTGCCGGGACACCTTCGACGCCCTCCTGGCCGCGGGAGACGTCGCCTCGCTGCTGGGGTTCGTCCGGCTGATGCAGGTCGTCGCCCGCCAGGACGTCCCCTGGGACCCCGAGCGCCACGACGGCGCGGTGCGCCTCCTTCTCTCGTGTGGCAGCGACCGAGCGGTGCGACGGCTCCTGCACGCGACGCCGGCGGACGATCCGGCGCCGAGGCCCGAGCTCGTGGAGCTCCTCGACATCGTGTGCCCCGACCCGCTGACCGCGGTGGGCGAGGCGCTGAAGACGGAGGAGCGCCGCTCGTCGCGTGCGGTAGCGCGGCAGCTGATCGAGCACTACGGCCGCCGCCGCGAGCAGGAGATCAGGCGCCGCTTCGACGAGTCCCGCGGCCGGGTGGCCGCCGACTACCTTCGCTCGCTCGGCAACCTGGAGAAGGCGGCCGCCCTGTCGTTCGTCGCGCGGCAGACGGCGCATCCCGACGAGGAGGTGCGCGAGGAGGCGCTGTGGCACGTCGAGCGGGCCGCGTTTCGGCCCCTCGGCTACGCTCTCGTGGAGGCGGTGCGCCGCACCGGCGGTCCCCATCGCGGACGGGCTGCTCGCCCTCGTCGAGCGATCGGGCGACCGCCGGTTCGTCCGGCCGCTGCTCGCGATAGCCCTCGCCGAGGGCGGTGGCCTCGACGAGGCAGTCCGCGTCGCGAGCGTCGTGGGGCGGCTCGAGCGCGACGCGGGCCTCGCCCGGTGGCGGGCGATCCTCACGCCCAAGGGCGCTTCTTCCGCCGTCGCCTCGGCGGGACGATCCGGGAGCAGGTCGTGGCCGCGGCCGCGGCGGTGCAGGCGCCGGGCGGGGACGGGGCGCGGCTCGTGGACCTCGCGCGCTCGGCGGCGCGCGGGGAGGCAGAGCGTGGATGGAGAGTCTGCTGGCCGCCGCGGCGGCGGGAGAGCGGCGATGAGCAGCGTCGAGGCCCTCGGGCCCATCTTCACCTCGCGCTGCGGCGACCCCGGTCCGGCGAGCCCGACGTCGCCCGCCAGCTCCGCGAGGAGGGGCACCGGCTGGTCTTCCTCCTGAACGGGCTCGTGAGGGGATCGCGCCTGTACGACCTCGACAACGCCGCCCTCGCCGGCCCGGCGGAAGAGCTCGCGGCCGTTCTCTCCGGCCACCTCGATCGCATCGGCGCGGTCGCCGTCTCCGCGGTCGAGAGCGAGATCTACGTCAACGACGTGCGCCTGCGCGTCCGTCCGGCCCAGCACGTGGCGATCGAACAGCTCGCGGCCGAGCTCGCGCGCCACGAGGCGGGCGGGCTCGTCTTCCATCACGCCCTGCGCGCGGACGCCCTGCGCCGGGTCGCGCACGCCCTCGCCGCGCCGGCGACCAGCCCGAGGCTCGAGTCGCTGCGGGCGCAGGTGGCCGAGGGCCGGCGACGTGGAAGTGACGGGTCGCCTCCGCCACCGCACCGGCCCGGAGGACGACGGGCCGCCCGCCGGCGAGACGCGCATCCTCGAGGCGGCTGGCCGCCGCCGCGGGGAGCGCGCGGGCGCGGGCGGCGGCCGGGTGGATGCCGAGCCCGTTGCCGCTGAGGCGGGCGGTGATCCCGCTCGTCGATCTGCTGCGCACGGACCCGGGGCGGGCCGCCCTCGCCCCCTTCTCGGGCGGGCCCGGGGAGGAGCGCCACGCGGTCTCGACGTGTCAGCTCGCCCTCCTCGTCGGCCGGACGCTCGGCCTGGGCGACGCGGCGCTGGCCGACCTCGGCGTCGCGGCTCTCGTCCACGACGTCGGCGTCCCGCGGGCGGCCGACGCGCCCGGGGCTCGCGGCCTGGCCGGCGCGCGGGTGCTCCTCCGGCAGCGTGGCTTCGGCGACGCGCAGGTGCGCCGCCTGAAGGCCGTGCTCGAGCTCGAGCGAGACTGCGACTCGGCCGGGGGCGCGCCGAGCCCCTTCGCGCGGATCCTGCGGGTCGCCCACGAGTACGACCTGCTGACCGCCCCGCGCGAGGACGCGCCCGGACGCCTCGCCCCGCCCGCGGCCCTCGCGCGCCTGTGGGCGGCGCGCGGAACGCGACTCGACCCCGATGTCGTCGCCGGCCCTCGCCCGGGAGCTCGGAGCCTTCCCGCCGGGCGGCCTTCTCCGCCCCGCGAGCGGCGAATGGGCGGTGGCGGTGCGCGCGGGCGAAGGGCGGGCGCGGTGGCGCCGTCCGGTGGTGAGGATCGTTCGCTCGGCCCAGGGCGTCGTGCGCCCGGGGGAGCTCGTCGACCTCGGCGCCGGCGACGGCCCGTCCGAGGATCCCGGTGTGATCGAGCCTTTGCACCTCGCCGCGGCGACCGCCGCGGCCTGCCGCGACGCACTGGCCGACGCGGGGGGCCGGGCGGCCGGTCATCCGCCCTCGGCCGCTCGATAGGCACGCGGCCGGCGGGCCGCGTTCGGGTCGATTCTACTTGACACAAAATCCTATCTAGGATCAAATACTAAATAGATGCCACTCCGGCCGAGCCCCGACCGCCTCGCTGCCTTCGCCGCGGAGTGCCGCCGGCGCGGCCTCGCGCTGACCGTCCAGCGCCGCGCGGTCTACGCCGAACTGGCCGACCGGAGGGATCACCCGACGGCCGACCAGGTCTACGACGCCCTTCACGAGCGCCTGCCCGGGCTGTCGCGGGCCACCGTGTACCGCGTGCTCGAGACGCTCGTCGAGCAGGGCTTCGCCCGCAAGGTCCACCACGCGGGGGCCGTCGCGCGCTTCGACCCGATGACCGCGCGCCACCACCACCTGGTGTGCGACCGCTGCGGCCGGCTGGTGGACCTGGGCGACGACGTCGTCGCGGGCCTGCGCCTGCCCGACCCCGGGCGGAGCGGCTTCGTCGTCCGCGACTACTCGATCAGCTTCACCGGGCTTTGCCGGGACTGCCGCTAAACCGATTCGATTCGATTCGAGAGGAGACGCCGATGGCCAAGGATCTCAAGAGCACGAAGACCCACCAGAACCTGAAGGACGCGTTCGCCGGCGAGTCGCAGGCGAACCGCCGCTACCTGTACTTCGCCAAGGTCGCCGACATCGAGGGCTACCCCGAGGTGGCCGGCAACTTCCGCGAGACGGCCGACGGCGAGACGGGGCACGCGCACGGCCACCTCGACTACCTGAAGCAGGTCGGCGACCCCGCGACGGGGCTCCCGATCGGCGACACGGCCCTCAACCTCAAGGCGTCGATCGAGGGCGAGACCCACGAGTACACCGACATGTACCCGGGCATGGCCAAGACCGCCCGCGACGAGGGCTTCGCCGAGATCGCCGACTGGTTCGAGACGCTCGCCAAGGCCGAGAAGTCGCACGCCGGCCGCTTCCAGAAGATGCTCGACTCGATCAGCTAGGCCGTCGCCGTTCGCGCGCCGCGGGCGGCCCGGTGCCGCGCGACCGCCCGCGGCGCGCCATTCCTCCGAGCGCGCGGCCGAGAGCCTGACCATGGCCACCCCCCACGACAAGCCGATCTCCTACAAGCCCACGGACGGCCTCTCGTACGACCCCGAGGAGCCGCGCTACTGGGACGCGGCGGGCCTCCGGAAGGAGGTCACCCGCGCCTTCGAGCTCTGCCACGGCTGCCGCATGTGCTTCAAGTACTGCGACAGCTTCCCGATCCTCTTCGATCTCGTCGACCGCAAGCACGACGGCGACGTCTCGAAGGTGACGGCGGCGGAGACCGACCGCGTCGTGGACGCGTGCTTCCAGTGCAAGCTGTGCGAGGTCCAGTGCCCGTACACGCCGCGCGAGAAGCACGAGTTCCAGCTCGACTTCCCGAAGCTCGTGCACCGCTACAAGGCCCAGCGGGCCAGGGAGCGGGGCATCCCGCTGCGCGACCGGATCCTCGCGAACCCGGACGCGGCCGGCCAGGCGGCGCGCCTGAGCCTCGGCATGGCGAACGTCATGAACCGCGTGACCCTGCACCGCGTGTTCATGCAGGCGACGCTCGGCATCCACAAGGACAAGCTGCTGCCCGACTTCGCGCCGTCCACCTTCGAGAAGTGGGCCGAGGGCGAGGGGCGGATCCGGCCGGCCGAGGGGAACGAGGCCGTCCTCTTCCCGACGTGCTACGTGCAGAACAACGAGCCCCAGATCGGACGGGACACGCTCGAGGTGCTCGACCGCAACCAGGTGAAGACGGCCTGCGTGAAGGGCCTGCAGTGCTGCGGCATGCCGGCCTGGGAGACGGGCGACCTCGAGCAGGTGCGCCGGCAGGCCGCGCACAACCTGAAGCTGCTGAAGCCGTTCGTCGACGCCGGGGCGAAGGTCGTGGCGATCAACCCGACGTGCGCGATGATGATGCGCCGCGAGTACCCGGAGCTGCTGCCGGAAGCGCTGCGCCCCGAGGCGCGGAAGCTCGCCGAGCTCGTGCGCGACCCGTCGGAGCTCCTGTGGGAGATCCGGAGCGAGCCCCGGTTCAACACCGCGTTCAAGTCGACGCCGGGCGGCCCGGTCGCGTACCACGCGCCGTGCCACCTGCGCGCCCAGGGCATCGGCTTCAAGGGACGGGACCTCCTGCGGAAGATCCCGGGCGTCGTGCCGAAGATGACGATGGAGTGCTGCGGCCACGACGGGACCTTCGCCATGAAGGTCGAGGGCTTCGAGGCCTCGATCAAGGTCGGCCAGAAGGCGTTCGAGGGCATGAAGGGAGCCGAGGCCGAGGTGTGGGCCACGGACTGCCCCCTCGCCGCCCTGCAGTTCCAGCAGCACGCGGGCCGCAAGCCCATGCACCCGATGTCGATCCTCGCCCGCGCGTACCGCGAGGACGGGTTCGAGAAGAAGGTCGAGGCGCCCGCCGCGGCGCCCGGAAAGAAGGAAGGAGAGAGATGAAGACGGTCGACCGCAGCGAGATCCTGGACTACGTCACCTACGAGGAGCGGCGGGGCGCGATCCGCGAGGCCGCGATGCGCGCCAAGGACGCGCGGCGCGTCCACGTCGCGCGCCACCTGACCTTCCTCTTCGAGAACCGCGACACCGTCCGCTACCAGATCCAGGAGATGGTCCGGGCCGAGCGCATGGTCCGCGAGGCCGACATCGCCCACGAGGTCGAGACGTACAACGAGCTCATCGGCACCGGCGGCGACCTCGGCTGCACCCTCCTCATCGAGGTGGACGACCCCGCGGCCCGGGCCGAGAAGCTGGCGCGGTGGCTCGACCTTCCGCGCCGCCTGTACGTGAAGCTCGAGGACGGCACGAAGGTGAGGGCCGCCTTCGACGAGCGGCAGGTGGGGGACGCGCGGGTGTCCTCGGTGCAGTACCTCAAGTTCCCGGTCGGCGGGAGGACGCCGGTCGCGGTCGGCTGCGACCTGGCCGATTCCGACGTCGGCGGGGAGACGCCGCTCGGTCCGGAGCAGCGCGCCGCGCTCGCCGCCGACCTGTCGTAGCGCGCGGCAGGAACCGCGCAAGAAAGGGAAAACCAAGGATCCGCGGCCCCCGCGCCGGGCGATGCTTCGCGCGTAGGGCCGCGACCGTCGCCCGCGCCGCGCGGGAGCGGCCCGCGACGGAGGCCCCTGGATCCTTGGCCGACCACCCGAACCCCGGCGAGGGCGACTTCGCCGAGTCCGCGAGGCTCTTCCGCACTCTGCGTGGGGCGTACGCGCGCGGGGTGACCGGCCGGCTCCACCTCGTCCGCGGTCGAGAGCTTCGCCAGGTCCGCTTCGAAGCCGGCGCCATCGCCGACGCGTCGAGCGACGTCGCCGGCGAGAGGTTCGGCGACGTCCTCCTCGCCCGCGGCGCCGTGAGCGCGCCCGAGCTCCACCGGGCGATGGACGCCGCCCTGCGCGACCGCCGCCGCCTCGGGTCCCTGCTCCTCGAGATGGGGCTCGTCCCGCGGGAGGACCTGCGCGAGGCCATCGGAGACCACGTCCGCCGGGTGGTCCGGACCGCGCTCGGCGCCCCCGGCCTCGCCCTCGCGCTCGAAGAGACCTCGCCGCGACCGGACGACCGCGCCCTCGAGTGCCCGGTCTCGATCGGCCAGCTCTTCGTCGACCTCAGCCGCGAGATGGACGCGCGCCGCGGCCTCGCCGCGCTCGCTCTCGACGGTCGCGCGCTGACGCTCGCCGCCGACCGCCGCTTGCGCCTGCAGGCACTCGTCCTCTCGCCGGCCGACGGCTTCGTCCTGTCGCGGCTCGACGGGACGCTGTCCGTGTCCGACCTCGAGAGCGTCGTGCCGCTGCCGCGCGAGGAGGTGGAGCGCAGCCTCTTCGGCCTGATCTGCGCCGGCGTCGTCGAGCCCGCCGAGGTGACGGCCCGGCCGCGGCCCGCGCGGCCGCGCACCGCGCCGCCGTTCGTGCCGGTGCCGCCCCTGACGCCGGCCGCCGGCGTTCCGGCCCTCGGCCCGCGGCCCGGCCCGTCCGACCTGCGGCGGCGCATCCTGGAGGCGCACCGCGGACAGGGCGGCACCCACTACGACGTTCTCGGCGTCTCGCCGCAGGCCTCCGACTCGGAGATCCGTGCGGCCTACGCCCGCCTCATGCGGACCTTCCACCCCGACGCGGCGCGCGGCCCGGAGCTGCACGACGTGGAAGTGCAGCGGCACGAGGTGTGCTTGCGCCTCGGCCAGGCGTTCGAGGAGCTGAAGAGCCCCCGCCTGCGCGCGGCCTACGACGATCGACTGAAGTTGTGGCGGCGGTCGTCTTCCGCGAGGTCCGCGGCGCCGCCGGCGCCTGCGTCCCGTCCCTCCGCGCGGGTCGCCGGGCCGGCCGCCGAGCGGACCGCCCCGTCCACCGTCGCCGGCCTTCCGGTGGCCGAGCCACCGGTGGCCGAACCCGCCCCGGCCGCTCCCGCCGCCGGGGCTCCGGCCCCGCCGTCGATCCTCGGCGAGGAGGAGTCCCGCGCCGCCGTCGAGTCGGCCCGGCAGCTCGTCGAGGGGGGAGCGATCTGGGACGCGATCCTGCACCTCGAGCCGCTCTTGCCGCGGCTCGCGCCGGCGTCGCGCGCGGCGGCGCGCGTCGCGCTGGCACGGGCCTACGCCCGCAATCCCAACTGGCAGCACAAGGCCGAGGAGACGCTGCGCCTCGCGATCGAGGACAGCCCGCGCGACCTCGAGCCGCGGCTCGCGCTCGCGGGCCTCTACCTGGACCTCGGCCTCCCGGCCCGGGCGGGCGCCGTCTACCGGGCGATCCTCGAGATCGACCCGCGCAACGCGGCGGCCCGCCAGGCGCTCGGGGCGCCGGCGCCGGGGCCCACGCCCCCGGCGCCGGCCGGATCCGGCTCGGTCCTGAAGCGGCTCCTCGGCCGGAGCTGATCGCCGGCGCGCTCGAGCCGCGCGCGGGCTCAGCCGAGCGGGATGCGCTCCCGGTTGGCCGCGAGCCACTGCGCGAACGTCTGCAGCTTCGGGTTGAGCGAGCGCGAGAAGCCGAGGTCGCGCGCCGCGCAGTAGTCGGCCTCGAAGTCGGCCTTGAACTGGAACATGTTGCCGAGGTCGTCGGCGCCCGGGAAGCCGAAGCTGCGGTAGACCTCCGGCGGCACGGCCGCGTGGGACACCGGCTGGCCGAGGGCCTGCGACAGCTCGGCCGCCATCTGCGCCCCGTTCAGGTGCTCGCCGGCGATGCCCACCGTCTTCCCGATGAGATCCGGGCGCTTGAAGACGCCGTAGGCGCAACGGCCGATGTCCTCGGCCGCGATGCCCGGCAGCTTCTTGTCGCCCATCGGCAGGACGAACGAGAGCTTGCCGTCCTCGCCCCGCTTCGGCCCCATGCCGAAGTGGACGAGGTTGTCCCAGTAGAAGGACGTGTTGAGGCAGGTCGTCGGGACGCCCGCCTCCGCGAAGAAGCGGTTCGCCTCGCCCTTCGCGTCGAAGTGGGGGACCTTGTACCTGCCCTGGAGCGTGGGCATCCGCGGGTCGTCGAGCGGGACCCACTTCCGCGTGTCCTCGAGGGTCGACCACACGACGTGCTTCACGCCGGCGTCCTTCGCGGCCTGGGCCATCGCCTTCGCCTGGGCCTGCTCCTTCTCGGGCGAGAAGTGGTCCCAGAAGAACGTCACGCAGAAGGCGCCGTAGGCGCCCTCGAACGCGCGGCGCAGGCTCGCCGCGTCGTCGACGTCCGCGGCCACGACCTCGGCCCCCGCCGCGGCGAGCGCGCGCGCCTTCTCGGTCGTCACGTCGCGCGTGAGCGCGCGGGCCGTGAAGCCGCCCGGCGGATCGGCCAGGATCGCTCTCACGAGCCCGCCGCCCTGGGCCCCGGTCGCGCCGACGACGGCAATCGTCTTCTTCTCCATCACGAACCCCGCCGGCCCGGGAGGACACGCTCCGCCGCCCCGGGGGCCGGTCGCCGGGCGCGCGGCTTCAGTCGTGGAAGAGGCTTTCTCCCATCATAAGCCGGTCCGCGCGCGGCCGCCGCGGCCGTTTCACCCGCGGCCGGCGGGGACCACGAGGTCGACCGACTGGCCCGCCGCGAGCGCCTTCGGCGCCGGAAGTCGGCGCGTGCCGAACCCGGCCAGGCGCACCTCGGCGAGCGTCAGCGAGCCCTCCTCGACGCGGAAGCGCAGCGTGAAGGTCGAGGCGCCGGCCGGCCGCTCGAGGGCGTACGTGCCCCAGGCCGTCCCGTTCGACCAGAACTGGCGGCCGGCGCGCGGCGCGAGCTCGAGGGTGCCGCTCACCGCGGACCAGCGGAAGCCCGTGAGGGCGAGGATCGCGGCCCAGCTCGCCATCGCGCGCGCATAGTGGTGCCCGCACTCGGCCTCGTCGAACGGGCTCCGCCGCGCGCCGTCGTAGCGGCCGCGCACCGCGCGGATGCAGCGCAGCCCCTCGGCCTCCAGGCCCTCGTAGATCATGCCGACCGCGGCCACGTACTCGAAGCCCGTCATCGCCTCGCCGAAGTAGGGGAAGGGCTTCGCCGGCCGCTCCTTCGGGTAGCCCGCCATGACGAGGGCCGATTCGTCGCCCGCGGCGAAAGCCCGCATGTTGTTGAAGTGCTCCTGGAGGTCCGGCCGCAGGTTGTACTTCAGGATCGCGCGGAGCGCTCCCTTCGCGTGGGCCGGGGCGACGAGCGGACCGAGGCCGCAGACGTGGGCCACGAACTGCCCCACGAGCTGGTCGACGAGGCAGCCCGCGCCGAGCTGGTAGTCCGGCCGCGCGATCTCGGCCGAGCCCATGCCCACGAGGAGGCCGGGGGCCACGTCCTCCCGGCTCTTCGGCGGCACGACGTGGTGCTCGTAGTACTCGCCGTTCCACAGGTGCGCGTCGATCCACGCGCGGCCGCTCTCGAACAGGCGCCGGCACTCGCGGGCGAACTCGTCCTCGCCGAGGTGGCGCGCCATCTCCTCCGCCGCGCGCAGGGCGCCGAGGTACCACAGGCCCATCTGCGGGTTCGGGCCGTAGTACTCCACGTCCATCGTGTTGTGCTGGCAGCCCTCCATGACGCCGTCGCGGTCGGCGTCCCAGCCGCCGGGGATCCAGCAGAACTCGACGGCCCTGCGGACCTTCGGCCACAGCGCGCGCAGGAGCGCCTCGTCGCCCGAGAGCTGCCAGTCCCGGTACATCTTCAGGACGCAGCCGGCCTGGCCGTCGGCGGCGGCCCGCGCGAACTCCTGCGCGCGGCCGAGCGGGAGGTTCACGCGGAAGCTCATCAGGCCCTCGTCGCTCGTCGCGTGAGAGAACTCCACCTCGCGCATCGAGCGCGACAGCGCCCCGAAGAGGAACGGCGTCGCCTGCTCGTAGTTCCAGACGTGGGTGCACGAGCCGTGGCAGCAGCCGGCGGTGTCGGAGCTGCCCTCGAAGCCGAAGAAGCGGCCGTCCTCCGTGCGGAACGCGGTCTGCGTGCGCAGCGTGGAGACGTTGAACAGCGCCGCCTCCTTGACCTCGGCCGGCAGGTCGGCGTCCTGGACCGCCCGGACGAACGCCGTCGTGCGCCGCTGCAGCTCGCCGCGCTGCGGCAGGACCTTCTCGACCACGTCCCACGCGTCGGAGAAGCGGGTCGCGTAGTGGTTGCCGACGCGGTCCTCGGGGCCCGGGGGCACAGCCTTCGGCGTCCAGGAGTAGCGGTTCGGGAAGTGCCAGGCCAGCAGGAAGAGCGCCTCGCGCGAAGCACCCGCGGGGACCGCGAGCGAGACCGCGAGAGACGCCATCGGCGTGTCGGTCTTGTCCCCGCCCGCGCGCTCCTCGAGCCGCCCGTCGGCCGCGAAGTCGTCCCAGAAGTCGAGGATCGCGCCGGACCAGCCGGACTCGGCCCAGGCCGTGCGGTGCGTCGTCTCCGCGTCGGGGAGCGTCGCGAGGGCGATCGAGCCCCACGCGGGGTCGAGGGGGTCGACCCCGGCCGAGTCGAGGAAGAGCCCCTGCGCCGCGGCCGTGAGCCGGAACGCGTTGCGGTTCGCCGCGGCGCCGATCACCTCGCCGTCGCCCTTCCAGTCCTTCCGCCGCTTCGACCCGTCGACGCCCACGAAGTTCGGCAGCGAGAAGCAGACCGACGCCTCGATCGCGGCCTTCGACGTGTTGCGCAGCGCGACGCGGAAGAGCGCGACGGGCAGCCCGCTCGCCTCGGCGTCGGCGGGAACGAGGGGGTTCATCGCGAGGAGGTGCGCCTCGACCGGGAGGGCGGGGTCGGACAGCCGCACCCGGCCGAAGGGGTACGCGCTCGCGAACGACGCGTCGCGGAAGCGGGGCAGGCCGGCGTTCGGCGCGGGCGAGCCGTGGCTGCCCTCGAGCAGCTCCGCCGGGAGCGGCCCCTCGAGGACGCGCGTCTCGGCGGGTCTCCGCGGGCCCTTCACCCGCACGGCGAGGAAGGGGGCCGCGGCCCCGCGCGGGACGAAGCCCTTCGCCGGGCGGTTCATCATCTCGAAGTCCCGCAGGTCGCCGCGGCCGCCGAGCGACACCGTGCCGGTGCCGATCCCGCCGAGCGGCAGCGCGATGCGGGCGAGGTGCGCGGCGTCGTAGTGGCGCAGCGACGGCCACTCGCGATCGGCGAGGAGGGCGCGCGCCTCGGCCGGGAGCGCCGCCGTCGCCGTTGCTCCGCGACGGACCACCGCGAGGCCGCTCACGCCGAGGCCCGCGCTCTTCACGAAGTCGCGGCGGCCGACCGCGTCGCCCGTGTCGCGCTCGCTCATCGTCCCGACCCTCCCTGGTGGTCCGTCCGTTCCTCAGCCCCGGGGCGGCACCCGCGCGACGATCACGGTGGCGTCGTCGCCGCGCGGCCGGGCCTCGCCCCGGAAGGCGTCGACCGCCTCGTGGATCGCGGTGACGACGGCGTCGGCGCGCCGCCCCCGGCCGGCCTTCACCAGCTCGACGAGCCGTCCGCCGCCGAACTCGGCCCCCGTCTCGTCTTCCGCCTCGGTGATGCCGTCCGTGTACAGCACGAACACGTCGCCCGGCTCGAGCGGCGCCTCGGCCGTCGCGTAGCGGACCGTGTCGTCGATGAGGCCGACGGCCGGCCCGTCGCCGCCGAGCGGCTCGGCCTCGCCGGTGGCCCCGCGCAGGCGCAGCGGCGGTGCGTGCCCGCAGCAGGCGTACTCGAAGCGCCCGCGCTCCACGTCGAAGACGCCGTAGACCATCGTGAAGTACGAGGCCGGCGGCAGGTTGTCGAGGAAGACGCGGTTGAGCTCGCCCACGATCTCGGGGATGGACGCGTGGCGGGCGGCGAGGGTCCGCGTCGCGATCTTCACGGCCGGCATGATGAGGGCGGCGGGCAGGCCCTTGCCCGCCACGTCGGCCACGACCACGGCGAAGCGGCCGTCGTCGAGGGGGATGAAGTCGTAGTAGTCGCCGCCGACGACACGCGCGGGCCGGGTGCGGGCGACGACGTCGAGCGGCCCGGCCGGGGGCCGGTGCTGCTCGAGGAGGTGGGTCTGCACCGCCGCCGCCATCTCCACCTCGCGCACGAGCTCGTCGCGCTGGCGGCGGGCGGCCTGGAAGAAGCGGATCCGGGCCGCGCCGAGGCGACGCAGCGGCACCACGATCGCGAGGAACACCGCGACGAGCGACCAGTCGAGGGCGAGCCGGCCCCAGCTCGAGGCGCCGACGGGGAAGTCCCACTGGCGCAGGACGACGCAGGCGAGGAGCAGGGAGACGAACGCCGGCCAGCGGTGCGCGAGCGCGCTGTAGCTCATCGGCACGAGGTAGAGGAAGCCGAGAGACGTGCCGGGCGCGAGCAGGCGGTCGGCGAGCGCGATGGCGGCGATCGAGAGGGCGATCAGGACGGACTCGACCCGCGTGATGGCCCGCTCGAGGTCCTCGATCTCGGCCACGGCGGCGCGGCCGTCAGCCGCCAACGACCACCGTCCACGGGCGGATCCGCCAGCGCGTGACGAGGCCCGAGGCCACGTAGGGGTCCTTCGCCACGAACGCCTCGACGACGGCCGGCGACTCCGCGCGGAAGAGGAGGAGCGCGCCGTCGACCGGGTCGGCGAAAGCCCCGCCCATCAGCAGCTCCCCGCGCCCGAGCGCCTCTCGCGCCAGCGCGAGGTGCGCCTCGCGGAACGGCGCGCGGCGCTCGACGGCGTTCTCGACGTAGTCGTAGAGCAGCAGGTAGTGCACGGGCGGCCTCCGTCGCGGCGGACGCGCCCATGGTACGCGACTGGCGCGGACCCGGGGCCGGGCCGACGGCGCGGAGGCGCCGCGCGACTACCGGTACAGCTTGTGCAGGATCGGCGCGAGGATGATCCCGCCGACGACGGCGGCGCCCGCGATGGGCAGGAGCGCGGGGAACGCGATCAGGAAGATCGCCGCGGTGCCCACCGCGAAGATCAGCCCGCCGCCCTCCTCGGCGGGAATGCGGTCGATTCGGATTCCGGCGTGCGGATACATCATGGCCCACCACCCGTCCAGCGCGTTGGATGCGCCGTATTGCTCCTGATTCTGCCCTACCTGCCCACAGCAGTACGCGACGAGGCAGAGGCGGGTTCCGTGGCGCGGGCCTGCGGCGCCCGGCAGGTCCGTTTCCGTCCGCCCGTCGCGCGCCCCGGTCGCCGCCCCGAGACCTCACCGTCGCGCGAGGACGTCCCCGGCATCCGCTCCGCGAGCGCTCGAGCTCGACCCGCGCCTCGGCGGCGCGGCCGAGCCCCGCGAGGCCCAGGGCGCGACGGGCGTGCGCGCGCGCGATCGCCTCGCGCTCGGCCATGCGGCGCTCCAGCGGCAGGGACGGGTCCGGCGGCGTCGCGCGCGTCGCGGCGAGCCGCTCGTAGCGGGGGCGCGCCTCGGCCGCGCGCCCGAGCTTCTCGAGCGCGCGGCCGATCCAGTACCCGTTCTCCGGCAGGCGCGGCGCGAGGTCGGACGTGCGCGTGAACGACGCGAGCGCGTCGACCTTCTGCCCGAGCGCGTCCTGAGCGAGGCCGCGGTGGAACAGCGCGGCGGCCAGGTGCTCGCCGACGGCCTGTCCCACCTCGATGTTCTTCGGGATTTCGACGGCCGCGTCGAACTCCGCGAGGGCGCCGGCCGCGTCGCCGCGGGACAGCCGGTCCCGGCCGCGCTCGAGCCGCGCCTCGACGTAGACCTCGTGGACGCCGCGCTCTCCCTCCCACACGTGGAAGCGCCCGGCCGACAGCGTCTCGAGCGCGTCGTCCGCGTGGCCGAGGAGCAGCTGGACGCGAGCGAGGCGCGCGCGGGTGATGTCGCGCTTCGCGATCGTGGCCGGGCTCTCCGTGAGGCGGGCCAGCCGCTTCGCGAGCGGGGCGCCGCTCCACGCGAGGTACTGGTCGAGCTCGTAGTAGAGCCGGGGCTCGCCCTTCTCGAGGGCGACCGCCTTCTCCTGGCTCGCGACGGCCGCCGCCAGATCGCCCCTCGAGCGCGAGTAGGCGAAGGCCAGGTTGCGGTGAACGCGGGGGAAGGCGGGATCGAGGGTGCGCGAGGCCTCCCAGGCCGCGATCGCGGCCTCCGGCTGCCGGTCGAAGAGGACGTTGCCGAGGTAGTACGGCGCCCGCGGGTCCGACGGGTCGGCCGCGCGGGCCCGCTCGAGCACCGCCGCGCTCTCGAGACGGAACGGGAAGCAGTGGTCGGGCGGCAGCTCGCGCCCGCGCCGGTAGAGAGCCGCCGCGGCCGCCGCGTCGCCCTGGCGCGCGCGCACCTCGCCCAGGGTGTAGGCGACGAGCGGGTCGGCGGTCGCGCTCGCGTCCGGCCGGCGCCGCGCGAGGACCGCGGCGGCGTCGTCGAGGAGCCCGGCCGCGAGGTAGTCGTGCGCGGCCTCGAGCGCGTAGGCGTCCTCGTCGAGCGCAGGGAGAGCCGCGGCCTCGAGGGTGTCGGCCCGGCCCGCCGCGGCTCGCGCGCCCGCCTCGCGGGCGAGGTGGCGCTCGCGAGCCGCGAGCGGGTCGAGGGGGTCGACCTCGAGGGCGCGGGTCGCCGCGGCGAGCGCTTCGTCCGTCCGGCCCGCGTGGCGCAGGAGCGCGGCCTGCAGGGTCAGCGCGGCAGTCGAGCGAGGGCTCGCGGCGACGGCACGCGAGACGAGGGCGAGGGCCTCGGCCGGGCGCGCCTCCCGGCCCTCGAGCCGCGCGGCCTCGAGGAGGGCGGGCCCGCGCCATCCCGCGTCCCACGCGGCGGCGCCGAAGGCGTCGCGAGCGTCGGCCGTGCGGCCGAGCGCGGCGAGAGCGAGGCCGTGCAGGTACGAAGGCTCGCCGTCGCGCGCGCGGGTGTGGTTGGCGGTGACCCGCGCCACGGCCTTCGCGAGATGCGCCTCGGCCTCGGCGTAGAGCCCGCGGGCGAGGGCGCGGGCGCCGAGCGCCGCGTGCGCGGCGGACGAGCCCGCGTCGCGTCGCAGCGCCTCCCGGTAGTACGGCTCCGGGTCGATGTCCGCGCTGCGGAACTGCTCGATGCGACGGCCGGCGAGCACCAGCTCCTCCACCGTCGCGATCCGCGCTGGCGCGGGCGGCGGCGTGTACCGCGGGGGCTCGGAGGCCTTCGGCCTCGGCCGGGGCGAGTAGGCGAGGAGCTCGCGCCCGTCGGCCGAGGTGACGCTCAGCCGCAGGTCGGTCTCGGCCACGCCGTCCGGCAGCGCGAGCTCGCGGGCGAAAGGGGCGGCGGGGGAGAGCGTCGTCGTCTCGTCGAGGAGGAGGCGCTCTGCGGCCGCGAGGCGCACCCTCGCGCCCGGCCGCGAGGACGTCGTGTTCGCCGCCACCCGCGCTCTCCCGTCGGCGACCTCGAGGTTCAGCGCGCCCTCCGCGCTCGCCGCCACGAGCCCCCCGAGCTCGCGGATCGGGAACCAGCGCTGCACGAGCGCCTTGTCTTCTCCGGGATCGATCCAGGAGTAGTCCGGCTGGTTGTCCGAGTACCCGCCCGTCATCAGCTCGATGTAGGGCCCGTCGGCGTCGGTGAGGATCTCGTCCCACATGCGGCCGTCCGGGCCGTTGCCCCACGTCCAGAACTTCTTGCCCGGCACGGTCTGCCGGTCCGCGACGTGAGCGACGCCCGCCTTCTTCCCGTGGTCGTAGCCGCCGAGGAAGTCGAGGTCGGAGCGGTACACGAAGAAGGAGACCGGGTTCGGGTGGTTCCTCCAGAAGGCGAGGTTCGTCCCCGGCGGGTAGGGGATGCCGACGAACGGCCCGCGCGCGAGCGGCCACGGCGCGAAGTCGGTCTTGGCGTGGAACGTCGCCCACGCCACGTCCGGCGGGAAGAGCACCTCGTAGTCGGTGTTCGCGTGCACGGCCGGGTTCGCGAAGTAGAGAGCCGAGTGGGGGACCGCCGTGCGGTTGACCATCCGCACGTCGGCTTCCACGACGCTCGAGCCGGGCCGCAGCGTGACGCCGACGACCCAGCGCATGCGGTCGCGCCACTCGGTCTCGCCGACCCACACGGTGCGCGAGCCGTCCTCGTTCTCGACGATCGCGCTCTGCACGGGCATGAACGTCGTCGCGCGGTGGTGGTGCATCACGTTCCACTCGACGCCGCCCGAGATCCACGCGCCGGCCATGCCGATGAGGGCCGGCTTCACGACGCGCTGCCGGTAGAAGAACGGGTAGCCGTTCGTCCGGTCCTCGGCCGAGAAGATGCGGCCGCCGAGCTCGGGCAGGATCGAGAGCCGCACGAACTCGTTCTCGAGCCACAGCGCCCGGTAGGCCCGGTCCACCTTCGCCTCGCCGAGCTGGTCGAGGAGCGGGTACGGGTAGACCGGCCCCTGCGCGCCCTGGTACTCGCGGCCCGCGTAGAACATCGGGCTCGGCTCGGCGGGGCCGATGGGGTAGGTGGGGACCGTGAGCGGCTCCGCCCACGCCCGTACGGCCGGCGCTTCGGGTGCTTCGGCGCGGGCCGCGTCGTGGCGCGCCAGCCCGCAGAACAGGAACAGAAGGCCGACGAGGGCCGCGGCTCGCTTCATGGTCGCCTCCCGGGCGCCCCATTGTCGCCCCGCTGTCGCCGAGGGCGGTGAGGCGCGGGCCGGGGCGGTACACTGCGGCCGGTGCCGCCATGATGCGCGCGCTCCGCCGTCACGCGGCGTTCTTCGCGGCGGGACTCCTCGCGACCGCCGCGCAGGCGCTGCTCCTCCGCGAGCTCGTCGTGGACGCGGCGGGCGACGAGGCCGCGATCGGAACCGGCCTCGCCGCGTGGCTCTCGGGGATCGCGCTCGGAGCGGCCGCGGCGCGCCGGCGGCCGGCGGATCGATCGGCCTCGGACGCCGGCGCCTCGCTCGCCCTCCTCGCCGCGCTGCCGACCCTCGCGATCCTCGGCGGCCGATGGCTGCGGGGCGCGCTAGCCCCGGATCCGGGCGAGCTCCCGGCCCTCGGCGCGTCGGCGGCCCTCGCCCTCGCGACCCTGCTGCCGCCCGGCCTGGCCGTCGGCTGGACGTTCACCGCGCTCGCCTCGTCCGCTTCCCGCGTGTGGTCGCCAGCCGAGGGGGTGGCGCGCGTCTACGTCGTCGAGTCGCTCGGCTCGCTGGCCGGCGGGCTGCTCGTGACCGCCCTCGCGGGCGGGCTCGCGCTGCGCCTCGCGGCGGTCGCGTCCGCGGTCGCGGCGGCGGCCGTGGCTCTCGCCGGCGCGCGCGAGACGGTGCGGGCCCGGCCGGCGCTCGGCCTCGCGTGCGCCCTCTGCGCGACGGTGGCCGTCTTCGCCGCTCCCCTCGACGGTCGGACCGAGCGGGCCCGGTTCGCCGGCACCGCGCCGGGCGTTTCGCTCCTCGGGGCGTTCGACACGCCGTACCAGCACGTCGCGATCGGCGGCGACGAGGAGGCGCGACACCTGTACGCCAGCGGGCGCTACGTCGCGAGCTTTCCCGATCCCTGGACCGCCGAGACCACCGGCGCGCTCGTCGCGGTGCTCGCGCCGCGGCCGGCCCGCGTCCTCCTGATCGGCGGCGTCGAGCGGGGGATCCTGCCCGTCCTCCTGCGCCACGGCGCCGCCGCCGTCACCCTCGTGGAGCCGGACGCCCGCGCGCTCGCGCGGCTCGAACCGTGGCTGTCCGCCGTGGAGCGCGAGGCGCTCCGCGACCGGCGCGTCCGCCTCGTGATCGACGACCCGCGCCGCTTCGCGGGCCGCGCTCCGGCGGGCGCCTTCGACCTCGTCCTCCTCCTCGGCGCCGAGCCCGACACGCTGCTGCGCGCCCGGCTCGTCACCGTCGAGTCCTTCCGCCGTTTCGCGGCGTGCCTCGCGCCGGACGGCGCCTTCGTGACGGGCCTGCGGACGGCGGCCGCCGTGCCGAGCGGCGACACGGCCGCCCTCGCCGGGACGCTCGTCCGCTCGCTGCGCGCGGCCTTCCCGCTCGTGCGGGTGACGCCCGGCCCCGACGCCCTCGTCGTGGCCGGCCGCGACCCGGCGGCGGTGACGCTCGACCCGGCCGTGCTCGAGAGCCGCTGGCGCTCGCGGAAGCTGGCCTCGCCGGCGTTCGATCCGGCCCTCTTCCCGGCGCTCCTCACGCCGGACCGCGTCCGCGAGGGCGAGGAGGCGATCGCCCGTGCGGCCGCCGCCGCCGAGGAGAGTCTCGACGACCGGCCCGTGTCGTTCCTGCACGCCCTCGCGCGGCGACACGGCGAGACGCCCGGGGGGTGGAGCCGCCTGGCCGGAGCGGCCAGCCGTCTTCCGTCGTGGCCCGTCGCCGCCCTCGCGCTCCTGCCGTCGCTCGCGGCCCTCGTCCATGCGGCCACCGGGCGGACGGTGGCGGGCCGCGCGCGGCGGGCGGCCTCGCACGCCATAGCGGCGGCCGGCGCCGCCGGCATGGGCTGGTCGCTCCTCCTGCTGTTCGCGTTCCAGACGCAGGCCGGCGCCCTCCACGGCCAGCTCGGCGCGCTCGTGGCCCTCTTCATGCTCGGCGTCGCCGCGGGCGGCGCCGTCGTCCCGCGCGCCCGCCCGGACGCGGCCGGCCGCTCCGCGCACGCGGGCGTCGACCGGCCCGCCGCGCGCCTCGCGCTCGGCCGCCGGCTCGCGGGCGCCCTCGTCTTCTCGGCCGCCCTGCCCGTGACGCTCGAGGCGGCGGCGCGCGTCGCGGCGGCCGGGCCGGTCGCCGCCTTCCTCGCGTACGGCGCGCTCCTCGCCGCGGCGGGGGCCGTGACCGGCGGCGTCTTCCCCGCGGTGGTGTGCGTCCGCCTCGCGTCGGGCGAGACCGCGGCCGAGGCCGCGGGGCGCACCGAGGCGGCCGACCACGCCGGGGCCGCGGCGGCCGCCCTCGCCGGGGCGCTCGTGCTCGTCCCGCGGCTCGGCCTCGCCCGCACCGCGCTGCTTCTCGCCGCGCTCCTCGCGCTCGCCCTCGCCGGCCTCGTCGCGACCGGCGTCGACCGCGGCCGGGACGGGGCGGCGGCCTGACGGCTACACTTGCCGCTCATGCCTGACAACCGGGACCGGCTCAGCGAGCAGATCCACCTGCTCGGCGACGTTCTCGGCCGCACGATCGTCGAGCAGGAGGGCGAGCCGCTCTACGACCTCGTCGAGGAGGTGCGCGGCCTCGCGAAGGCCCACCGCGGGGGCGACGAGGCGGCGGGAGAGCGGCTGCTGCGCCGGGTCGAAGCGCTGCCCCTCGCCGAGTCCCGCGGCGTCGTGAAGGCGTTCGCCACCTACTTCAAGCTCGTCAACCTCGCCGAGGAGGAGGAGCGGGTGCGGGTCCTGCGCCGCCGGGCCCACGAGGCCCACCGCGCGGGGGCCGCGGTCGGCGAGACGGTCGGGGCGGCGGTGCGGGAGCTGCGCGACGCGGGCCTGTCCCGGGACGAGGTGCAGTCCCTCCTCGACCGGCTGCTCGTCATGCCCGTCTTCACCGCGCACCCGACCGAGGCCAAGCGCCGCACCATCCTCACGAAGCTCGCCCGGATCGCCGACGCGTTGCGGGCGCTCGACTTCGGCGAGGCGACGCCCGAGGAGGAGAGGGCCCGCCACGAGGAGCTGCGCGAGGAGCTCGTGTCGCTGTGGCAGACGGAGGAGACGCGGGCGTACAAGCCGGACGTGATGGACGAGGTCCGCAACGGCCTCTACTACTTCGAGTCGCTCTTCGACCTCGCGCCCGAGGTGACGCGCGCGCTCGAGCGCGCCGTGGCCGAGCACTACCCCGGCGCGAGCGTCCGGCCCGGGTCCCTGCGCTTCGGGAGCTGGATCGGGGGCGACCGCGACGGCAACCCGTACGTGACGGTCGCCGTCACCGAGGAGGCGCTGCGGGCGCAGCAGGACCTCGCCCTGCGGCTCCTCAGGCGGGGGATCGAGCGCCTGCACGGGCACCTGAGCACGACCGAGCGGCTCGGGGTCTCCCCGGAGCTCGAGGAGAGCCTCCGCCGCGACGCCGAGCTCTTCCCGGAGGAGGCGCGGCGGAGCGAGGAGCGCTACCGGCGCCAGCCGTACCGGCAGAAGCTCCTCTACGTCTACCGGCGTCTCGGCGTGACGCTCGAGGCGGCGGCGCGGCCGTGGCGGGCGGACCACCGCCCGCGGCCGGGGACGTACGCGGACCCGTCGGAGCTCCTCGCCGACCTGGGCGTCCTGCAGTCGAGCCTGCGCGGCCACCGCGGCGAGCGCCTGGCCGACGGCCGCCTGGGCACGCTCGCCCGCCAGGCCGCGATCTTCGGCTTCCACCTCGCGAGCCTCGACCTCCGCCAGCACAGCGCGCGGCACACCGCGGCCCTCGCCGAGGTCCTCCGCCGCTACGGGCTCGCCGCCGATTTCGCGGGCGCGTCCGAGGAGGAGCGCGGCCTCATCCTGACCGCGGAGATCCTCGCCGGGCGGCCGTTCGCGCCGCACCGGCTCGACTTCTCGCCGGAGACGAACGAGACGCTGGAGCTCTTCCGCCTCGTGCGGCGGGCCCACGAGCGCACCGGGCCGTCGTCGATCGAGAGCTACGTCGTCAGCATGACCCGCGGGCCGAGCGACCTCCTCTCGGTGCTCCTGATGGCCCGCGACGCCGGAGTCGCCGATCGGCTCGACGTCGTCCCGCTCTTCGAGACCGTGGCCGACCTTCACGCCGCCCCCGCGACGATGGAGCGGATCTTCGCGAACCCCGCCTACGCCCGCCACCTGCGGTCGCGCGGCGGGGCGCAGACGGTCATGCTCGGCTACTCCGACTCGAACAAGGACGCCGGGTTCCTGACCGCCAACTGGGAGCTGCACCGCGCCCAGCGCGCGCTCGCCGCGGTGTGCGCGCGCCACGGCGTCGGCCTCACGCTCTTCCACGGCCGGGGCGGGACGGTCGGCCGCGGGGGCGGCCCGACGAATCGGGCCGTCCTCGCCCAGCCTCCGGAGTCGGTCGGCGGGCGGCTGCGGCTCACCGAGCAGGGCGAGTCGATCACGAACCGCTACACGAACGCGCCGCTCGCCCGGCGCCACCTCGAGCAGCTCGTCCACGCCGTGCTCGTGGCGAGCGCCAAGCGGCCGATGGCGTCGCCCTCGCGCGGGGGGGCGTGGGAAAAGGCGATGGACGACCTGTCGCCGCTCGCGGAGGCCGCCTACCGTCGGCTCGTCCACGACAACCCCGCCCTCGTCGGCTATCTCCAGGCCGCGACGCCGCTCGAGGAGATCGGCCGGCTCAACATCGGCAGCCGGCCGACGCGCCGCGCGGCCGCGGGCGGCTTCGCCGACCTGCGCGCGATCCCTTGGGTGTTCGCGTGGACGCAGAGCCGGGTCGTGCTGCCCGGCTGGTACGGCCTCGGGTCGGCCGTCGAGGCGTGGGCCGGTGACGACGAGGCGCGCTGGACCCTCGCCGGCACGATGTACCGCGAGTGGCCCTTCTTCAAGACGCTCGTCGACAACGCTCAGCTCGCGCTGCGCGGGGCGGACATGCTGATCGCCCGCGTCTACGCGACGCTCGCCGCGCCCGCGGACCGCGAGGCGGTCTTCCCGCGCCTCGCCGAGGAGTACCGCCGCACCGAGGCGGCCCTCGCCCGCCTCACCGGGCAGGCCGATCTCCTCGACGCGGCGCCGTGGCTGCAGCGGTCGATCCGCGTGCGCAACCCCTACATCGACCCGATGAACTACGTGCAGGTGGCCCTGCTGCGCCGGCTGCGGGCCGTCTCGCCCGGAGCCGAGGCGGAGGAGCTCGCCGACGCCGTGCGCCTGAGCGTGAACGGCATCGCGGCCGGCCTGCGCAACACCGGCTAGACGGCGGGAGCCGGATCCCGGATCGGGATCCGGCCCCGGCCGCGGGCTATCGCCCGAGCGACTGGATGTCGTTCAGGACGCCGGCCGCGGTGACGTCCGGGCCGGCGCCGGGGCCGGCCACGACCAGCGGCTCCCGGCTGTAGCGGCGCGTCGTGAACGAGAGCAGGTTGCGGGTGCCGCGCAGGGCCCCGAGCTCGGACTCGCGCGGCACCGCGCGCAGGCTCGCGACGACGCCGCGCGCCGTCGCCCGCACGACGTAGCGCAGGACGCGCCCGCGCTTCTTCTCGGCCTCGGCGCGCGCGCGCCAGGCGGCGTCGAGCGTCGGCAGGGCGGCGAGGAAGCGGTCGAGCGCAACGGCGCGCAGCGCTCGCGGCACGAGGTCCTCCGCCGCCGGCACCGGGCCCTCGTAGCCGAGGAGGCGGCTCAGGATGAGGCCCTTGCGCAGCACGTCGCGGCCCGAGAGGTCCTCGCGCGGGTCGGGCTCGGCGTAGCCGAGGCGCACCGCCTCGCGGACCGCCTCGGAGAACGGCTGGCCCGCCTCGACGGCGGAGAGCACGTAGCCGAGCGTGCCGCTCACGCAGCCCTCGACCCGCACCACGCGGTCGCCGCTCTCGACGAGCTTGCGGAAGGTGTCGAGGACCGGGAGCCCGGCGCCGACGGTCGCCTCGTAGCGCACGCGGCGGCCCGAGAGCGCGACCGTCTCGAAGAGGCGCCGGTACGACGCGGGCGACCCGGCGAGCGGCTTCTTGTTCGCGAGCACGAGGTCGAAGCCCTGGCCGAGCGCCTCGATCAGGAGGTCGCTCGTCTCCTCGGCGGTGACGTCGACCATCACCGGGTCGGACACCGCGTGCTTGGCGATCCAGTGCAGCGCCTCGGCCGCCGACGCGGCGCGGCCGCCGAGCTCGGCGAGGAGCTTCCCCTCGTCCTTGCCCGCGGCGAGCCGCGCGAGCCGCGTGCGCGAGATCCCGCGCGGGTCGAAGACGTAGCCGGAGCGGTCGAGCGCGGCGACGATGCGGATGCGGCCGGCGCCGGAGGCGGCGGTCATCTCGGCGAGGGTGCGGCCGACCCGGCCGAAGCCGAGGAGCACGACGTCGGTGACCGGGCGGTCGAAGGCCCGTCCGCCGCCGATCTTCGAGAGCTGGAAGGCCGAGTGGACGGCCCGCGCCGCCTCCGCCGCCTGCGTCTCGTCGACGACGAACGAGATGTTGAGCTCCGACGAGCCCTGCGCGATCGCGATCACGTTGACGCGGTGGGCGGCGAGCGCGGCGAACACGCGGCCGGCGATCCCGGGCGTCCCCGCCATGCCCCGGCCGACGACCGCCACCACGGCGACGCCGCGGCGCGAGCTGACGCCGTCGACGAGCCCCGTCGCGATCTCCTCGCGGAACGCGGCCTGGAGGGCGCTCACCGCGCGCGTCGCCTCGACGTCGGCGAGGGTGAACCCGATGGAGCTCTCCGACGAGGACTGGAAGATCGTCGAGACCGAGAGGCCCGCGGAGTGCATCGCGGCGAACGTGCGCGCGGCCACGCCGGGCACGCCCATCAGCCCCTTCCCGGCGACCGTCACGAGGGCCTGGCCGCGGATCGTGGCGAGCGCCTTGACCGGGTAGTCCTCGAGCGTGCGGCGGGTCGAGACCTCGGTGCCCGGGCGGGACGGGTCGACGAACGAGCGCACGTGCAGCTCGATGCGGCTCCCGTCGAGGGGGATGAGGGCCCGCGGGTGGAGCACCTTCGCGCCGAAGTACGCGACCTCGGCCGCTTCGCGGTGATGCATCTGCGGCAGGAGGCGCGCGTCGGGCACGGCGCGCGGGTCGGCGGTCAGGATGCCGGGGACGTCCTTCCACAGGACGACGCGGGAGGCGCCGAGGGCGCGGCCGAGGAGGGTCGCGGTGAGGTCGGAGCCGCCGCGGCCGAGCGTCGTGGTCGTCCCGTCGGGGCCGGCGCCGATGAAGCCGGGCACGACCGGGGTGATTCCCCGCCGGAGGAGGCCGAGGAGGATGCGTCGCGCGCGCCGCCGCGTCTCGGCCACGTCGGGCGCGGCCTGCCCGTGCCGTCCGTCGGTCACGACGAAGTCGACCGCGTCGACCCGCTCGGCCTTCCGGCCGGAGGCGTGGAGGGCGGCGGCGACGACCGCGCTCGCCGCGCGCTCGCCCCGCGCGACGAGCGTGTCGCTCGCGCGCGTCGAGAGGTCGGCCAGGGCGGCCATCGCGTGGGCGATCTCGCGGTACTCACGGGCCTGGCCGTCGGCCTGGGCGAGGAGCCGCCGCTGGGCCGGGCCGGACGGGACGAGGGCGAGGGCGAGGTCGCGGTGCCTCTTCAGGAACGTGGCCGCCGCCTTCGCGGCGGCGTCCGTTTCGCCGGCGACCGATCGCCGCGCGCCGTCGAGGAGGAGGTCGGTCACGCCGCCGAGCGCGGAGACGACGACCACCAGGGGACCCCGGTGGCCGCGGATGAGCGACACCGCGTTGCGCACCGCCGCCGCGTCCGCGAGCGACGCGCCGCCGAACTTCCAGACCTCGAGCCGCGGGGCGCGGTCCGCGCGCGCGCGTCGCGTCGTTTTCCCAGCCATGTCGTTCGCCTCATCGGGGGCATGCCGCGCCGCGCCCGACGCGCGCGGCGGCGACCGCCTGAAACCGCCGATTCTAGCAGCGCGGGGTCGCGCGCTCGCCGGGCTCGCCCGGGATCAGCGCGAGCGGCGGTAGATCTGGCGCACCTGCCAGCGCACCTTCACGCGCACGCCGTCCTTGCGCGCCGGCTCGAAGACCCACTGCGCCACCGCGTCGAGCACCGCCCGGTCGAGGATGTCGCCGGCCGACTCGACGACCTGCACGTCCTTCGGCAGCCCGTTCTCGTCGACGATCAGGCTCAGCGTGACGGTGCCCTCGAGCTTCTTGGCCTGGGCCCGCTCGGGGTACGCGGCGGACGGGCCCCGGACCTTGCGCGGTGGCGTGACGTCCGGGCCCAGCTCCACGAGCTGGCCCTCGACCGTCGGCGGAGGGGTGGGCGCCGCGGTGGGCGCCGGCGCCGCGGCGAGCGGCGTCGGCGCGGGCGTCGCCTTCGGCGCGCGGGCCGTCCTCGCCCTCGGCGTGGCCGCCGGAGTCGGTGTCGCCGCGGGCGCGGGGGCAGGCTCGGGCGTCGCTTCAGCCGGAGATGGAGACGGAGACGGGGACGCAGACGGGGCAGGCGTCGGGGTCGCGCTCGGGGCGACCGGGCCGGGGTCGACCGCGGCCGGCGTGGCGCGGACGCGCGCGAGGGCGACGCCGGCCACGATCGCCGCGACGACGAGCGCGGCCCCGACGGGCAGCAGCCAGCCGGCGCGCGCGGGCCCGCGGGGCCGGCCGGAGGCGCCCGGGTTGGCGGGCGCGGGCCGCGGCGTCTCGACCGGAACGGGCTCTCCGGGCCATGCGGAGGCGACCGGCGGACTCTCCCTGGTGTCGGGCGGGGCCGGCACCGGGGCGGGCGCCGGGTCCGCCCCGGCCGGCGTCAGGGCCTCCTCGAGGCCGCGCAGCTCGAGCGCGGCGACGAACGCGCCGGCCGTCTCGTAGCGAAGGGTCGGGTCCTTCTGCAGGGCCCTCGCGAACACGTCGTCGTAGCGGCCCGGCAGCGCCGCGTTCAGCCGGCGCGGAGGGGCGGCTTGTCCGTGCATCACGTGGTAGATGACCTGCGTGATCGTCTTGCCGGCGAAGGGCGGCCGGCCCGTGAGCAGCTCGTAGGCGACGACGGCGAGCGCGTAGACGTCCACCCGGCCCGTGATCGCCTGTCCCGCGATCTGCTCGGGGGCCATGTAGGTCGGCGAGCCGAGGATCTGGCCGGTCGCCGTCATCACCGAGCTCTCGATCTTGGCCACGCCGAAGTCCATGAGCTTCGGCAGGCCGTCGGTCTGCACCATGATGTTCGCGGGCTTGATGTCGCGGTGGACGATGCTGCGCCGGTGCGCGAAGTCGATCGCGTCGGCCACCGGGGCGAGCAGCCGCCGGACCTCGTCGGGCTCGAGACGGCCGCGCTCGCGCAGGATGGCCTGGAGCGTGCGGCCCTCCACGAACTCCATCACCAGGTAGTCCTCGCCCACGTCGTAGATGCCGACGATGGCGGGGTGGCTGAGCGAGCCGGCGGCGATCGTCTCGTTGCGGAAGCGCCGGAGGTACTCGGGCGTCGTGTCCCGCGTCAGCAGCTCGCGCTTCACGGTCTTCACGGCCACGACGCGGCCCACCGCGGGATCCCACGCGGTGTAGACGCGGCCCATGGCCCCGTCGCCCACCTCCGTCAGGACCTCGTACCGACCGAATCTCTCAGGGATCATCGTGCCGCGCCGCGTGACGCGGAATTCTACGCGAGGGCTCAGCTCCAGATCCCGGGAATCCTCCGCCGGCAGTCCGGGCAGGCGCCCCCGGCGAGCCGGGTTTCGACCGTCGCCATCCCCACGCGCCGTACGAGGATTCCTCCGCAGCCCGGGCAGTAGGTGTGCTCGCCGGGGTGGCCGGGGACGTTTCCCAGGTATACGAACTTCAGTCCCTCGTCGATGGCCGCGCGGCGGCAGCGCTCCAGAGTGGCGACGGGCGTCGGCGGCAGGTTCTGGAGGCGCCAGGCCGGGTGGAAGCGCGTGAAGTGCAGCGGCACCTCCGGGCCGAGCTCGTCGCGCACGAACCGGGCGAGAGCCCGCGTCTCCGCCTCGGAGTCGTTCTGCGTGGGGACGACGAGGGTGACGATCTCCGTCCAGACGCCGTTCTGCTTCAGCCGCCGAAGGGTCTGCAGGACGTGGGCGAGCTCGCCGCCGGTGTGCATGCGGTAGTAGGCGGAGTCGAAGCCCTTGAGGTCGACCTTGAACGCGGCGATCTCGCGGGAGATCGCGGCGAGCGGCGCTTCCTGCAGGTAGCCGTTCGAGACGATCACGGTCCGGACGCCGGAGCGGCGGGCGGCCGCCGCGACGTCGGTGACGTACTCGGCCGAGATCGTGGGCTCGGTGTAGGTGCACGCGACGAGCGGCGCGCCGCGCTCGCGCGCCATCGCGGCGACCGCTTCCGGCGGCAGCGCGCGGGTCGGCGCCTCCTCGGGGGCGACCTGCGCGATCTCCCAGTTCTGGCAGCACCGGCAGTGCAGGTTGCACCCGGGAGTGGCGATCGAGAAGGCCATGGCCCCCGGCAGCACGTGGAAGAACGGCTTCTTCTCGACGGGGTCGAGGCCGACCGCGCAGGCGCGGGCGTAGGTCAGCGTGTGGATCGTGCCCCCGCGGTTCTCGCGCGTGCGGCAGTGGCCGCGCTCGCCCGGGGCGATCGCGCACCCGCGCGCGCAGACCCCGCACCGCGCGAGCCCGCCGGCGATCGGCGTCTGCCAGCGTGCGCGGACGGCGTTGAGCCCCGCCCCTCCGTCGATCGCCCGCGACGGTGGCGCCGCCGCGTCCTGCGGGAGCGGCGCGGCCTCGAGCCCGGGCGCGCCGCCCGCGTCGGCCAGCGCGCAGCCGGCGCAGGCGGCGGCGAGACGGCCGGCGAAGCCCCGCCGCGACACGCCGCTCACGGCCGCTCCCCGATCACCTGCCCCGTGAAGACGGAGAGCCGCGCGCCCTCCCGCCACGCGCCGCGCGGCAGCCCGGCCTTCTCGCACAGCGCGTCGAGCGTCTCGTCGACGTTCCACCCCTGCTCGGGCGCCACCTGAGGCAGGAAGAGGGCGGCCTTGCCGTCCTTCTGCAGCACGACGCCGTGGGTGCCGATGCGGATCTCGGCCGGCGAGGCGATCGGCCGCCGGGGCGAGAGGACGGTCACCTCGACCTCGAGCCGCGGGAGCTCGGCGCCCGTCACGGGCGGGAAGCGCGGGTCGTGGAGCGCGGCGTCGAGCGCGGCCTGGACCGTGCCGTAGTACAGCGGGAAGGTCGGCTCGGGCTGGCCGATGCAGCCGCGCAGCTTCCCCTCGCGCGCGATCTCGCCCGCGTCCTTCCGGTTCAGCGTGACGAAGACGCCCTGTCGCGTCTCGCGCTCCTCCCCGCGCGGCCACTCCGCGAGCTGCTTCCGCAGGTCCTCCGTGCCGAGGAGCTCCGTCCGGAGGGCCGCGCGGGCGAGGCGCACGAGGCGGCGGGCGTCGTCGGGCGGCAGGGACGGCGTGTCGGGCGGAGCGTCGCGCAGACGCGGCGGGACGAGGAGAGGGTCGCCGGCGGGCGGCTCGCCGTCGCGCACGAACGCCATCGCCACGTAGGCGACCGAGCTGTCGTCCTTCAGCCCGGGGATGTCGGAGGACATGTAGCGGCCGAGGGTCGAGGCGCGGGCCTTCGGCGCGATCCGCGGCAGGAGCTCCAGCATCGTGGCGAGGCCGTTGCGGCCGCAGATCGTGTTGCCGGTCTCGCGCAGGTACGCGCGGAAGCCGGCGGCGTCGACGCGGGAGAGCAGGTCGACGCCGCGCGCGTTCGTCGCGCGGATCTTCTCGACGGCCGCGGGCGAGAGCGCGCCGAACGGCTGCCAGTCGAAGCGCGGGCCGTAGTGCGAGAAATCGGAGGAGAAGACGAACAGCGTCCGGCCGTCGTCGAGGGCGGCGAGGCGGGCGGCGAAGGCGCGCTCCTCGTCGGGTCCCGTGTCGCCGACGAGCACCGGGACGAGGCAGAAGGAGCCGAGCGCCGCCTGCAGGAACGGCAACTGGATCTCGACCGAGTGCTCCGGGCCGGTGGCCGCGGGCACGGGCTGCGCCTCGCGCCCCCGCAGCGCGGCGAACGCCCCGTCGCACAGCGGCACGTCTCCCGCCGGCGTGCGGTACGCGGAGGCGTCGTCGATCGCGTACCCGCGGAACGCCTCGTGGTGGGAGGGGCCCACGACGACCACGCGATCGAAGTCGCCCGGCCGCAGCAGGCGATAGGCGGTGCCGGCCACCGGGCCGGAGTAGTTCCACCCCGCGTGGGGCACGACGAGAGCGACGGGGCGCACCCGGGGCGGGGCGTCGGGCCGTCCCGCCCGCATCAGGAGGTGGGCGGCCGACACGAGGGCGGCCCGGCCCTCGGGGTACCAGCCTCCCGCGAGCGCGGCGGGCCGGGTGCGCGCGGCGAGCGACGCCTCGGGCGCGAACGTGACGGGCGCCGCGGCCAGCGCCAGGAGCAGCAGGGCGGCGAGGGCCCAGGAGCGGGCGATGCGGCGGGCGGGCAACGGCGGGAGCCTCCGCCGCGATTCTACGCCCCGTCGCCGCGAAGGGACCTCCCTGAGCCGTTCGATCCGGTCCGGCCGGCCGGGCCCCGATGGGGCATAATCCCGCCCAATCGTGCGGCGCGGCCCTCGGAGGTGAGCGTGCAGCGAGGCATCCAGCTCGGCGGGATCGACTACCTGATCCTGATCGTCTACTTCCTCTTCGTCATCGGCATCGGGTGGGCGCTCAAGCGCTACACGAAGACGAGCGAGGACTTCTTCCTTTCCGGCCGGTCGATCCCCGCCTGGATCGCGGGCCTCGCCTTCCTCTCCGCGAACCTCGGGGCGCAGGAGATGATCGGCATGGCCGCGTCCGGGGCGAAGTACGGGATCGCGACCAGCCACTTCTACTGGGTCGGCGCCATCCCCGCGATGGTGTTCGTCGGCATCTTCATGATGCCGTTCTACTACGGCTCGAAGGCGCGCTCGGTGCCCGAGTACCTGAAGCTCCGCTTCGACGAGAAGACGCGCGCCTTCAACGCGATCTCGTTCGCCACGATGACGGTCTTCTCCTCCGGCATCTCGATGTACGCCCTCGCGAAGCTCCTGGAGCTCCTCCTCGGCTGGGACTTCAACGTCTCGCTGTGGGTCTCGGCGGCTATCGTCCTCGCCTACATCTACCTCGGCGGGCTCACCTCGGCGATCTACAACGAGGTGCTGCAGTTCTTCCTGATCGTGCTCGGCTTCGCCCCGCTCGTGTACCTCGGGCTCAACAACGTCGGCGGCTGGAGCGGCCTCGTGGCGAAGCTGCAGCCGGTGGCCACCGCCAAGGGCTTCGAGGCGAACGCGTGGACGTCCTCCTGGGCCCACATGCACAGCCCCACCGCGAACCCGATGGGCGTCGAGTGGTTCGGGATGGTGATGGGCCTCGGCTTCGTGCTCTCCTTCGGCTACTGGTGCACGGACTTCCTCGTCGTGCAACGCGCGATGGCCGCGAACTCCATGGCCGCGGCCCGCCGCACGCCGCTCATCGCCGCGGTGCCGAAGATGCTCTTCCCCTTCCTCATCATCTTCCCCGGCATGATCGCGCTCGCCCTCGCCGAGTCGGGCGGCGGCTTCAGCCTCCCGAAGATGACGGACGGCAGCTGGGACTACACGATGGTCATCCCGGCGATGCTCGCCCACTACTTCCCGCCGGGCGTCCTCGGCCTCGGGCTCACCGCCCTCATGGCGTCGTTCATGTCGGGCATGGCCGGCAACGTGACCGCGTTCAACACCGTCTGGACCTACGACATCTACCAGAGCTACATCAGGAAGGACGCGACCGACGAGCACCTGCTGTGGGTCGGGCGGATGACCACCGTCTTCGGCATCCTCGCCTCGCTCGGCACGGCCTACCTCGCGACGCAGTTCAACAACATCATGGACTTCCTGCAGCTCGTGTTCGCGTTCGTGAACGCGCCGCTGTTCGCCACGTTCCTCCTCGGCATGTTCTCCCGCCGCACGACGGGCCACGGCGCCTTCTTCGGCCTGCTCCTCGGCACGGGCGCGGCCGCCGTCCATCACGGCCTCACGCTGCCGGCCGGCGCCGCGGCGGGGATCAAGGGCGGCTGGCTCGCCGCCGCGCCGATGCACACCTACCCGAGCGAGATGGCGCAGAACTTCTGGACCGCCATCTGGGCGTGGACGGTCTGCTTCGTCGCGACCCTCGCCATCTCCTTCGTGACGAAGCGGCTGAAGACGGACGAGGACCTGAAGGGCCTCGTCTACTCGCTGACGCCGCGGCCGAAGGAAGAGCACCTGCCGTGGTGGAAGACGCCGGAGGGCTTCGGCGTCGCCGTTCTGGTGCTGGCCGTCGTCCTCAACGTGATCTTCTGGTAGGGGAGCGCCAACCATGGGTCTCGACATCCGCACGCCGATCGGGCTGATGTTCTCGATCTTCGGCGTCCTCCTCACGGGCTACGGCTTCGTGACGCGGGGCTCCGACGTCTACCAGCGCTCGCTCGGCTACAACATCAACCTCGAGTGGGGAGTCGTGCTCCTCGTCTTCGGGGTGGTGATGCTCTACCTCGGCCGCAAGGGCGGGAAGAGCTAGCCCCTGCGGTCGGGGAGAGAAGAAGCGATGGGGGGGACGAAGGCCGGCCGTTTCATCTGGTACGAGCTGATGACGACCGACGCGACCGCCGCGGGGAAGTTCTACGGCGCCGTCGTCGGCTGGAAGATCGCCGATCGCGCCGACCCGCAGGCCGGCGGGATGGACTACCGGATGATCGGCCGCAGCGACGGGGGCTCGGCCGGCGGCGTCCTCCAGCTCTCGCGGGACATGCTGGACCACGGCGCGCGGCCGGCGTGGATCGGCTACCTGCACGTCACGGACGTCGACGCGACGGTCGCGGCGATCGAGCGGGACGGCGGCCGGGCGCTCATGCCGGCGATGGACCTCCCGGTCGGGCGCATCGCGATGGTCGCCGATCCGATGGGCGCTCCGTTCTACGTGATGACCCCGGTCCCTCCGGCCGGGAAGCCGGAAGCGCAGAGCGACGTCTTCGACCCCGACGCCGCCGAGCGCGTGCGGTGGAACGAGCTGTCCACCACCGACCTCGCGCGCGCGAAGGAGTTCTACGCGAAGCACTTCGGCTTCGAGCTCGACGAGTCGATGTCGATGGGGCCGATGGGCGACTACTGCTTCGTCGACCACGACGGCGTGCGGCTCGGCGGCATGATGCACAAGCCGCCCGAGAGCCCGCTCGCGACGTGGCTCTTCTACTTCGGCGTCCCGTCGGTCGAGGCGGCGAAGAGGGCCATCGAGGCGGGCGGAGGCAAGGTCGTCATGGGCCCGCACCAGGTGCCGGGCGGGGGCTTCATCGTCGTGGCGATCGACCCGCAGGGGGCGCCGTTCGCCGTCGTCGGCCCCCGGGGAGAGTGAGCCCAGCGGTCCGCAAGCGCGTGTTCGACGCGATGATGACCATGACGAAGATCGACGTGGCGGCGATCGAGGCGGCGCGCCGGTAGGGCAGACGCGTCAGCCGAGCGGCGAGGGCCGGCTCTCCGACGAGGCGCGGCGGGCGTCGTCGATCGCCCAGCCGAGGTCCGCCGCCTCGACGTCGACGACCGCTCCGTCCCGCGACACGCAGAAGCTCCCGCCGACCACGCGGTCGACGACCTCGACGTGGCTCGTCACCCGCGTGTAGTCGAGGAGGACGGAGCGCGAGACGTGAGCGCCGCTCTGGACGACGCACCCGCAGCCGATCACCGTCGGGCCCTCGATCGTCGCCCCCGGCTCGATCCGGGACGAGCCGCCGACCACGATCGGCCCGGTCCAGTGGATGAGGCTCCAGTCGGCCTGCACGTTGAGGCCCGCCCACAGGCCGGGCCGGATCTCGCGGCCGGGCATGCGCGCGAGGTCGCGGTCGGTGGTGAGCAGGCGCTGGGTCGCGGACCAGTAGTCCGGCGTGTTGCCGATGTCGATCCACCGGAAGGACGCCTCGTGGGCGAAGAGGGGCGCTCCCGCCGCGACGAGGTCGGGGAACAGCTGCGAGCCGATGTCCCACGGGCGGCCGCGGGGCACGCACTGGAGGACCTCGGGCTCGAAGACGTAGATGCCGGTGTTCGCGAGGTCGCTGCGCGCCTCCTCGGGCCGCGGCTTCTCCTGGAAGGAGGCGACCCGCCCGTCCGCGCCGGCCACCACGACCCCGTAGGACGAGATCTCCTCGCGCGGGACCCGCTTGCACACGATGGTCGCGATCGCGCCGCGCCGGCGGTGGAGCGCCACGACGGCGCTCACGTCGAGGTCGACGATCGCGTCGCCGCAGAGGACGACGAACGTCCCGTCGAAGAAGCCCGAGTGGTCCTGCACCCGGGCGAGCCCGCCCGCGCTGCCGACCGGCGCGTCGGCGAGGGCGCCGGCCGGCGTCAGCTCGCCCTCGAAGGAGTAGGCCATCCGCACGCCGAAGCGCTCGCCGTCGCGGAAGTAGTCCTCGATCTGCGGGGCGAGGTAGGAGGTGTTGACGACGATGTCGTCCACGCCGTGCGCCCGGAGGAGGCCGACGAGGTACTCCATCACCGGGCGCCCGAGAACCGGGATCATCGGCTTGGGGACGAGGTTGGTGAGGGGCCGCACGCGCGTCCCGCGGCCCGCGGCCAGGATCATCGCCTTCACGCCAGGGCCTCCTGCGGCTCGAGCCGCGCCGGGGCCTCGGGTTCCGTCTCGCCCTCCTCCGCGCCGAGCGGCACGCCCCACCGGGCCGCCATGCGGTAGAGCGTCCGGCGGTCGATGCCGAGGACGCGGGCCGCCTGCGTCCGGTTGCCCCCCACGGCGTCGACCACGTGGAGCACGTACCGTTTCTCGAGGGCGTCGAGCGTCGGCAGGTCGTCGAAGGCGGCCGGTCCGTGCGTGCCGCGGGCCGCCTGGCGCAGAGCCTCGGCCACGTCCTCGGCCGAGACCCGGTCGCCGCGCACCGCGATCACCAGGCGCTCGACGGTGTTCTCGAGCTCGCGCACGTTGCCGGGCCAGGAGTGGGACGCGAGCGCCTCGATCGCCTCGTCCGAGAGCGCGACGTCGCGCCGCGCCCGGCCGGCGGCGTTGCGGGCGAAGCGTGCGGCGAGAAGAGCGATGTCCTCGCGCCGCTCGCGCAGGGGCGGGACGCGGATCGTGATCGCCCCGAGGCGATAGTAGAGGTCCTGGCGGAAGCGCTTCTCGGCGACCTCCGTCTCGAGGTCGCGGTTCGTGGCCGCCACCACGCGCACGTTGACCTTCACGTCGCGCACGCCGCCCACCGGCCGGACCTCGCCCTCCTGGAGGACCCGCAGGAGCTTCACCTGGAGGGCGGCCGAGGTCTCGCCGATCTCGTCGAGGAAGAGCGTGCCGCCGGCGGCCTGCTCGAACAGCCCGCGGCGGTCGGAGACCGCGCCCGTGAACGAGCCCCTCACGTGGCCGAACAGCTCGGACTCGAGGAGCGTCTCGGCGAGGGCTCCGCAGTTCACCGCGACGAACGGCCGGGGGCGCTCGCCCCCGCCGTAGTCGTGCACGGCGCGGGCGACGAGCTCCTTGCCCGTGCCGCTCTCGCCGGTCAGGAGCACCGGGCTCTGGGCCTCCGCCGCGCGGGCGATCTGCTTGTAGACGCCGATCATGACGGCCGAGCGGCCGAGCAGCTCCGCCGGGAGGGGGGTCGCCGGCGCGGACGGCCGGCGCGGGGCGGCCTGCGCGGCCAGGGCGAGGGCGCGCTCGGCGGCCGCGGCGACCTGCCGGGGGTCGAAGGGCTTCGCGATGAAGTCGAACGCCCCCGCCCGGAGGCCCTCGACCGCGCAGTCGAGCGACCCGTGGGCGCTGATCAGGATGACCTGGGTCGAGGGCCGCTGGGTCTTCGCGGCCCGCAGGAGGTCGAGGCCGCTCGTCGCGTCTCCCAGGCGGACGTCCGTGATGACGACGTCGAAGGGGCGCGCGGCGAGAAGGCCCCTCGCCTCCCCGGCGTCGGTCGTGAGGGCGGTCTCGACCCCGAGCGGGGCGAGGGCCTTGGAGACGATGGCCGGCACGAGGGGGTCGTCGTCGACCACCAGGATCGCGGGCCGCGAGATGTGGGAGGCGCCGAGTGTAGCCATGTGGCTTTCTTCCTCGCCCCATCGCGGAGCAGGATCCGTGCCTGCCCAGGGCTGTGTCGAATCGCCCCGATCGCGGGCTTTTCGGTCCGCAGGCTCGAGGCATCGGGAGAGTCTCCCGAGAGTCGGGTCGGGTGTTCCTCCCGACCCTCCCGTACGGGCGGAGTCGCCCCGGCGTCGAGGCTTTTCGCCCCGAATGGGGCTCGGGCGGATGGGACGCCCGATCTCGGCCCGGCAGCGGGAGATTCTCGCTAACTCCATCCGGCGAAGCGGCTTCCATACCGGTTGGCGCGGCGAGGCGAGGGCGGCACGCGCCTTGAGTACAGAACGGCCCGATGAGTGACGCCGCCGAACTCCCCGTCATCGACACGCGTCGCCTGAGCCAGCTCGACTCCCTGGGCGGCGAGGGGTCCTCAGCGAGCTCGTCGGCCTGTTCCGACGGGAGCTGCCGGGTCGGCTCTCCCTGCTCCGCAGCGGGTTGAGCCGCGGCGACCGGCACGACGTCGAGCGCGCCGCTCACATGCTGAGGGGCAGCGGGGGGCAGCTCGGCCTGCCGCGGGTCCAGGCGACCGCCGCCCGGCTGGAGGAGGGGGCCGCGACGACGCCGTTCGCCGACCTCGGCGCGGAGGCGGAGGCGCTGGAGGCGGAGGTTCAGACGGCCCTGCACGCGCTCGAGCGCCGGATCGCCGACGCGTCCGGCGCCGCGCCGGCGTCCGAGCCGGTCGAGGCCCACTCGCCGGCCATCGAGGCCAGGCCCGCGCCGCGCACCGCGTCGCACGTGCTCGTCGTCGAAGACGAGCCGCACATCGGCCGGTTCGTGGAGTACGTGCTCGGGCGGGCGGGCTTCTCGGTCACTCGGGCGGCCACCGCGGCCGAGGCGCTGGCGAGCGTGGAGCAGGCCCTCCCGGACGCCATCGTCCTCGACCTCGCCCTGCCCGACCGCTCGGGCAACGACGTGCTGCACGAGCTGCGCGGGGCGCGCGGCCTCGCCGTGCCGGTCGTCGTGCTGACCGCCCGCGCGAGCTCCCCGGCGGCCGCGGAAGCGGTGGCGGCCGGGGCGAACGCCCTCTGCGCGAAGCCCATCGCCCCCACGACGCTCCTCGCCACCCTCTCGCGCGTCGGCGTCGTGCCCGCGCCCGGGGGCCGTCGGGCGTCGCTCCCGCCACGCGCCGCGCCGGCAGCGGCGAACCGGCCGACGACGCGCTTCTCCGGGAGGTCGCGGCAGGGTGGGAGGCGCTCGAGGCCCTGCAGGCGGTCCTCACGCCGGACGGCGAGCCGGCCGGGTGGGAGTCCACCCGGCGGAAGGTCGCGGAGAAGCTCCGGCGCATCCGCCCCGGCCTCGAGGCGGCCGTCTGGGTGGCGAGCGTGGACCCGGCGGCCACGGCGGAGCTGCCGGGCATCCTCGGTCTCGCGCTCCGTCAGGGCCGCCCGATACTCGTCGAGGGCGAGCAGAAGCTGGCCGGCATCCCCCGGCTCGAGGGCGAGCTCGCGGGCGCGCGGTCGGTCTTCGCGGTGCCCTTCTCGACACCGTCCGGCCTGCACGGCGCCGTGGTGGCCTGGCGGTGCGACGACGCGCGCATCGACGCCGGCCTGTCGCGGCTCGCCGCCTCGCTCGCCGGCCAGGCCGCGGTGCTCCTCGAGAACGCGCACCTCGTCGAGGCCCAGCGCGAGCGCGAGCGGCTGGAGCAGGAGATCGCGATCGGCGCCGGCATCCAGCGCGCCCTGCTCGTCAGCGAGCCGCCCGCGGGCCTGCGCGGCCTCGAGTGCGCCACTCTGTGGATGCCCTGCCGGGAGGTCGGCGGCGACTTCCTCGACTTCGTGTCGATCAACGGAGGGCGCCTCGACGTGGCCCTGGGCGACGTGATGGGGAAGGGCGTGCCGGCGGCGCTCCTCGGGGCCGCGACGAAGAGCCACCTGCTGCGATCGTTCGCCGAGTGCGGCGAGTACGCGAGCCCCGAGGCCCTCGTGCAGGCGGCGCACGACCGCCTGTTCGCGGAGCTCGTGGCTCTCGAGCGCTTCGTGACGCTGTGCTTCGCACGCTTCGACCCCGCGGCCCAGCAGCTGAGGCTCGTCGACGCCGGCCACACCCGGACCCTGCAGCTGCGCCAGGGGCGCTGCACCGCCCTCGCCGGGGAGAACGTCCCGTTCGGGTTCCGCGAGCACGAGAAGTACGTGGCGCGCCGCCTGTCGACCCTGCCCGGCGACGTGTACCTCTTCTACTCCGACGGGGTGACCGACTGCCGCGACGCCGCCGGAGTCGCTCTCGGAGAGGACGGGCTCGCCCGGTGGTTCGAGGAGAGGGCCGGCCTCGACCCCGCGACGCTGATGGCGGACCTCGAGAACATGCTGCACGAGAGGCGGCCCGGCTGCCTCGAAGACGACGCGACGGCCGTCTGCGTCCGCGTCGGGGACCCGCAGTGAGGCGGGTGCTCCACATGGGCGTCGGCGACGCGTCGTACGCGACGCTGCGGGCCTGGACCGACGACGCCTGCCGCCGGCTCTGCGGCGGGCGGCTCTCGGAGGGCGGGCGCACGGCGATCGTGCTCGCCGTCCACGAGACCGTGCGCAACGTCCTCGAGCACGCGGGCCCGGAGTCGAGCGGCTCGATCGAGGTCGTCGTGGAGGCGGACGGCGATCTCCTCCGGCTGAGCGTCGCGCACGAAGGCTGTCCGTTCGATCGCGCCACGGCCCCCGCGCCGGTGTTCGACGGCACGGCCGAACGAGGCTTCGGCCTCTTCCTGACGGAAGCGGCGCTCGACCGCGTGGAGTACGGCCGATCGGACGACGGCCGGGCGTGCGTCCGGATGGAGAAGTGCCTCGGCTTCGCCGGGGAGGGCGAGTCGCCGGCCGCCACGGCGGCCGAAGAGAGGAAAGGGAGATGAACATGGAGAGCGTGCGCGTCGTTCCGGTGGTCAAGGTGCTGGAGGTCGAGCTGGAGGCCGTCGACGGCACCACGGTCAAGGATTTCAAGTCCCAGCTCGCGGCCGCGGCCCTGCCCGGGACGCGCCTGGTGCTGGACCTTCGCCGGGTCAAGTTCATGGACAGCTCGGGCCTCGGCGCGCTGCTGTCGACCCTGCGGGCCCTGGCCGCGTCCGGCGGCGACCTGAAGCTGTGCGGCCTGACGCCGGGGGTGCGGGTCCTCTTCGAGCTCGTCCGGGTCCACCGCGTTTTCGACGTCCTCGAGACGCGCGACGACGCGGTCGCGGCGTTCGCGGCCTGAGGGCGATCCCCGTGTCCTCCTCGCGCGAGCTCGCGCTGTGGGTCTTCGCCGACGCGCTCGGCCACGAGCTGGCCGAGCGGAGCCGTCTCCTCGAGGACGTGCTCCCGGCGAGGGCTCCGGTGGCGACGGTGCTCGGCTACAGCTGCACCTGCGCCCCGACCATCCTGACGGGCCTCATGCCGCGCGAGCACGGGCACCTGTCGTTCTTCACCTACGACCCCGAGCGCTCGCCGTTCCGCGGCGCCCAGTGGCTGGCGGCGCTGCCGAAGGCCGTCACGAGCCGGGCCCGCGTGCGCCACGTCCTCAGCCGCGCCGCGCAGCGGAGGCTGGGCTACACCGGGTACTTCAACCTCTACAACGTGCCTTTCCGGGCCATGCCGCTCTTCGACTACACCGAGAAGCGGGACCTCTACGAGCCCGGCGGCATCAACAGCGGCGCGCCGACGATCTTCGACCGCCTCCGGGCGGCCGACGTCCCGTTCCACGTCGCGGACTGGCGGCGGCCCGAGCGGGAGACGCTCGCGACGGCGGCGGAGGTGCTCGGCCGCGGCGAGGCGCGCTTCGCCTACCTCTACATGGCCGAGCTCGACGGCATCCTCCACGCGGAGGGCACCGCGAGCGGCCGCGCCGCCACGAAGATGGCGTGGTACGAGGGGCAGCTGCGCCGGCTGCTCGACCGGCTCGGTAACGTCTACGACCGCGTCCGCGTCCGGCTCATCTCCGACCACGGGATGGCCGACATCCGCGGCACGGTCGACCTCATCTCCGCGGTCGAGTCGACCGGCCTCGAGTTCGGAGAGGACTACGTCGCCTTCTACGACTCGACGATGGCCCGCTTCTGGTTTCTGCGGCCGCGGGCCCGCGACGCGATCCTGCGGGAGCTGGCCCGCGAGCGTCGCGGCCGCGTCCTCTCGCCCGGGGAGCTGCGCGAGCTGGGGGTCGACTTCCCGGACGGGCGCTACGGGGAGCTCTTCTTCCTCATGGACCCGGGCGTCCTGATCGTCCCGAGCTTCATGGGCGAGCGGCCGATCGCCGGCATGCACGGCTACCACCCGACCGACCGCGACTCGGTCGCCTTCTTCGCGGCGAGCGACCGGCCCGCCCGGATGCCCCGCCGCCTCGACGACCTCCACGCGCTCATGTGGGACGACGCGATGCGGGCGGCCGGGAGGCTCGAGCAGGGCGCGGCGTGAGCGTGCCCGCGACGTCCCGCCTCGACGGCGTCGACGCGGCCCGCGCGCTCGCCATCGTCGGCGTCGTCCACCTGCACCTCGGCCCGTTTCGCGGACCCGCCTGGGCCGGGACGACCGCCGGCCTCGCGTCCGGCCTCGCGAGCCTCGTCGCCCGGGTCGCCGTGCCGTTCTTCTTCGTGACGGCCGGGTACTTCTTCGCCCGGAAGGTCGGGCGGGGCGCCTGCCCGCTCGCCACCTTCCGGGCCCAGGCGCTTCGCCTGCTGAAGCTCTACGTCGCGTGGTCGGCGCTCTACGTCCTCGCCGCGGCCTCCCTCCGAGCCGTCAACCGCCACTCGCTCGCCGCGGGCCTCGACGCCGTGCGCGAGCGGGTGGGCTGGGCCGCCGAGCGGCCCGTGACGTTCCTCCTGCAGGGGCCCCAGGAGCACCTGTGGTTCCTGCCCGCCCTCGTCCTCGGCTCGCTCGCCCTCGCGGCCGGCCTCGCGGCGGGCTGGACCGCCGCGCGCGTCGCCGCGGCGGGGGGAGCGATCTACGCGGTCGCGCTGCTCGCCGGCTCGTACGCCGCGACCCCGATCGGCTTCTCCCTCGGCTTCCACCCCCGCAACGGCCCCTTCGTCTCGGTCCTCTTCGTCGCGCTCGGAGCCGTGCTCGCGTCGCGGCCCGTGGCGCGGTCGACCGCCCTTCTCCTCCTGGGCGCCGGCCTCGGCCTGGCTCTCGCGGAGGCGCTCGCGCTGCGCGCCGCGGTCGGCCTCGACCTCTCGGCCCACGACGCGCTCCTCGGGCTCGTCCTCGCCGGCCCGGGGCTCTTCCTCGTGGCCCGCGCCGCGGACGGCGCGCCGGCCGGGCTCGCCCGCGCCGGAGCCCTCACCCTCGGCGTCTACGCGGCCCACCCCCTCGTCGCGATGCCGCTCGATCGGGTGAGGCCCGCTCTCGGCGCGGCCGGCGAGCTGCTCGTTCCCGCGATCGTGTACGCCGCGACGCTCGTCCTCGCCCGGGCCGCGGCCCGGGCGCCGCGGCTGCGCTTCCTGGTCGCGTGAGGCGGGGGGGCGCGTGAAGTACGTCGCCTTCGCGGTCGCTCTCCTGGCCGGCGTCCCGGCCATGGCCGGCTTCGCGATGTCGTCCGAGAGGCGCCGCGCCCTCCTTCTCGCGCTCCTCGTCTTCGCGCCGGTGCTCGCCGACGCCGGGGGCATCAACTTCCTTTCGGTCGAGCACTACCGGGGCCCCGACCGCGGCTTCGAGGTCACGGTCACCGACCTCGTCGCGCTCGCGCTGGGGATCGTGCTCGTCTCGAAGCACTCCGCCCGGCTGCAGTGGGCGCCCTTCAACACGGGGCCCATGGCCGCCCTCTTCGGCCTCGCGGTCGTCTCGACGGTGAACGGTGCGCTCCCGGAGTTCGGGGTCTTCACCCTCTTCAAGGCCGTCCGCCTCTACGTGACCTTCTGGGTCGTCGCGAACTCCCTGCGGACGGGCGTTCCGCTCGAGGCCTGCCGCCAGGGCTTCACGGCCGCCGCCCTCTACATGACGTTCTTCTGCGTCAAGCAGAAGTACCTCTTCCACATGTACCGGGTGAACGGGCCCTTCGACCACTCGAACGGCATCCCGCTCTACGCGAACCTCGTGATCCCGGCTCTGCTGGTGTGGGCGGTCGCCGACACCCGGCTCGGCCGCCGCGACGCCCTCCTCTCGCTGGCCGGCGCGCTCGGGCTGGTGTTCTCGGTCGTGGCCACCCAGTCGCGCGCCGGACTCGTCCTGGCCGGCGGCATCCTCGTCGCCGCCCTCGCCGCGGCCCGGTGGAAGGCCCCGTCGCCGCGCGTGAGCGCGGCCGGAGCGTTCGTGCTGGTGGCGATGGTCCTCGGCGGCGCGATGGCCGCCGGCACGATCGTCAAGCGCTTCAAGGAGGCGCCGGAGGCGAGCGAGGAGGCGCGGAAGGAGTTCAACCGCGCGGCCGAGCTCATGGCCCACGACCGCTGGACGGGGGTCGGCCTCAACAACTTCTCCCGCGTGCTGACCGACGTGCCGCGGTACCGGGACTTCCTCGTGGTCATGGCCGTCGAGGAGGAGGGCGGCGTCGCCCACCACATCTACTGGCTCACCGCGGCCGAGCTGGGCTTCCCGGCGCTGCTCGTGTTCGGGGTGGTCCTCGCCCGCTTCGCCCTCCTCGCCGTGTGGCACGGGATCCGGAGCCGGGGCCTCGAGAGCGCGCTGGCCCTCGCGTTCTTCCTCGGGATGGCAGCCCTGCACCTCCAGGGCACCCTCGAGTGGGGCCTGCGCATCACGCCCATCACGTTCCAGTTCACGCTGTGCGTCGCCGTCGTCGTGGGCCTCGTCGAGCAGTCGAGGCACGCTCCCGCCGCGGCGACGGGGCAGAGTGCCCCGGCGGAGGCGCCCGTGCCCCCGCCGGTCCCGATGAACGCTCGCCGCAAGCAGTTGCTGGAAAAGAAGTTGGCGCTGGCGGCGGCCGCCGGGCCGGATGGCACCGGTCTTGTTCTGACCGAGATCGTGGAACAGCGTCCCGCGCGTCGACGCCGGCAGGTCTTCCGTGGCTAGCCCGACCCCCGCGGCCGCTTCGGGCGGGGGCTCGCTCCCCGTCCACCTCCCGACGATCCTCCTCGGCCTCTGGCGTCGGCGGGCACTCCCCCTCGTCTTCACCGCCGCCGCCGCGGTCGTCGGCGTCGTCGTCGCGCTGGGCTTCGGGGAGCGCCAGTACGCCTCGGAGACCGTCCTCCTCTACCGCCCCACGGTCGCGACGGACGCGAGCTCGTCCGCCCAGACCGTCGTCAACCTCGTCAAGATCACGCCGAACCTCGAAGCGGTGCGGGAGCGGCTGAAGGGCGGCGTGTCGGTGCCGGCCCTCGCCGCGTCCTACGCGGTCGCGGCCCAGAAGAACACCGACCTCATCTCGATCCGCGCGACCGCGCCGACGGCGCCGGAGGCGGCCCTGCGGGCCAACACGCTGCGCGACGTCTTCCTCGAGAGCCAGGCCCGGCTGGCGAAGGACAAGAGCGAGCGCCAGGTCCGGCTCCTTCAGGCCCGCCTCGACGAGGCGAACCGGAGGCTCGCCGCGGCCGACCAGCTGCTGATCGACGCCGGCGCGAAGAACGGGATCGTCGACCTCGACAAGCAGACCGGCAGCTACCTGCAGCACGAGATGTCGGTCGACCTCCTCTACCAGCAGGCACTCGCCGAGCGCACGGCGGTCGACGAGCAGGACCACACGCTCGACAAAGCCGCCGCCGCGCTGCGCCGCCGGACGGCCCAGGAGCAGAAGGACGGCCCCCAGGACGACCCCTCGGCCCTCGCGGCCCGCATCGGCCGCCTCCGCTCCGCGATCGAGGAGGACCGCAAGGGGCGCGTCGCGCAGGCGGAGCTCGCGAAGAAGGAGGCCGACCTGAAGCGGGCCGAGCTGCTCGCCCGGGAGGGCCTCATCGCCCAGGCGGAGCTCGAGAGGGTGCGGGCCGACTACGAGAGCCAGAAGGCGATGGTCGTCGACACCGAGCAGATCGCGCAGTGGAAGCAGGAGATGAAGAAGCTCGACGCCGGCGTCGTCCCCACGCCCTCGAGCGGCCTGCTGCGCGAGGTGCAGACGAGGCGGCTCGACCTCGGGCTCCAGAAGGTCGCGATGGACCAGAAGGTGAAGCAGCTCGACGCCGCGCGCGGCGACGTCAAGGCCAAGGTCGCCCAGCTGCCCGAGCTGCAGCGTCGGACGAACGAGCTGAAGCGCGAGATCGAGAGCGTCGAGCTCGAGAAGAAGTCGTTCGAGGAGCTGCTCGCGAAGGCGAAGGCGGCGTCGGGCGGCGCCGAGGCCGACTTCACCGTGGTGTCGGCGGCGAAGCCGCCCATCTTCCCGATCGAGTCGTCGCGCTATCCGCTCCTCCTCGCGATCGTCGCCCTCGGCGCGGTGCTCGGCCTCGGCCTCGCCGTCCTCGACGAGGCCCGCGACCTCACGGTCCGCTCCGGGGCCGAGGTGCCGCTCAAGCTGGACGGCGCCCGGGCCCTCACGGTCATCCCCAAGCTGCCCCCGGGCCTCGCCGTGCTGCCCGACGGCCGGGAGTCGCCGATGCTCGAGGCGTTCCGGCGGCTGACCCGCGAGCTGCGCCGCGCGCTGCCGGATCGCGGCACCCGGATCCTCGTGGTGAGCGCGACCGAGGGCGAGGGCACGACGTTCGTCGCCGCCCATCTCGCCGCCGCGTTCGGCCGGCAGGACGAGCGCGTCCTGCTCCTCGACGCCGCCCTGCGCCACCGCGCCGCGACGAGCCTCGCCGACCACGCGATCGGCGAGGACCCGCTCGACGGCGGCGCCGTTCTGCCGCGGGACGTCGAGGAGCGCCTGCTCGAGGCCGCCCGCCGGTCCGTGGAGAAGGCGGGCGGAACGCTGCAGCGGGCCGGCGAGCGCGTGGCCCCTCACCTGCCCGAGAAGCTCCTCGCGCGGGCGGAGAAGCTCCCCCCGCGGGCGTCCGCGGCCGGGCGCGCCGCCGCCGCGGCCGGCCGGGCCTCGCTCGCATTCCTCCGCGGGCTGCTGCCGCGCCTCTCGGTGGCGCCGTCCGAGGGCCTCGCGCTCGCGGCCCTCGCGCCGGCGGCTCTCGCGCCGGCCCCCTCCGGCCTCGCCGGCTACCTCTCGTACGAGGCGGACTCGCTCGCCGACGTCACCCGGCCGACGCCGCTCGTCGGCGTCGCGTGCCTTCCCTCGGCCGGCGAGACCCCCGTGCCCGACCTCATCGCCTCGCGCCGCATGGGCGCGATGCTCGACGAGGCGTCGGAGCGCTTCTCGGTGGTCGTCGTCGACGCCTCGCCCGTCCTCGCGAGCGCCGACGCCGAGATCCTCGCCGAGTCGATGGACGCGGTGCTGCTCGTCGTCCGCAGCCAGGGCCCGAGCGCGGCCACGGTGAAGAAGGCGGTGCGGCGGCTGAAGGCGACCGGGGTGGCGATCGCCGGCGTCGTCCTCAACCGCGCGGACCGGGTCTACCTGTCCTGCTCCGGGGACGCGGTCCTGTGAGGGTCCTCATCGTCTCCAACCTCTTCCCGCCCCACGTCCTCGGCGGATACGAGATCCTCTGCGCCCAGGTGCGCGACGCCCTGCGATCGCGCGGCCACGAGGTGCACGTCCTCACGTCGACCCACGGCGGTCCCGTTCCCGAGGGGGACGGGGTGAGCCGCGTCCTCGAGCTCGAGACCCCGTTCGCCCGGCCCGCCCGGCGATCCCGGCTGCGGCGCGCGCGGGTGACGGCCCGCAACGCCGCGCTCGCGCGACGGGAGATCGAGCGGGTGCGGCCGGACGTCGTCTTCGTCTGGAGCCAGCTCCGCCTCACCCTCGGCGCCGCGATCGCGGCCGAGTCCTCCGGCGTGCCGGTGGCCTACAGCCTCAACGACACGCACCTCGGCGGCTTCGTCCCGGCGCGCGGCGGCTCGCCGCGCGGGTGGGCGGCCCGGCTCCTCGACCGGGCCTTCGCCGGCTCGACGCTGGCCGCGCTGCGCCTGCGGCGCACGACCTGCATCAGCGCCGCGCTGCGGGACGACCTCGTCGAGGCCGGGGTGCCCGTCGCCGAGAGCGAGGTCATCCACCAGGGCCTGCCGATCGAGCGCTTCCCGCCTCACCTCGACCGCCCGCCGCGCACCGGCCCCGCGCGGGTGCTCTACGCGGGACAGCTCCACGAGTACAAGGGGGTCCACACCCTGCTCGAGGCCGTCGCGCGCCTCGGCTGCGGCCCGCGCCGGCGGTCGCTGGAGGTCTCGATCGCCGGCGACGGCCCGGCCGGCTACGTGTCGCGTCTGCGCGCCCTCGCGGAGGCGTCCGGGCAGCCGGTCGCGTTCCTCGGCCGGGTCGCCCACGACGCGCTGCCGGCCGTCTACCGCTCGCACGACGTGCTCGTGTTCCCCTCCGTCTGGCGCGAGCCCTTCGGACTGACCCACCTCGAGGCGATGGCCTCGGGCACGCCGGTCGTCTCCACCGAGGAGGGCGGCCCGCGCGAGTTCCTCCGGGACGGCGAGAACGCCCTCGTCTTCCGCGCCGGCGAGCCGGCAGATCTCGCGGCGCAGCTCGAGCGGCTGCTCGACGATCACCTCCTCGCGCGGCGGCTGGCCCGGGCCGGGCGGCGGTGCGTCGAGGAACGCTTCACGCTCTCGCGCTACGTCGACGACCTCGAGCGCTTCCTGGCGGAGGCGGCATGAAGACGGTGCAGGTGGCCCGGCGGTTCACCCGCCGCGCGTGGGGCGGCACCGAGACGGTCGTGCTCGAGACGAGCCGGCGGCTCCTCGCCCGCGGGCACGGGGCCGAGATCTTCTGCGCGGGCGCTCTCGACGCGACGCCGCGCGACGCGGTCGGCGGGGTCGCCGTCCGCCGCTTCCCGTACTTCTACCCGTACCTCGGCCTCACCGGGGACGCGCGGTCCCGGCTCGACCGGGTGGGCGGCAACCTCTTCTCGTTCGGCCTCCTTCGCGCTCTGCTGAGCGAGCCCGGCCTCGACCTGCTGCACCTGCACACGGGCAAGCGCCTCGGCGGGATCGTCCGCACCGCCGCCCGCCTCCGCGGGGTGCCGTACGTGGTCACCCTCCACGGGGGCGTGCACGACGTGCCGGACGAGGAGGCGCGGCGGTGGACCGAGCCCACCGCGGGGGCCCTCGAGTGGGGCCGCGCCCTCGGATGGGCCGTCGGGGCGCGGCGCGTCCTGGACGACGCCTCGGCCATCCTGTGCGTCGGCGAGGCGGAGCAGCGGCTCACCCAGCAGCGGCACCCGCGGGTCCCGGTCCTGCACCTGCCGAACGGCGTCACGCCGGAGGCCTTCGCGACGGGCGACGCCGCGGCCTTCCGCTCGCGGCTGGGCCTCGACGCGGCCGACGAGCTCCTCCTCGTGGTGGGGCGCGTCGATCCCCAGAAGAACCAGCGCCTGGCGATCGACGTCGCGGCCGAGCTCGGCTCCTCGCGGCCGCGGCTGCACCTCGCGATCGTCGGGCCCGTGACGAACGAGGCCTATCGCGCGGAGCTGGGCGAGCAGGTCCGCGAGCGCGGCGTCGCGCACCGCGTCCACTTCCTCGACGGTCTCGCGCCGGCCTCGCCCGAGCTGGCCGGCGCCTACCACGCCGCGGACCTCGTGCTCGTGCCCTCGGTCCACGAGCCCTTCGGGATCGTGATCCTCGAGGCGTGGGCCTCGGCCCGCGCGGTCGTGGCGAGCCGCGTGGGCGGCGTCCCGGGCCTCGTGGACGACGCCCGCGACGGCGTCCTCCTCGAGGCGAAGGAGGTCCGCGCCTGGACGGCGACCGTCCGGCAGCTGCTCGACGCGCCCGAGCGGCGCGCCTCGCTGGCCGCCGACGGGAAGGCCAAGGCGGTCACGCGCTACTCGTGGGACCGGATCACGGACCGGCTGACGAGCGTCTACGAGAGCGCGAGGCGGGGGCGCATCGGCCGGGCCGCGTAGCTCAGCGCGCCCGCAGGGTGCCCGCGGCGAAGGCGCGCCGTCCGTCGGGCCACAGGGCCTCCGCCTCGACCCAGGCGTCGCCGGCCGTCGCGGCCGACAGGGTGTACGAGGCGCCCCGGAAGACCCGTCCCTCCGATTCCCACACGACGCTCGCCCGGCTCGTGTCGAGGCCGTCGGCCTCGAGCCGGAGAGTCACCTTCTCGCCCACGCGCGCGGCGGCCGGCAGGCCGGCGATTCGCGCCGCGGCCACCCGCCACGGCTGCCGCGCGAGCGGCGTGCGCGCGAGGAGGGCCGCCGCCGCGGCGAGCGCGCGGGCCTGGTCGACGATCGTGGCCTCGGTCGAGACGTTGAACGTGTCGCTGTAGCGGTCGTAGATCGGGTACGCCGAGGGCCCGTCGTCCGGCGGCAGGCTGGTGCCCCGCAGTCGGCCCTCGTAGGGGCGGATCCACGGCAGGCCCTGCTGCAGGTTGCCGACGGGAAACCCGTCGGGCGGAAGGGCGCGCCGGTCGTTCACCGCGTACGAGTGCACGATCTCCCGCGGCGCCCGCTCGGCGAGGCCCGTGACGAACGCGAGGTCGAGGGGGTTCGCGCCGGTCAGGTGGGCGAGGTTGCCCGCCACGGCGTCGGAGAAGGCCGCGCGGTCGGCCGCGGAGGCGAGCCCGCTCGAGGGCGCCGCTTCGGCGAGGCGCTCGGCGACGACGAGGTCGAAGACCGCGTTCTCGCCGAAGTACCAGCCCGCGCGCAGCCCCGCTTGCCGGCGGCGGGGTAGCTGGTGCCGTAGGCGCTCGCCCGCGCCGCCACGGACTGGTCGAGGGCTCCCGCGATCACCTCCGTCGCGCATCGCGCGAGGTGCACGCGGTCGAGCGCGCGGCCGCGGGCGCGGCCGGTGAGCGGCGCGAACGCGTAGCTGCGCGCCGCGGCGCCGTAGCCCTCGAAGAGCCGCCACCAGCCCCAGCGCCGGCTCTCCTTCCGGGACGGGTCGAACTCGGCGAGGAGGCGGGCGTGAGCGCCGGCGTCGCCCTCGGCGAGCCAGATCTCGGTGGCCGCCCACGCGACCTCGTCGCGGTCCTCGAAGACGTCGCCGTAGTGCGTCACCTTCTGGTAGGCGGCGTCGCGCCCGCGGGCGGCCCAGGCCCGCTGCAGGAAGGCCCAGCCCCGCCGCGCGGCGGCGGCGTAGCGAGCGGCCGCCTCGGGAAGCGCGGCGCGCATCGCGGGCGAGGAGCCGGCCTGGGCGAGAGCGGCGGTCGCCGCCGCCGTGGCCGACGTGTTCTTCGGGAAGACGACCTGCGGGTCGCCCGGGGCGGGGAGGGCGTCGTCCTCGTAGGCGCGGTCGCGCGGCCGCACGAGGAAGAAGAAGCCGCCGTCGTCGTCCTGCATCTTCGCGAGGAAGTCGGCCTCCCGCGCGGCGAGCTGGAGGACGTCGCCTCTCCCGTCGCCGCTCTCGGGCAGGCCGAGGTTGTCGAGGGCGCAGACCCCCGGCAGCGCGTCGGCCGCGAACACGAGGTGGTGGACGAAGAGCGCGCTGTCGATCGTGTACTTGCCGTAGTCGCCGGCGTCGTGGTGCCCGCCGCGGACGTCGCGCGGGCCCGTGGCGACGGCGGGGAAGAGAGCGGCCGCGAGGCGGTCGAGCCGCGGCGCGGCCCGCGGCGGGTCGGCCGCGGGCACGCGGCTCAGCGCCTCGAGCTGCCCGTCGAGGGCCGGCCCGCCCGCCGACGGCACGAGCGCCGGCGCCACGTGGCAGGCGTCGTGGACGAAGCGCGTGAACGGCAGCGAGACCGCGGCGCCGCAGCGCTGGTGGAGGAGGCCGATCGCGTAGGCGCGCGCGAGCCGGGCCGCGACCTCGTCGCCGATCCGGAACGGCGCCGTCCGGCCGAGGCCCGGCGCAGACAGGACGTAGTCGCCCGGCTCGCGCAGGGCGCTGAGGTCGGCCTCGAGGACGGCCTGGTACGCGGGCGGGGTCCCGGGCATGCCGGAGTCCGGCCGGAGCGCGAGCGGGCCGCGGAAGACCCGCACGCCGTCGGCGGCGCGGCGCACCTCGAACGAGCGAGCTTCGATCGGCCACTCGCCGAGGGTGCCCGCGTAGAAGCCGACGTACGCGCGCTTGGGGCGGTCGGGCAGGTAGCCCACGAGGCTCGCGTGAAGGGCGGGGCCGAGGCGCGACGCGTCGAGCCGCGCCGTCCAGCGCGCCGCCTCGACGCCGGCCACCGAGGGCAGCGCCACCTCGACGGTCGCGTCCCCGGCGAGGGGCTCCGCGAGGGCGAGGAGCACCGACGTTCCGATGATCAGGTCGTCGCGGCGCAGGGGGGCGTAGAGGACGCGACGGCGCAGGCCCGTCCGCTCGACGGCGATCCTTCGCCCGCCGGTGCTCACGGCGACGGTCGTGCGATCGGGGGCCGCCTCGAGCGGCGCCGCCCGGGTCACGAGCCGCACCTCGAGGAGCGACGGCGTGACGATGCGCAGCTCGGACGAGCCGACGGCCGGGAGGCCGTCCGGGGTGGAGGCCACGGCGGCGGCCAGGAGGAGGGCGAGAGCGGGCATTCCGACGGATCCCTATCCAACGACCGTGCCGGCCGGCCGCGGCGGGAAGGCGATGAAAAGACGGACCCGCGCCCGGGCGCCGCCGCGGGGCCATGGGGCGAAGCGCCCCACGCCCGGGGCGGCGGGGCCCCGCGCGGCCCGCCGCGCCCACCCGCGCCACGAGACGAATCAAGCACTTGCGGGTGCCGGCGAGCGGGCACGCCCCTTGTTCTTCCCTCCGCCGTGAACTCGCCGAGCGCCGCGACCCGCGTGGCCGTCAACACGCTCGCCAACTACGCCCGCTTCGCCGTCTCGACCCTGGTCTGGGTGGTCCTGACTCCCCGCATGGTGCACGGCTTCGGCGAGCAGGACTACGGCCTGTGGTCGCTCGTCTACTCCGTCGTCGGCTTCTTCTCGCTCCTCGACCTCGGCATGGGCACCGGGGTCGTGAAGTGCGTGGCCGAGTCGGGGGGCACGGGCGACGTCGACCGCCGCAACCGCATGGTGAGCACCTACGCCGCGGCCTACGCCGGCGTCGCGCTGGCCGCCGCCGCGATCCTCGGCCTCCTCTCGCTGGCGTTCAACCGGCTCTTCTCGATCCCGGCCGAGGCGCACGGCCGGGCCCTCGCGACCCTGTGGATCATCGGCCTGCGCGCGGTCGTCCTCGCGTTCCCGCTGAGCCTCTTCCGCGGGATCCTCTACGGCCAGCAGAGCCTGCTCCTGCTGAACCTGCTGCAGGCCGCGTCGACCGTCGCCTACGGCGTCGGCGCGGCCGTGGCGCTCGCCGGCGGCTACGGCGTCGTCGCGGTGGCGGTCGTCAGCCTGCTGTCGATGCTGCTCGAGCACGGGCTGTACGCCGCGTTCGCCTGGCGGCGGACGCCGGGCCTGCGCATCGCCCCGCCCTCGTCGACCCGCGCCTCCTCCGCGAGGCGGCGTCGCTCAGCGTGTCGCAGCTCCTCATCGCGGTCTCGGGCCTCGCCCTGCTGCGGACGGACCCGGTCGTCATCCAGCTGTTCCTGGGGCTCTCGGCGGTCGGGGTGTACACGATCGCGCTGAAGGCGGCGGAGAACGGCTTCGTGCTGGTGAAGCAGTTCGTCAACGCGCTCTCGCCGCTCGTCGCGCACCTCCACGGCGCGCGGCGGGCCGACCGCGTGCAGGAGGTCCTCGTCGCCGGCACGCGCCTCGCGCTCGTCCCGGCCGCGCTCCTCGCGGCGGGCGTCGCCGCCCTCGGCGGCCGGGCTCTCGTGCTGTGGGTCGGCCCGGAGTTCGCCGCCGGCACGTGGCCCATGATCCTGCTCGTCGTCTCGATGACGCTGACCGTCCCCCAGATGATGGTGTTCAGCGTCCTCACCTACACGGACCGCCACGGCCTCCCGGCCAAGGCCTCCATCGCGGCCGCGGCGCTCAACGTCCTCCTGACCCTCGCTCTCGTGAAGCCGCTCGGTCTCGTCGGCGTCGCTCTCGGCACCCTCGGCGCGACCCTCGTCGTGGACGTCGTGTGGGTGCTCGGCCGCGGCTGCCGGGAGATCGGCGTGCCCCACGCGACCTACGTCCGCGAGGCGCTGCTGCCGCCGCTGTGGCCGGCCCTCGCGCAGTGGGCCGTGACGGCCGCGCTCACCGCCGCGCGCCCGCCGGCGACGCTCGTCGAGCTCGTCGCCTACGGCGTGCCGGGAGCCGTGCTCTACCTCGCGATCTTCCGCGCGACCGGGCTCGGCCGCTTCGAGCGGGAGTGGATGGCCGCCCGCTTCCGCCGGCGCGCGCCGCTCCCCGTCGCGGCGAAGGCGGCGGCATGAGCGCCCCGTCCGGTCTCCTGCTGCTCGTGCCGGCGCTGCCGGACCCGCCGACGACCGGCGGCGAGATCTACAACCGCGAGATCGCGTCCCGCCTCGCCGCGGGGCGGGAGCTGCACGTCGCGACCTTCGCCGACCTCGGCGTGAACGCGGCGAGCTCGGCCGACGCCCTCGCGGAGGCGACCCTCCGATGGCTCGAGGAGCGCGGCGTCGCGCCCTGCCCCGTCGTCGAGGACACGTACGCGTACGGCCGGGCCGGGCGGCTCCACGCGGAGCTGCGGCGGCGCGGCTTCGCGCCGATCGTGGGCTTCGGCCAGGCCCTCTACCCGGACCGCTACCGCTCGCCCCTTTCGCGCGCGCGGCGGTGGTGGACGCTGGCCCGCCACCTGCACGAGTGCGACCACCACGTGGTCGTGAGCGAGGCCATGCGCCGCGCCTACCGGCGCCTCGGCATCCCGGCCGCGCGGGTCGACGTCGTGCCGCCCGGCTTCGACCTCGTCCGCCGCGGGGCGCCCGCGCGCGCCCCGCGCGCCGACGGCCCCCTGCGGGTCGTGACCGCGGGCACCTACATGCCGGCGAAGGGGCAGCACCTCGTCGTCGAGGCGCTGCGGCGCGTCGCGGCCGGCCGGCCGGCCGCCGGCCGCGCGGTCGAGCTCGACCTCTACGGTTCGCAGTCCCAGGCCCCGGACTACGTCGCGGTCGTCGCCCGCCGGGCCGAGGCCCTCGGGCCCCGGGCCCGGCTGCACGGGGCCGTGTCGCAGGACCGGTTGTGGGAGGCGTTCGCCGCGAGCGACGTCTTCGTCTTCCCGGCGGCCGGGGAGGGCCTCGGGATGGTGGTCGTGGAGGCGATGCTCGCCGGCTGCGTGCCCGTGGTCGCCGACGAGGGGCCGCTGCCCGACCTCGTGGCCGGCGGCGCGGGCTTCGCCGTGCCGCGCCGGCCGGAAGCCATCGCGGCCGCGATCGGGTCGCTCGCGGGCGACCCGGCCCGGCTCGCGGCGATGCGGGAGGCCGCGCGGAGGAGCGCGCGCGCCTTCGCCCGCGACTGGAACGAAACCGTGTCCGCCTTCGCGCGGGCCGTGGACCGCGCGGGGGCCGGCCGGGCGGCCGACCCGCGCGCGGCGTCCTGATGGAGGTCGCCTGATGGCCCTCGCCACCGTGTTCCCGACGCAGGCCGTCCCGACGGGGGAGCCGGTCCGTGCCCGGCGCGTCGTCTGGGTGAACGAGGACGCCCGCCTCACCGGCGGCGCGGAGCTCTACGTGCGCGAGACCGCGCGGCGGCTCCGGCCGCTGGGGTTCTCGAGCGTCCTCCTCTACTCCACCGAGGGCCGCGTCGACCCCGCGTTCGTCGCGTCCTTCGACGCGGCGTTCCCGATGGTCGAGCTCGCCGCGCAGATCCGGGACGTCGCGCCCGACCTCGTCTACCTCCACCGCGTGAACGGCTGGCGCCGCATCGAGGAGGCCCGCCGCGGGGGCGCGCCCGTCCTGCGCTTCTTCCACGACCACCGCCCGTTCTGCCTCCGCGAGCACAAGTACACCGCGATCGGCTCGCGCACGTGCACGCGCCCGATCGGGGCGGGTTGCTACGCGTGCCTCGGCTTCGTGAACCGCAGCGACCGGTTCCCCGGGATCACGCTGCGCACCCTGCGCGCCCTCGAGGCCGAGCTCGCCGTCTCGCGGCGCCTCGACGGGTTCGTCGTCGGCTCGGAGTACATGGCCCGCCACGTCGCGGACCACGGCTTCGACCCGCGGCGCACCCACGTCCTGCCCCTCTACTCCCCGCCCCCGGCGGTCACCCCGATGGTGCGGCGCGACGAGAACCTGCTGCTCTCGGTCGGCCAGCTCGTCTGGGGCAAGGGCATCGACGTGCTGCTCGAGGCGATGGCGCTGCTGCCGCCGCGCGTCCGCCTCGTGATCGCCGGCTCCGGGCGCAAGGAGCCCACGCTGCGCGCGATCGCCGCGCGCCTGCGCCTGGGCGAGCGCGCGCGGTTCGTCGGCTCGCGCTCCGGCCCCGAGCTCGACCGCCTGTACGCCGAGGCGCGCGCCGTCGTCTTCGCGAGCCGCAGCCCGGAGACGTTCGGCCTCGTGGGCCCCGAGGCGATGCGCCTCGGCACTCCCGTCGTGGCGACCACGGTCGGCGGCATCGGCGAGTGGCTCGACGACGGAGTGACCGGCCTCGCGGTGCCGCCGAACGACCCGACCGCCCTCGCCGCGGCCCTGCGGCGCGTGATCGACGAGCCCGGCCTCGCCGAGAGGCTCGGCCGGGCCGGTCGCGCCCGCTACGACGCACGCTTCCGGCCCGAGTCCCACCTCGAGGCCCTCGCCACCCTGTTCCGGAGGATCGCTCCTTGAGCACGCTGCCTGCCGTCGGCCGTCTGACCCTGCGCGGAGGCCCCGAGGTCGAGGCCTCGCTGAAGACTCTCCTCGACGAGATCGTGCGCCGCGTCTCCTCGGTCGTGGCCGAGGAGCACGTCCGCGCCCTCGTCCTCCTCGGCGGCTACGGCCGCGGCGAGGGCGGCGTCGTCTCGGAGGGCGGCGAGGAGCGCCCGCACAACAACCTCGACCTCCTGCTCGCGTCGCGGGCCCTCGACGTCGACGGCCGCCGGGAGACGCAGCTGAAGCTCGACGCCGCTCTCGGGCCGGTCGCCCGCGACGCGCGCGTCGGGATCGACATCTCGATCCGCGACGCCGGTGCGATCGCCCGCGACGACTGCCGCGTCATCTGGTACGACGCCCGCCACGGGCACAAGACCCTCCTCGGCGACGCCGGGTTCTTCAAGGGCCTGAAGCACTTCACGGCCGAGCGCATCCTGCCGTCCGACGCCCTCGACCTGCTGGTCAACCGGGGCACCCTCCTCCTCATCAACGAGCTGCTGCTCGCCCGGCCGGGCGAGGTCGACCGCAAGCCGATCGTGCGGCACGCGGCGAAGGCGGTGATCGGCTACGGGGACGCGCTCCTCTTCTTCCTCGGTTCCTACCACTGGAGCTACGCCGAGCGGCAGAAGCGCATGCGCGGCCGGAAGGACGTGTCGGAGCGCTTCCGGAGGCTCTACGAGGCGGCGATGGAGTTCCGCTTCTCGCCGGTGGACGCGCTCTTCGCCCCGCCCGACCTGGGGGAGTGGACGGCGGCGCTGCGGAAGGTGCTCGAGCCGGTCCACCGGCGGGTGGAGTCGCTGCGCCTCGGCCACGAGCTGACGCACTGGGGCGGCTACCCGGAGAAGGCCGCCGCGCGCGTCCTCTTCGAGCCGGGCTCCCCGCTCGACCTCGCGCGCAAGGTGGTGCGGCTCCTCCGGGGGCCGGGCCCGCGGACCGGGTCCCTCCTCGCGCGCCTCGGCAGCCGCGCGGCGGGCCCGGGCGCGGTGCTGCGCGCGTTCTACCCGGTGGTGGCCTACGGCGCCGGCAACGCCGCCGACCGCGCCTTCGTCCGCGAGGCCCTCGAGGCCCGGAGCGAGGAGCGGCTCGCCCTCGTGCGCGCCTACCTGCGGGCCTGGGGGCGCCACCGCGACACGAACCTGCGCCTCTCGCTGCGCCGGCTCGGCCTCGAGATCGAGGAGTCGGCGTGGGCGTGATCTGGCTGACGGGCGACCTCCACCACGCGTCGCTCGGCACGGGCAACCAGGCGCACGCCGACGACAGCGAGATCCGCATCGCCGGCCGCTACCTCCGGATGCTGGAGGAGGCGGGCGTCAAGGTCACCTTCTTCGTGAGCGGCCTCGCGGCGGTGGAGGAGTGGAAGGACCTTCGGCCGATCGCCGAGAGCCCGGCCGTCGAGCTCGGCGGCCACAACTACTCCTGCTTCACTCCGGCGCTGCCGCACCGCGTGTGGAAGAAGGTGCTCGGCAGCTACAACGGGCCTCGCACCGTCCAGCGCCGCGACTGTCGCCGCACGCAGGCGGCGATCCGCGAGCGCACGGGACGGACGATCCGCGTCTGGCGGAACCACATGTACATGCACGGGCCGTGGACGGAGGAGGTGCTCGCCTCGTGCGGGATCGACCTCGTCTCCGACGCCACCTCGGCCACCGTCGCCGGTCCCGAGCGGCACCCGGACGGGATCTGGACGTTCCCCCTGAACGTGATCCCGGACCACGAGCACCTGTACCACGCCGAGCGGACCCCGGAGTGGGTGGCGTCGTGGCTCGCCCGCTACGGCTTCCGCGACGCCTTCGGCTCCGACTCGTACCACGTCGAGGACTGGACCGACCTCGTCGTCGAGCAGCTCCGCGCCCACGCCGCGGCGGGCCGGGTCGCGTCGATGATCGTCCACCCCATCACCCTCTACCTCTGCGACCGCTTCCGCTCGTTCCGCCGGATCCTGGACGTGCTCGCGTCGAGCGAGACCGTGCACGCCGCCGCCCTCGTCGAGCGCGCCGCCGCCGCGCGGGGCGAATCGCCCCGGGCCGTGGCGGCCGGGCTGCTCCCCGGCTCCCCGGTGGAGGCGAACAGGGCTTTCTCTGCAACGACTTAGCGGTGGCGGCGACCCGCCCGCCCGCGCGCCGGCCCGGCACGCGGATTGAAGAACTCCCCCGCATGAGCCAGCCGCGCGTCAGCGTCATCATGAGGTCGAAGAACTCGGACTGGGTGATCGGCGAGGCCCTCGAGGGCCTCTTCTCCCAGGCTTTTCGCGATTTCGAGCTCCACGTGGTCGACTCCGGCTCCACCGACCGGACGCTCGAGATCGTGGCCCAGTACCCGGGGCGCCTCGCGCGCATCAGCCCGCGCGAGTACTACCCCGGCCTCGTCCTCAACGAAGCGATCGGCCGGACGTCCTCGGAGATCGTCGTCTTCCTCAACTCCGACTGCGTGTGCCTCACGCCCCACGCCCTCGGACGGCTCGTCGCCGCTTTCGACGACCCCGCGGTGATGGCGGCCTTCGCCCGGCAGGTGCCGAGGCCGGAGGCCGACGACTGGGTCCGCCGCGACTACGCGGAGGCGTTCCCGCAGGAGGGCCCCGCGCCCGACTGGCTGCCGCTGTCGCTCCCGATGGCCGCGATGCGCCGCTCGGCGTGGGAGGCCCAGCCGTTCTACACCGCCGCGTGGGGCTCCGAGGACACCGAGTGGGGGACGCGGGCCCGCGCCCGCGGCTGGCGCGTCGCGTACGTGGCGGGGGCGACGGTCATGCACTCCCACAACTACACGCTCCGCCAGCTCTACGGCCGCCGCTTCATCGAGGGCGAGGCCGACGCCTTCATCCAGCCGGCGGGAACGCGCGTGTCGCTCGGCGCCGCCGCGTCGCGGGCCGTCGTGGCGACGGCGAAGGACGCCGCCTTCTCGCTGCGCCGCGGCCACGTCACCGAGGCGGCCCTCGCCGCGCCCCGCCGCGCCGTGTACCACTGGGCCTACTACCGGGGGCACGCCCTAGGCGCGGGCCGCCGCGCGACGGGGAACGCGGACGCGAGCGTGGGCCAGCAGGCGGTCCTGTCCCGCTACGAGGCCTGACGTGACCGGATCCGTCCTCGACCCCGCGGCCCCGGCACACGAAGCGGAGTCCTTCCGCGCGGCGGGCCCGTCGCCGCGCCGGGCGGCGCGACCGCTCCGCTTCGGCGTCACCGCCCTCGGCGCCGACGGCGAGCGCTCGGGCATCGGGCAGTACGTGATCCAGATCCTCCGCGCCATGGCCGAGATCGAAGGCGGGCCGGGCGCCGAGGTCGTGGCCCACGATTCCGAGGCCGACCTCTTCGCGCCTGCGCCTCTCGGCCTGGGCCGCGTCCGGGTGAGCGACCGCTTCCGGGCGCCGCTGGCGAACGTCGCGTGGCACCAGCTCGCCCTGCCCGGCCTCTGCCGCCGCCGCGGCTGGGACGCCGTCTTCCTGCCGGCCGCCAATCGACGCCTGCCGGCGCACGTGCCGTGCCCCAGCGTCGGAACGGTCCACGACTTCTCGATGCTCCACGTGGCCGGCAAGTACGACCGGCTTCGCGGCGGCTACATCGGCCACGTCCTGCCCCGCCTGACGAGGCGGCTGACCCGCGTGATCACCGTCTCCGAGTCGAGCCGTCGCGACGTCGTGCGCCACGGGGGCGTCCCCGAGGACCGCGTGCACGTGATCCCGCACGGCGTCGACCACGCGCGCTTCCGCCCCGGCGACCGCGCGGCCGCCGCGGCCACGGCCGCGCGCTACGGCGTCCGCGGGCCCTACTTCGTCTACGTGTCGCGGCTCGAGCACCCGGGCAAGAACCACGTGGGCCTCGTCCGCGCGTTCGAGAGGCTCCACGCGCTGGGCCGGCCGCACCAGCTCCTCATCGCCGGGGCGGACTGGAGCGGCGCCGAGGCCGTCCACCGCGCGATCGAGGCGAGCCCGGCCCGCGCGGCGATCGTCCGCGCCGGCTTCGTGCGCGCCGAGGACCTGCCCGACCTCTACCGGGCCGCCCGCCTGATGGTGTTTCCCTCCCTCTACGAGGGCTTCGGGATGCCGCTCCTCGAGGCGATGGCGTGCGGCACCCCCGTCGCCTGCTCCGACACGTCGTCGCTGCCCGAGGTCGCGGGCGACGCCGCGGCGTTCTTCGATCCGGCGTCGGCCGACTCGATGGCGGACGCCATGGATTGCGTCCTGCGACAGCCGGCTCTCTCTTCGGACCTCGTCTCGCGCGGCCTGCGCCGCGCGGCGGATTTCACCTGGCGCCGCGCCGCGGAGGACACCCTCGAGGTGATCCGCCGCGCGGCAGGAGAGCGCCGATGACCCTCGAGCGCCGCTTCGAGCTGATCGCGGAGATGAGCCGGCTCTACGGCGGGTCGCGCCGCCGCCGCCTCGCCGTGTGGACGAAGACCCTGGCCTGGCGGAGCGTCGTGGGCGGGGCCGAGGCGGTGAAGCGGGCGCTCGACCTCGTCGTCGCGGCCGAGCTGCTCGTGCTGCTGACGCCTCTCTTCCTCGCCGTGGCCGTGGCGATCAAGCTGACGGACGGCGGGCCCGTGCTCTTCTGGCAGACCCGGGTGGGCCGTCACGGCCGTTCGCTCCGCTTCCCGAAGTTCCGCTCGATGCGGGTGGACGCCGAGGCGGTGAAGGCGCAGCTCGCGGCCGCGAACCAGCACGGCGCGAGCGGCGTGACCTTCAAGATGAAGCGGGACCCTCGCATCACCTCGATCGGCCGCCTCATCCGGAAGCTCAGCATCGACGAGCTGCCGCAGCTCTGGCTCGTGCTCGCCGGCGACATGTCGCTCGTCGGGCCGCGCCCGCCGGTGCCCTCGGAGGTGGAGAGGTACACGGTCGCCGACCGCCGCCGCCTCGACGTGAAGCCCGGCCTCACCTGCACCTGGCAGGTGAGCGGGCGATCGGACATCCCGTTCGACCGCCAGGTCGAGCTCGACGTCGAGTACATCCAGAGCCGCAGCGTCCTCGTCGACATCGGGCTGCTCGCGCGCACGGTCCCCGCCGTCCTCCTCGGCCGCGGGGCCTACTGACATGGCCGACCACGTGGCCCGCGTCCCGGCGGCCGCCCGCGCAGCGGACCTCGCGCTGTCCGGCGCGGCCCTCGCGGCGTGGACGCCCCTCCTCGCCGCTCTCGCGGCCGGCGGCTGCCGGCCCCGGCTGCACCGCGCGCTGCGCATGGCCCGCGACGGCTCCTTCTTCCTCGAGCGTCGCCTCGTGTTTCCGGACGGCCGCCTCGGCCGCCTCGCCCACCGGCTCGGCGTCCACCGGCTGCCGTCCCTGTGGAACGTCCTGCGCGGCGAGCTGTCGTGGATCGGCCCGCGGCCGCTCAAGCCCTTCGAGGCCGACCCGCGCGACCCGGACCAGCGTCAGCGCGACGCCGCGCGGCCCGGCCTCGTCGGCCTGTGGTGGGTGCGCCGGCGGGCCAACGTCGGGTACGGGACGGAGATCGAGTCGGACCTCGAGTACGTGCGGCGCAAGAGCGTGTCGACGGACGCCGGCCTCTTCGCCCGGGCGACGGCGATGTGGTTCCTCGCCTCCGAAGGCGGGGCGGCCGCGGACACGATCGAGATCCTCGGCCACCGGATCGACAACGTGACGATGGCGTCGACCCTCGACCGGCTCTCAGCCTGGGCGAAGGGGAGCGAGCCGCGCCGGGTCGCGTTCGTGAACGCGGACTGCGTCAACCGCGCGCGCGCGGACGAGGCCTACACCGAGGCCCTCGGGACCGCCGACCTCGTCCTCGCCGACGGGATCGGCATGCGGATGGCCGGAGCGATGCTCGGCCAGCGCGTCCGGGAGAACGTCAACGGGACGGACCTCTTCCCGCGACTGTGCGAGAGGCTCGAGCGGGAGGGACTGTCCCTGTATCTCCTCGGCGGCCGGCCCGGCGTGGCGGAGGACGTCGCCGCGTGGGCGAAGTCCCGCTACCCGGGCCTGGAGATCGCCGGCACCCACCACGGCTACTACGCGGCGGCCGAGGACGACGGCGTCGTGAGCTCGATCCGCGCGTCCGCCGCGGCGGTCCTGCTCGTCGCGTTCGGCGCGCCCAAGCAGGACCTGTGGATCGCCGGGCGGCTCGCCGCGTCGGGCGCGCGCGTGGGCATCGGCGTCGGCGGGCTCTTCGACTTCTATTCCGGACGGATCCCGCGCGCGCCGGCGTGGCTGCGCGAGCTGGGGCTCGAGTGGACCTGGCGCTTCGCGCAGGAGCCGGGGCGCATGTGGAAGAGGTACTGGGTCGGGAACGTCGTGTTCCTGGCTCGTGTGACGCGGGCGCGGCTCGGCCGTCCCGCGCGGCGGGAAAAGGAAGGTGCGGAATGAGGGCAGTCATCCTGGCGACGACCGAGGCCGACGCGGGGAGCGGGCGGACGGAGCTCGCGGCGCTCCGGCCCGTCCTCGACCGGCCGATCCTCCAGCACCTCGTCGAGCGCCTCGTCGACCAGGGCGTCCGCGAGCTGGAGGTCGTCGTGTCCGACCGCCCGGAGGCGGTGCGGGCGCTCCTCGGCGACGGCTGCCGCTGGGGCGTCTCGGTCCGCTACCAGCTCGCTCGCGACGGCGCCCGCCCGGCCGCGGCCCTCAAGCGCGCCGCCCGCGGCGGCCCCGACCCGGTCGCCGTCGCCATGGGCGACACGCTCGTGTCCGCGGCGCTCCCGATCGGCTCGCCGCACGCGACCGTCTTCTGCACGCCCGGGCCCGCCGACGACGGGACTGGCGCCGCGGGCGGCCCGCAGTGGAGCGGCCTCGCGTGGGCGCCCCCGCGCCTCCTCGAGGAGCTGCCCGACGCGACACGCGTCAGCGAGCTCGGGCCGTGGCTGATCGACCGCGCCCACGCCTGCGGCGCGATCCGAGCCGTTCCCGGCCGCTTGTCGACCCGCACGCCCCGGGAGTGGATCGCGGCCCAGTCCGCCGCCCTCGCGATGGAGGTGCCGGGCCTTCTCTTCGACGGACGCGAGCTCGAGCCCCGAGTCTGGCTCGGCCGCAACGTCCGCGTCGAGCCCGGCGCCCGCCTCCTCGCCCCGCTGTGGGTGGGGGAGAACACGCGCGTCGAGGCCTTCGCGACGCTGGGCCCCGGGGCCGCCGTCGGGGCCGGGTCGATCGTCGGCCCGACCGCGCGCGTCGAGTCCGCCGTCGTGCTCCCCGGCACGTACGTGGGGGAGGGGCTCGAGATCCGCGACGCGATCGCGCACCACGGCACGCTGACCCACGCCCGCATCGGCGCCTCCGTCGACGTCGCCGACGCGTTCCTCCTGAGCGCCGTCGAGGGCCGCCGGCGACCGCGGGGGGCGGGGTCGCCCGTCTCTCGCGCGGTCGGGGCGCTCCAGCTGGCCGCGTTCTCGCCGGTCCTCGCGCTCGCGCGCCTGCGGCTCGCCCTGCGCCGGGAGAAGCCCGCCGCGCGCGACGTCGTGCGCCAGCCCGTCGCCCGCGCGGGCGCGCCCGCGACATTCCGTCTCACCGCGTTCCGCAGCTCGGCCGCCGAGGGGCCTTCGCTCGCCGACCTGTTCGGCCGCGTCGCGCCGGGGCTCGTCGCCGTGGCCGCGGGCCGCCTGCGCCTCGTCGGCGTGACCCCGCGCTCGCCGGCGGAGCTCGCCGACCTTCCCGCCGACTGGCGCGAGGTCTGTGCGCGGACGCCGGCCGGCCTGATCACCGAGCCCGCCGTGCAGCTCGACCCGGGCGCTCTTCGCGAGGACCCGTGGCGTGGTCGTCATCGCTACGGTCGGCCAGCGCCGGACTGTGAGCCGGTCGCGGCTCGACGACGCGGGCTCTCTTCGATTCGGCGAGATGCGGCAGAGATCCTGGATCGCGCCGAAACGTCCCGTCGCGCCCTCAGGCGGCCGGGCCGACCTCGTCGATCACCGCCGCGACGGCCGGCTCGACGGCGTCGGCCACCGCCGGGGTCATGAAGTCGCGGAACTCCAGGACGCTCTCGGCCTCGATCGCGACGATTCGGACCGTGGCCGGCATCGGCAGGCCGAGCGAGAGGCCGAGGGCGAGCGCGCGGGGAAGGTCGATGCCGTGGGCGATCGCCGTGCGCTGCGTCGGCAGGTCGTCGGGGCCGATGCGGCGCACGGTGCCCGGCGCCGCGCCGCTCACGCAGGCGTCGACGAGCACCGCGCGGTCGAAGCCGGTGAGGCGCTCCATGAGCCGCAGGCCGCCGGCCTCTTCTTCTGCGACCTCGACGTCCGCCCGTCCGGCCAGCCGCTCGCGCACGAGCGCCACAACCTTCAGGCCGACCGAATCGTCCCCGAGCAGCGGATTGCCCAAACCCAGCACCAGCGTCTTCACGGCCCGCAGTATGGCCCAGGCGGACCGCGCGGCGCCGGGCATGGCTCATGGGGTCTATTGGCGTCCCCGCTCGGCCGGGCCGACACTGGACTCGTCCCGCGCCCGGCGAAGCGGACCCACCGCTGGCCTCCGCGCCCCCATCCCCCGGGCGAAGACGCCCCCGTGACGGGCGCGGGACGCTTCCGCTGCCGCGCCCCGACCGGGCGGGCCTCGTATACTTCGGGTGGTGAGACGTGCGATCCAGCGGCTGCGGCCGCGCCGCCCGCTCCGGGCGCTGGCCCTGCTCTTCAACCTGCTCCTCTTCGGGATCGGCCTCTACTTCGAGGTGCACCCGCGCGACCGCGAGGACGCGTGGTCGGCCGGGGGCGTCGCGGCCGTCGCCGTACTGAACTCGTCGGCGCTCACGATGCCCTACGCCGGCGGCGGCCGCACCCGCCGCTTCGTGGCCCGGCTGCGGCGGATCGCGGTGATCGCGAACGTCCTGCTGCTGGTGGTGGCGACCGTGATCGTCGTCTTCGAGGTCATGAACGACTGGTCGCACGCGCTCGTGCACGGCACGGCGCTCGTCCTGCCGCCGTTCTTCACCCTGCTCGCCCTCGCGGAGCAGCGGCGCGCCTGACGTGGCCCTCGCGGAGAAGCTCGAGCAGCTGCCGAACCGGCCCGGCGTCTACCTCTTCAAGGACGCCGCGGGGCGCATCCTCTACGTCGGGAAGGCGCGCGTCCTGCGCGACCGCGTCCGCTCGTACTTCCAGGCGTCGCGCCCGACCGAGTTCCACAAGGTCCGCATGGTGGAGGAGATCGCGGACCTCGAGCTCGTCGTCACCGACAGCGAGATGGAGGCGCTCGCCCTCGAGAACAACCTCATCAAGCGCCACAAGCCGCCGTACAACGTGCGGCTGCGCGACGACAAGAACCACCCGTACCTGAAGCTCACGCTCGGCGAGGAGTACCCGCGGCTCTACGTGGTGCGCCGGCCGGCCGAGGACGGCAACGTCTACGGCGGGCCGTACATCCCCGCGAGCCTGGGGCGGCGGACGGCGTCGCTCGCCCGCAAGCTCTTCGGGATCCGCACCTGCAAGGAGACCCTCAACGGGCGCCGGCCGCGCGCGTGCCTCCAGCACCAGATCGGCCGCTGCCTCGCCCCGTGCGTCGCGGAGGTCTGCGGCCTCGACCGCTACCGCCAGTCGTGCGAGGACGCGCGGCTCTTCCTCGAGGGGAGGACGGAGGAGGTCGTGAAGCGCCTGCGCGCGGAGATGGACTCGGCCGCCGCCGGCGAGCGCTACGAGGAGGCGGCTTCGCTGCGGGACCAGGTCCAGGCGCTCATGCGGCTCGAGGCCCCGCAGAAGATCACGACGACCGACCTCGAGGAGCGCGACCTCTTCGCCGCCCACGTCGAGGGCGACCGCGCCGCGGTCCAGGTCTTCTCCGTGCGGGACGGCAAGGTCGTCGCGCGCGAGGGTTTCCTCCTCGACAAGCTCACCGAGCCGGAGCTCGTGCTCGCTCACACGATCCAGCAGTTCTACGCCGCGTCCCGCTACGTGCCCCGCGAGGTGCTCGTCCCCGAGGCGGTGCCGGAGGCGGAGCTGCTCGAGGAGTGGCTCGCCGCCCGCCGCGGCACCCAGGTGCGCATCCGCGTGCCGCAGCGCGGCGAGAAGGTGCGCCTCCTCGAGCTCGTCGTGAGGAACGCCCGGCTCGCCTTCGAGCTCGAGTGGAAGCACCCGCGCAAGCAGTCGGAGGAGATCCTGCGCGCGCTGCGCGACGTGCTCGACCTCGAGGCCGAGCCCCAGCGGATCGAGTGCTTCGACATCTCGAACATCCAGGGCTCCGACATCGTCGCCTCGATGGTCGTGTTCGAGGCGGGAGCGCCGAAGAAGTCGGACTACCGCAAGTTCCGGGTGAAGGGCGTCTCCGGCGCGCCCGACGACTTCGCGTCGATGCGCGAGGTGGTCGGCCGCCGCTACGCGCGGCTGCTCGAGGAGGGCCACGAGATGCCCGACCTCGTGCTGATCGACGGCGGCAAGGGGCAGCTCGGCGCCGCGTCCGCCGCCCTCGAGGAGCTCGGCCTCGGCGACCAGCCGATCGCGAGCCTCGCGAAGAAAGAGGAGCTCATCTTCCTCCGCGGCCGCGACGAGCCGGTGGCCCTGCCGCGCTCGTCGCCCGTGCTCCAGCTCGTGCAGCGGGTGCGCGACGAGGCCCACCGCTTCGCGATCGGCTTCCACCGGCAGACGCGGTCGAAGCGGACGCTGCGCTCCGAGGTCGACGACATCCCGGGCGTCGGCCCGGCGAAGCGGCGGAAGCTGCTCTCCGTCTTCGGCTCCGTGCGGGGGATCCGCGGGGCGACCGAGGCCGAGCTCGCGGCGGTCGTCGGACCCGCGACGGCGGCCCGGGTGCGGGCCCACTTCGACGGCCCGGCGGGGCGGCGGTAGGCGCGCCCGCGCCGTCATCCCGCGGTCAGGATCGGGCGCTCCCGCGCGGTGCATAATCTCCGTCTCGCGCGAGACACATCGGCCACCGGGCGGCGCCCGCGCCTCGAAGCGCGGCCGGCCGTGACGCGGATCACGAACCGCGCGCGGCCCGGCGACGTCCAGGTGCGGCAGGTGTAGGCTCGTCGCTGCCGCAGCACAGGAAGAGAAGGCCGCGCCGGGGGGCGCGGCGAAAGGGAGACAAGGGATGAATCGACGCACGTGGTTCGCGGTCGCGCCGCTGGCGCTGTCCGTTCTGTTCGGGTCGCTCGCGCAGGCCGAGCCCCAGAAGAAGCTCGGGAACATCCAGTCCATCGACTGGCAGCGGATGGAGATGGACATCAAGGAGAAGCCGACGGGCGTCGGGACCTGGAAGATCGCCCGCGACTGCTCGGTGCGCTTCCTCGACCAGAAGGAGAAGTTCCGCAACCCGAGCCTCAACGACCTCAAGCCGCCGATGTACATCGCGTTCTACTTCGAGCGCGACAGCGACGTCATCAACAGCATCGAGGTCGTGGACGTCGGCTTCAACGTCGCGGCCGGCGGCGCCGGCGCGCAGGTGGACGCGGTGGTCACGAACCTCGACATGAACATCGGCCACGTCGAGGTGCGCCTGAACCCGGGCGGCATCAAGACCTTCGAGGTCGATCCGAAGAGCGCGCTCGGCGGCATCCGCATCGGCGACCGCGTGAAGCTGCTCATCGACACCCGCGAGGGCGGCCGCGAGGTCGTCACCCGCATCACGAAGTAGCCGCTCCCGGCGGAAGCGGCCGCGCCTGTCGGGCGCGGCCGCTTTCGCCCGCGCTCCTAGCCGCGGAACGAGCTGTCCCAGCCCGCCGCCGCGCCTCCGCCGCCCGGCTCCCCGTGCCCGCGGGCGAGCGCGGCCGCGACCGTGGCCTCGTCGACGCGCACGAGGCCCTCCGCGCCGGCCGCGGTCTTCGGGTCGAACTCCAGCGGCGACACGATCCTTCGCACGATCTCCTTGAGGGCGCGGGCGCCGAGCCGCGGCTGGCGCGCGGCGGCGCGGGCGATGCGCCGCGCGGCCTCCGGCGTGACCTCGAGCCGGCAGCCGAACGCGGCGAAGTACGCCTGCGACTGGCGCAGCGCCGAGTCGGCCGAGGTCGTGAGGATGCGCAGCAGCGCCTCCTCCGAGAGCGACTCGAGGAGCACCACCGCGTCGAAGCGCGACAGGAACTGCGGGCTGATGCCGTACTCGAAGAGGTCCTCGGTCCGGAGCCACTCGCGCAGCGAGAAGTGCAGCTCCTCGTGGGCGCGGCCGGACTCGTCGACGACCGTGACCGGCTTGAGCGCGCCCTGGTCCTTGCCGATCGTGACGCGGTCGTAGACGGCGTCGTAGAGGCCCTCGAAGGCGCCCGCGCACACGAAGAGCAGGCCGCTCGAGTCCACGTTCACGGTCGCGCCCCCCGCCCACTGCGGGAGGGTGTATGGCACCGCCTCGTTCTCGATCAGGGTGAGGAGGGCCTCCTGGGCGCGGATGCCGGCCACGTTCGGCTGGCCCCCGACGTGGCTGCGGATCTTGTCGACCTCGTCGACGAACACGAGGCCGTGGCTCGCCTGGGCGAGGAGCTTCTCGGCCGGGGCCTCAGGCCCGAGCTGCTCGCGGGCCCGCTCGAGGAGGCGGGTGAGGAGCTTCTCGCCGGGGCGTCCCTCCTCCGCCTCCTCGCCGAGGACGTTCGCGTGGACGCGCACGACGGTCGAGCGCAGGGCGAGGGCGGGGTTCGCGGCGAGCAGGTCCTCGACCGCCCGCATCAGCGTCGTCTTGCCGGAGCCCGACGAGCCGATCAGCAGGACGTTTCCGACGCGCAGGCCGGCGAGCTTCTTCGAGAGGGCGACCGCGATCTCGCGCACCGCCTCCTTCTGTCCGACGACCCGCGTCTCGAGGGCGGAAGCGATCTGGGCGGGGGACGGCGGCGCGGCCATGAGCCGGATTCTACCCGCCCGGAAGCCCCCCGCCCCGCGTGCTACCATCCCGGGTTCCTTTGGAGGCCGTTTGCCGGAGCTGACACCCGACCGGTTGGCCATGGGCCTGACGTACTACGTGGTCCTGCTCTTCTCCCTGAGCGTCCACGAATCGGCCCACGGCTGGATGGCGCTCCGCATGGGCGACGACACCGCGGCGCGCGAGGGCCGGATCACCCTCGACCCGCTCTCGCACATCGACCCGGTGGGGACCGTCCTCGTCCCCCTGCTCCAGATCCTCTGGATCGGCCTGCCGCTCCTCGGCTGGGCGAAGCCCACCCCGGTCGGCGCGCAGAACTTCCGCCGCCTCGCCCGCGGCCACGTGCTGGTGGCGAGCGCCGGCCCGGTCTCGAACGTCGTCCTCGCGGTGCTGTTCACGGCCCTTCTCTACGCCGCCCGGCACTCGAGCCTCGTCGAGAGCGACGCCGCCCTCGCCCTGCTGAACACCGGCGTCTACATGAACGTCGTGCTCGCCCTCTTCAACCTCGTGCCGCTGCCCCCGCTCGACGGCTCGTGGGTCGCCTCGTGGGGCCTGCCCCGCGCCGTGGCCGCGCGCTACGACCAGGTGGCCGAGCCGTACGGGCAGTGGATCCTGCTCGCCCTCTTCGCCACCGGAGCGCTCGGCTGGCTGCTCTCGCCCTTCGTCTCGTCCTTCTCCCGGTTCCTCTTCCGACTCACCCTGTAGCGCGGGCGAGGAACGGCAGGCTCCCCAGGCAACCATGAAGCGACCCCGCATCCTCTCCGGCATGCGCCCGACCGGCCCGCTGCACCTCGGCAACTACATGGGCGCCCTCGACAACTGGGTCCGGCTGCAGGACTCGTACGAGTGCTTCTTCATGATCGCGGACTGGCACTCGCTGACGACCGACTACACGGACCCGTCGGCCGTGCGGCAGAACGCGCTCGAGGTCACCACCGACTGGCTCGCGGCGGGGCTCGACCCCGCCCGCTCGACGCTGTTCGTCCAGAGCCTCGTGCCGCAGCACGCGGAGCTGCACCTGCTCCTCTCGATGATCGTGCCGCTGCCGTGGCTCGAGCGCGTGCCGACGTACAAGGAGGTCCAGCAGAACCTGCAGGACAAGGACCTCTCGACCTACGGCTTCCTCGGCTACCCGCTGCTGCAGACCGCGGACATCATCATCTACAAGGCGGACGCCGTGCCGGTCGGCGAGGACCAGGCGCCGCACGTCGAGATCACCCGCGAGATCGTGCGCCGCTTCAACAACCTCTACGGCGAGGTGTTCCCGGAGCCGGCGACCGTCCTCACCGAGGCGAAGCGGATTCCCGGCACCGACGGCCGCAAGATGTCGAAGTCGTACGGGAACGCGATCTACCTGAAGGACGACCCCGAGGCCGTGCGCCAGAAGCTGCGGCCGATGGTGACCGACCCCGCGCGCAAGCGCCGCACCGACCCGGGCGACCCCGAGGTCTGCCCGGTGTTCGACCTCCACAAGGTCTTCTCACCGCTCGACGTGCGCGAGTGGGCGGCGAACGGGTGCCGCACGGCCGGCATCGGCTGCCTCGACTGCAAGAAGGCCCTCGCCGACCACCTGCTCGCCCGCCTCGCCGAGGTGCACGCGCGGCGGCCCGAGTACGCGAGCCGGCCGGACACGGTGTGGGACGTCCTCGTGGAAGGATCGAAGAAGGCCCGCGAGGTCGCGGAAGCCACGATGGAAGACGTCCGGTCGGCGATGAAGATCCGGTACGACCTGAAGAAGTGAGCGACGAGCCCGACAAGACGGACGCGCCGGCGGAGCCGGAAGGCGGGACGCCTCCCGCGCCGGTCGAGGACCGCCCGGCCGAGGCGGCCGCCCCCCCGGCCGCCGAGGGTGTGGCCGGGGAGGCGCCGGCCGAGTCCCCGTCCGCGCCGGCCGGGCCCGAGCGCGTCAGCGTCCCCGAGGGCGTCGAGTCCGCGCTGCCCGACGACGTCCCGCAGATCCACCTGCCGCAGTTCGACGGCCCGCTCGACCTCGTGCTCTACCTCATCCGGCGCGAGAAGATCGACATCAACGACATCCCGATCGCGCCGATCACGCGGCAGTACATGGCGTACCTCGAGATGATGCAGGACCTGAACCTCGACGTCGCCGGCGAGTTCTTCGTGATGGCGGCGACGCTCATCCACATCAAGTCGAAGATGCTCGTGCCGATCGAGCCGACGGAGGTCGAGGGCGAGGAGGAGGGGATCGACCCGCGCGAGGAGCTCGTCCAGCGGCTCCTGGAGTTCCAGCGCTACAAGGAGGCGGCGGGCATCCTCCACCAGCAGGCGCAGATCCGCGCCGCGCAGTGGACACGGCCCGACACGGTCCTGCCGAAGTTCGACGACGCCGGCGAGGAGATGATCGAGGCCGGCCTCTACGACCTCATCGCCGCGTTCAAGGAGCTGCTCGAGCGGCGCAAGACCCTCATCGCCCACGAGGTCGAGGACGAGGGGCCGCCGCTCGAGGAGCGGATGAGCGAGCTCCTCGCGATGATCCGCGAGGGCGAGTCGCTCGAGTTCCTGGAGCTGTTCGCGACGCTCGAGACGAAGGCCGAGATGATCGTCACGTTCCTCGCCCTCCTCGAGCTCATCCGTCTGAAGCGTGTCCGCGTGTACCAGCGCGGGATGTTCGGGCCCATCCGGGTGTTCCGGCCCGTGGGCCCGGCCGGGGACGGCGTGCCGACGCCGGCCTCGTAGCAGGGGGAAGCGGTGGACGAGAACGAGAAGGAAAAGGACGCGCCCGGCGAGGGGCCCGTCTCCGAGGAGGCGGCTCCCTCCGCGCCGTCCGAGCCGGGCGGCGAGCCGGAGCGGCCGTCGGCTCTCGCCGCCTGGAGGCCGGGGCCGCCGGTGAGCGAGCCCGACGGGATCGGCGAGGTGTCGGCGGTCGTCGACATGGAGCCGCCTCCGGCGGAGGACGGCGCGGTGGCCGACGCGCCGGCGGCCACCGACGCGCCGCCGGCCGCGGCGGAGCCGGCCGAGGAGGCGAGTGTCCTCCCGCCGCAGGAGATCCGCGCCGCGCTCGAGGCGCTCATCTTCGCTTCGCCCCAGCCCATCACCCCGCGCGAGATCTCGCGCGTCCTTCAGGGCGTGCCTCGCGAGGACTGGGAGAAGCAGCTCGAGGCGCTTCGCGCCGACTACGGGCGCGACGAGCGCGGGCTGCAGGTCATCGAGGTCGCGGGCGGGTACCAGATCACCACGCGGCCCGAGTACAACGACTGGGTCCGGGAGCTCCTCGACCCGCGCACGCCCACGCGCCTCTCCATCCAGGCGCTCGAGACGCTGGCCGTCATCGCCTACAAGCAGCCGGTCACGCTGCCCGAGATCATCGACCTGCGCGGCGTGAAGTCGGGCGGCGTCGTGAAGACGCTCCTCGAGAAGCGCCTCATCCGCATCACCGGCCGCAAGGAGGTCGTCGGCCGGCCGATGCTCTACGGAACGACGAAGCAGTTCCTCCTGCACTTCGGCCTCAAGAGCCTCGACGAGCTGCCGAAGATCGAGGAGTTCGCCGAGGTCCTCGGCGAGGAGGTCGACGTCGCCGGCCTCAAGCGCGCGATCGAGTCGCCGCTCCCGGTGCAGGTGGCGCTGACCGACCCCGACGGGGAGCAGATGCCCTTGTTCGAGGAAGCCAAGGCGCCGGGCGGCCAGGCGGCGGAGGACTCGAGCGACGGGGCCTCCACCGCGGGCGACGAAGGCGAGGGCGTCCCGGACGACGGCGAGGGCAGCGGCGATCTGTTCGCGTCCGAAGGCGGCGAGCCGGCCGACGAGGAAGAGAGCGCCCCCGGCGAGGAGCCGGCCGCCGCCGACGAGGGAGAGGCTGGCGCCGACGACGAGGGAGAGGCTGGCGCCGACGACGAGCCGGCGGAAGGCGACGGCTCCCGGAGCGACGGAGGGCCGTCCGAGAGCTGAGCCGCGGCGCGGCGCCGCCTCAGTTCTTCGCCGCGATCTCGAAGGGAGCGCGGATCACGCGCTCCTGGCCCTTCTCCGCGAGCCGGACCCGCAGCTCGTAGATCCCGGGCTGCCGGTCGATCGGCAGCTCCGCCACGTGGCGGAAGAGGCCCGTGGCCGGCGGCCGGCCCCAGACGAGCGGCTCGTCGAGCACCTTGCGCCGCCTCGCCACACTCGAGCCGGGCGCCGACCGACGACAGGTCTCGGCGGTGGCCGCCGCCACCTGGAAGACGATGGGTCGCGCCGGCGCAGGTCGATCGGCTCGCCGGCGAGCGGCTCGAGGACACGTCCCCGAACGCCAGCGGGTGGTTCGACTCGAGCGGATCGAGATCTGCGCCGCGGCACCGCGCTGCGGACGAGGACGAGCTGCGGCCGCTCGAGCCGCCCGGCGGCCCCTCGAGCACCTCGACCTCGGCCACGCCGGCGCGCGGTTCGACTCCGGCTCGTACGCGACGGCCTCGAGCCGGTATCGGCCGGCCGGGAGCCACGGCGTCGCGCAGCAGGATGACGTCGCCGGCTTCGCCGCGTCGAGTCGACCGAGAAGCGGCGGCTCATCGCTCGACCGCGCGGCCGTCCGAGCCCACGATCCGCGCGAGGAGCGTCAGTCGACCTGCCGCTTCGGCGGCCTTCGCGAGGGTGAGCGTCGCCCCGGCACGGAGACGGACACCGGGACGCGGGCGTCGCCGGCGCCCGAGGGGAAGGCCCACGCGCCGGCGTGGAGCGCGATCGCGTGCGGCCGCCGCTGCTCCAGGACATGCGAGGGCGGGCGCGACGTGAGTGAGCGAGCACGCTGGTCTGACCGAGCGCACGGCGAAGTACCTGTCGCGCCTTCACGTCCACGTCCTTCCGGCGGACCTTCACCTGGATCTTCCGGTAGCGGCCGGGTCGAAGGCCGCGTTCTGCGGCGCGTAGCCGAGCAGGTAGTAGGACCGCGAGTCGGACGCGATCCGCTCGACTGCCCGCGATGTCGTTCGTGTCGCGCACGAAGACGCCGCCCGTCGCCTCGGAGATCCACTCGAGACTCGCCCGCGGTGTAGCGCACCGCATCCTCGACCGCCTCGAGGTCTCGCGAAGGCATCGCCGCCCTGGTCGGAGTTCGAGGTGCGGGCCATGCTCATGAGCGCCAAGTCGAACGCACCTCGGCCGCGGTCAGCGACTCGTAGCTCGCCCGCAGCCCCTGCGCCTCGATCGCGTAGACGCTCACGGATGCACGGTTGGCCGCGTGGACGACCGAGCGGAAGCGCAGCTCGTTCGCCTCGGTCCGGAAGAGCCCCTCCGAGAAGAGGACGATGGCCTTCGTCCGGGACGTCGCGCAGGGCGTCGACGATCGCGGCGAGGCGGGACGGCCGGCCCGCCGGCCTCGCGGGCGAGGCGGGCGCGCATCTCGAAGGCGGCTTGGCGAGCGACAGGCGAGTCGCCTGGATCTGGCCAGCGCGGAGAGCCCCGGCCCGGGTTCGTCGGATTCCCCATCTCCATCAGGACGCACCTGCGTGTTCTTCGCCGCGATGCGCCTGTCCGTCGCGCTTCGCCTGTTCGTACTGGTTCGGCCCGGACTGCGCTGCTCGCGTTCCACGCCTCGACGGCGGCGAGGAGTCGGGCCTTGTCGTTCGTGCTCTCGAGCACCACGAGCGTGCTCTCGACCGAGAAGATGCCCGCGCCGTCTCCCCGCCTGGTGCAGGTCGAGCGCGCGGCCTGCACCGCCGCCTGCGCGGCGAGGCGTCCTCGGCCGAGAGCCGCGTCGAAGACGTAGGCGATGAGCGTGCCCTGGCGGCGCGTGGCCGCCGCCGGAGCGGCGGCCTCGTCTGGGCGCGGCTGCCGTCGCCGGCGTGCTCGACGCGCGGGGCGGCGGGCGGCGGCGGCGCCTGAACTGCCCGAGGTCTGCGCGACACCGTCCTCGAGCACCTGGAAGTCGGCCGCGGTCAGGTCGGTCACGGGCCGGCCTCGTTGTCAGCACGATCACGTCGACGAGGACGGTGTTCGCCCCGCCGGGGCGGCTCGCGCCTCCTGCGCCAGCGCCGGGGATGCGACCAGAACGACGACCGACGCGAGCCGTCGCGCGGTGGTCATACCGCCGAGCGTCTGCGGCCGCGCGGTGTTCAAGATAAGATCGCGCCGTGCAGGAGCGACTCCAGAAGATCCTCGCGCGCGCCGGCTTCGCCTCGCGGCGGGGAGCGGAAGCGCTCATCCTCGAAGGGCGCGTCACGCTGAACGGCGAGATCGCCCGCGAGCTCGGGACGAAGGCCGACCTCGCGACCGACGACGTGCGCGTCGACGGCGTGCGGGTGAAGGCCTCGAAGTCCGGGCCCGCGTACATCGTCCTCAACAAGCCGAAGGGCGTCGTGACGACGCGGAGCGACCCCGAGGGCCGCCCGACGGTGATGGGCCTCGTGCCGGCGCTGGCCGGACTCTTCCCGATCGGCCGCCTCGACGTCACGACCGAGGGGCTCATCCTCCTCACGAACGACGGCGCCTTCGCCGAGCGCGTGTCGCACCCGCGCTACGAGGTGCCGCGCGTGTATCACGCGAAGGTCGCGGGCGTTCCCGACGACCACGCCCTCGAGCGCCTCCGGCGCGGCGTGCGCCTCGACGACGACTTCGTGGCGGTCGACCGCGTGCGCGTGCTCGAGTCCGACAACAACTCGTGGGTCGAGGTCACCCTCCACGAGGGCAAGCACCACGAGGTGCGCCGGCTGCTCGAGGCGGTCGGCCACCCCGTGTCGAAGCTGAAGCGCGTCGCGTTCGGGCCGGTGACGACGAAGGGCCTCGAGCCCGGCGAGTTCCGCGCCCTGACGCCGGAGGAGATCGAGGGCCTGCGCAAGGGCATCGGCGCGCGCATCGCGCCGTCGCGCATCGCCGTCCGTCGAGGCCCGAAGCCGAAGCCGCCCGCTTCTCGCGAGGATCGGCCGCGGACAGGCTTCGGGAGTCGCAGCCAGCGGCCCTTCGCGCATGGCCAGCGGCGGCCCGCGGCCGGGGAGCGGCGCTTCGACCGCGGCTCGCGGCCTCCGAGCGACGGCTTCGAGCCGCGCCGGCCGCGCCCGTTCGACGAGGATCGCGGGAGCGATCGCGACGAGCGTGGCTTCGGCGACCGCGACAAGCGCGGCTTCGATCGGGGCGACCGGGGCGGATTCGAACGGCGAGGCTTCGATCGCCGCGGCGAGGGTGGCGGAGAGCGGCCGTTCCGCCCGCGGGGAGCCTTCGAGAAGCGCAGCGGCTCGTTCGAGAAGAGGAGCGGCGGCTTCGAGAAGAGGAGCGGTAGCTTCGAGAAGCGAGGCGGCGGCTTCGAGAAGCCGGCCGGCTCCTTCGGTCGGCGCCCGGAGTCGAGCGAGGGCCGCGGCTCTTTCGGCAAGCGATCCGGAGGGTCGGGCGGCCGCGCGTTCGACAAGGGCGGCGGCTTCGAGAAGCGAGGTCGTTCGACAAGGGTGGTAGCGCTTCCGGCCGCGGCCGGACTCTTCGACAGGCGGCTCGTTCGAGAAGCGCGGCGGCTTCGACAAGGGTGGTAGTGCTTCCGGCCGCGGCCGGGCCTTCGACAAGGGCGGCTCGTTCGAGAAGAGAGACAGCTTCGACAAGCGAGGCTCCTTCGGCCAGCGCGGCGCGGCGGGGCCGCGTCGCGGCGGCAAGCCGCCGTCCGGCTCCCGCGGCGGGGGCCGCGGATGAACGTTGCGCGCCGGCCGGGGTTCGCGTTCCCGGCCCACCTCCAGGGGCTCGACCGCTTCGAGCCCGGCAAGCCCATCGGCGAGGTGAAGCGCGAGCTCGGCCTCACCGAGGTCGTCAAGCTCGCGTCGAACGAGAACCCGCTCGGCCCGTCGCCGAAGGCGGTCGCCGCGGCTCACGCCGCCCTCGCCGAGGTGAACCGCTATCCCGACCCGCAGGCGACGGAGCTGCGGGCCGCGCTGTCACGCAAGCTCGACGTCCCCGTCTCCCACATCCTGGCCGGGAACGGCTCGGTCGAGATCCTCGACCTCCTCGCCCGCGCGATGCTCGGCCCCGGCGACAACGCGGTCATCTCCGAGCACGCGTTCGTCCGCTTCCGGCAGATCGTGAGCGCGCACAACCACGGCGCGCGGCTCGTGCCGATGCGCGACTGGACGCACGACCTCGAGGCGATGGCCCGTGCGATCGACTCCCGCACGCGCCTCGTCTTCGTCGCGAACCCGAACAACCCGACGGGCACCTGGAACCGCCGCGCCGAGGTCGAGGCGCTCGTGGCCGCCCTGCCGGCCGGATGCCTCCTCGTCCTCGACGAGGCCTACTTCGAGTACGCCGACGATCCCGACTACCCGGACGGCGTCGCGCTCGTGAAGCGCGGGGCGCCGGTCGTCGTCACGCGCACCTTCTCGAAGGTGTACGGCCTCGGCGGGCTCCGCGCGGGATACGCCGTGGCCGCGCCCGAGGTGCTCGAGGCCGTCCTCGTCATCCGCGAGGCGTTCGGGACCAACTCGGTCGCCCAGGCCGCCGCCGCCGCCGCCCTCGAGGACCTCGACCACGTGGGCCGCTCGATCGAGATGAACCGCGTCGAGAAGGCCCGGGTGGCGGAGGAGCTGCGCCGGCGCGGCTACACCGTGCTGCCGAGCCTCGCGAACTTCCTCACCTACGACACGCGCGCGGAGGGCCGCGAGGTCTTCCGCCGCCTGCTCGCGAAGGGCGTCATCGTCCGCCCCCTGGACCCCTACGACATGCGGAGCTTCCTGCGCGTGTCGATCGGCACGCCGGGGGAGAACGCGGCCTTCCTGGCGGCCCTCGACGCCGTCGCAACGGGGCACTGACAATGAGAAGCAACGGACTCGTCGTGGCGATCGACGGCCCCTCGGGGGCCGGCAAGTCGACGGCCGGCCGCACGCTGGCCGCCCTCCTCGGCTACATGTACATCGACACCGGCGCCATGTACCGCGCGCTCGCGCTGAAGGCGAGCCGGTCCGGGGTGTCCCTCGACTCCGAGGAGGCGCTCGCCGCCCTGTGCCGCGCGTCGTCGATCCAGCTCGCGGAGGGCGGCCGGCGCGTCCTCCTCGACGGGTACGACGTCACCGCCGACGTGCGCTCGCGCGAGATCTCTCGCGCGTCGTCGATGGTCTCGGTCCACCCCGGGGTCCGCGTCGAGATGGTCGCCCGCCAGCGCGAGATGGGGAAGGACGGCGGCGTCGTCCTCGACGGCCGCGACATCGGCACCGCCGTCTTCCCGGACGCCGAGGTGAAGTTCTTCCTCGACGCGAACCCGACCGAGCGGGCGGGGCGCCGGCTGAAGGAGCTCCAGGCCGCCGGCAGCGACGTCGAGTTCGACACCGTCGAGCGCGAGGTCCGCGAGCGCGACTACACCGACACGCACCGCACGGAGTCGCCGCTCACGCGGGCCTGGGACGCGATTCCCCTCGACACGACGAAGCTCGGCCCGGAGGAGGTCGTCGAGCGCATGCTCGCCGCGGTGCGCGCGCGCGAGGGGCGGCCCCTCGACCTCGGCCGCCTGGCCCAGCAGCACCTCGCCTCCCCCCGTCGCTACCTCGAGGCGCTCCGCGGCACGAAGCTCAGCGTCGGCCTCTACAAGCTGCGGAAGGGCCAGGAGGACGAGCAGGCCCCGCACCCGGAGGAGGAGGCGTACGTCGTCCTCGAGGGCCGCGGCCGCTTCCGCATGGGCGACGAGGACGTCGCGGTCGGGCCCGGGCACGTGTTCACCGTTCCCGCCCGCGTGGAGCACCGATTCCACTCGATCGAGGAGGACATGCTCCTCCTCGTGTTCTTCGCGCCGCCGGAGGGCTCCGGTGCGGCCGGCGAGTAGCCTTCGCGGCCGGGCGGCCTCGCGCCAGACTCGCCGGGGCTAGCCCTCGAACGAGTGGCCGGCGAGGACGAGCGCGTGACGCGCGCGTTCGAGGTCCCGCTCCTGGACGAGCAGGTAGTCGGTGTCGTAGGTCGACACGACGAAGATGCTGACGCCGCGGCCGGCGAGCGGCGACGCGAGGCTCGCGAGGACGCCGGTCATCCCGAACCCGAGCGGCCCGCGCACGCGGAGGGCGCGCCAGCCGCCCTCGGCCCTGACGCCGGCGGGCACGCCCTCGGCCGAGCAGACGACCGACAGCTCCGCGTCCGTGCGCGTCACCGACACGAACGGGCCCGTCGCCCAGGCCGGGACGGGCGCGCCCGCGTCGAGCCGGCAGACGGCGAGCGTGCCGTCCAGCAGCTCGAGCTGAAGACTCCGGGCGTTCATCCGGCCGACAGCCTACCACCGCCTCCTAGGGCAGGGGCTGCTCGGCCTCGGCCGCGCCCGCCTGGATCCAGCCGACGAGCGCGTCGAGCGCGACGCGCTTCGCGCGCCGGCGCCCTCGGCCGTCGAGGACGGCCTCGGCCGGGACCGTCGCCGGCAGCGAGAACCACGTCTCCACGAGCCCGTCGCCGTCCGCCGCGAGGCGGCCGTTCTCGCCGAGGGCCACGTCGAAGAACTCCGACGGCTTCGCGACCCGGTCGAGGGCCTGCCAGAACCGCCGCGTCTCGGTGACCGACTCGCCCGGGCCCAGGAAGAGCAGGAGCGGCGTGCCCGGCTTCGCCTTCTCGGGGCCGCCGCACCCGCACGAGGGAAGGACGTAGAAGACGCGGGCCGTGCCGGGATCGCCCTTCAGCACGAGCCGGACCTCCGCTTCCTCCACCACCGTGCCGGCGACGTCGTGCGTCGCGACGACCTCGGCGAGCACGAGGTGGGCGGCGGCGCCGGCGACCACCTCGAAGGGCGGCCCCTCGTACTCCCCCGACTCGGCGTCCTGGCCGACGCTCGGAATCTCCCCGAGCACCGACCCGACGATCCCGGCCGGCGGGGGCTCGACCGGCGGCGAAGGCGGCTCGAGAGCGAACGCGCCGGCGACGGCGAGAGCGAGCAGGCTGGGCATGGCGTCCTCCTGTTGCGGCGTTGGACACCACGCGGGCGCGGGCGGTTCCTCGCGCGGGACGGCGGACGCCGTCAGAGGCGCAGGCGCGAGAACTCGTCGAACGTCGTGACGCCTTCCTTGACGAGGTTCAGGCAGCGCTCGCGGATCGAGATCATCCCGCTGTCGAGGGCGGCCTGCTCGATGTCCTTCGCGGGCCTCCCGAGCTCGATCACCGAGCGCACCTCCGGGGTCGCGGGGATCGTCTCGAAGATCGCGCGACGGCCGCGGTAGCCGATCGTGTTGCAGGTGGGGCAGCCCTTGCCCCTGAAGAACGACAGGCCGCGCGCCTCGTCGGGATCGATGCCGTGGGCGAGGAGCGTCTGCGCCGCCGGCGGCTCGGCCGGGACGCGGCAGATGCGGCAGATCTGGCGCACGAGGCGCTGGCCGGTGACGAGGCCGAGCGAGCCCGCGACGAGCTGCGGCGGGACGCCGAGGTCGCGCATCGCGACGAGGCCGCGCGAGGCGGTGGCCGCCGTCGAGTGGGCGATCACGAGCAGGCTCGAGGCGAGCTGCGAGGCGAGGAGGGCCGTGCCGTAGTCGGGGATGGCCGAGACCATCAGGACGTCGGGCCGAACCGCGACCATCGCCCGCAGGGTCGCCTCGATGCGCGGCCCATCGGCGGCCGCCTCGGCCTCGACCTGGCGGACGCCCTCGACCGTCCACTGGATCGGGCTCTCGATCGAGAGCACGTCCCGCTGGCCGTGGGCGAGGAAGCTCATGATCGAGTACATCGTCGTCATGGCCCCGTTGAAGGCGGGCGAGGTGATCAGGATGAGCCCGAGGCCGGAGCGGATCTCCTCGACGAGCCGCACGCGGTCCTCGAGCTCGAGGCCGAGCGTGCTGAAGTCCTTCAGGAACGTCGAGCGGTTGATGAGCTTGATCGACGCGCCGACCCCGGTCGTGCCCGGCACCGTCTGGGCGACGACGTCGTAGTCGTCCTCGCCGAGCCGCGCGACCGTCCGCCCCGACTGCGGCCGCAGCCGCCGCGTCGCGTCGAGGTTGAACATCGCGAAGATCGCCTTCTCGAGCGGGGCCTCGAAGGACTTCGGCACCGGGTCGACGCGGAACGAGAAGCCGTCGATCCGGTACCGCACCGCCACGTGGTCGGGCTGCGGCTCGAGGTTCACGTCGGAGGCGCGCTTGCGGGCGCCGAGGGCGAGCAGGTAGTCGAGGACGCTGTCCGGGTTGCTCTGCTGCCAGTAGACGCCGGCGGCGTCGGCCCGCGTGTCGGCCAGGCGGTTGCCGCCCTGGTTGCGCAGCGCGGCCTCGACGTCCGTCGCGGTGACGAGCCCGCGGGTGATCAGGATCTCCCCGAGCTTTCGCCCGGTCTCGCGCTGCTCGACGAGCGCCTCGAGCAGCTGCGGCGTCGTGATTCTCTTCATCCGGATGAGGATGTCGCCGAGGCGGTCCTGGCTCCGGGTCAGCGTCTGGAGCTCGTCGACGAGCTGGGCCGGGGCGTGGCGCCAGAACTGCTGCTTGTACTCGGCGGCGGCGTCGCAGAAGCAGCGGAGGCAGAACGGGCAGAGCTTCGTCGGGTTCTTGGGGTCGTCCGAGCACCAGACCGCAGGAATGGCGTCGAACTCGCCCAGGCAGTTCCAGCACGTGACGAGGTAGGCCTCCGCCACGGCACGAGGCTAGCGCGACAAACCCTTTGGGATCAAGGCGCTCGGTCAGGATCGCCTCCGTTGACCCTTTTCGCGGCCCTGTGGTAGCGTCGCTTTCGTCTCATGGCCGACCTCCGCCGGACACCCCTCTACGACATCCACAAGGCGAGCGGCGCGAAGATGGTTCCCTTCGGCGGGTGGGACATGCCCGTCGAGTACTCGGGCCTCATCGCCGAGCACATGGCCGTCCGCACCGCCGCCGGGCTCTTCGACGTCTCGCACATGGGCCAGTTCGAGGTCGAGGGCGAAGGGGCCCTCGCCTTCCTCCAGCGCGTGACGTCCAACAACGTGGCGAAGCTCGTCGACGGGCAGGCGCAGTACTCGGCCCTCCCGATGCCGAGCGGCTGCCCCGTCGACGACGTCATCGTGTACCGCCGGTCGGAGCGGCGGTATTTGGTGGTCGTCAACGCGTCGAACGTCGCGAAGGACTGGGCGTGGCTCCTGGCCCAGAGGCCGGAGCGCTGCGGCCTCCACGACCTCAGCGACCAGTTCGCGCTCCTGGCTCTGCAGGGGCCGAAGGCCGAGGCGATCCTCCGGGCGCTCACGCCCCTCGACCTCGCGTCGATCGGCTTCTACCGCTTCGCCGAGGGCGAGGTGAACGGCCGTCCGTCGATCGTCGCCCGCACCGGGTACACCGGCGAGGACGGCTTCGAGATCTTCGCCTCGCCGGCCGACGCGCCCGCGCTGTGGCGGAAGCTCGTCGAGGCCGGGGCGCCGCACGGCCTTCTGCCGGCCGGCCTCGGGGCCCGCGACACGCTGCGCCTCGAGGCGCGGATGATGCTGTACGGCAACGACATGGACGAGACGACGACGCTCGTCGAGGCCGGCCTCGGCTGGATCGTCTCGACCGACGAGGCCAAGGGCGACTGGAACGGCCGCGCCGTGCTCGCCGCGCAGAAGTCCGGCGGCGCCCCGCGGAAGCTCGTCGGCTTCGAGATGGTCGAGCGGGGGATCCCGCGCCACGGCTATCCCGTCTTCGTCGACGGGCAGCCGAGCGGGACGGTCACGTCCGGCACGTTCGCCCCGTTCCTGCAGAAGAGCATCGGCCTGTGCTACGTGCCCGCCGCCCGCGCCGCCGCTGGCACGCCGCTCGAGGTGGAGATCCGGGGACGGCGGGTGCAGGCCCGCGTCGTGCCCACGCCTTTCTACAAGCGACCGCGTCCGTAACGAAACGAGGAGGCGCCCCATGTACCCGCAGCAGTACCGCTACTCGAAGGACCACGAGTGGATCCTCGTCGAAGGCGGGATCGGCCGCGTCGGCATCACCGACTACGCGCAGAAGGCGCTCGGCGACGTGGTGTTCCTCGAGCTGCCCGAGGTCGGCCGCACGCTGGCGGCCGGCGAGCAGTTCGGCACGGTCGAGTCGGTGAAGGCCGTCTCCGAGCTCTACTCCCCGGTCGCCGGCGAGGTGGTGAAGGTCAACGCCGAGCTCGTCGGCAAGCCGGAGACGATCAACAAGGACCCGCACGGCGCCGCCTGGATGATCGAGATCCGGATCGCCGACCCGTCGTCGACGTCGTCGCTGCTCGACGCGGCCGCCTACCAGGCGCTCGTCGACAGCGAAGCGAAGTAGCGGCCGCCGCCGTTCCGACCGTATCGACCGCCGTTCGCCCGAACGGCCCGAGGATGACCGTGTCCCACACCGCTTCCCCCACCGCCGCGCCCGCGGCGGGCTCCCTCATCCGGCGGCCGGCCGAGTTCGCCCGCCGCCACGTCGGCCCGAGCGAGGCCGACGTGGCCGTGATGCTGAAGAGCCTCGGCCTCGACTCGCTCGAGGCCCTCGTCGGCCAGACCGTGCCGGCCGCCATCCGCCTCGGCCGCGACCTCGCCCTGCCGCAGCCGGTGGGGGAGCCCGAGGCCCTCGCCGAGCTCGCGGCCCTCGCCGCGAAGAACCGCGTGCTGCGCTCGTACGTCGGCATGGGCTATCACGGCACCCACGTTCCCACGGTCGTGCTGCGCAACGTGCTCGAGAACCCGGGCTGGTACACGCAGTACACCCCGTACCAGGCCGAGATCTCGCAGGGCCGCCTCGAGGCGCTCATCAACTACCAGACGATGGTCACGGACCTCACCGGCCTGCCGCTCGCGAACGCGTCGCTCCTCGACGAGGCGACGGCCGCGGGGGAGGCGATGACGCTGTGCCGGGCGGTCGCGAAGCCCGGCCGCGACGCGTTCTACGTGGCCGAGGACTGCCACCCCCAGACGATCGCGTTCCTCCGCACGAAGGCGGCGCCGCTCGGCCTCCGCGTGGTGGTCGGGCCGGCCGAGTCGGTGGACTTCGCGGCCCAGGGCGTCTTCGGCGTCCTCGTGCAGTACCCCTCGACCGACGGCCTCGTCCGCGACTACACGTCGCTCGCCGACCGCGCCCACGCCGAGGGCGCCCTTCTCGTCGTCGCTTCCGACCTCCTCGCCCTCACGCTCCTGCGCTCGCCGGGCGAGATGGGCGCCGACGTCGCGCTCGGCTCCGCCCAGCGCTTCGGCGTGCCGATGGGCTACGGCGGCCCGCACGCGGCCTTCTTCGCGGTGAAGGACGACCACCGGCGCCACCTGCCCGGCCGGCTCGTGGGCGTCTCCCGGGACGCGGAGGGACGGCCGGCGTACCGCCTGACGCTGCAGACCCGCGAGCAGCACATCCGCCGCGAGAAGGCGACCAGCAACATCTGCACGGCGCAGGTGCTCCTCGCGATCATGGCGTCGATGTACGCGGTCTGGCACGGGCCGGAGGGCCTCGTGGCGATCGCGCGCCGCGTGCACGCGCTCGCCCGCGTGCTGCAGCTCGGGTTGCGCCGGCTCGGCTTCGATGCCGGGACGGGGCCCTTCTTCGACACCCTGCGCGTCCGGCCGAAGGCGAAGAACCAGAGCGCGGCGATCGTCGCGCGGGCCCTCCAGGCCGGCATCAACTTGCGGGTCTACGACGACGGCTCGGTCGGCGTCGCGCTCGACGAGACCGTCGGCCCCGAGGATCTCGCCGACCTCCTCGCCGCGTTCGCCGGCGGGCCGCTCCCGTTCACGGTGGAGGCCCTCGCCGCCGAGGTCGAGGCCGCCCTTCCGCCGGCCCACGCGCGCCGGAGCGCCTTCCTCACCCACCCCGTCTTCTCGAGCCACCGCTCCGAGACGGAGATGCTGCGCTACCTGTCGAAGCTCCAGGCGCGCGACCTCTCGCTCGCGCAGTCGATGATCCCGCTCGGCTCGTGCACGATGAAGCTCAACGCCACGTCCGAGATGATCCCGGTGACGTGGCCGCAGCTCGGCGCGCTCCACCCGTTCGCCCCGGCCGACCAGGCGGCCGGCTACCACGAGATGTTCCGCCAGCTCGAGGGCTGGCTCGCCGAGATCACCGGGTTCGCGGCCGTGTCCCTGCAGCCCAACTCCGGGGCGCAGGGCGAGTACGCGGGTCTCCTGACGCTTCGTGCCTACCACCTCGCCCGCGGCGACGCGCACCGCGACGTGTGCCTCATTCCCGTGTCCGCCCACGGCACGAACCCGGCGAGCGCGGCGATGGCCGGCTTCCGGGTCGTCCCGGTCGCGTGCGACGCGCACGGCAACGTCGACGTGGCCGACCTGCGGGCGAAGGCCGCGCAGCACGCCGCGTCGCTCGGCGCGCTCATGGTCACCTACCCGTCGACGCACGGCGTCTTCGAGGAGGCGATCCGCGAGGTCTGCGCGGTCGTGCACGAGCACGGCGGCCAGGTCTACATGGACGGCGCGAACATGAACGCGCAGGTCGGCCTGACGCGGCCGGCCGACATCGGCGCCGACGTCTGCCACCTGAACCTGCACAAGACGTTCTGCATCCCGCACGGCGGCGGCGGACCCGGAATGGGGCCGATCGCCGTGGCCGCGCACCTCGCGCCCTTCCTGCCGAACCACCCGGTCGTCGCGACCGGAGGGGAGAAGGGCTTCGGGCCGGTGGCGGCCGCGCCGTGGGGCAGCGCGTCGATCCTCTGCATCTCGTGGATGTACGTCCGCATGATGGGCGGCGCGGGCCTTCGCCGGGCGACCGAGGTCGCGATCCTCAACGCGAACTACATGGCGAAGCGGCTCGAGGGGCACTACCCGATCGTCTACACGGGCGCCGGCGGCCGCGTCGCCCACGAGTTCATCCTCGACGGCCGCGGGTTCAAGAAGGCCGGCATCGAGGTCGAGGACATCGCGAAGCGGCTCATGGACTACGGCTTCCACGCGCCGACGATGTCGTGGCCGGTGGCGGGCACGCTGATGGTGGAGCCCACCGAGAGCGAGCCGAAGGCGGAGCTCGACCGCTTCTGCGACGCGATGATCGCGATCCGCCAGGAGATCCGCGACGTCGAGGAAGGCCGTGTGAAGGCGGAGGAGAGCCCGCTGCGCCGCGCGCCGCACACCGCGCGGGCGGTCACCGCCGCCGCGTGGGACCGGCCGTACTCGCGCGAGACCGCGGCCTTCCCCGCGCCGTGGGTGCGCGAGGCGAAGTTCTGGCCGTCGGTCGCGCGCATCGACAACACCTGGGGCGACCGCAATCTCTTCTGCACCTGCCCGCCCCTCGGGGACGAGGCCGAGTAGCGGATGGCGGACGAGCGGCGGCCTCCCGGCCCGCGCCCGCCGTCGCCGGCGGCCCCGAGCCTGCGCGCGCGCGTGGCCTCGCTGCCGCGCGTCCTGCCCCGCCCGGCCGCCGCCCGGGCCGCGTCTCCTTCGCCGCGGCCGCCGCGGCCGGCCGTCCCGCCGCGGCCGTGGCGCCGGCTGCTCCTCTGGCCCGTGGGCCTCTCCGCCGCGGTCACCCTGCTGCGCCTCGTCGGCGAGCTGAGGGGGTGGTCCGCCGACTACTTCAGCCGCCTGCCCGGCGGCGGGCTCGCCATCGTCGGGATCGCGTGGCTCGTGCCGGTCGTCGGCCTGTGGGTCGGCTGGACGCTGGAGCGCTCCGGCCATCGCCCCGTGCTCGCGGCCCGCGCCGCGTGGCAGCCGCTCGCCGCGCTGGTCGTCGCCTGGGGCGTCGCCGCCGCTCTCGGCCGCCTCGCGCACACCGGCTGGACCTCGAACCTCCTCGTCTGGGCCGTCGCGTCGCTCGTCGCGGTCGCCGCGGCCTGGCTCGCCTGGCCGTCCGCCGCCGCCTCTCTCGTCGCATACGCGGCAGCGGTCCGCGGCCTCGTCGTGATCGTCATGGCCCTCGCCACGTGGCGGGGGTGGGGCACCCACTACGACGCCCTTCCGCCCGGCTTCCCGTGGATGACCCCGCTGCGGCGGTTCCTGCTCGTGGGCCTGCTGCCGCAGATGACGATCTGGATCGCCTTCACGGTGGCGATCGGCGTGGCCTGCGCCGCGGCCGGCTGGCTCGCGGCCCGGCGCTACGACGAGGCGCGGTCGGCGTAGGCGGACGGGCGCCGCGAGGCCGCGACCGTTCGGCGCGCGGCCGTCAGCCCCGCGACTTCTTCTGCTCGCGCACCAGGCGGACGGCCTCGAGCCTCGCGGCCAGGTCCTTCTCGCGGCCGCGGTCGGTCGGCCGGTAGTAGCGGCGGCCGGCGAGGGCGTCGGGCAGGCAGTCCATGCCGGAAACGCCCTCCTTCTCGTCGTGGGCGTAGCGGTAGCCCTTGCCGTAGCCGAGGTCCTTCATGAGGCCGGTGGGCGCGTTGCGGATCCACAGCGGCACGGGCTCGGCGCGCGTCTCGAGCGCGTCGCGCGAGGCCTCGCCGTAGGCGACGTAGACGGCGTTGCTCTTCGGGGCGGCCGCGAGGTAGACGACGAGCTGGGCGAGGGCGAGGGCGCCCTCCGGCAGGCCCACGAAGTGCACGGCCTGCTGCGCGGCCATCGCGAGGACGAGGGCCTGCGAGTCGGCGAGGCCCACGTCCTCGGACGCGAAGCGCACGAGGCGCCGCGCGACGTAGAGCGGGTCCTCGCCCGCCTCGAGCATGCGGGCGAGCCAGTAGAGGCCGGCGTCGGCGTCGGAGTTGCGGATCGACTTGTGGAGCGCGGAGATGACGTTGTAGTGCTCCTCGCCGGCCCGGTCGTAGAGGAGGGTCTTGCGGGCGAAGGCCTCGCGCATCGCGGCGAGGTCCACGTGGCGCGGCCCGCCGTCCGGGCCCTCCGCGGTCGACACCGCGAGCTCGAGGACGTTCAGGGCCGTGCGCGCGTCGCCGTCCGAGGTCTCGGCGAGGAACGCGAGCGCCTCCTCGTCGACCTTCGCCGCGTAGCCGCCGAGCCCGCGCTCCGCGTCGGCGAGGGCCTGCCGCAGCACGAGGAGGAGCTCGTCGGCCCCGAGCGGCTTCAGCACGACGACCCGCGAGCGCGACAGGAGCGCCGCGTTCACCTCGAACGAGGGGTTCTCGGTCGTGGCCCCGATCAGCACGATGTCGCCCGACTCGACGTGGGCGAGGAGGGCGTCCTGCTGCGCCTTGTTGAAGCGGTGGATCTCGTCGATGAACACGACGGTGCGGCGGCCCTCGCGCCGCCGCCGCTCCTCGGCCGCGCGGAGGACCTCGCGGACCTCCTTCACCCCCGAGAGGACGGCGCTCATCGCCTCGAAGTGGGCCTTCGTCAGGCGTCGGATGACCAGGGCCAGCGTCGTCTTGCCCGCGCCCGGCGGTCCCCAGAGGATGAGCGAGCGGAGCTGGTCCTGCTCGATCGCGCGCCGCAGCGGCCGGCCGGGGCCGAGGATCTCCTCCTGGCCGAGGATCTCGTCGAGGCTGCGCGGGCGCACGCGGTCGGCGAGCGGGGCGTCGGCCCGCGGCTCGTCGTACGGGCGTCCCGGCCCCGCGGAGCGCTCCGCCTCGGGGAAGAGCGAGGCGGTCGCGTCGTCGCGCGGTCGGGCCATCGGTGAAGCCTATCGCGCGGGGTGGCCGGCCGCGAACCCCCGCTGGCGAGCGGCTTCGAAGAGCACGAGCGCGGCGGCGACGCCCACGTTGAGGCTCTCGACCGGAGGCCGCAGCGGCACGCGCACGCGGACGGCGGCGCGCGCCTGCGCCTCGGCCGGCAGGCCGGCGCCCTCCCCTCCGACGAGGACCGCCACGGGCCCGCGGAGGTCGGCCTCGTCGTAGCGCGTCTCGGCGTCGGCCGCGGTGGCGACCACGCGGACGCCGCCGCGGAGGAGCTCGTCGAGCACCCCGTCGAGCGAGCGGCCGCGCGAGTGGGGGAGCCGGAACGCGCTGCCCATCGAGCCGCGGAGGGCCTTCCACGAGAAGGGGTCGGCGCACCCCGCCGTGAGGAACGCGTGCGTCGCGCCGGCCGCCTCGGCCGAGCGCAGCAGGCCGCCGAGGTTCCCCGGGTTCTGCACCGCGTCGGCCACGAGCACGAGCGGCGGACCGGCCGCGGCCGGGCTCCTCTCGAAGGTCGGCCGCTCGGCCACGGCGAGCAGCCCCTGCGCCGTCTCGGCTTCGGAGAGCGACGCGAGGAGCTCCTCGCTCACGCGGCGCACGGCCACGCCGGCCGCGGCGAGCGCGGCGAGCGCCTGCGCGCCGGCCGGAGTGCGCTCGGCGCGCGGGCCGGCCGCGGCCTCGATCACCCGGACGCCCGCCGCGAGCGCCTCGATCGTCAGCTTCGGGCCCTCGAGCAGGCACGCCTCGCGCGCGGCGCCGCGGTCGACGAGCGCGCGGAGCCGCTTGTAGAGCGGGTTCGCGCGGCTTTGGACGACCTCGGGCGCGGCCATCGCGGAGAGGCGTGATAGTATCAGCGTCCCGTCGGCCCCGGCGACATTTCCCCGAAAAAGCGAAGCCATGCTCGATATCAAGAAGAGGCTGCAGGACGAGATCAACCAGCTCGACTACGAGCTCAAGGTCACGCTGCCCAAGGAGATCCTCAAGGCTCGCGAGCACGGGGACCTCCGCGAGAACGCCGAGTACAAGAGCGCGAAGGAGCGCCAGAGCTTCCTTCAGGCGCGCGTCGCGCAGCTGCACCGCCGCCTCGCCGCGCTCTCGCTCGTGAACCTCGACAAGATCCCGCGCGGCAAGGTCGGGCTCGGCTCGGTCGTGACGCTGAACCAGGTCGGCACGGGCGAGGAGGTCGTCTACGAGATCGTCGTCCCCGAGGACGCCGACCCGACGATCGGACGCATCTCGCCGTCCTCGCCGATCGGCAAGTGCCTCCTCGGCCACGAGGAGGGCGACACCGTCGAGGTGCGCGTGCCGTCCGGCTCGAAGACCTACGACCTCGTGAAGCTCGTCACGATGCACGACCAGGTCAAGGAAGACCAGGTCAAGGAAGAGTAGCGCCGGCCCGTGACGCTCCCCGCGCTCGCCAGGACGGAGATCGCGGGCGACGTCGCCGCGGCGGTCGCCCGCGTGCCGGCGGGTCCGGGGGTGGGCCAGGTCCTCGGCCCGGACGGGCGCAGCCTCGTGATCGGACCCGCCTCGAGCCTGCGCCGCTGGGCCGCCTCGAACCTCGGGATGGGGAAGCCCCCCGCGCCCGGCCGGCGTCCGAAGACGAACCTCGCTCCCGTCGCGACCGCGCTGTCGTGGGTGGAGACGGACGGGCCCTTCCTCCAGCGTCTCGTCTTCGAGCGGCTCATGGCGCCGCTCGTGCCGCTCGCCTCCCGGCGCGACCTGAAGCCGCCGGCGTTCCTGCTCCTCGACGAGGCCGAGCGCTTCCCCCGCGTGGCGCTGCGGGCGCGGGACGCGGACCGGGCGAAGCTCTTCGGCCCCTTCCGCGACCGCCGGGCCGCCGAGCGGGCGCGCGACGCGGTGCACGGGCGCTTCCCGCTGCGGCCCTGCGACTACGTCTTCGAGCCCCACCCGGAGCTGCCGCTCGGCCTGAGCTGCGTGTTCGCCCAGGTGCGCACCTGCGCCGCGCCCTGCCTCGCCCGCACGAGCGAGGCCGACTACCGCGCGATCGCCTCGCGCGCCGCGGCCTGGCTCGCCGGCCCGCGCGAGGGCGGCGACGCCACGACCGAGGTGCCGCCCCTCGTCGGCCGCGCGGCCGGAGCGCGAGCGGTGATCGTCGACGCCGGCCGGCGCCGCGCCGCGCTCTTCCCGGTGCTCGGCGGGCGAGTGATCGACTCGTCCGCCCTCGCCGTGGAGCCCGGCGGGATCGACGGCGCTCTCGCCGCGCTGCGCTGGGACGCTCCGGCCGACGGCCCCGACGACTGGCCCTGGCTCCTCGCGTGGATGCGCACGGCGAGGGCACGCGCCGCGTTCGCGCCCGTCGCCGCGGACGAGCCCGTGGAGGCGCTCCGCGAGCGCGTGCGCGCGGCCCTGCCCGCGCGCTTCGGTGATAACGTTGGCCGAGCGCGGGGGCAGGGTTGAGGGACTACTCTCCGAAGAGGCGGACCGCCCTCGTCTTCGCCGGGAGCGGAACGAGCGGCGCGTACCACGCCGGTGCCCTCCGGGCGCTCGACGAGAGCGGCGTCAAGATCGACGTCGTCGTCGGCTCCGGCATCGGCGCCGTCGCGGCGGCCTACGCCGCCGTCGGCGGCGGCGCGAAGCTCTACGGCCCCGGCGGCTTCTGGGCGGACGCGAGCTGGAGCGCGTTCTTCCGCCTGCGGCCGGCCCTCCGCCTCGGGCTCGCCCTCCTCGGCGTGTCCTTCGGCATCGTCGCCGCCCCCGTCCTCGTGGGCGTCGCCTTCGGGCTGCTCTTCCCCCTGCTGCTGATCGCCGACCGCGCCGTGCCCGGCGTCGCCTCGCGCTTCCTCGCGTGGCTGTGGGTGGCCCCGGAGGCCCTCAGCGGCCCGTACCTCGCGGCCCAGGCGGTGCCCGTCTTCCTCCTCGCGATGCTCGCGATCGCCGTCGTCGGCTTCGCGTGGTGGCGCCACCGCCGCCGCCTGCCCGAGGCGTTCGAGGCCGCGCTCGACGCGAAGCCGGGCCTCGAGCGGCTGAAGCAAGGGCTCGGCGGCATCGTCGGCGGCGCGGCCGGCGGCCGGCCCGACGAGGCCGAGCTCGGCCGGCGCTACGTCGCTCTTCTCGGCGAGAACCTCGGCGAGCCCGGCTTCCGCGAGCTGGTGCTGCGCACGGCGGACCTCGAGCGCGGCGGGCCGCTCGCGTTCGCGCTCCTCCGCGAGGGAGCGATCGGCAACAGCAAGGGGCCGACCGCCGCGCTGGCGACGGCCGTGGACCTGCGCGGCCCCGGCCAGGACCGGCTCTTCTTCGACGCGCTCGCGACCAGCCTGCTGTGCCCGCTCGCGATGCCGCTCCGGCGCGTCGTGTTCCCGAAGGGCTCCCCCCACGCCGGCGAGACGCACCGCCTGACCGAGGCCTCGCTCGTCGGCGGCTGCGGGATCGCCGAGGCGGTCGCGGCGGGCGCCGAGCAGGTGATCCTCGTCGCGGCGGTTCCCGAGCGGCCGGCGCCGCCGGCGCGCCGGCGCGGGCCGCTCGCGCGGCTCGACGCGGCCATGCGGACGCTCGAGGCGCAGGCCGTGCGCGAGGCCGACGACGCGCAGATGGCGAGCCGCATGGCGGCGACGCTCGGCCACCGCACGCCGGACGGTCGCGGCGCGTGGCAGGACCCCGCCACCGGCCGCGTCGTCGCCGAGCTGGACCTGTGGGTCATCAGGCCCGAGGCCCGCGTCCTCGGCCCCCTCGAGCTCGACGGCGCCGTCGAGCCGGCGACCGAGGTGGTGCAGACGACGGAGGACCTGATGGAGCTCGGCTTCCGCGACGCGTACCGGCTGTTCGTGGAGCCCGTGGTCGGGCAGTCGACCCTGCCCGAGCGCGAAGAGGGCAAGTACCGCAACACGCAGCCGGTGGAGATCTAGCCGCTTGGCGCGCGGGAGCGGCGACCGCGGGCGCGGCCCCGGGACGCGAGCGGTCCACGGCCGGAGCGAGCGGCGCAGCGGCCCGCTGACGCCGCCCATCGTCCAGACCTCGACGTTCGCCTTCGCCTCGGCGGCGCAGATGCGCCGCTTCCTCGACGGCGACGACGAGCTCTTCCTCTACACGCGCTACGCGAACCCGACGGTGCGCGAGCTCGAGGAGGCCATCGCCGCCCTCGAGGGCGCCGAGGCCGCCCTCGCGCTCGCGTCCGGGATGGCCGCGATGACGACGGCGCTCCTGTCCCTCGTGAGGGCGGGCGACGAGGTCCTCGGCGCGACGTCGCTCTACGGCGGCACGCTGCGGCTGCTCACCGAGACGCTGCCGCGGTTCGGCGTGTCCTCGCGCCTCGTGCGCACCGAGGACCTCCCGCGCCTCGACGGGATCGCGGGGCCGACCACCCGCGCCATCGTCCTCGAGAGCCCGACGAACCCCACCCTCGAGATCGTCGACCTCGCGGCGGCCGCGGCGGCGGCCCACCGCCGCTCGCTCGCGGTCGTCGTCGACAACACCTTCGCGAGCCCGCACCTGCAGCGGCCGCTCGACCTCGGGGCCGACCTCGTGATGCACAGCCTCACGAAGTCGCTCGCCGGCCACAGCGACCTCATCGGCGGGGCGCTCGCCGGCTCGCGCGAGAGGATCGACGCGGCGCGGGCGACGATGAAGGTGCTCGGCGGCTGCATCGACCCCCACGCGGCCTTCCTCGCCCTGCGCGGCGTGCGCACGCTGCACCTGCGCGTCGAGCGGCAGTCCGCGAACGCGCTCGCCGTGGCCCGGGCCCTCGAGGGCCACCCGCGGGTGAAGCGCGTTCTCTACCCGGGCCTGCCGTCGCACCCCGGGCACGCCCTCGCCGCGCGGCAGATGTCGGCATTCGGCGGGGTGGTCACCCTCGTCCTCGAGGGAGGCCTCGAGGCCGCGGAGCGGCTCTACGACCGCCTGTCGCTCGTCGCGCGGGCGGCGAGCCTCGGGGGCGTCGAGTCGCTCGCGAGCCTGCCCGTGCACACGTCGCACTACGGGCTGCCCCCGGAGAAGCTGCGCGAGGCGGGGATCGACCCGGGCATGGTGCGGCTGTCGATGGGGGTCGAGGACCCGGAGGACCTCGTCCGCGACCTCGAGCGCGCGCTCGCGCCGGAGTAGGCCGTGCTGTCGCCCGCGCAGCAGCAGATCATCAGCCTCGGCCTGCTCGGGATGGCCGTCTACTTCGCGGCGCTTCTCGCCCGCGGCCTGGCCGGCTACCTGCGCTTCCGCCGCGTGCGGCCGACCGCCGTGCTGACCTGGCCCGCGCCCCGGCCCGCGCAGATGCGCCTCCTGGCCGCCCTCGGGGTCGCCGGGGCCGTGCTCGCGGTCGTCCTCGGCGCGCAGCGAAAGCCCCTCCACCACGTCGTGGGCTTCGGCCTGATGGCCGCCTACTTTCTCGGGCTCGTGCCCCTCGCCCGCGGCATCCGTCTCGGCCTCTACCGCGACGGCGTCTGGGCGCACCGCGGCTTCCTGCCCTGGGCCGACGTCGGGCGGATCGCCTTCGTCGAGGCGCCGCAGGTCGTCCTCCTGCTGCAGCCGCGCCGGGGCGGCCCGTCCTTCAAGCTGCCCGTCCCCGGCGAGGAGTACGGCGCCGTGCGCAAGGTCCTCGAGGAGAAGGCGCGCGCCGGGCTCCTGCGGCTCGATCCCGCGATCCTCGGCCTCTGAAGGCGCGCCGGGCCGGGCGGCGGCGGGCGGCTAAGGTAAACTCGACCGAATGACCGAAAACGCCGCGGCCGCTCCCGTCGTCCCGTTCCTCGACCGGCTCGCCGCCGGGACGCTGGTCTTCGACGGGGCGATGGGCACGATGCTCTACGCGCGCGGCATCTTCCTCAATCGCTGCTTCGACGAGCTGAACCTCGCCAACCCCGGCCTCGTCCGCCAGATCCACGAGGAGTACGTGGAGGCCGGGGCCGAGGTCCTCGAGACGAACACGTTCGGGGCCCACCGCTTCAAGCTCGGGCCCCACGGCTTCGAGACGCTCGTCCGGAAGATCAACGCCGAGGGCGCGCGGCTCGCCCGCGAGGCCGCTCGCGGCCGCGCCCTCGTCGCGGGAGCGGTCGGCCCGATCGGCAAGCCCCTGACGCCGATCGGCCACGTCACCCCGGAGGAGGCCGAGGCCGCGTACCGCGAGCAGATCGAGGGACTCGTCGAGGGAGGCGTCGACTTCCTGCTCGTCGAGACGATGACCTCGCTCGCCGAGGCGAAAGCCGCTCTCCGCGCGGCGCGCGCCGTCAGGGAGTCGCTGCCGGTCGCGGTGAGCCTGACGTTCACCGAGTCGGGGAACACGCTCTACGGCGACTCGCCCGAGGACGCCGTCCGCGAGCTCGAGGCGCTCGGCGTGCCGCTCGTCGGCGCGAACTGCAGCCAGGGGCCGCAGGCGATGCTCGACACGCTTCAGCGGATGGCCGCCGTGGCCACCACCGCGAAGCTCTCGGCGATGCCCAACGCCGGCGCCCCGGCTCTCGTCGAGGGCCGCTACGTCTACCTCTGCACGCCCGAGTACATGGCCACGTGGGCCCGTCGCTTCCTCGAGGCCGGCTGCACCGCCGTCGGCGGCTGCTGCGGCACGACCCCCGCCCACATCAAGGACCTCGTCCGCTCCGTGCGCATGGTCCAGCCGGGGCGGGCGGAGGTGAAGGTTCTCCCGCCGGCGCGCGCCAAGGAGGCGCCCCTCCCCGTCCCGCGCGAGGAGAAGTCGCCCCTCGCGCGGAAGATGCGGCGGAAGTTCGTGGTCTCGGTCGAGCTCGACCCGCCCCGCGGGGCGGACCCCGGCGTCCTCATCGAGCGGGCGCAGTACTGCAAGGAGAGCGAGGTCGACGCGATCAACGTCGCCGACGGGCCGCGGGCGTCGGCTCGCATGAGCGCCCAGGCCCTGTGCATCCTGCTGCAGGAGAAGGTCGGGATCGACACGATCCTGCACTACACCTGCCGCGACCGGAACCTGCTCGGGATCCAGTCCGACCTCCTCGGCGCGCACGCGCTCGGGCTGCGCAACATCCTCGCCATCACCGGCGACCCGCCGAAGCTCGGCGACTACCCGGACGCGACCGCGGTGTACGACGTGGACTCGATCGGGCTCATCCGGATCATGGACCACCTCAACCACGGCTGCGACCTCGCGGGGAACCTGATCGGGCCGGCCCTCGGCATCCACGTGGGCTGCGGGGCCGACCCGAGCAAGCCCGACGTCGAGAAGGAGATCCGGCGCCTCGAGGCGAAGGTGAAGGGCGGGGCGGAGTACGTGATGACCCAGCCCGTCTACGACCCGCGGACGCTCGAGCGGTTCATCGCGCAGATCCGCCACCTCGACGTGCCGATCCTCGTCGGCATCCTGCCGCTCTACTCCCACCGCAACGCCGAGTTCCTCCACAACGAGGTGCCGGGGATGAGCATCCCCGACGACATCCGGGAGCGCATGCGCCGGGCGGGCTCCGGGGAGAAGGCGCAGCTCGAGGGCGTCGCGATCGCGCAGGAGGCGACCCTCGCCGCGCGCGAGCTCGGGCACGGCGTCTACATCATGCCGCCCTTCAACAAGGTGGACCTCGCCGTGCGGGTGATGGACGTCCTGCGCTAGACTCGTTCGAAAGACCCGGAAGGAGCCAGGCGTGAGGCGCAGCTGGGCCGGAGGACTCCTGCTCGCGGGAACGGCGGCCGCCGCGGCGGCCGCGTGGCCGGCGGACGGCCAGAAGTCTCCGGTGTTCCGCATCGGCCTCGACGTCGTCGAGGTGACCGTGACCGCGCGCGACGCGGGCGGCGGGCTCGTCGGGGACCTGCGGCCGGAGGACTTCGTGCTGCGCGAGGACGGCCGCGAGCAGGAGATCCTCGTCTTCGCGCCCGCGGCCCGGCCCGAGGAGCGCGAGGAGCTCGCCCTCAACCTCGGCATGCTCTTCGACACCAGCGAGAGCATGCGGAAGGAGCTGCGCCTCAGCCAGGAGTCGGCGATCCGCTTCCTCGACGCGATTCCCCGCGCGCGCGACCTGCTGCTCATCTTCTTCGACCGCGACATCCGCCTCTCGCGCTACGCGTCGGAGAACCAGCAGGGCATCTTCGAGAGGATCCTCGAGGCGAAGGGCGGCGGCTTCACGGCCCTCCACGACGCGATCGCGGTCTACCTCTCGCGCGTCGTCGACACGCCGGGCCGGAAGGTGCTCGTCGTCTTCTCCGACGGCGACGACACGACCTCGCGGACGACCGCGAGCGACGTCGTGGCCATGCTGCGGGCGGCCACGGTCACCGTGTACGTCGTCGAGTTCCGCGGAGAGAGGCGTCCGGGATCGACGGAGGCCCTGCGGGCTCACGCGTACCTCGCCGGCCTCGCGGAGATGACGGGCGGCCGGGTCTTCCAGCCGCACGCCTCGAAGGAGCTGGCCGCGATCTACCAGTCCATCCTGGAGGAGCTCGGCGCGCAGTACGTGATCGGCTACGTGTCGGACAACCCGAAGCACGACGGCCGGTACCGCCGGATCACCCTGGAGATGAAGCGGCCCGAGGTCAAGCTGCGCTACCGGCCCGGCTACTCGGTGCCCAGGGACGAGCCGGCCGGCTCGCCCTCGAAGTAGGCTAGCGGGCCGTCTTCGCCCCGATCGCCTCGGCCAGGCGGGCCTCCAGCTCGCGCACGCGGCGCTGCAGCTCCGGCAGCCGCGCGAACACGGCGCTCGACCGGAGCCACGCGCGGTTCTCGATCGCGGGGTAGCCCGACACGATCTTCCCGGGCTCGACCGACGAGGGGATCCCGGTCTGGGCCGTCGCGATGACGCCGTCGCCGATCGTGAGGTGGCCCGCCACGCCGACCTGGCCGGCGAGCGTCACCCGCTCGCCGAGCTTCGTGCTGCCGGCGATGCCCACCTGGCCGGCGAGAACGGAGTCGCGGCCGATCGTCACGGAGTGGCCGATCTGGACGAGGTTGTCGAGCTTGGTGCCGCGGCCGACGCGCGTCTCGCCGAGGGCGGCGCGGTCGATCGCCGTGAGCGCGCCGATCTCGACGTCGTCCTCGATCACCACCGTCCCGACCTGCGGAAACTTGTGGTACTGGCCGTCGGCGTCGCGCGCGAAGCCGAAGCCGTCGGCCCCGATGACCGCCCCGTTCTGCACGACGACGCGGTCGCCGAGGCGGCAGCGCTCGCGGACCTGGACGCCGGAGTGCAGGAGGCAGTCCTCACCCACGGTCACGTCCTCGTACAGCACCACGTGGGGGCGCAGGACCGTGCGCGCGCCGACCCGGGCGCGAGGGCCGACCACCGCGAACGCGCCGACGTGCGCTCCCTCGCCGACCACGGCCGTCGAGTCGACGTGGGCCCGCGGGTCGATCCCCGCGGCGGGCCGGGGCGGCGGGCACAGGACCCCGACCGCGCGGGCGAACGTCAGGTAGGGATTCGCGGCCACGAGCCGGGGCGAAGTCGCGTCGTGGCCCGGCGCCACGACGATCGCCGAGGCCCGCGTCGTCGCGAGGTGGGCGGCGTACTTCGGGTTCGCGAGGAAGGTGAGGTCGCCCGGCCCGGCCTGCTCGAGGCCGGCGACGCCCCGGATCTCGACCTCCCCGTCGCCGAGCAGCTCGCAGCCGAGCCGCGCGGCCAGCTCGCGAAGCTTCACGCCCCGGCCTTGTCCGCCTTCTCCGCCGGCTTGTCGGCGGGCTTCTCGGCGGCGGGCGGGGCCGGCGCCGGCGCGTGGGCCGCCTCCGCCTTCGCCGGCTCGCCGGCGCTGACGGAGCCGTTCAGCCACGCACCCTCGCGGACGACGAGCACCCGGGCCTCGATCGTGCCCTGTACGCGGGCCTTCTCGCCGAGGACGAGGCTGCGCGACCGCACGTCGCCCTTCAGGTCGCCCGAGACCTCGACCGCGTCGGCGGAGACCGTCGCCTCGACGCGCGACCCCTCGCCGACCACGAAGCGGCCGGTCACGGCCACCTCGCCCCGGAACCGGCCGAGGACGACGGCGTCCCGGCCCTTGAGCTTCCCTTCGACATCCGCCTGTGCGTCGATGACCGTGGCCTTTTCGTCCGCCATGCGCGCCTCGCTCGTGGAGCCCGCATTCTACCAGCAGGACGCCGCGGGTCTCTTGTGGCCCGGGCCACAAACGGGGTAGCTTCGACCCTCCGAGGAGGCCCCTTGTCCTGCACCTACCGCGACCTCGCCAAGATGATCGACCATTCGCTCCTGCGGCCGATGCTGGCCCGGGACGAGCTGGAGGCGGGCTGCCGCATCGCCCGCGAGTACGACGTCGCGAGCGTCTGCATCCTGCCCTCGGCCCTCGGGCTCTGCGTCGAGCGGCTCGCGGGCAGCTCGGTCGTGCCGAGCACGGTCGTCGGCTTTCCCCACGGCGCGAACCGGACGTCGGTGAAGGCGTTCGAGGCCGAGCGCGCGCTCGACGACGGCGGGAAGGAGCTCGACATGGTCGTGAACGTGTCGAAGGTCCGCAGCGGCGACTGGGCCTACGTGCGCGACGACATCCGCGCGGTCCTCGAGCCCACCCACGCCCGCGGGGCGAAGCTCAAGGTCATCTTCGAGAACTGCTACCTCGACGACGCGCAGAAGATCCGCCTGTGCGAGATCTGCGGCGAGCTGGGGGCCGACTGGGTGAAGACCTCGACCGGCTTCGGAACGTCGGGCGCGACGGACGAGGACCTCGTCCTGATGCGGAAGCACTCGCCGGCGCGCGTCCAGGTGAAGGCGGCGAGCGGAGTCCGCGACCTCGACCGCCTGATCCGCGTGCGCGAGCTCGGCTGCACCCGCGCGGGGGCGACGGCCACCGAGGGGATCCTGGACGAGGCGAAGCGCCGGGGCATCCGGTAGAGAGGCAGAAAGACCATGAGAACGACCCTGATCCGTGCCCTTCCGGCCGCCGCCCTCGCGGCGGTGCTCGCGGCCTGCTCGGCTCCGGCCCCCGCGCCGTCTCCGTCGCCGACCCCCACGCCGGCGGCGGCCGCGCCCGCGCCCGCCGCGACCGCCACGGCCGCGCCGTCGCCCTCTCCCTCGGCCGCGGCCGCCGCGCCGGCCGGCTCGGCCGCGCTGCGCGACCCGTCGAAGGCCACCGCCAAGGCGCCGGCGACGTTCCGCGCGCGCTTCACCACCTCGCGGGGCACCTTCGTCGTCTCGGTGACGCGGGCGTGGTCGCCGCTCGGCGCCGACCGCTTCTACAACCTCGTGCAGGCCGGCTTCTTCGACGGCGTGCGCTTCTTCCGGGTCGTCCCGAAGTTCGTGGTCCAGTTCGGCCTCAACGGCGACCCGCGCGTGAACGCGGCGTGGGAGTCCGCGCGGCTCCAGGACGATCCGGTCACGCAGACGAACTCCCGCGGCCGCATCACCTTCGCGACCGCCGGCCCCGGCACCCGGACCACGCAGCTCTTCATCAACCTGAAGGACAACCGCGCCCTCGACGGCATGGGCTTTTCGCCGTTCGGCGAGGTGTCGGCCGCGGGCATGGCCGTCGTCGACGGCATCTACTCGGGCGACGGCGAGCTGCCCGACCAGGGCCGCATCACGATGGAAGGCAACCGCTACCTGGAGTCCCAGTTCCCGCGACTCGACTACGTCAAGAAAGCCGAGATCGTGAAGTAGGAATCCCGTTGGTGTCCTTTCGTTATGATGTCCTGATGACTCCCGCCCGGAAGGCCCGCCCGTGAGCCCCGCGCGTTCCGAGCCGACGCGGCTCGCTCCCGCGCCGGCCGACACCCAGTTCGAGCTGGTGAGCGACTTCGCCCCGCGGGGCGACCAGCCGCGGGCGATCGACGAGCTCACGTCGGGGCTGCTGCGGGGCGACAAGCACCAGGTGCTGCTCGGGGTCACCGGCAGCGGCAAGACGTTCACGATGGCGTCGGTCATCGCGCAGGTGAACCGGCCGGCCCTCGTCCTCGCCCACAACAAGACGCTGGCCGCGCAGCTCTACCAGGAGTTCAAGGCGTTCTTCCCGCGCAATGCCGTCGAGTACTTCGTGTCGTACTACGACTACTACCAGCCGGAGGCCTACGTCCCGCAGTCGGACACCTACATCGAGAAGGAGTCGACGATCAACGACGAGATCGACCGGCTCCGCCTCTCGGCCACGCGGAGCCTGTTCGAGCGTCGCGACGTCGTGATCGTCGCCTCCGTGTCGTGCATCTACGGCCTCGGCTCGCCCGAGGCGTACTACGGCATGCTGCTGATGGCGCGGCAGGGCGAGACGCTCGATCGGCGCGACCTGCTCTCGAAGCTCGTCGACGCGCGCTACGAGCGCAACGACTACGAGCTGCGGCGGGGGACCTTCCGGGTGCGCGGCGACGTCGTCGAGATCGTGCCGGCGTACGAGGAGAGCGGGATCCGGATCGAGCTCTTCGGGGACGAGGTGGAGCGGATCAGCTCCTTCGACCCGCTGACGGGCAGGACGCTCGGCCGCCTGGCCCAGGTCGCGATCTACCCCTCGAGCCACTACGTCACGCCGCAGCCGAAGCTCGCCGACGCCGTCCGCACGATCGAGGCGGAGCTGCTCGAGGAGAAGGCCCGGCTCGAGACGCAGGGCAAGCTCCTCGAGGCCCAGCGGCTCTTCCAGCGCACGATGTTCGACCTCGAGATGCTGCGGGAGACGGGGCACTGCCACGGCATCGAGAACTACTCGCGCCACCTCTCGGGCCGCAACCCGGGCGACCCGCCGCCGACGCTCCTCGACTACCTGCCGAAGGACGCGATCATGGTGATCGACGAGTCGCACCAGTCGGTCCCGCAGGTCCGCGGCATGTTCCACGGCGACCGCCAGCGGAAGACGACCCTCGTCGAGTACGGCTTCCGCCTGCCCTCGGCCCTCGACAACCGGCCGCTGAACTTCGAGGAGTTCGAGGCGCGGGTCGGCCAGGTCGTGTACGTCTCGGCCACGCCGGGACCCTACGAGTTGCAGAAGGCCGGCGGCGTGGTCGTCGAGCAGGTGATCCGCCCGACCGGGCTCATGGACCCCCCGATCGACGTGCGGCCGGTCAAGGGCCAGGTCGACGACCTCCTCGCCGAGATCCGCACGCGCGCGGCGAAGAACGAGCGCGTGCTCGTCACGACGCTGACGAAGCGGATGGCCGAGGACCTCACGGAGTACTACCACGACCTCGGCGTCCGGGTGCGCTACCTCCACTCCGACATCGAGACCCTCGAGCGCGTGCGCATCCTGCGCGACCTGCGCCGCGGCGAGTTCGACGTGCTCGTGGGGATCAACCTCCTGCGCGAGGGGCTCGACCTGCCCGAGGTGTCGCTCGTGGCCATCCTCGACGCCGACAAGGAGGGCTTTCTCCGCTCCGCGGGCTCCCTCATCCAGACGATCGGCCGCGCCGCGCGCAACGTCGAGGGCAAGGCGATCCTCTACGCGGACAAGGTCACCGACTCGATGCGGGCGGCGATGGACGAGACCACCCGCCGCCGCGTCATCCAGGAGGCCTACAACCGCGAGAACGGCATCACGCCCGAGGGCATCCGCAAGAGCATCGGGGAGCTGCTCTCCTCGGTGTACGAGCACGACTACGTCGCCGTGCCCGAGGTCGACGAGGAGAAGGAAGCGGAAGCCCGCTACCGCTCGCTCGACGACATCGAGGGCGAGGTGAAGGCGCTCGAGAAGCAGATGCGCGAGGCGGCGAAGGCTCTCGAGTTCGAGAAGGCCGCGGAGCTGCGCGACCGGCTGAAGAAGCTGCGCGCCCGCGAGTTCGGCCTGAAGTAGGAGGGCCCCGGGCGGGAGAAGGGCCCGGAAGGCGGGGCGTCAGGCGCCCGGCGTCGGGCTCGCGGCCGGCCTCGCGAGCGTCCCCGGCCGGCCGAAGTAGTTGCCCTGGGCGTGCGTGAATCCCGCCCGCACGCACGCGGCGGCCTCGCCGGCCGTCTCGACGCCCTCGGCGATCGTGCTCACCAGGAGCTCGCGGGCCGCGGCGACGAGCGAGGCGACGAGCCGCTGGCGCGACACGGGCGCGGAGTCGATCCCGGTCACGAAGCGCCGGTCGAACTTGAGGTAGTGCGGCGGGGCCTCCGCGAGCTCGAAGAGCCGCGCCTGCCCGGCCCCGAAGTCGTCGAACGCCAGCCCGACGTTCATCTCGTCGAGGCTCTCGCGCAGCGAGCGGATGAACTCCGGCTGGGCGAGGGCGCTCTCGTGGATCTCCAGGACGAGCTGCACCTGCGGGGCCTTGGCCCGCAGCTCCCCGAGCGACTCGAGCAGCCCCGGCCGCGCGAGCTCCACGGGGTGGGTGTTCAGGAAGAGGAGCGGCGGCTCGGGCAGCTGGCGCGCGAGGTCGACCGCCCGCCGCCGGAAGAGACGCGAGAGCCGGCACTGCTCGTCGGGGCCCAGCGTGCCGGCGACCTCGAAGAGCTCGACCGGGCCGGACGGCAGGTCCGGGTGGGCGCCGCGCCCGAGCGCCTCGAAGGCGGCGACCGGCGCCCCCTTCGCCATCACGATCGGCTGGAAGAGCGCCGTGACCGTCCCGCGCTCCAGCAGCTCGCGCATCGCCCGCGTCGCGCCGGGCGAGAAGTGGCGGCTGAGCGGCGCCCGGCGGATGCTGGTGCCGTCGGGGTCGTCGTCGACGGCGCGTCGTGGAGCCTCCCGCGCCACGCGGAACTCGAAGTCGCCCACGTGCAGGACGTCGCCGTCCTTCAGCGGGGCGTCGGCCACCTCCTGGTGGTTCACGAACGTGCCGTTGCGGCTGCCGAGGTCCCGCACGCGGAGCGAGCGGCCGTCGGAGTAGATCTCCGCGTGCTCCTTCGACACCAGGCCCGACTGGAGGACGAGCGATACGCCGACCCCCCGGCCGAGGCGGA
>JAXLRD010000015.1:0-139577 GCA_046331285.1 Vicinamibacteria bacterium
ACGGTCGTCCGCCTTCTCTCGAAATTCCTGCGTCATCGCTGCCATGATGACACGTTCGGCGCAGGAAAACGCGCGCGGGCGGAGCCGGGGCGAAGGTTCTTCCCGAGTTTCGCAACGGCTTCGCGCGGCTGACGCTTTTGCGGCCTCGGACTCCCCGCTGAAAGCGCTGCGCGGATCGCCCTGGGGGACCGGCGGGAGCGGGACGGCGGGCCGTTTGGTAGAGTCTTCCTACGGAGGCCTGACGTGGAACCCAACCTGGGACGCAACGACCCCTGCCACTGTGGCTCGGGCAAGAAGTACAAGCAGTGCCACCTCGCGGCCGACGAGGCGAAGGCGCGCGAGGCACGCGCCAAGGCGGCGGACAGCGCGCCCGTGCCGGAGGCGGAAGCCTCGGCCGCGCCCGAGAAGGCCGGGGGCGGGCCGAAGCACCAGACCCGCCAGCCGTGGAAGAAGACGGCGACGAACACCCACGGCTTCGGCAAGACGAGCCTCCCGCGCAAGGTCGGCGGGTCGTAGCCACGGGCTCGCGGCTCGGCAGGGTCGGGCGGGTCGCGTGAGGGTCCGGCCCGCGGTCGCGCTCCTCCTCTCGGTCTCGGTCGGCGCGGGCTGCGGCCGGGCCGTCAACTACCTCGACCCCGACGGTCCGCTCCACGCGCTGCGCCGTGAGGAGTCCGCTCGCCCCGTGCCGCGGGCGGGCGCCCCGTTCCGGGTCGCGAGCTTCAACGTCGCGCACGCCATCGAGATCGACCGCGCGATCGAGGCGCTACGCTCGGCCCCGGAGCTGCGCGGAGCCGACGCCCTCGCGCTGCAGGAGATGGACGCGCCCGGCGCGGAGCGCATCGCGCGGGCCCTCGGCCTCCACTCGGTCTACTTCCCGAGCGGCGTGCATCCCGCGCACCGCAGGGACTTCGGCTGCGCGGTCCTGTCGCCGTGGCCGCTCGAGCGGCCGGAGAAGCTCGTGCTCCCGCACGGCGCGCGCGTGTCCGGCCTGCATCGCGCCGCCGTCTCCGCGACCGTCGTGCGCGGGAGCGAGCGCGTGCGGGTCTACTCCGTCCACCTGCCGGCGCCGCTGTCGGTGTCGCCGGGCGCGAGGCGCGAGCAGCTCCTCGTCCTCGCCGAGGACGCGCGGCGGCGCGAGGGGCCCGTGGTCATCGCCGGCGACTTCAACTCCGGCCGCGCGCCGTCCGTCCTCGCCCGCGCCGGCTTCGCCTGGCCCACGCGCGGCCTCGGCGGGACCACCCGGGTCCGGCTGTTCGGCCTCGGCCGGGACCTCGACTACGACCACGTGCTCGTGCGCGGCCTCGACGTCTACGCGGCGGGAATCGTCACCGACAACCGCGGGGCGAGCGACCACCGCCCGATCTGGGCGCTGCTGGCCGCGCCGCCGCGCTGAAGCGCCGTCGCGAGCGGGCGATTGACGGCGGGCGAGGCCGCGACGTAGCGTCACGCTCCAGGAGGTCCGCATGCGACGTCGTCTCACCCTGTCCCTTCTCCTCGCCGGGCTCGTCCTGGCGTCGCGGCCCGCGTCGGCCGCGATCCCGCTTCCCGAGCACCCGCGACCCGACTTCGAGCGCGCGGACTGGTCGAACCTCAACGGCGAGTGGTCGTTCCGCTTCGACGCGGGCGACCGCGGCCTCGCCGAGAAGTGGTTCGCGGCGCCCCTCGCCGCGTTCCCCCTGCGCATCGTCGTGCCGTACCCGTGGGGGTCGCCGCTCTCCGGCGTGAAGGACGAGGCCGACGTCGCCTGGTACGCGCGGAGCGTCCGCGTGCCGGCGGAGTGGGCGGGGAAGCGGGTCTTCCTCGTGATCGGCGCGAGCGACTGGAAGACGGCCGGGTGGCTCGACGGCCAGCCGGTCGGCGCGAACCAGGGCGGGTACACGCCGTTCGAGATGGAGCTGACGAAGGCCGCGAAGCCGGGCGTCGACCAGCGGCTCGTGCTGCGGGTGGACGACGCGCCGCACGCCGTTCAAGCTCGAGGGCAAGCAGGGCTACGGCAAGGCGCGCGGGATCTGGCAGACCGCGTACCTCGAGGCCCGGCCGGCGGTCCACGTCGACTCGTTCGAGGTGCACCCGAGCCTGGAGCTGAAGCGCGTCGAGGTTCGCGTGCGCCTCTCCGACCCGGCGCCGGCCGGCGCGGAAGTGCGCCTGCGCGTGCCGACGGGCGTGGGCTCGACGGCGTCCTACGCGGAGGCGAAGGCGGCCGTGGCGGCGGGCGCGCGCGAGGCGCGCGTCACCCTGCCGCTCGGCGACACGGTCCGCGCGTGGTCGCTCGAGGACCCCTACCTCTACGACCTCCTCGTCACGCTCGCCGCGGGCGCCGCCGAGGACCGCGTGAAGGGCTACTTCGGCCTGCGCACGATCGGCACGGGCCCGCTGCCGGGCCTCGGTCACCCGTACGTCACGCTGAACGGCCGCCCGGTCTACCTCCAGATGACCCTCGACCAGTCGTGGAACGCGGGCGGCTTCTGGAACTGGCCGACGGACGAGGCGATCCGGGAGGAGATCCTGATCGCGCGCCGCCTGGGCCTGAACGCGATCCGCGCCCACGTGAAGGTCGAGGTGCCGCGCAAGCTCTACTGGGCCGACCGCCTCGGCGTCCTCGTGATGGCCGACGTGCCGAACAGCTGGGGCGAGCCGGACGAGGCCATGCGCGGCGAGTGGGAGACGGCGTTCCGCGGCATGGTGCGCCGCGACTTCAACCACCCCGCGGTCTTCTCGTGGGTGCTCTTCAACGAGCAGTGGGGCCTGCTCTCGAAGGCCGGGGGCCAGGAGGGGAAGTACCGGCCGGACACGCAGGAGTGGGTCGGCACGCGCTACGACATGGCGAAGAAGCTCGACCCGACGAGGCTCGTGGAGGACAACTCTCCCTGCTGCGGCGGCGGCCACGTCCGCACCGACCTCAACAGCTGGCACATGTACCTGCCCGGCTGGAAGTGGAAGGAGACGCTCGACGAGGCCGAGGCGAAGACCTTCCCCGGCTCGACCTGGAACTACGTCGGCGGCCGCGCCCAGGACGGCCGCCCGATGATCAACAGCGAGTGCGGCAACGTGTGGGGCTACGAGGGCTCGACGGGCGACGTCGACTGGAGCTTCGAGTACCACGCGATGATCGACGAGTTCCGGCGCCACCCGAAGGTCGCGGGCTGGCTCTACACCGAGCACCACGACGTCATCAACGAGTGGAACGGCTACGTGCGGGCCGATCGCACGCCCAAGGAGACGGGCCTGTCGGAGCTCGTCCCCGGCATGACGCTCGCCGACCTGCACGCGCCCGTCTACGTGGCGGTCGGGGCCTACCCCGCGACCGCGGCGAAGCCGGGCGAGCGCGTCGCAGTCCCGCTGTGGGCCTCCTTCCTCGCGGCCGAGGCCGCCTCGCCGGACCTGCTCCTCCGCTTCTCGCTCGTCGGAACGGACGACCTCGGCCGGCCGCGGGAGTGGTGGCGCGGCGAGCGCCAGGTTCCGTTCTCCCCCTGGGCCTCGCGCGCTCTGGAGCCGGTCGCGGTCACGATGCCGGACCGCCCGTCGGTGGCGGTGCTGCGCGTCTCGCTCGAGGACGCGACCGGCCGCGTCCTGCACCGCAACTTCACGACGTTCGTCGTCGGCGACGGTCCGCCGCCGGCCGACGAGCGGGCGACCGTGGACGGCCGGAACCTGCGCCTGCTGCGGGCCGCCGCCTCCCGCCCGTCGGCGGGGGAGTGGACCGTCAGGCGCTGGGACGCGATGGACGGCCGCAAGCAGAACGGGGCCGGCAGCGGCTACTTCGAGTACCGGGTCGCCTGGCCGAAGGGCCTCGGTGAAGACGCGGTCGAGGGCGCCACGTTCCTGGCCGAGCTCGGGGCGAAGGAGCTCTTCGGCAAGGACCGACCGCAGGGCGCTTCGGTCGAGGGCGACTTCATGAGGGGCCGCGGCACGCACGATCCCGGGCTCAACCGCAATGCCTACCCGATGACCGACACGCGGCTCCACCCGAGCGCCGTGCGCGTGCGCGTGAACGGCGCGAGCGCGGGCGTCTTCGACCTCCCGGACGACCCCGCGGACCATCGCGGCTTCGCGTCCTGGCTCGCCCAGAAGCGGGAGGCGAAGCCCACGCTCAGCGAGGCCGGCTCGTACGGCTACCTGGTGAGCGCGACCGTCCCGCCGTCCGCCCTCGCCGAGGCGGCGCGCACGGGCGAGCTCGTCCTGCGGCTCGAGGTCGACGAGGCGCTGCCGGGCGGCCTCGCCGTGTACGGCGCCGGCAGCGGCCGCTACTCCATCGACCCGACGGTGGTGCTCAGCCTGCGCTGAGCGCGGGCGAACGACACGCGGGGGCCGGGCGGCCGGCCCCCGCGCGGGCCGCTCCTACCTCGGCCAGAGCCAGCCGAAGACGCCGGCCGTCAGCAGGCCGTAGACGAGGCCGTCGATCGTCGTGCGGATCGCGGCGCCCCAGCCGCGCCCGTACCAGATCGAGAGCGGCCACGCCGCGAGGGAGTAGCCGACGAAGGCCACCGTCCCGACGAAACGGAAGACCTGCAGGTAGTGGGCGCCCGGGGCGAGGGCGCGGCTCGCGACGTAGCCGGCGAAGAGCCCCGCGACGATCGAGAAGAGGAACCAGCCGACGAACGGCCCGGCCATCGAGGCGATCCCGTTCGGGCGAACCGTCATGACGACGATCGGCCCGTCCTTGAGCTTCTGCTGGTACTCCGCCGAGCCCATGTCCTTCATGCTCGAGGCCCGCGGCATCAGGTAGTCGCCGGGCGGGATCGCGAACGGCCGCAGCGCGGCCATCACCTTCTCCTCGTCGGGCACCCGCCGGTAGTCGTCCCGGTGGAGCGGCGTGAACATGTGGATCACCGAGCTCGCGACGAAGACGAGCACGGCGGACAGCAGGATCGGCAGCCAGAGCGCGGCCAGGCTGGTCATCGGCACCCCCCTTTGGGCTTGCGGTTGGCGGCATTCTAGCCGCCGCGCGGGGGCTACGGAGCCGGTGGGGCGGACTCCGCCTTGGGCGGCGGGTACTTCGCGAGGAGCCGGCGGACGGCCGAGGCCGTCTCGGCGTCGATCCGCTTCGTGTCGACCGACTTGTACTCCGACTCGGCCCGCCAGACCGCCTTCGCGTCGCTCGCGCGCTGGATCTCGAGGAGGAGCGTCGCGCCGGTCACCTTGCTGAAGTCGACCGAGGTCGTGAGCGAGCCCGAGCCGCCGGGCACGCGCGATTCCGTCTGCGAGGGCGTTCCCTTGAGGCTCTCCTCGCGCTTCGCGTAGTAGCGCACGAGGACGTCGGCCGCGGCGCCCTCGGCGGCCTTCTTCAGGCCCTTCTTCTCGAGCTCGCGCTCGACGTACCACGCGATGCGCGTCTGCCCGGCGGTGGTCGGGGCGGAGCTCGCGTTCGGCTTCCACGCGAAGGTCCTGAACAGCGAGAAGTCGACCTCCTTGTCGTAGTCGAGGTCGACCTTCGGCATCCGCAGCTCCTGGGCCGCGGCGCGGCCGGGGGCGGCGAGGGCGGTCGCGACGAGGATCGCGAGGAGAGCGCTCTTCTTCATGGGTCCCTCCGGGGCCGCGGCGCGGCGGAGGACGCCCGCGCGGCGTGGGGAGACTGGGCCGGCCCGGGCCGCGCCCGTGCCGGCCCGCCGCCCGTCAGGCCTTCTTCGCCGTCTTCTTCTTCGCGGCCTTCTTCGCGGCCTTCTTCCTGCCGCCCTTGGCCGCCTCGGCCTTCGACTTCTGCGCGAGGTCCGCGCGGTGCGCCCGCTCGTAGGTCTGGATGTCCTTGAAGCGCCCGTTCGCGTCCCGGACGGCGTACAGCTTCTTGCCGGCGGTGCTGCGGTGCGTCGTGCGGCGAGCCTTCCCAGCCATTCGTCCTCCCTGGTTCGCCCCAGCCCGTGCCCTGGCGCCGATCATGTACGAACGGGCCGGGGCCTGCAAGGCCGTCGCCGCGCGGGACGCGCCCGCGCGGCTCTCACACTGGAGCTCCTCTAGTCGAGCAGCGTCTTCAGGATCGCCGGGTCCTTCTCCTCCTGCGCGAGGAGCGAGTGGCACGTCGCGCAGTCCTGCGAGATGGTCTTGCCGTCCTTCGTCGCGTGCTGCTCGTCGTGGCAGCGGAAGCACCCGATCTCGGTCGACATGTCGGCGGTGTGGCCGAGGTGGTTCTTGTAGGTGCCCCACTTGATGTTCATCTGGGGGAACACGTTCCACGCCCAGATGTCGCCCAGGGCCTTGCCCGCCGCGTCGACCTGCGCCGCCTTCTCCGTCGCCACCTGCGGGTAGCTCTGGCGGTAGAACTCGCCGATCGCCTTCGCGATGCCCGCCCGCGCCGCGTCGGCGCTCGCGTACTCGGCCTGGAGCGCCTTCAGCCCCTCGCGCCGCACGAAGGGCAGCGACGTGTCGATGCGCTTGTCGAGGAGGGCGGCGTCGAGCTCCAGCTCGGGCGCGCGGTAGATGTGGGTCGGCCGGTTGTGGCAGTCGACGCAGTCCATCGTGCGCCACTCCGTCGCCTTCTTGCCCTCCGGCGTGTCGGCGGCGGGGGAGCGCCAGCTCTGCTTCGTGCCGTCCTTCGCCTCCATCTCGATCTCGTAGATGGCCTGGCGCTTCTCGTCCGCGCGGTAGCGCAGCACGTGGTCGGGGTCGACGTGCCAGTGGATGCCGTGGCTCTTTCCGGACTGCCGCCCGCCGACCTTGATGACGAGCACGGTCTTCACCTCGGTGTTGGCCTCGTCCTCCTGGAAGTGGGTGTTGACCTTGAAGCGGTCGCCCACGAACTTGTTCGGCCAGTGGCACTGCTCGCACGTCTCGCGGGCCGGGCGCAGGTTGTGGACCGGCACCGCGATCGGCCGCGGGTAGAGGTCGAAGGCCACCGACACGAGCTGCCAGGAGCCCGAGAGCTTCGACTTCACGAACCAGTTCGCGCCGGGGCCGATGTGGCACTCGACGCACTTCACCCGCGCGTGGGGCGAGCGCTTGTACGTCGTGTACTCCGGGTCCATGACCTTGTGGCAGGCCGTTCCGCAGAACTGGGTCGACTCCATCACCTCGACGCCCTTGTAGGTGCCGATCCCGAGGATGAGCGCGTTGATCGTCGTCGCGGCGACGAACACGAGGGCCCCGCGGCGGGTCGACGGCTTGTTGAAGTCGATGACGGTGAACTCCGCGGCGGGATCGTCCTCCGCGAGGGCCTGGAGCCGTCGGCGGCGCGTCTGCCACAACCCGGCGGGGATGAGGGCGAGCCCGAGCACGAACACGCCGGGCAGGATCAGGAAGCTGAGGATGCCCAGGTAGGGGCTGCCTCCGTGCTCGCTCACCAGGTGGATCCCGAAGAGCAGCAGGAAGAGGAAGGCGCTGACCGTCGTGATGGCGCTGCCGGCGAGGCTGATCGGGTTGCCGGTGACCGTGGCGAAGAAACGGGTGATGGAATCCAGAAGGCTCTTCATCGCACTCCTTAGTGGCGCCACAAGCTTAGGGGAAGCCGCCACGGGGGTCCAGCGCCGCGGGCCGTGGAGCGTTTGATCCGCCGCCGGTGAGCCGTTTGCCTCTTGGAGCGGCACCTCGAAGCTGTCGAACATCGCGCACGCGCCGAAACCCCTGAAGCCGCCGCAGGAGCGAGATCCTCCGAAGCGACTCCAGGCGGGCTCCGGGCGCGCCGAGGGGAGCGGGCATGAGCGATGTCTTCCGCCACGGCGGCCATCTCGTTCGAGTGGCCGTTCTCTTCTGCGTCGGCGTCGGGGCCTTCCTCGTGCTCCAGGCCTTCATGGTGCCCAAGGGCTTCGGCGCCTACGGGCACTACCGCGCCGGCGCGCTCGACGACAACCGCGCCCGGCCCGTGAAGCACGCCGGCCGCGCCGCGTGCCTGGAGTGCCACCCGGACGTGGGCGACACGCTCGGCAAGGGCCGCCACGCCTCCGTCCATTGCGAGGCGTGCCACGGGCCGCACGCGGCCCACGCGGCCGATCCCACCGAGGCGAAGGCCGTCCGGCCCGACAGCAAGGTCCTCTGCGCGCGGTGCCACCAGGCGCTCGTCGCGCGGCCCTCGTCGTTCCCGCAGGTGGAGGCGGCCGAGCACTCGGGCGGCGAGGCGTGCACGACGTGCCACCAGGCCCACAGCCCGAAGGACCCGCCGGCGGAGCCGCCGGCCGCCGCGCCGTCCCCGGCCCCGGCGGCGGAGAAGGGAGGCGTCCAGTGAGCGACGACACGCGGAGCCGGCGGGAGTTCCTCGCCCGCGCCTCCCACCTCCTGGTCCTGACCGCCGCCGCCGAGGTCGCCTTCGAGTCCGTCGTCCGCGGCGAGCCGGAGGCGGCGCCGAACTACCACGCCGCGTCGCACTGGTGGGCGATGGCGATCGACGTCGAGAAGTGCATCGGCTGCGGCAACTGCGTGCGCGCGTGCAAGGAGGAGAACGACGTCCCGCGGGAGCCCTTCTACTTCCGCACCTGGGTCGAGCGCTACCACGTGCCGGACGGCGACATCGAGCACCCCGAGGTCGACTCGCCGAACGGGGGCTACGACGGCTTCCCCGAGAAGTACCACGCCGGGGACGGGGCGAAGTCCTTCTTCGTGCCGAAGATGTGCAACCACTGCGCGCACTCGCCGTGCGTGCAGGTGTGCCCGGTCGGGGCCACGTTCGAGAGCCCGGACGGCGTCGTGCTCGTCGACAGGAAGTACTGCCTCGGCTGCCGCTACTGCGTGCAGGCCTGCCCCTACGGCTGCCGCTTCATCGATCCGCGCACGAAGACGGCGGACAAGTGCAGCCTGTGCTACCACCGCATCACGAAGGGGCTCACGACCGCGTGCTGCGAGACCTGCCCGACCGGGGCGCGGATGCTCGGCGACCTCAAGAACCCGAAGGACCCGATCCACGACTTCCTGCGGGCCCACAAGGTCCAGGTCCTCAAGCCGCAGATGGCCACCGGCTCGAAGGCCTACTACAACGGCCTCGACGGCTCGGTCCGGTAGGAGGGCGACATGGAAGGCCTGCTCCAGGGCGTCGAAGGCTTCATGTACCCGAACGAGGTGGAGCTCCAGTGGAGCGTCCTCATCGTTCTCTACCCCTACATCACCGGGCTCGTCGCGGGCGCCTTCATCCTCGCCTCGCTCGTGCGCGTGTTCCGCGTCGAGGCGGTCGCGCCGACCTACCGCCTCGCACTCCTGACCGCCCTCGCGTTCCTCCTCGTCGCGCCGCTGCCGCTGCAGCTGCACCTCGGCCACCCCGAGCGGTCGCTCGAGATGTACCTCACGCCCCACACCGCCTCGGCGATGGCGATGTTCGGCTTCGTCTACCTCTGGTACCTGATGGCCGTTCTCCTCCTCGAGGTCTGGCTCGAGTACCGGAAGGAGATCGTCGAGAAGGCGCTCTCGACGAAGGGGCCGCTCGGCCTCGTCTACCGGCTCGCCACCCTCGGCTCGTACGACGTCAGCCCCGACGCGCTGCACCTCGACGAGCGCGTGAGCTTCACGGTCACCCTGATCGGCATCCCCTCGGCCTTCCTGCTCCACGGGTACGTCGGGTTCATCTTCGGCTCGGTGAAGGCGAACCCGTGGTGGTCGACCCCGCTCATGCCGATCGTCTTCCTCTTCTCGGCGATCGTGTCGGGGATCGCGGCGGTGATGCTGCTCTACATGGCGATCTCGCGCCTGCGCGGGGTGCCGGTCGACCAGCGCTGCGTCGACACGATCGCCCGCTACCTCTTCTACGCCTTCATCATCGACTTCTCGCTCGAGTCGCTCGACCTCATCCACCGCATCTACGAGGCCGACGAGTCGTTCCGCACCCTCGACTTCATGGTGAAGACGCGGCTCTACCTGCCGCACATCGTCGTGCAGATCGTCTTCGGCACCCTCGTCCCGCTCGGCCTCCTCGCCCTCACCCAGCTCGTGGACCTCGCCGAGCGGGCCCGCCGCGGCCTGTACGCGACCGCCGGTGTCCTCACCCTCGTCGGCATCTTCGCGATGCGGTGGAACGTCGTCATCGGCGGCCAGCTCTTCTCGAAGAGCTTCCTCGGCTACACGACCTACAAGCTCGAGTTCGCGACCCAGGAGGGGCTCCTCGTCGCGGTCGCCCTGATGGCCCTCCCGTTCCTGATCCTGTGGGCTCTCGTGCGCCTCCTGCCGCCGTGGCCGCTGGCGGGCGAGACGTCGGAGGCGTCGCCCGCCGCCTGAGCCGCGCCGGCCGCTGCCGTTCGGGACGGGCGCGCGAGCGCCCCGGGAGGAGCTCATGGACGAGGCGTCGACGACGCAGCGCCTGGAGTCCCAGGTGTCGGAGCTCGTCGCGCGGCTCGGGCGGCTCGAGCTTCGCGTCGCGGAGCTCGAGGGCCGTCCTGCCGCGCCCCGCGCCCGCGCCGCGTCGGCGGCGCGGGCGCCGGAGGCTTCCGGCGGCGCGGCGCTCCCGGCGGGGATCGTCGCCCTCGTCGGCCGCACCCTTCTCGTCCTCGCCGGCGCCTACCTCGTGCGGGCCCTGACCGACGGGCGCGTGCTCCCGGCCGCCCCGGGCGTCGTCCTCGGCCTGGCCTACGCCGCCGTCTTCCAGCTCCTCGCCGACCGCGAGGCCCGGGCCGGGCGAGAGGCGAGCGCCGTGTTCCACGACGTGGCCAGCAGCCTCGTCGCCTTCCCGCTCGTCTGGGAGGCCACCGCCCGCTTCGGCCTCCTCTCGCCGCGCGTCGCTTCCGCGGTCCTCCTCGCGTTCTTCGCGCTCGGCGTCGGCGTGGCGTGGCGGCGCCGCCTCCGGGGGAACGCGGTCGTGACCACGTTCCTGGCCCTCGCGACCGCCGCGTCGCTGCTCGTCTCCACCCACGATCTTCCCGCCGCCATGGCGGCTCTCCTCGGGATCGGGGCCGGCGTCGAGTGGCTCGCGTGGCGCGGCGCCTGGCTCGGGCTCCGCTGGGCCGGGGCGCTCGTCCTCGACGCGACCGCGGTGCTCCTCGTCGCGATCGCCAGCCGGCCCGAGTGGCCGGAGGGCTACGCGCCGATGTCGGTCGGCCTCGCCGAGGCGGCCCTCCTCGCGGTGCCCGCGCTCTACGTGGCGAGCCTCGCCGCCCGCACGCTGCGCCACGGCGAGCCGGTCACCGCCTTCGAGGTGGTCCAGGGGACGCTCGCGGTCGCGATCGGCTTCGGCGGGGCGATGCGCGTCCTCGCCGCGCACGGGATGCCCGCCACCGGGCCGGGCGCGCTCGCGCTCCTGCTCGGCGCCCTCTGCTACGGCGCCGCCTTCGCGTTCGTGGAGCGCCGCGCGGGCCACTCCGCAACTTCTATCTCTACTCGACGGCGGGCGGCCTCCTGACCCTGGGCGGGGCCGCCCTCGTCGCGAGCGGCGCCGCCCTCGCCGCGGCGTGGGCCGTGCTCGGCCTGCTGGCCGCGGCGCTCGGCCGCCGCCACGGCCGCACCACGCTGCGCACGCACGCCGCGCTCTTCCTCGCCGCGGCCGCGGCCGGCTCCGGCCTCGCCGGCGGCGCGGCGGGGGCGCTCGCGGGGGTCGGAAGCGTGCGGCTGGCGCCGGCGGCGTGGGGCGTGGCCGCCGCCGCGGCCGCCGCCTGGGCCGTCCTCGCGGGCGACCGCGGCGCGCCGCGCGAGGGCGCGGGCCGCGCTCCCCAGCTCCTGCTGGCGCTCGTCGCCGTCCCGGCCCTCGCCGCGGCGGTCCAGTGGGCTCTCTGGCAGGCGCTGGGGCCCGTCCTCGAGGCCGACGCCGGGGCCGCCGCGGTCGGGCGGACGGCCGTGCTCGCCGCGACCGCGCTGGCGCTCGCGGGGGCTGCCGCCCGGCACGAGCTGCTGGAGCTGCGATGGCTCGTCTACCCGCTCGTCGCGCTCGGCGGAGTCAAGCTCCTGACGCACGACGTCCGGCTCGGCCGGCCCGCGACGCTCGTCGCGAGCCTCGCCCTGTACGGCCTCGTCCTCGTCGTGCTGCCCCGCCTGGCGCGGTCGCCGCGATCGCCCGCGGGCGGCCCCTGAGACGGCCCGGAGGCGTCTCGGGCGGTTTTTGGATATGCTCTGCCTCTCCGCATGAACGCCCACCGGCTCCCGCACTGCGACTTCGACCCGGAGGACCTGCACACGCGGCTGCGAATCCGCGTGCCCGGCCGCGTCGAGGCGATCTCGCCGGCCGTCGATCAGGTGATGGCCGAGGCGCGCGGCATGGAGTGCTCGAAGGGCAAGGAGTTCGAGATCGAGACGGCCCTGCGCGAGGCGCTCGCGAATGCCATCCGCCACGGCTGCCGGTTCGACCCTTCGAAGAGCGTCGAGGTGTGCGTGGCCTGCGACGAGACGCGCGGCATGCTCATCGTCGTGCGCGACCCCGGGCAGGGATTCGACCCCGCCGATATCCCGAGCCCCACGATGGGCCAGAACGTGTACCGCCACCACGGCCGCGGCATCTACCTGATCAACCAGCTGATGGACGAGGTCTCGTTCGACAAGGGCGGAACCGAGATCCGGATGCTCAAGCGCTAGCCGCGTCCCCCGCCGACGCGCGCCGCGCGGCGGGCGAGCCGCCCGAGGGGACCACTTATAATGGCGCCGCCGGATCTTCCCCGCCCCGGAGGCTCATGACACCGTCGGCTCCCGCCGCGCCCCCCCGCCTCCCATGAAGCAGGCGTCCCGCCGCCGGCTCCTGTGGGTGCTCGCCCTCGCCCTCGTCGCGGTGGCCGGAGGCTTCATCCTGCTGCTGCCGCCGCCGGGCCAGGACGCTCTGGGGCCGCCGCCGCTCGAGTACGTCGGCGTCCGCAACTGCGAGGAGTGCCACGCCGAGGAGACGCGCCGCTGGCGCGGCTCCCAGCACGACCTCGCCATGCAGGCGCCGACGCCGGAGAGCGTCGAGGGCGACTTCGAGGACGCGCGGTTCACGTACGGCGCGGTGACGAGCCGCTTCTTCCGGCGCGACGGCCGCTACTACGTGCGGACCGACGGGCCGGACGGCCGCCTGGCGGACTTCGCCGTCGAGAAGGTCTTCGGCGTCTACCCGCTGCAGCAGTACCTCGTCGCGCTGCCCGGCGGGCGGCTGCAGGCCCTCGGCCTCGCGTGGGACGCGCGGCCGAAGGCCGAGGGCGGGCAGCGCTGGTTCCACCTCTACCCGGGTGAGGCCGTCGACCACCGCGACGTGCTCCACTGGACGAAGCTCTCCCAGAACTGGAACACGCAGTGCGCCGAGTGCCACTCCACGAACCTCGTGAAGGGCTACCGCTGGCCGGAGGACCGCTTCGTGACGACGTTCTCCGAGATCGACGTCTCGTGCGAGGCGTGCCACGGGCCGGGCTCGCGCCACGTCACGTGGGCGAAGGCGACGAGGGCGAGCGCGCGGAAGGACGCGGACCCGGGCCTCATCGTCCGCTTCACGGAGCGGCGCAGCCGCACCTGGGAGATGGACGCCGCCCGCGGCATCGCGAAGCCGACGAAGTTCCTCGAGACGCGGTTCGAGGTCGAGACCTGCGCCCGCTGCCACGCGCGCCGCGGCGTGCTCACCGAGAAGTACGAGGTCGGCGCGCTGCTGGCCCAGAGCCACCGGCCCGCCCTCCTGGACGAGGGCCTCTACTACGCCGACGGGCAGATGCGGGACGAGGTCTACAACTACGGCTCCTTCCTCCAGAGCCGGATGTACGCCGCCGGGGTGACCTGCTCCGACTGCCACGACGCCCACGACCAGAAGGTGAAGATCGGCCGCGACGAGGTCTGCTCGTCCTGCCACCAGCCGGAGAAGTTCGCGGTCCGTGCCCACCACTTCCACAAGGAGAAGGGAAAGGGCGCCTCGTGCGTCGCGTGCCACATGCGGACCGAGACCTACATGGTCGTCGACCCGCGGCACGACCACTCGCTGCGGGTGCCGCGGCCCGACCTCACGGTGAAGCTCGGCCGGGAGGCGTCGCCGAACGCCTGCAACGACTGCCACCGGGACAAGACGGCGCAGTGGGCGGCGGCCTGGGCCCGGAAGTGGTATCCCCAGGGGCGTCAGACGCAGCCGCACTACGGCGAGGCCATCCAGGCCGGCCGGACCTACGGGCTCGACGCGGAGAAGGCGCTCCTCGGGGTCGTCCGCGACGCGAAGGCGGCCGGGATCGTGCGCGGGACGGCGGTGTCGCTGCTCGGGCCGTACCTCTCGCCCGAGTCGCTGCCGGCGCTGCAGAAGGCCGCGGCCGACGCCGACCCGCTGGTGCGCCTCGGGGCCGCGGCCGTGCTCGACGCGCTCCCGCCCGGCGAGCGGACCCGGATCGGCGTGACGCTGCTGTGGGATCCCGTGCGCGCGGTGCGCGTGGAGGCGGCGGGCGCGTTCGCCGACGTGCCGGACGACGAGCTCGCGACCGAGCAGCGGGCCGCGCGCGACCGCGCGCTCGACGACTTCTTCCTCGCCCAGCGGTCGAACGCCGAGCGGCCCGAGTCCCACGTGAACCTCGGGATCGTCTACTCGAAGCGGGGGCAGCGGGCGGACGCCCGCCGCGCCTACGAGGCGGCCCTGCGGATCGCGCCCTGGTTCGTGCCGGCCTACGTCAACCTCGCCGACCTGCTGAGAGCGGAGGGGAAGGACGACGAGGGCGAGGGGCTCCTGCGCAAGGCCCTCGCCGTCGACCCGAGGAACGCGGCCGTGCACCACGCGCTCGGCCTCCTCCTCGTGCGGCGCTCTCGCGCCGCGGAGGCCCGGGTCGAGCTCGCCCGCGCGGCCGAGCTCGCGCCGGGCGACCCGTCGCTCGTCTACGCGAACGCCATCGCGCTGCACTCGGCCGGCCGCGTCGACGAGGCGCTCGCCGCGCTGCGCGCGGGGCAGCAGCGGGCCCCGGGGGCGCGGTCGCTGCTCGTCGCCCTCGTGACGATCAACCGCGAGCGCGGCGACACGAAGGAGGCGCGGCGGTGGGCCGAGCGGCTCGCCGAGGCGGCGCCTTTCGACCCGGCCGCGCGGGCCCTCGCGCGCGAGCTGGAGCCGGGATCGAGCGCGGGTGAAGCCGCGGGCGAGGCGGGCGCCGGCCCTCCGCGCCCGGGAAGGAGCACGCCATGACCGTCGACGTCGAGGCGACGCGGGCCTGGGCGCGCGAGAAGAAGGCCTGCTGGGAGATCGTTCCGCTCGTCGAGAAGCACAGGGACGAGCTCGTCCAGGTCGGCTTCGACGTGTCCCTCTTCGCCCGGGTCCCCGATCTGCCGGCGGGCGACGCGCGATTCGCCGAGGTCCACGCGATCTGGGACCGCCTCCGGGACGTCGCGGAGTCGCTCGCGCCCCTCGTCCAGGGCGACGGCCGCATCGAGGTCGACCCGTTCGAGGAGGCGGGCCGCCTGCGCCCCGAGACGCAGTTCGCGCCGGAGATCATGCTCCAGGCGCGGCTGTTCCACTCGTCGGAGTACTTCACGCCCGCCTCGGCCGCCGACCGCGAGCGCCTGAAGCCGATCGAGGCGCGGCTCGGCGAGCTCGGTCTCCGCGCGAAGTCCTGGTAGCCGTCCGGGCGAGCCCGCGTCCGGGTTAGGGATGGGGCGCCGCCCGCCGGGCGGCGTCGAGCGAGACGACCCGCATGTCCGAAACGAGCGGGCCGAGGCTCGGGAAGAAGGTCCCCGACTTCGAGCTCACCGTCTACGATCCGGTCAAGGACGACTTCGGGGAAGTTCTCTCTCGCCGGGCCAGCTCGCTGCTGCTGGACGATCCTCTTCTACCCGGCCGACTTCACCTTCGTCTGAGCGACCGAGTTCGCTGCTCTGGCAGAGCAGCACGAGCGGCTCCAGAAGATCGGCTGCGACATCGTCGCACGTCAGCACGGACACCGAGTTCGTGCACTGCGTGGCGGAAGGGCGAGAAAGAGCCGCGAACGTCAAGTACCTCATGGGCGCGGACCGCACGGGGAAGGTGTCCCGGGCGTCGGCGTCTACGACGAGGACACGGGCCACGCCCTGCGCGGCACGTTCCTCGTCAACCCCGAAGGCGTCCTGCTCGACCGAGACCAACTGGTACAACTTCGGGCGCAACGTCGACGAGCTGATGCGCAAGTTCAAGGCGAGCCTCTACCTCGCGAAGAAGACGAACGAGGCCTGCCCGTCCAAGGAAGGACGAGGGCGACAAGACCTCGTCAACCCCGGCGCCGGAAGATGGTCGGGAAGGTCCACGAGGCGCTCGGCTAGAGCGTCAGGCCGGGAGGGGCGCCTCGCCCCTCCCGTCTCTCCTGGCCCCCGGCCGGCCCCCGGCCTCAGCTCCTGACGAGGGCCATCGACACGATCCGCCACGACGCGCCGGCGCGGGCGAGGCGGTAGACGAGCCGCTCAGCGGCTGCGTCCGGCCGTTGGATCGTGTCCTTGCCGCTGGACGCGGGCGGTCGCTTCCTCTCCGCTCACCTCGACCGACTCGATCTCGATCGCCACGCGGTCGTACTTCACGGCCTTGAACGACTCCCAGCTTCTTCTCGGCGTCGGCGGAGATTTCCGCCTCCATCACGGCGCGGTACAGCGAGACGTCCTGCGTCTCGAACGCGCGGCCGAGGTCGGTGATCACGCGGCGCACGGCGGATCCTGCGGATCGCGGCCGGGCGCCGCCGGGACGGCGGCTGCGGCCGCCGGGTGGCCGCGGCGTCGCCGGCAGCGGCGTCGCGGTCGGGAGGTCGTCGGCGCGGCGGTCGGCGTGGCGGTGGCCGAGGCGCCGCGGTCGGCGTGGGGATCCCGGCGTCGGCGCGGGCCGGGCCGCGGCTACCCGCCGCCCGGCCCGCGAGGCCTCCGCCCGGGCCGCTTCCGCCCGGGCCGTTCGGCGGACCGCGCCGCGTCGGCCTCGCGCTTCAGGGCGTCGGAAAGCGCGACTCGATGTACTTGTCGGCCGCCTCGGCGAAGCGCTCCTGCGCGAAGAGGCCGTCGGCCTCGACGGTCAGCTTCTTCGCCTGGGCGTAGGCGGGCGTCCGAGGGTGCCGTCCTTCGGCCGTGGCCCGCGCCGTCGCCGCTCGCTCCGCGGGCCTCCTCATTCGGCGGCGAGTAGCGGCTGAGGTCGCGGGTGGAGCCAGCGGCGGGGTGACGTCGGTCGAGGGCGCAGCCGCCCGAGCGCCTCGGATGCGGTCGACGTGTCGCCGCGGCGACGTCGGCGGCCTTCGCGTCGGCCACCGCCTTCTCGACCTCGGCCTTCGTCCGACCGCCTTGTCGAGCACCTCCCGCCTCCGCGCTCGCGGGTCGATGGCGAGCGCCTCCTGGGCGTGGGCGGCCGCGTCGTCGTAGGCGTGGTTGTCGAGGTCCGCGCGGGCCAGCTCGACCTTGCCCGAGAGGAGCGCCTCGGTGAGGACGCTCTGCTCCTGCGTGGTGGAGGCCGGCGCCACCGCCCGCGAGCGGACGTACATGTAGCCGCCGGCCGCCACGAAAGCACCGCGACGGCGGCGCCGGCGACGAGGGGCAGCGACGGGGCGGCTGGACGGGTGGAGCCTGGCCGCGACGGTGGGGTCCTGCCGCGACGTGACGCTCAGCGACCGCTGCAGGATACCGAGGATGTCGCCGTGGTCGAGGGCGGTCGAGCCCTCGGTCGCGTGCCCGATCATGAAGTCGCCCTGGGTGCTGGAGGATCGCGGGCCTCGGCGCCTGGGGCGCCGACGATCGTCTCGCCCGCGAGCGACTTGGGCCGCCGCCAGCGCGCGGCCCATCTCCGCGGCGTCCGCGAAGCGCGCGGCGGGGTCGCGGGACAGCGCGCGCTCGATGACGGCGCTGACGCTCTGCGGCGTGTCGGGGGCCTTCGCGCGCAGGCGTGGCGTCGCGCTCGACGATCGCCTGCAGCACCTCGGGCACGGTCCGGCCGTCGAACGGCCGCGTGCCGGCGACCATCTCGTAGCAGACGGCGCCGAGCGAGAACACGTCGGAGCGCGCGTCGGCCTTCTGCCCGCGGACCTGCTCGGGCGACATGTAGTGCGGCGTTCCCATCACGGTGCCCGTCTTCGCTGACCTCGGACGAGGCGAGCCGGGCGAGGCCGAAGTCGAGGACTTCACCTGGCCGGACGGCTGGACGTGATGTTCGCTGGGTTGAGGTCGCGGCGACGACGCCGCGGGCGTGGGCGAAGCAGAGCCCGTCGCACAGCTGAACCATCAGGTCGAGCCGCCGCAGCAGCGGACCGAGGGCGCGCTGCCTTATCGACTCGCGGAGGTCGAGGCCCTCCACGAGCCCATCGCCATGTACGTGAGCCCGGCCTCGTCGTTTCCGGTCGTAGATCGTGACGATGTTCGGGTGGTTGAGCTGGGCGGCGGATCGCGCCCTCGCGCTGGAAGCGCTGGCGGAACTCCGGTCGGAGGCGAGGGCGATCACCTTGATCGCGACGAAGCGGTTGAGGAGCGGGTCGTGCGCCTTGAAGACCTCGCCCATCGCACCCTGGCCACGATCCTGCTCGACGATCCGCACTTCGCCGATGCGGTCCAGGTTCATCACGGCCATCCTCCGCCCGTCGCCGCCGGGCGGAGCGACAGAGAACGCGTCACGATCCAGTTGGGACGGACTCCGAATCAGCACAGCACCGGGGCCGGGCGCCGGTGGACGTCAGCGGGAGGGTCCGACCTGCCGCTGGCGGGCCCGCGCCTCGAGGTGCGCTGCGCGGCGGCCACGGGGTCGTTGCCCTCAGGGCCTGCTCGCCCTGGGCGGCCAGGCCTGCCGCCTCGTCGTCTCCGCCGCCGGCCTGCTCGGCCGCCTTTCTCGCCTCGGCCATCAGTGCAGGGGCCCTGCCCGGCCCGGCCCCGAAGGCCGCCGGCGGCGCGGGCGGCGGTGACCGCCTCGCGTCGACGGGTCGAGGCGCAGGACGGCGAGGGCCGCGTCGGCGCGGGCCGGGTCGGACGAGGCGCCGCGGAGCGACGCGACCGCGTCCTGACCTGGTGGCCGAGCGCGCCTTCATCTCGTCCAGGATGCCGCGGGCCTCGGCGTTCGCGGGGTCCATCTCGAGGGCCTTCCTCGGCGTCGCGGGTCGCTCCGGCGCGTAGTCGCCGGCGTCGAGCTTGCGGCGGGCGAGCTTCGCCCGCGTGTCGGCGAGCTCCCGCGCCATCGTCTGAACGCCCGAGGCCGGGGCCGGCGTGGGCGCAGCGGCCGGGCTCCCGCCGCGGAGGAGGAAGAAGGCGACGACGGCCACGACGAGGAGAACGGCGCCGACGCCGAGCGCGATCCACTTGCCGGCGCCGCCGGCCGGGGCCGGGCGCGGCGGGCAGCTGTGCCGCGACATCCCGACGCGCGAGACCCCGGTCGCCATCGCGGGGTGGAGCCGTCCACGGCCCGGACCGGCGGGCGCTGCGGCGGCGCGGCGGGCGCGGCCGGCGTCCGCTCGAGGCCGGACACCGGCTCGTGGCCGCGGCCGCCTGCGAGGGCCTGGCGGGCGCGCCGCAGCCACTCGAGCATCTCGCCGGCGCCCGGCGAAGCGCTCGTCCGCGTGCTTGGCGCTCTTCCTGGACGACCGTACGAGCGGCGGGGCGTCGCGGGGGCCGTGCCCGGCGAGCGGCGGCGGCTCCTCCTGGATCACCTTGAACAGCACCGCGCATCGATTCGGCGTCGAAGGGTTTGCGCCCGGTCAGCATCTCGTAGAAGACGCAGCCGACCGGCGCGGAAGTAGTCGCCGGAGCGGGCGTCGGTCTTCTGCCCGCGGACTCCGTTCTCGGGGACATGTGGTGGCGGCGTCCCCATCACCGTCCCGGTGGACGCCGTCATGTCGACCGCTCACCTTCGCGAGGCCGTCCATGATCTTCACGAGGCCGTTCGTCAGCAGGTGCACGTTCGCCGGCTTGAGGTCCCGGCGACGATGCCTTCGCGTGGGCAGTTGAGGCCCTCGAGGATCTGCTCGATGACGTCGAGCTTCGCGTCGAGGGTCATCGTGCGCTGGGCGATCGCGTGCTTGAGGTCGCCGTCGAGCAGCTCCATGGCCATGAAGGCCTGGTCGCCCTCGGTGCCGAGCTCGTAGACGGTGATGATGTTCCGGGTGGTTCAGCGAGGCGATGGCGTTCGCCTCGCGCAGGAAGCGCTTGCGGATGTTCTCGTCGGCGTCGAGGCCGGCGGAGATGCGCTTGATCGCGACCGAGCGGTTCAGGACGGGACAAGGCCCTTGTAGACCTCGCCCATGGCGCCTTGTCCGAGCTTGCCGACGATCTCGTACTTCCCGATCTTCTGTGGGTTCATCCGCTCGTTCGCCGGGCCCGAGGCCTCGCTAGCCGGAAACGGTTGACGCGGATGATAGCACCCGGCTCACCACGCGTTCACCAGAGCTTGCCAGTTGCCGCCGGGGCAGGACGACCCTCTCGCGCCGGCGCCCCCTCGACCCGGGCCGCGGCGGCGGCCGAGCCGCTGCAGCGCCGGTGCGGACGACGTTCAGGGCCTCGGCGCGCGACGCCTCGCGGGCGCTCGCGAGCGGGTGGTCGACGTCGTCCGGGGCGGGCAGCGCCGGCCGGGATCCTCGCGAAGTAGTCGGCCTGGCCCCGGGCGTTCGTGACGAGGAAGGCCACGGGGTAGAGTACCTTGTCGCAGAAGTCGAACCCGTACTGCTCCGACCGCTTCCGCACGTCGCGTCGCCCACCACCTTCGATGTCCATGGCACGCCGCAGCCCGTTGACGTAGATCGCCTCGCTGGCCGAGGCGGTGCTCCGCGTGGCGATCACCACGAGGCGCGACACGCCGAGGGCCTGCGGCAGGCTCTCGAGGCGGTACGCCGTGTTGCGGCCCGACTGCCGGTCGTTGTGGGTGAACTGCACGAAGACCTTCCGCCTGGCGCCGGCCGGGCCGGCCACGAGGCCGGCCAGGTGCTGGGCGACGGACACGAGGCCGCCGCCGTTGTAGCGCAGGTCGAGGACGAGCCTGTTCGCCCCGCGCGTCGCGCAGCTCGGTGAAGGCCGCGTCGAGGGCGGCGACGGACGGCTGCACGAAGTTGCGGAAGTGGACGTAGCCGACCCGCCGGCCGCCGGTGTTCGGCACCGCCGTCTGGGACACGGTCGGGATCGTCGGCGCCGCCTTCGCGAGGCGGGCGGCGCGGGTCGCTCCCCCGTGTCGCGCCAGGTGAAATCGAGCGCGTAGCCGACCTGCTCGGGGCCGAAGATCGTCCTGATCTCGCCGCTCGACAGCAGGCCCGCGACGTCCCGGCCGCCGATCGTCAGGAGCGTGTCGCCGCGGTCCAGGCCGGCCTGGGCCGCCGGACCGCCGGGGAACGTCTGGGCGATCCGCGTTTCTCGGTCGCGCTCGTCGCCTTGTAGGCGAGGCCGAACCCGATGAACTGGCTGTCCGAGTAGAAGGCGTGCCGCTCGAGGCCTTCGACGTGATGTAGCTGAAGCTCGCGTCGATCGGCTTGTAGCGCACCGCCTTCCAGGTACGCCTCCGGCGTCGGGAAGCCGCCCGGGCCCGTGCTCGGGTGGCCGAGCACCAGTAGGCCAGGAATTCGTAGCCGTTCGACGGCGATCGCCCAGCTCGCCGAGGAATGCGCCTGCCGCTGCCGTCGGTCGAGCTCGCGGGCGAGGAGCCGCCGCAGGCGGCGGCGAGCGCCGCCGATCGCGAGGACCGCGCGGGACCGCATCGACCGACCTCTCCGTGGCTCTTCGCCGGACGACGGGCCAGTCTAGCATCGGCGCGCCCGGGCTCGCGGCGACTAGAATGCGTCGGCAGGAGACGACATGGACGCCTCGTGAGCCAGGAGCTCTACAAGACGCTGCTCTTCGACGACCCTGGGCTCGGCTTCCGGCTGGACCTGGAGCCGGGCCGGCCTTCGAGGCCGCCGCCCTCGACGGCCGGAGAGGGGCGCTTCGCGACGGCGCTCGACGCCATGGTCGCGCTCGAAAAGGGCGCGATCGCGAACCCCGACGAGAAGCGGATGGTCGGGCACTACTGGCTGCGCGCCCTGCAGCTCGCCCTGACCCCCGAGATCGGGCGCGAGATCCGCGACACCGGCCTCCGCGTGGCGGAGTTCGCGGCGCAGGTCCACGACGGCCGCGTGCGCCTGCCGACGCGCGACCGCTTCCGCCACGTCCTCGTGATCGGCATCGGCGGCTCGGCCCTCGGTCCGCAGCTCGTCGCCGACGCGCCTTGGCGGCCCCGGCGACCGCCTCGCCCCGCACTTCCTCGACAACACCGACCGACGGCATCGACCGGGTCCTCGGCGGGATCGGCGACGCCCTCGGCGAGACGCTGTGCGTCGTCATCTCCAAGTCGGGCGGCACGCCGGAGACGCGCAACGGCATGCTCGAGGCCGCGGCGGCGTACGCGGCGCGGGGCTCGCGTTCGCGGGCGCCACGCGGTGGCCGTGACCCAGGAGGGCAGCCGGCTCGACCGGCAGGCGGTTGCCGAGGGCTTCCTCGCGCGCTTCCCGATGTGGGACTGGGTCGGCGGGCGCACGTCGGTGACGAGCGCGGTCGGTCTCCTGCCGGTGGTGCCCAGGCCTCGACACCGGGGCGCCCCTCGCCGGCGCCGCCGCGATGGACGAGCTGACCCGGCGGGCGGACCCGCGCGCGAACCCGGCCGCCCTCCCCGCCGCGGCGTGGCACGCGCTCGGCGACGGCCGCGGAGCGAAGGCGATGGTCGTCCTGCCCTACAAGGACCGCCTGCTCCTCTTCTCCCGCTACCTCCAGCAGCTCGTGATGGAGTCGCTCGGCAAGGAGAAGGACCTCGAGGGCCGCGTCGTGCACCAGGCTCGGGTGGTGTACGGCAACAAGGGCTCGACGGACCAGCACGCCTTCGTCCAGCAGCTGCGGGACGGCACCGCCGACTTCTTCGTGACCTTCGTCCGGGTCCTGCGCGAGCGCCGGCGCGGCCCTCGAGGTCGAGCCGGGGGCCACGAGCGGGGACTTCCTCGACGGCTTCCTCCTCGGCACGCGCCGCGCCCTCTTCGAGAGCGGGCGGCCGTCCGTCACGATCACGATCCCCGAGGTCTCGGCGGGGACCCTCGGCCAGCTCATCGCGCTCTACGAGCGCACGGTGGGCCTCTACGCGACCCTGGTCGGGATCAACGCCTACCACCAGCCGGGCGTCGAGGCGGGGAAGAAGGCGGCGGCCGTCGTCCTCGACCTCCAGCGGCGGGTCGTGGCGGCCCTGCGCGAGAAGGGCGCCGCGGGCGGGACCTGCGAGGAGATCGCGGCGGCGGCCGGCGCGCCCGAGGAGGTGGAGACGGTGTTCCACGTCCTCGAGCGCCTCGCGGCCAACCCGGAGCGCGGCGTCGCGCGGCGGGCGGGCGCGACGCCGTTCGACGCCGTCTACTCGGCTCGCTGAGCCGGCGCGCCGGGCGGACGACGGTCCGCGCCGTCGACGTGGACCGTCCGCGTCGGGAAGGCGATCGACGTGCCCGCCTCCTCGACGACCCGGAGGATGCCGAGGAGCGCGTCCTGCCGCAGCCGGCGGAACTCGTCGACGTCCGTCGTCACGAACCAGCAGGCGACCTCGACGTCGAGCGAGGACGCGGAGAGGGCGGCGAACTTCGCGACCACGACGTCCGGCCACACCCTCGGCATCCCGCGCAGCAGCGACTCGATCCCGGCCACGACCTGCCGAACCTGCGCCTCGGTCGTCCCGTAGCGCAGGCCCACCGTCGTGGCGAAGCGGATCCGGTCGCGGGAGGCGAAGTCCTCGATCCGCATCTCGGAGAGCTTCCCGTTCGGCAGCGAGATGAGGGTGCGGTCGGGCGTGCGGATCTGCGTCGAGCGCATGCCGATCCGCTCCACGTTGCCGACGAAGTCCTCGACCTTGACGAGGTCGCCGACGCGGAAGGGCTGGTCCGCGGCGAGGGAGATCGAGCCGAACAGGTTCTCGATCGTCTTCTGCGCGCCGAACGCGATCGCGATGCCGCCGATGCCGAGGCCGGCGAGCACGGTGGCGACCGGGTAGCCGAACCAGCCGAGCGTCGTGACGAATCCGGCGACCGCGATCACGACCTTCAGCAGGTTGCGCGCGACCGACAGGAGCGAGCGGGCGGACGGGTTCTCGGCGGCCCAGGGCCGCTCCATCAGGAAGTGGGCCCACACGTCGACCGACCGCCAGACCGCCCAGAACACGGCGAAGGTGGCGATCCCTCCGATCACGCCGCGCGCGTAGCCGTGGGCCGCGGGCAGGAGCGCGAGGTAGGGCAGCAGGACCGCGGCGGCGGCCATCGCCCAGAGGAGCGTGAGGGCGGGCGCCGTGCGCTCGAGGAGGCGGTCGTCCCAGGTGCTCGCGGTGCGGGACGCGAGCCGTCGCAGCACGCGGGCGCTCGCGCCGCCGAGCAGGCGGCCGAGCAGGAGGGACACGCCCACGAGCGCGGGAAGGGCGAGCCATTGCCAGTAGAGGAGATCGCGGGGCCCCATCTGCTGAAGGGGGTTCGGCAGCACGTCGCGGACCCAGTGATCCGGCAGCGCGTCGTACCAGCCGTCGACGCGCGCGACGGTCTGGCGGGAGAAGGCCCAGTACGCGCCCTTCGCGTCCCGGGTCCGCACGAGGTAGACGGGATCCTCGTCCCCGTCCCCGGGGACCCTGCCGACCAAAGTCGTTCCCCGGCGGCAGCCTGTCCTGCGCGCTGCCCTCCGGCAGCGGCGACAGCGCGTCCACGTCGATGTCGACGTAGCGGCAGGACGGCGCGCAGCTTGCGCGAGCCTGGCCGGCGCCTCCTCGCCCGCGGGGGCGAGGAGGTAGCGGCCCGCGCTCCTCCCAGTCGCCCTTCCGGGTCAGTCGACGAACGCCCGCGCCGCCGCGCGCGGCGAGCGGACGCCTCGGCCTCCGGCTCCGGGCGTCGCGGCCGGCGCGGGGGTCAGACGGCCGGCGCGGCCGGCGCCGCCGCGGCCTTCGCGAGGCCGGGGAGCGACTGGGCCTGCGCCGAGCCGGCCGCGGCCAGCGCCGCGGCCAGCGCGAGGCCGGCGAGCGCGCTGCGAATCGCGGTCGTCGGGAGGTGGAGGGTCGCCGGTCGCTCGTCGCCGCGCATGCTCATCGGCAAATACAGCACGCGCCCGCGCCGCGGGTCAAGGCTCGCGGCCGGCCGCGCGGAGGGTTTCCGCCCGCTCGCGGGCGAGCTCGGCGTTGGCCGGCGCGCGGGCGAGGAGCCGCGCGTAGAGGGGCAGCGCGTCCTTCGGCCGGCCCAGGCGCACGAGGGCGCGCGCCTTCCCGCGAAGCGCGTCGGGCGCCGAGGGCGCGGCGTCGAGCGCCCGGTCGTAGGTGGCGATGGCCTCGGCGCCCCGGCCGAGGCGGAAGAGGCAGCCGCCATCGCGTCGGCGGCGCGGCTCGACGGGCCGCCGAGCTCCTCGACCTGCGCGAAGGACGCGAGCGCGGCTTCCGGCCGGCCTGTGGTCCGTGAGGCACGTTCCTGGTTCCACCAGCCCTCCGAGCAAACGGGTCGGCGGCAACCGCCGCCCCTCGAGCTGGGCGAGAGCCTCGGCGAGGGCGCCCGCCGATGCCTTCGATCGCTCCAGCCGAGTGCAGAGGCGGGCCTGCTCGGAGTCGATCGCCCGCCGGGTGACGCAGCGCCCAGAGCTGGCGCCGCGGCGTCGACGCGCTTCTCGCGGTCTTCGAGCCGCGCGGCGAGGTAGCGCTCGCTGATCGACGCGATGGCCTGCGGCGTGCGGTCGATCCGCTGCTCGAGGTCGCCCTTGAACGCCCATGCGTCCGGGTAGCCGGGGGTCGGCGGCGATCGACTCGTCGAAGGCGCGCAGGGCCTCTTCGTTGCGGCCGGCCCTCGTGAGGAAGACCCTTGCGGGTGCGCAGGGTGCCCGAGGCGGGGCAGGCGGCCGTGTCCCGCTCGAGGGCGGCGACCGCCTCGTCCAGCCGGCCGAGCCGCGCCAGCGTGACGGCCTCGGTGGTCGGTAGCTCTTCGGCTCGGCGGCTCGAGCTGCGCCGCGCGCCGCAGGCACGCGAGGGCTTCGTCCGGGCGGCCGAGCATCGCGAGCCCGACGCCGCGCTCGCGCCACGCCTCGGCGAGCTGCGGCGCCTCCTCGTTCGAAGCCGCGCGTACGCCTCGACCGCCGGGACGGTCGGGCAGGCGCTCGATCGCCGCCATCCGCACCGCGGGAGGGCGCCGGAGCGCGCGGGGTCACGCCGCGCCGCGTTCCTGCTCGCGCGTGGCTGCCGGGCAGCCGCGGGTGGTCCGCGGCGCGCGTGCGGCGCTCGTGCGCGGCGACCGCGCGCCGCCGACGGCCTCGGCCGCGCGCGCGGCGAGCCACGTGCGCTCGGGCTCGCAGTCGTCGCGGCCGGCGCAGGCCTCGGCCCACTCGAACGCCTCGGCCGCCCGGCCGAGCGCGACGAGCGCCCGCACCTTTCGTTGAGCAGGGCGCGGCGTCGGCCAGGTCGTGCTCCGTGGCCGCCTCGCACGCTCCGAGCGACGGCTCGTCGCCGAGCGCGGGCGGATGCTGCGCGGGTCGAGCTGCCGCCGGCTCGTGCTTCGCCTCCTCGGCGGCGCGGCCGAGGGCGCGGCACCACCCGCGAGCCGCAGGCGTCTCTCCGCCCGGTCGCCGCCCTCGAAGCCGATCGCGACCGTGCCGGTCCGCAGCGCGAGGAGGAGGCGGCCTCGCCGGCGAACGCCTCCGCCCGGGCGAACCACGCCGCCGGGTCCTCGGGAGGGTCGGTCGTGTCCCCCTGCTTGCAGAGCAGGCCGACGAGCTTCGCCGCCTGCTCGAGGACGGACGGCCCTCCCTTCGCGACCCGACGCTGCACGATCTCGACCGGGGCCATGGCGAGGCCGCTCGGCCAAGCGGCTGACGCGCTCGGACCGGCCGATCCCGTCCTCGACCTGTGCGCCGCCGTAGCGGCCGCAGAAGACCTCGCCGAGGAAGGCGCCGAGCGAGCGCTCGGTGTCGGGCCGCCGCCTCGCCGGGTCGACGGCACTCGCCGAACGTCTCGTCGAGGTAGGCGTCGACCCCGTAGAACGTGAGCGCGCCCCGGCCGGTGTCGAAGGCGGCGAGCGTCGCGCGCCCTTCCCCCGCCAGGGCGACGAGCCGGGCGCGTCCCTCCTCGCGCTCGGCGCTCCGCCGCCGACCACTCGGCGCGGAGCGCCTCGATGGCCGCGCGCGCGGCGGGGGCCGGACCGAGGACGAGCGCGCGCCCGGAGAGGCGCAGCGCGAGGTCGGTCCGGCCGACGCCGCCGAAGTGGCGCGCCTGCCGCATCCAGCCCTCGACCTCGGCGGGCGTGGCCGCGCGCCCCACGGTCGCGCGGACCCGGTCGTAGAACGGCAGGAGCCGCTCCGCCGCGCCGTTCTTGAGGCGCTTGTACACCTGGGCCACCGCGAAGACGGCCGTCTCGCCCCGGATCACGACGCGGGCGTTCAGGACGTTCTCGGGGTTCGGGTCGTCGCGCCACTCGCCGCCGAGCTCGCGCCGGGCGAGCTCGCCGAGGAAGGCCCCGAACCGCAGGATCGAGACGCTCTGTCCCGCGTTCGGCTGCCACCGGTCCGAGGACGGGTCGAGCCCGTCCTCGCCCCAGGTCACGTCGATGAAGGCGTCGAGCGCGGCGACCGCCGCGGGGTGGAACTCGAGGGCGAGGAACGGGCGGGCCGCGAGGACGGCCTGCTCGGCGAGCGCTCCGAAGTCACGCGTCGAGGCCATGGGAGGTTCGGAGGCGGAGCGTAGCAGAAAGCGCCCGCCGCCGGCCCCGGCCGGCGCCGTCAGTCGAGACGCTTGCGGAAGCGGAGCGACGCGACGGCCAGGATCGCGACGCCCATGCCGAGGAGGAGCGCCGCCTCGGGCCACAGCACGCCGAGGCCCGAGCCGCGGAGGAAGACGCCGCGGATGATCTCCGCGTAGTAGCGCAGCGGGATCGCGTAGGTGACGAGCTGGATCGCCCGCGGCATGTTCTCGATCGGGAAGATGAGGCCCGAGAGGTAGATCATGGGCACCATCCCCCCGAGCACCGCGCCCATCATCGCCTGCTGCTGGTTCTCGACGAGCGTCGAGATGAGGAGCCCGAGGCCGAGGTTCGTGAGGATGAAGAGGAACGTGAGCCCGCAGAGGAGGAGGAACGACCCCCGCAGCGGCACGCCGAAGCCGAACACGGTGACGGCGGTCGCGACCGACATCTGGAACATGCCGATGGCCGCGAACGGCGCGAGCTTTCCCACGAGGAGCTGCCACGGCCGGATCGGCGTGACGATGATCTGCTCCATCGTGCCGATCTCCTTCTCCCGCACGACCCCCATCGCCGAGAGGAGGAGCGTCATCACCATCAGGATGAGGGCGAGGACGGCCGGCACGTAGAACCACCGGCTCTTGAGGTCGGGGTTGTAGAAGACGCGCGGCACGAGCGCGAGCTGGCCGACGCGAGGGGCGCCGGGGGCGCGCAGGAAGCGCTCCGCGAGCGACGCCCCGTACTCGTTCGCGAGGGAGCCGGCGTAGCCGATCGCCACGTTCGAGGACGCGGCGTCCGTGCCGTCGGCCACGATCTGCAGCGACGCCGTGCGGCCGGCCGCGACCGCGGCGCCGAAGCCGGGCGCGATCACGAGGCCCATCTGCGCGCGCGACGTGACGAGCCAGCGGTCGACCGCCTCCGCCGTCTCCTCGGTCCCGACGACCTCGAAGTACCCCGACCTCTCGAAGCGGCTCACGAGGTCGCGGCTCGTCGCGCTGCGGTCCTGGTCGACGAGCACGGTCGGGACGTCGCGCACGTCGGTGTTGACGGCGAAGCCGAAGACGGTGATCTGCACGACCGGCGCGACGAAGATGACCGGGATCATCTTGCGGTCCCGCCGGATCTGCAGGAACTCCTTGACGATGACCCGCCACAGGACGCGCATCGCTCAGGCCTCCCGCCGGGCGAGCCGCAGCGACGCGAGGGCCGTCACCACGAGGCCGTAGAGGGCGAGGGCGCCCACCTGCGGCCAGTAGGTCGCGAGCCCCTCGCCCTTCAGGATGATCCCGCGCAGCACGACGAGGAAGTAGCGCGCGGGGACGAGGTAGGTGACCGTCTGGAGGGCGGGCGGCATGATCCGGATCTGGAAGATGAAGCCCGAAAGGAGGATCGCCGGGAGCATCGACGCGATGAGGCCGGCCTGGAACGCGAAGGCCTGCGTGCTCGCGACGGTCGAGATGAAGAGGCCGAAGCCGAGCGCCCCGAAGAGGTAGAGGAGGACCGCCACCAGCAGGTCGAGGTACGGGCCCCGGATCGTCACGCCGAAGAGGACGCGCGCGGCGAGCAGGATGACGAACGTGGCGAGGAGCGAGATGCCGAGGTAGGGGATCGTCTTGCCGACGATCAGCTCCCATGTCCGCAGCGGCGCCACCCTCAGCTGCTCCATCGTGCCGCGCTCCTTCTCGCGCACCACGGACAGCGCCGTCGAGAGGACGGCGGTGAGCATCAGCAGGAAGCCGATGAGGCCGGGCACGAGGAACTGGGTCGACTCGAGCTGCGGGTTGAAGAGGACACGCGGCTGCAGGTCGAGGGGCGGCGCGGCGTTCCGGCCGGCCCGCCGCAGGGCGTGCGCGCGGACCGCCAGGTTCTGCTCGGCGGCGAGGGCCCGCGCGTAGCCGAGCACCGTCGTCGCGGTCGTCGAGTCGGCCCCGTCGAGGAGAAGCTGCACGGGGGCGGCGCGGCCGGCCGCGAGGTCGTGGCCGTAGCCGCTCGGGACGACGAGCACCGCGCGGGCGACCCGCCGCTCGACTAGTGAGTCGAGGTCCGCCTCCGCGCCGGGCGTCGCCACCAGGTCGAAGTAGGTCGAGTTCGTGAAGGAGGCGACGAGCTCCCGGCTCGCGGCGCTGCGGTCGAGGTCCTGCACCGCGAGGCGGACGTGCCGGACGTCGAAGTTGAGGGCGTACCCGTAGAGCACCAGCATCAGGGCGGGCAGCGCGATGAGCATCATCAGCGAGAACGGGTCCCGCCGGACCTGCCGCAGCTCCTTCACGACGACCGCGCGCAGCCGCCTCATCGCGCTTCCGCCGGCGCCGCGTGGCGCGCCGCCTCGGCCGCCTCGACGTGGTGGATGAACACGTCCTCGAGCGAGGGCAGGATGCGCTCGATCGAGGAGGCGGGGTTCGCCCCGGCGTCGAGGAGCCGCGCGACCTCGCGCCGGCCCTCCTCCGCGTCGCGCACGACGACGTGGATGCGGGTGCCGAACACCGACGTCTCGACCGCCCACGGCGCCTTCCCGATGGCCTCGAGCGCGTCGCCGACCCGCGGGGCCACCACCTCGAGGACGGCGTCGCCCGCGAAGACGCTCTTCAGCTCCGACACCGTGCCGAGGGCGACCAGCCGCCCGGCGTGGATGAGGGCGAGGCGGTGGCAGTACTCCGCCTCGTCGAGGTAGTGCGTCGTCACGAAGACCGTCACCCCGGAGGCGGACATCTCGTCGATGAGCCGCCAGAAGCGCCGGCGGGAGAGAGGGTCGACGCCGCTCGTGGGCTCGTCGAGGAACACGACCCGCGGCCGGTGCAGCACCGCGCAGGCGAGGGCCAGGCGCTGCTTCCAGCCGCCGGGCAGCTCGCCGGTCAGGCGGTCCTCCTTGCCCTCGAGGTCGGCCATGTGCACGGCCCACGCCTCGCGCTCGCGCGCCTCCTTCCCGGCGAGCCCGTAGACCCCGCCGAAGAAGCGGAGGTTCTGGCCCACGGTCAGGTCGTCGTAGAGGCTGAAGCGCTGGCTCATGTAGCCGATCTTCCGCTTCACGCCTTCCGGGTCCTTCGCGACGTCGGTGCCGAGGACGAGGGCCGTGCCCGAGCTCGGCGCGAGCAGGCCGCAGATCATCCGGATCGTCGTGCTCTTCCCCGCGCCGTTCGCGCCGAGGAAGCCGAAGATCTCGCCCTCGCGAACGCTCAGCGACACGCGGTCGACGGCCGTGAACGCGCCGAAGCGCTTCGACAGCTCGCGGATCTCGACGGCCGTGCCCATCAGCCGCGCCTCACCGGCCCACGGCCCGGTCGAGGGCGGCCGCGGCCAGCCGCAGCGCGGCGAGCGACTCCGTGCGGGCGAGAGACGCGCGCTCGTGGGCCGCCTCGGCGTCGAGCAGCTCCGAGGAGGGGATGACGCCCTCGCGGTAGCGGTCGCCGGCCACCCGACGGCTCTCCGCCGCCGAGACGACGCTGCGCTCGGCCACCGCGAGGCGCGCCTGGGCCGTCCGCAGCTCGAGCGCGCGCTGGGTCACCTCGAGGCGGATCGCGCGGTCGAGCTCGCGCAGCTGCTCGCGGACCGCGTCGGCCTGCGCCCGCGCCCGCGCCTCGCCGGCCGAGCGCCTGCCGCCGTCGAAGACGCTCCAGCTCACGCCGACGCCGACGTCCCAGGTGTCCTTCCACTCCGCGGTCGGCGGCACGATGTCGCGGTTCGGGTTCGCGTAGGTGTAGCCGCCCGTGAGCGCGACCTGCGGGAGGCGCGCGCCGCGCGCGGCGCCGGCGCGGGCCGCGGCCGCGTTCGCCCGCGCCGCTAGCGCCTTGCGATCGGGGCGGCCGGCCTGGGCCGCCGCCACGAGCGGCTCCACCTCGGCCGCGGCGGCGGGCGGGGCGGCCAGCGCCTCGGCCGGCTCGACCCGGGCTCCCGGCGGGAGGTCGAGGAGCCGCTGCAGGTTCGCCTCGGCGGCCTCGGCCTGGGCCTCGGCCCTCAGCCGCTCGAGCTCGACGCGGTCGCGCTCGACCTGCACCGCGAGCACCTCGTTGCGGGCGGCCATGCCGAACGCCTCGCGGTTGCGCGCGTCGCGCAGGTGCGCGTCGTACGCCTTCATCGACTCCGTCAGCACGCGGACGCTCTCGCGGGCCGTGACGAGGGCCCAGTAGGCGGCCTTCGTCTCGAGCACCAGGTCGGCCCGCCCCGCGCGGAGGTCCTCCTGCGCGGCGAGGCGGCCCTGCTCGGCCGCCGCGATCTGCCCGCCCACGCGCCCGCCCGTGTAGACGGGCAGCGCCACGCCGGCGCGCAGCCGCCAGTTCTCGTTGATGTTCGGGAACACCACGATGCGCTCGACGGGCTTCGCGGGGTCGTTCGTCGGCGCGAAGATCGCGAGCTCGGGCACGTCCGAGCGGTACTGGTAGCCCGCCGCGAGGTCGAGCTGGGGCCAGCGCTCGGCCGCCGCGCCGCGCCGCTGCGCCTCGGCCGCCGCCTCCTGCGCGCCGAGGCGGGCGAGCCGCGGCGAGGCCGCGATCGCGCGGGTGACCGCCTCGTCGACCGAGAGGGCGAGGGCGGGCGAGGGGGAAGGCGGCTCCTGCGCCGCCGCGGGGATCGCGGCGAGGGCCAGGAGGAGAAGGGCGGCTCTCATGGGTTCACCTCGGGGCCGGCCGGCCCGCCCCGCGGGCGGATGCGGCCGATGAACACGTCCTCGAGCGTCGGCGTCGTGGGCCGGGCCGAGCGGACGTCGACCCCGGCCGCGCGCAGGGAGGCGGCGATCCTCTCCGCCTCGGCCGCGGCGCGGGCCGGGTCGGCGAGGGGGAGCGTCGCGTGGAGCCGCTCGCCGAAGACCTCGACCTCGGCGACCCCGCTCGCCGCGCGCAGCGCGGCGGTGGCCTCGCGCCGGGGCTCGGCCACGACCTCGACCATCACCCCCGGCTCGGCGGCCCGCAGCGCGTCGGGCGCGTCGACCGACAGCACGCGGCCGTGGTCGACGAGGGCGACGCGCGTGCAGCGCTCGGCCTCGTCGAGGTACGGCGTCGTCAGCAGGATCGTGAGCCCCTCGCGCTGCAGCCGCGCGAGCAGCCGCCAGAAGTCGCGGCGCGACACCGGGTCGACGCCGGTCGTCGGCTCGTCGAGGACGAGCAGCTGCGGCGTGTGCACGAGGGTGCAGACGAGGGCGAGCTTCTGCTTCATGCCGCCGGAGAGCCGGGCCGCGAGACGGTCGCGGAACGGCGTCATCCGCACCATCTCCAGCAGCTCGTCGCGGCGGGCCGAGTAGCCGCGCACGTCGTGGATCTCGGCGAAGAACGCGACGTTCTCGTCGACGCTGAGGTCGCCGTACAGCGAGAACTTCTGCGAGAGGTAGCCGACCCGGGCCGACAGCCGCCGCCTGTCGCGCTGGGGGTCGAGGCCGCAGGTGAGGACCCGGCCCTCGTCCGGCGGCAGGAGCCCGAGGATCGCCCGCAGCGTCGTCGTCTTGCCCGCGCCGTCGGGGCCGATGAGGCCGAACATCTCGCCCCGCCGGACCTCGAAGGACACGCCGTCGACCGCCTGCACCGTCCCGAAGCGGCGGGAGAGGGAGGAGACGACGACGAGCGGCTCGTCGGCCGGAGGCGTCGTCACGGCCGGCCCGCCGGGGCGAGCCGCGCGGTCGAGGGCATGCCGGGCTTGAAGAGGCCGTCGGCGTTCTCGAGCGCGACCTTGATGCGGTAGACGAGCTTCACGCGCTCGTCGCGGGTCTGCACGTTCTTCGGCGTGAACTCCGCGCGCGAGGCGACGAAGGACAGCCGGCCCTTCCGCGTCTGGCCGTCGTCGGTCACCACCTCGGCGTCCTGGCCGACGCGGATGCGGCCGAGGTCCGTCTCCGGCACGTAGGCGTTGAGCCACGCGTGCGGCAGGTCGGTGACGACCACGATCCCCGCGCCGCGGGCGAGGAGCTCGCCCTTCTCGGCGACCTTCTCGGTGACGACGCCCGCGACCGGGCTCGTCACGACCGCGTCCTTCAGCTGCTGCTCGAGCTGCGCGATGCGCGCGTCGGCCGCCTCGACCCGGGCCCGCGCCGCGTCCTTCTCCTCCGCCCGGAACCCGGCCTTCAGGCGCCGCAGCCGCTCGCGGGCGGCGTCCTGCGAGGCCCGGGCCACGTCGCGCCGCGTCCGCGCGTCGTCGCGCGACTTCGTCGTGCCGGAGCCGGCGGCGAGGAGCCCCTCCATCCGGTCGAGGTCCTTCTGCGCGCCGTCGAGGTCGGCGTCGGCCCGCACGAGCTGCGCCTCGGCCTCCCGCACGTCCTCCTCGCGCGATCCGGCGAGGCGCAGGCGCAGCTCCGCCGCGGCCTGGGCGCGCTCGGCGCGGGCGGCGTCGAGCGCGAGGCGGGTGTCCGTCGTGTCGACGCGCGCGATCTCCTGGCCGGCCGCGACGGTCGAGCCCTCGTCGGCCGAGAGGGCCTCGAGCGTGCCGGGGACCTTCGTCGAGACCAGGACCTCGGTGGCTTCGACGTGGCCGGAGGCGACGATCGGCCCGCCCGTCTCCCCGCGGCGGCAGGCCGGGAGGGCGGCGAGGGAGAGGGCGACGGCGGGGAGGGCCAAGACGACGCTGCGCTTCATGCGCGCGCTCCTTTCGGCTTTCGGACCGGGCGGGACGGGGTGCTCCGCCGTCGCGGCGCCGCGCGCCGGGAGGCGGGGGCGAGACCGCGCAGCGTCAGATCCTCGAGGTACTCGACGAACTCCGGCACGGAGGGCATCGCCAGCGGCAACCCGTGCTCCGCGACGGCGCGTCGCCGCGCGGGCTCCGTCGACGCGTAGAAGACGAGCGGGCCGACGAGGCCGAAGTGCAGGAGCAGGGGGTTCACGGGGCGCAGGGTCCCCTCGCGGGCGCCGCGCGCGCCGAGCCGGCGCACGATGCCGACGATCGTGACGAGGTGTGGCAGGACGCGCGGCTCGATCCCCGTCGACAGGACCTCGCGGATGAAGAGGCCGGGGAACTCGGGGTGCTCGCGGCAGTACTCCTGGAACACCCGGAGCAGGTCGTGGAGGGCCGACGCGGCGTCCAGCGCCCCCGACTCCGCCTCGTCGAGGCGGACGGCCATCTCGCGGAACCCGTGGGCGAGGATCTCGGCGTAGAGGCCGCGCTTCCCGCCGAAGTGGTAGCTGATGAGGGCCTTGTTCACGCCGGCCCGCGCCGCCACGTCGTCGATCGGCACGCCGTCGTAACCGCGCTCGCCGAAGAGGGACGCCCCGGCCGCGAGGAGGGCCTGCCGCGTCGCCTCGGGATCCCGCCTCTCGCGGGCCCGCCCGGGGGCCGCGGCGGGCGCGACGACCGGCGAAGTTCGTTCAACCATTTGATTCAATCAACCGGATGGTTAAAAGATAGGCCCATCGGTCGCCGTCCGTCAAGGGAAAAAAGGGGCGGCGCCCCCGCGGGCGCCGCCCTCGAGCCCGTCCGGCCGCCGCTACCGCGAGGGTGCGAGCAGGCCGGCCTTCTTCATCTCGGCGCCGGCGCCCCGCGCCAGCTCGCGGACGAAGTCGTTCACCTTCTTCGGGTTCGTGGTCTCGCTCATCCCGGCCCACAGCAGCTTGTCCTGGTTCACGCTGTAGACGAGGGTCTCGACCGAGACGACCGTGTCGGTGGTGAGGTAGCCGGGGCTGTAGGCGAGGCCCCAGCCGCGCCCCCAGTAGCCGCCCCACATCGAGCCGTAGACGGGTCGGCCCCAGTAGCCGACGGGCACGGCCATCCCGGGCGTGTAGTTGAGCTCCTTGTCCTTGCCGACCACGCGCATCACGACCGCGCCGTCGACCCCGGCCGCGACGAGCTTCGCCTTCGCGGCGTCCTTGTCCTTCACGTCGGCGTCCGGCACCAGCGAATAGGCGGTGACGCCCTGCGCGCCGGCTGCGGTCAGCTCGCGCGCCAGCGCGTCCTCGGCGCTGTAGCGCGGGCCGCCCTCCGCGGTCACGAAGACCGCCACGACCTTCTTGCCCGCGAGGCTCACGGCCCGAGCCTCGGGGTTGCTCCAGCTCGACTTGTAGGTGCTGCTCGCGCACGCCGCGAGGCCGAGCGCCACGGCCGCCGCGGCGGCCGCCTTCGGGGTACGGGTCATGCTTTTCTCCTGTGGGTGGATCGGGCGGGCGACCCGACGGGCCGGGCGCCGCCGTCGTCCAACGACCGTATCGGCGGCGTGCCGCCGCGGTCAAGGGAATAGAATCGTCAGGATTCGTCCATCCTCGGAGAGGCCCATGTCCGACCGCCCGACGACGCGCCGCCGTTTCCTCGCCGGCGCTTCCGCCTCGCTCCTCGCCGGCCCGTTCGCCGTCCGCGCGGCGGGCGCGCCGTCGGTCGCCGCGAGCTCGGCGCCGTCGCTCGAGGCGCCGCTGCGCTCCGCCGACTACCGTCGCGTGACGTTCGCCGACCCCTTCTGGGCCCCGCGCCTTCGGGCGAACCGCGAGACGACCGTCCCCCATCTCTTTCGCAAGCTGCGGGAGGTCGGGGCGATCGGGAACCTCGAGCGCACGGCCGCAGGGCAGAAGGGCGGCCACCAGGGCTACGTCTTCGCCGACTCGGACGTGCACAAGACGCTCGAGGCCGCGGCCTTGTGCCTCGGGTCGGGGCCCGACGCGCGGATCGCCGCCGAGGTCGACGCCGTCGTGGCCGTCCTCGCGCGGGCCCAGCAGGCCGACGGATACCTGGACTCCGCGTACCAGCTCGACGACAAACCTCGCTTCTCGAACCTCCGCGACGACCACGAGCTCTACTGCGCGGGCCACCTCGTCGAGGCGGGCGTCGCGCACTTCGAGGCGACCGGCCGGCGCGACCTCCTCGACGTCGCGCGCCGGTGCGCGGACCTGCTCGCGCGCACGTTCGGCGAGGGGCCGGGGAAGAGGCCGGGGTATCCCGGCCACCCGGAGCTCGAGCTCGCCCTCGTGAAGCTCTCACGCACGACGGGCGAGGCGCGCTACCTCGACCTCGCACGGTACTTCGTCGAGCACCGGGGCGAGGGCTTCTTCGCGAAGGAGCACGGGACGCCGCCGGCCGAGTACGACGGCACGTACTGGCAGGACGACGCGCGGATCCGGGACCACCAGGTCATCGCCGGACACGCCGTCCGCGCGCTCTATCTCTTCTCGGGCGCGCTCGACGTGGCGCGGGAGACGGGGGACCGCTCGCTCGTCGACGCGGCGCAGCGGGTGTGGGCGAACGCGGTCGAGCGGCGCATGTTCGTCACGGGCGGCCTCGGCTCCTCCGCGGGCAACGAGGGCTTCACGGACGACTACGACCTGCCGACCTACGACGCGTACCAGGAGACGTGCGCCTCGATCGCCTTCGTGCTGCTGAACGAGCGCCTCTTCCGCCTGACAGGCGAGGCGCGCTACGCCGACCTCGTCGAGGGCGCGCTCTACAACGCGGTCGCGGCCGGGATCTCGCTCTCGGGCGACCGGTTCTTCTACGTGAACCCGCTCGCCTCGCGCGGGACGCACCACCGGAAGGACTGGTACCGCTGCGCGTGCTGCCCGCCGAACGTCGCGCGCACGTTCGCCGCGCTCGGGCGCCACGCGTTCGCGACGTCGGAAAGCGACGTGTACGTGAATCTGTACGCGGCGGCGACGGCCGACCTCGACGTCGGCCACGGCCGGGCCCGGCTCACGCTCGCCGGCGACTACCCGTGGGACGGGCGGGTGCGGATCACCGTCGCCGGCACGACGGCCGGCTCGTTCGGCCTCCGGCTCCGGAAGCCCGCCTGGTGCGCGGGAGAGGTCGCGCTGCGCGTCAACGGCGCGCCGCAGCCGGCCGTGGCGGAGCGCGGCCACCTCGTGGTGCGGCGCGACTGGCGCGCGGGGGACACGGTGGAGCTCGACCTGCCGATGCCGGTGCGGAGGATCGAGGGCCACCCCTACGTCGAGCAGACCGCGGGCCGCGTCGCCCTCGCCCGCGGGCCGATCGTCTACTGCGTCGAGCAGCGGGACGTCGCGGCGCCGGTGCCGGCGCTGCGCCTGCCCGCGGCGTCCGCGCTCCGGGCGGAGCGTGAGGCCGGCCCGGGCGGGACCGCCGTGCTGCGCGGCCGGGCGCAGGCCGTCGTGGTCGACCCCGGCGCGCCGCTCTACGGCTCGGGGGGTGCTCCCCGGCGGGAGGTCGCGCTGACCGCGGTGCCCTACGCCACGTGGGACAACCGCGCCCCGGGCGCGATGCGGGTGTGGCTGCCCACGGCCTGAGCCGTGCTAGCCTTTGCCGTTTGCCGCACATCGGAGACGGAACGCTAGGCCGGCGCCCCGCGCCGGCGGGAGGACATGCATGAAGACCGGACGGCTGGCCCTCGTGGCCGCCTTCGCCGTGGCCCTCGTCGCGCCCGTCCGCGCGCACGCCCAGACGCCGGCGGGCACCCCCGCCGAGATGGTGACGACCTACAACTCGCTCGCCGACGGCATCCTCGCGCTGAAGCGGACGGAAGACAGCCTCGTCCGCTCGATCCTCGCCGCGACGCTCGGCCACGGCCAGGGCGCGCTCGTCCGCGCCCAGCACGCGATCGCCGCGGGCGACGCGAAGGCCGCCACCGCCGCGGTCGAGGCGCTGGCCGCCGACGTGGGCCACCTCGCGACCGAGGGCGACAACGCCGTCGGCGCCGTCCGCAAGCGCCTGCTCGAGGGCGGCCACCACCACAACGCGGCCGGCGAGGCGCAGGGCATCTACGACGAGGGTTACGTCGTCGTCACGAAGAAGGCGAAGACGCAGCTGCTCGAGTCCTCGCGCGCGATCGCCGGCATGGCCGCCGCGCCGAAGGCCGACGCGCTCGCCGCGGAGTGGAAGAAGGTCGAGGCGGTCGTCGCCTCCCTGAAGAAGTAGGCCGGATTGGCCTTCGGTCGCACCGGCCGGGCCGCGGCGGTCCTTCTCGTCGCGGGCCCGGCCGTCGTTCTCTCGTCGGGCGCTCCGGCTCCCCAGATGAAGTCGACGCCCCGGCCGGCCGCCGAGACCGTGGCCGCTCCTTCCGCCCTGTCCCCCTTCCGCTTCGTCGACGTCGCGCAGGCGTCCGGGCTCGCGCGCGTCGTTCTCGCCGGGCGTCCCGGCAAGGACCACCTCCTCGACTCGGCCGGCACCGGCGCGGCGTGGCTCGACTACGACCGCGACGGCCTCCTCGACTGCTACGTCGTCAACGACTGGAAGATCGAAGGCGACAAGGTCGTCGAGAAGGGGAGAAACGCCCTCTATCGGCAGCGGAAGGACCACACCTTCGAGGACGTGACGGACGCGGCGGGGGTCGGCGGCGAGGGCGAGTGGGGCGCGGGCGCGTTCGTGGCCGACTACGACGGCGACGGCTGGCCGGACATCCTGGTCACGAACTACGGGCGAAACGTCCTCTACCGCAACCTCGGCAACGGCCGCTTCGAGAACGTCGCGGCCCGGGTCGGCCTCGAGCAGCCGGGGTGGAACACCGGGGCCGCGTGGTTCGACGCGGACGGCGACGGCGACCTCGACCTCTACGTGGCGCAGTACATCGACCAGCCGCTCTCGGAGATCCTCGCCGCGAAGCCGACCCTGTCGTGGCGCGGGCTCGAGATGGTGGCGGTCGGCCCGTTCGGGCTCAAGGGCGCGCCCGACTACTTCTTCCGCAACGAGGGCGGCCGCTTCGTCGACGCCACCGCCGAGGCGGGGATGGAGGACAAGGGCCTCGCCTTCGGCTTCTCGGTGCGCGCGGCCGACTTCGACGGGGACGGTGACATCGACGTCTACGTGGCGAACGACTCCGATCCGAACTACCTCTACCGCAACGACGGCAAGGGCCACTTCACCGAGGTCGCGACGTGGACCGGCTCGGCCCTCGACGAGAACGGCGCGGCCCAGGCCGGGATGGGCCTCGCGGTCGGCGACGTGACCGGCGACGGGCTCGTCGACATCTTCGTCAACAACTTCGCCGAGGACTTCTCGACGCTCTATCGGCAGCTGCCGGGAGGGCTCTGGGAGGACGTCTCGAAGAAGAGCGGGATCGGACCCGCCACGTACCGGACCCTCGCGTGGGGCACCGCGTTCGTCGACCTCGACAACGACGGCGACCTCGACATCCCCGTGATGAACGGCCACATCTACCCGCAGATCGACCGGCACCCGGAGCTCATCGGCACCTACGAGCAGCGAGGGATCCTGCTCGAGAACCGCGGGCCGCTCGGCCCGGACGCGGTGCCGCTGTTCGTCGACGTCACGGACTCGGCCGGCCCGGGCTGGCAGCCGAAGCGCGCGCACCGCGGCCTCGCCGCCGCCGACTACGACGACGACGGCGACGTCGACCTCCTCCTGACCCAGCTCGACGGCCCGCCGGTGCTCCTCCGGAACGACAGCAAGGTCGGCTCCTGGCTCGAGGTCACGCTGGAAGACGGCAAGGGCGGCATCGCCCCGATCGGCGCCGAGGTCCGCATCAAGGCCGGAGGCCGATCGCAGTGGCGCGACGTCGCCGCGGGCGACTCGTACATGTCGACGCACGACCCGCGCCCCCACTTCGGCCTCGGCACGGCCGAGGTCGTCGACGAGCTGGAGGTCCGCTGGCCGAGGCCAGCGGACGACCTCCGCAACATCAAGGCCCGCCAGAACCTGCACCTCAAGCCGCCAGATCCGTTCGTTCTGAATCGCCTTTGCGCCGCGCGCGGCACGGAAGCTGAGATGGCGACGGCCGACTGGGTGGGGTGGGGGGCTCACGGGCAAGAACACCGACCGTCCTCGACGCCGACGGGAAGTTCCTCGTGAGCCAGCCGAGCGGCCGAGCCGGTGACCGAGGGCCGCATCGCCGTCGCCGCGCTCGTCGAGTCGTTCGACGACATCCTGCAGCGCACCGGGATCGCGCGCGGCGGGTGAAGGCGGTCGGGCTCGACACCGGGCCGCGAGCGCCGAGGCGTCGTCTCCTCGAAGGGCTCGACGAACTTCGCGCACCCCGGCTGGGGAACTACGACTTCCGGGGCGGCTCGAGGGGCCTCCCTGCCGTCGTTACAACAACGCGCAACGCGCCGCCCTCTACTCGCACTACCGCTCTTCGGCGCGGCCGCGCGCTCGTCATCTCGCATCGTGGCACGGCCTCGGCGGCGTCATCGAGAAGGGCGCGTGGTGAGGGCGCCTCCGGCTTCGCCGGCGAGCTCGGCCCGTCCACTCCCGATGGAGCTCCTCGGCCCGGCCAGGTTCCCGAAGTGCAACTGCGGTTCTCGGGCGACGTCGAGGCGTCGCGTCGCTCACCGGCATCGAGGTACCTGCTGCCGTACTGGCTACCGCTATCCGGCCACGGCTCACAAGGCAGTCGATCGCCCGCGCGGCGAAGCTCGTCCGGGCTACGGCGTCGAGGGCGACGAGATGGCGCGGAAGATCTTCGAGCAGCAGGCGATGGCCATCGGCGTCCGTTCGTTCTAGAATCGCCTTTCGCGCCCGCGCGCGGCACGGAGGAAGCTGAGTTATGGCGACGGCCGACTGGGTGGTGGTGGGGCTCGACAACGGGGGCAACAAGAACAACGCGACCGTCCTCGACGCCGACGGGAAGTTCCTCGTGAGCCAGCTCTTCGAGCGGCCGAGCCGGGTGACCGAGGGGCCCGACATCGCCGTCGCCGCGCTCGTCGAGTCGTTCGACGACATCCTGCAGCGCACCGGGATCGCGCGCGGGCGGGTGAAGGCGGTCGGGCTCGACACGCCGGGCCCCGCGAGCGCCGAGGGCGTCGTCTCCTCCAAGGGCTCGACGAACTTCGCGCACCCGGGCTGGAGGAACTACGACTTCCGCGGCGGCCTCGAGCAGGCGCTCTCGCTGCCGGTCGTCTACAACAACGACGGCAACGCGGCCGCGCTCTACTCGCACTACCAGCTGTTCGGCGCGACGGCCACCCAGCGCTCGTCGATCTCGGCGATCGTGGGCACGGGCCTCGGCGGCGGCGTCATCGAGAAGGGCGCGGTGGTGAAGGGCGCGTCCGGCTTCGCCGGCGAGCTCGGCCACGTCCACGTCCCGATGGAGGGCCTCCTCGGCCCGGGCCAGGCATTCCCGAAGTGCAACTGCGGCTTCTCGGGCGACGTCGAGAGCGTGGCCTCGCTGACCGGCATCGAGGTGAACCTCCTGCCGTACTGGCTCACGCGCTATCCCGGCCACGAGCTCAACAAGGCCGAGTCGATCGCCCGCGCGGCGAAGCTCGTCCGCGGCTACGGCGTCGAGGGCGACGAGATGGCGCGGAAGATCTTCGAGCAGCAGGCGATGGCCATCGGCCGCCTGTTCACGATCGCCGCGAACTTCATGGACCCCGACGCCTACTTCGTGGGCGGCGGCGTCGTCGAGGCCGAGGCCCACTTCCGCGACTGGTTCCTCGAGAAGGTCCGCGAGAACACGCAGCTCAAGGAAGAGCAGGCGGCCGCGGTGCGATTCACGATCGTTCCCGACCTCGACATGGCCGGCGCCCGCGGCGCCGCCCTCGCCGCCCTCGCGACGATCCACGGCCACTGAGGCTCCGGGCGGGGAGCTCCCCGCCCGGCCGCCTTCCCGCCGCGCCTAGACCGGCAGCTCCCACCCCGCGCGGTACGTGTCCTTCAGGAAGCGGTCGGCCGCGGGGACGTTCGTGGCCTTCATGTTCGCCGCGTCCCACTTGATCTGCTTGCCGGCGCGGAGGGCCACGTTGCCGAGCAGCACGAACTCGGCGAGGCGCGAGGCGTAGGAGAAGTTGCTGCTCGCGGGGCGCCCGCCCTTGCAGGCGGTGAGCCAGTCCGCGTGGTGGCCGCCCTCGACGCGGGGCAGCGTCTTCGCCGGCCGCTGGTACTCGCGGTTTCGCTCGGCGGGGAGGAGGCGCGGCATGCCCGACCAGCCGCCGGAGGTGAGGATGCCCTTCTCGCCGACGAAGTAGATCCCGTCGCGGCCCTCGCCGACGCGCTGGCGCGGGTCGTCGGGGTCGAGGCCGGCCGGCGTCGGCGGGCGCAGGCCGCCGTCGTACCAGTGCACCGTCACCGGCGCGAGCGTGCCGCGCGCGCCGAAGCGCCAGGTCGCGAAGATCGCGGGGGCCGCGACCTCCTCGTCGTAGGTCGAGCCGTAGGCCTCGACCGTCTCCGGCACGTCGAGCTGCAGCGCGTTGAAGGCCGGGTCCATGTGGTGGGTGCCGACGTCGGCGAGCCCGCTCCCGCCGAAGGCCCACCAGCCGCGCCAGCTGAACGGCGTGTAGGCCGGGTGGTACGGCCGCGCCTCGCGCGGGCCGAGCCACAGGTCCCAGTTGAAGCCGTCGGGCACCGGCGGCGTGTCCTTCGGGCGCCCCTTGCCGGAGGCGAAGTTGCCCGCGTTGCCCCAGGCGTGCACCTCGCGCACCTGGCCGATGGCGCCGTCCGCGAGCCACTCGAGCGTCTGGCGGTGGCCCTCGCCCGAGCGGCCCTGGTTGCCCATCTGCGTCGCGACTCCCGTCTCCTTCGCGACCTTCGCGACCTGCCGCGCCTCCCACACGCTGTGAGTGAGCGGCTTCTCGCAGTAGACGTGCTTGCCCGCCTTCATCGCGTAGATCGAGATGTACGCGTGGGCGTGGTCCGGAGTGGCGACGAGCACCGCGTCGATCGCCTTCTCCTTCTCGAGCATCACGCGGAAGTCCTCGTAGGCCGCGCACGCGTAGCCCGGCTTCTTCTCCGCGTAGAACTTGTCGATCTCCGCCTTCACCGGCCCGCGACCGCCCTTGCCGCCGTAGTAGAACGAGCGCAGGTCCCACTCCTCGGCCGGGTCGGCGAGGGCGACGATCTGGCACTCGTCCTGGTGCAGCAGCGCGCGCACGTTCGTGCGGCCCTGGCCGCCGACGCCGATCACGGCGACGTTGACCTTGTCGCTCGGGGCGACGAAGCCCGGGCCGCCGAGCACGTGCCGGGGCAGGATCGTGACGGCGGCCGCGGCACCGGCGGTCGCGAGGAACTGGCGGCGCGTGGGATCGCTCATCGCGGGATTCTGCCACGAGCCGGCCCGGTTGCCGGCGCGTGCCCCGCCCGCTATCGTGCGTCGCCATGAGCCAGCGCGCGGACGGGGGAACGATCGAGTACCGCTACGGCAACGACCTCGACCTCGACGTCGTCGCCGAGCTCTACCGCGCCTCGACGCTCGGCGAGCGGCGGCCGATCGACGATCGCGCGATCCTCGAGGCCATGCTCTCGAACGCGAACCTCGTCGTCACCGCGTGGGACGGCGACCTGCTCGTCGGCCTCTCGCGGACGATGACCGACTTCCTCTACGTCGGCTACCTCGCCGACCTCGCCGTCCGCGAGTCCCACCAGCGGCGGGGCATCGGCGTCGAGCTGGTGAGGAGGACCCGGGAGAAGATGGGGCCGCGCTCGATGATCGTGCTCCTCGCGGCCCCCAAGGCCGTCGAGTACTACCCGCGCATCGGGTTCCGTCGGCACGACAGCGCGTGGCTCCTCCGCGCCGGAGAGCCGCTGCCGGGAGACGCCAGACCGCCCCACACGGCGGGCGAATGACCCCGCCCTGAGCGGGGACCCACCGAAGGGGCTCGCGTGTTTTCAACGAGTTGCGCGCGCCCGACCCGGGCCTGTCTCTTGCACCCTCGCCCGGGCATGGAACCGTTCGACCTGACGGGTACCGGGGCGCTCGAGACCGTCCTCGTCGTCGACGACAGCGAGCTGTCCCGGCGAATCATGGCCCGCACGCTCGAACGCGCGGGCTATACGGTCCTGGAAGCGTGCGACGGAGTCGAGGCGCTCGAGCTGTACGAGAAGAGCGCGACGCCCGTGCCGGTCGTGGTCACCGACGTCGCCATGCCGAGGCTCGACGGCCTCCAGCTCCTCGCTCTCCTGAAGCAGGGGCTGCCGCCGCCCGAGGTGGTCCTCCTCACCGCCAAGAAGGCCGACGACGCGGCTTCCGCGATCCAGGCCCTGCGGCTCGGCGCGCACGACTACCTCTCGAAGGCCGCAGCCGACGGCGAGGCGCTCGTGTTCGCCGTACGGCGCGCCGCCGAGCGGCGGCGGCTCATCGACGAGAACCGGGCCCTCGTCGAGGAGCTCCGGCGGATGAGCCTCACGGACGCGGTGACGTCCCTCGCCAACCGTCGCGCGTTCGACGAGGCGCTGCGCCAGGAGATCGCCCGCGCGCGCCGGTCCGGGCTGCCGCTCTCGCTGGCGATCCTCGACCTCGACCATTTCAAGCAGGTGAACGACATCCTCGGCCATCCGGTCGGCGACGAGGTGCTGAAGGGGTTCGCCGCCCGGCTCCGCGCGTGGGCTCGCGAGGGCGACCGAGTGTTCCGGTACGGCGGGGAGGAGTTCGCCCTTCTCCTCGCCCACACCGACCTCTCGGGGGCGGCCGTGTTCGCGCGGCGCATCGTCGCCGCGATGGCGGGCGAGCCGTTCGATGTCAGCGCCGGGCGCGTCGAGCTGACCTGCAGCGCGGGCGTCGCCGCGCTCGAGGAGACCGACGACGGCGACGGCGGCGCCCTGACGGTTCGGGCGGACGCCGCCCTCTACCGGGCGAAGGGCGAGGGGCGCAACCGCGCCTGCGTCGATCCCGAGCCGGCCGCGCCGGCGATGGCGGTGGAGCTGGCCGAGCGCCGGGCCTGCTGAGCCGCCGGCGGTCACCCGTCCGCCCGTGCCGCTCGCCCGCGGCACGCCCAGTCCACTCTGCGGCATAATGCCACCGATTAATCTGATTGCTGCCCGGTGGGCTCCGGGTCCGTCGTCAAGGAGATCGCCGACGTGCGTCACACCATCCGTCTGATCGCGTTCGTGGCCGTCGCGGTCGCCGCGTCGTCGGCGCGGTCCCAGGAGCTCCGCTTCGGCCACCTCACCGTCGAGGACGGCCTGTCGCACAGCTGGATCCAGGCCGTCTACCGCGACCGGCGGGATGCTCTGGGTCGCGACCAACCGGGGCTTCGACCGCTACGACGGCACCGGCTTCGCCCACTACCGCGCCGACGCCGACGACCCCGGTCGCTCCCGTCCTCGGAGGTGCGCGCCGTCGCCGAGGACCCCGCGGGCGTCCTGTGGGTGGGGACGAACGCCGGGCTCGCGCGCTACGACCGGGACCACGACGCCTTCGACCGCATCGACTTCGGCGCGCGACCCGCGGCCGGCGCCGCGCCCGTCGGCGTGGGCGCCCTCGCCGGTCCCCGGCGGGGTGGCGGTCGGCTGCCCGCAGGGGCTCTACCTCTACGACTCGCGGCGCGGAAGTCGCGGCGGAGTCGCCTCCGATCCGGCGGACGCCGCGACGCTCGGGAACCTGAACGTCCTCTCGCTCCTCGTCGACCGCGCGGGCGCGCTCTGGGTGGGCACCGCGAACGGGCTCGACCGCGTCGACCTCGCGACGGGCCGCGCCGCGCGCGTCCCCGGGGTCGCCGGGCAGACCCTCGGTCTCCACGAGGAGCCGGCCGGCGTCGTCTGGGTCGCGAACCTCGACACCGGCCTCTATCGCGTCGACGCGGCGACGCTTCGGGCGACGCACTTCACGCACCAGGCCGGCCGGGCCGACTCGCTCGCGACGAACTCCGTGCGCAGCGTCCTCGTGGACGGGGGCCGCGTGCTCGTCGGCACCGAGAACGGCGGGCTCGACGTCCTCGACCCCGCGACGGGCCGCTTCACGCACCACCTGCCGGACCCCGACGATCCCGCCTCGCTCAGCAGCCCGTCCGTCTGGAACCTCATGAAGGACGCCCAGGGCATCCTCTGGATCGGCACCTACAACGGCGGCCTCAACTTCATCTCGCCGATCGGCCAGCGCTTCGGCGTCGTGCGGGCGAGCCGGTTCCGCGGCCTCGGCGACCCGCACGTGGCGGCGGTCGAGAAGGACCGCGACGGCACGGTGTGGGTCGGCACCGACGGGGGCGGCCTCACGCGGTGGGACCGCCGGGGCGGGCGCTTCACCGTCTACCGTCACTCCGAGAGCGATCCGGGCTCGATCGGCTCGGACGCGGTCCTCTCCCTCTACTACGACCGCGAGGGCGTCCTCTGGATCGGGACCTGGGCCGGCGGCCTCAACCGCATCGACCCGCGGACCGGACGCTTCACCCGCTTCGTCCCGGCCCAGGGCGGGTCGTTCGCCAACATCTTCCGCATCGTCGACGACGGCGGCGACCGCTTCGTGCTCGGCACCCACGCCTCGCCGCTCCTCTTCGACAAGAGGACCGGCCGGTTCGAGACGCTGCCGTTCCCGGGCCTGCCGCAGAACATCCAGGCGGCGCTCAAGGACCGGCAGGGCAACCTGTGGCTCGGCACGCCCGACGGCGCCTACTACCTCGACCGCTCGGCCGGCCGCGTCCGGGCCTACCGCCACGACCCGGCCGACCCGGCGTCGATCGGCGAGGGCGGCGCCCAGACGTTCCTCGAGGACAGCCGGGGCAACTTCTGGCTCGGCACGCAGGGCGGGCTCAGCGTGCGGCTCGCCCGGGGCGGCGCGTGGCGCCGCCTGGGCCTCGCCGACGGCCTGCCCGGCGAGAACATCAAGCACGTGCTCGAGGACGCGAAGGGCGACCTGTGGGTGTCGACCGACCGCGGCCTCGCCTGGCTCGTCGGCGCCGTCGCCTCGCCGGAGAAGTTCGAGGCCCGCACGTTCGACGTCCACGACGGCCTGCAGGGGACGGAGTTCAAGTACGGGGCCGGCTTCCTCGCGGCCGACGGCGAGATGTTCTTCGGCGGCCAGCAGGGGCTCACCTACTTCCGCCCCGCCGCCATGAAGCGGAACACCGTCCCGCCCCCGGTGCAGCTGACGGGCCTGCGCCTCTTCAACGAGCTCCAGGTCCCCGGCGCGAAGGGCTCGCCCCTGTCGCGCCACCTGGCCGCGACCGACGAGCTCGTGCTCTCCCACGACCAGTCGGTCGTGACCCTCGAGTTCGCCGCCCTCAACCTGATCCTGCCCGAGAAGAACCGCTACTCCTACCGCCTCGACGGGCTCGAGACGAAGTGGAACGACGCGGGCGCGCGCCGCTCGGCGACCTACACGAGCCTGCCGGCCGGCGCCTACACGTTCCGCGTCCGGGCCGCCAACAACGACGGCGTGTGGAACGAGGAGGGCGCGACGCTGCGCGTGCGCGTCCTCCCGCCCTGGTACCTCACGTGGTGGGCCCTCACCCTCGCGGCGGTCGCCGTCGCCGTCGCCCTCTTCGCGGGCTACCGCCTGCGCACCGCCGACATGGCCGCGCGCCGCCGCGCGCTGGAGGCCGAGGTCGCCGCCCGCACCGCCGAGCTCGCCGAGTCGGCCCGCACCCTGTCCGAGAAGGGCGCCGCCCTCGAGCGCGAGAACGAGGACCGCCGCCGGGCCGAGGAGAGCGCGCGGCTCGCCGCGGAACGGCTCGGCGAGGGCAACCGACAGCTGCGCGAGCAGAGCGAGAGGCTCGAGCGCGAGGTGAGCGACCGCCAGCGCGCGGAGGAGGAGGCCGGGCGCGAGCGCGACCTCCTGCACGCGCTCATGGACAACATCCCCGACCTCATCTTCTTCAAGGACCGCGACGCCCGGTTCACGCGGGTGAACGGCGCGTGGGCCCAGGCGTTCGGCCTGAAGAGCGCGCACGCCGCGGCCGGCCGCACCGGGCCCGAGGTCCTGCCGCCGGAGCTCGCCCGGACGGCGGACGCCGACGAGCGGAAGCTGCTCTCGGCGGGGGAGGCGCTCCTCGGCAAGGTCGAGCACGAGCCGCGCAGCGGGCGCTTCTACCTGACGACGAAGGTGCCGACCCGCGACGCGCAGGGGCGCGTGACCGGCCTCGTCGGCATCTCGAAGGACATCACCGAGCGAAAGCAGCTCGAGGACCGGATGGAGGAGGACCTGCGGGCCCTGCTCGCCGTCGTGAGCGAGCTCGAGCGGGGCGACCTGCGGCGCCGCACGCCGGAGAGCGACGACACGCTCGGCCGGATCGGGCGCTCGGTCAACTCGATGATCGAGGCCTTCTCGCGGACGCTCGCCGGCGTCCGCGACGCGGCGGTGGCGGTGTCCGCCTCGTCGACCGAGATCCTCGCCGCCGCGACGCAGATCGCCCGCGGCGCCGAGCGCGGTCGCGAGGAGGTGCACCAGACCTCGGCCGCGGTCGAGGAGATGGCGGCGTCCATGCGCCTCGTCTCGCGCGACGCGGCGGCCTCGGCCCAGGCGGCGGGGCAGGTGCTGAACCACGTCCGCGAGGGCGAGCAGGCCGTCGGCGAGACCTTCGACGGCATGGTCCGGATCGACGCGGCGGTCACCGACACGGCGCGCAAGATGAAGAGCCTCGACGGCCGCAGCCGCCAGGTGTTCGAGATCGTCGAGGTGATCGACGAGATCGCGTCCCAGTCGGAGCTGCTGTCGCTGAACGCGGCCATCCAGGCGGCGCACGCCGGCGAGGCCGGCCGCGGCTTCAGCGTGGTGGCCGACGAGATCCGCCGCCTCGCCGACGGGTCGCGGAAGGCCACGCGCCAGGTGAGCGCCATCGTCGAGGGCATGCTCGCGGAGGTGGAGGCGGCGCTCGACGCGATGAAGGTCACCACCACCGAGGTCGCCTCCGGCCGGCAGCTGTCGGATCGCGCGAAGAGCAGCCTCGGCCAGATCGGCCGCTACGTCAGCGACTCGGCCACCCTCGCCCAGCAGATCGCGACCGCGTCGAGCGAGCAGGAGGCGGCGAGCCGTTCGGTGTCGGAGGCCGTGCAGTCGATCGCGGTGATCTCGACCGAGTCGGCGGGCGGGGCCCGGGAGACGAGCCGCGCCGTCGACCACCTCGTCGAGCTCTCGGAGCAGCTGACGGCGGCGATCGACCGGTTCCGGCTGCGCGACTGAGGGGCGGCGCATCCCGGCGGGTGTCCGCACCGGGCTGTGGTACTGTGAAACTGTGAAGAACATCACGGTATCCGTCCCCGAGCCCGTCTACCGTCGGGCGCGCGTCCACGCGGCCGCGCGGGACACGTCGGTGAGCGCTCTCGTCCGCGAGTACCTGGAGAGCCTCACGGGCGGGGAGTCCGAGTTCGAGCGCCGGCGGCGGGTGCAGGACGAGGTGCTGGCGTCCGTCCGCCACTTCCGGGCCGGCGGCCGGCTGAAGCGCGACGAGGCTCACGACCGAGATGCGCTTCGTTGACACGAACGTCCTCCTCTACGCCCTGAGCACGACGCCGGCGGAGGCGGCCAAGGCCCGGGTGGCGCAGGAGATCCTCGGGGCCACCGATCTCGCGCTGTCCGTCCAGGTCCTTCAGGAGTTCTACGTGCAGGCCACGCGGACGGGCCGAAAGGACCGGCTGACCCACGATCAGGCCGCCCTCCTCGTCGAGTCCTGGCTGCGCTTCCCGGTGCAGGAGACGACCGTCGCGATCGTGAGGAGCGCGCTCGAGACGAAGCGCCGCCATCGCCTGTCGTACTGGGATGCGGCGGTCGTCGCGGCCGCCCGCTCGCTCGGGTGCGAGGTTCTCCTGTCGGTAGACCTCGCCCACGGACGCGACTACGACGGCGTGAGGGTCGTCGACCCGTTCCGCTGAGCGCGAGACGAGCCGCGCCGTCGACCACCTCGTGACGCTCCCGCAGCGGCTGACGACGGCGATCGACCGATTCCGCCTCCCGGACTGAAGGAGGGCGGCCGGGCCACGCGTCGCCTCGTCGCACGACGGCGTTCGCGTGGGACGCGTCCGTTCTTGATGGGTTCCTTATGCGCGTCGGCCTTCTCTTGACGCGGGACTGAGGGACGGCGACCTACCTTGTCGGCATGAGCCTCCGCGGACGCCGCCCTCCCCCCGAGGTCGTCAGCGGCTACGTCGACGCCGGCTACCAGTACGGCTTCGACCAGGTTTCGCCGGCTCTGCGCACGTTCGACGTCGAGCGCGTTCGACGGAAAGACCTGAGGTTCCCGACATGGCCGACTTCTTGATGGTCGCGGCGACTGCCGCCTTCTTCCTCGTCGCGTGGCTCTTCGCCCGCGCGTGCGAGCGGCTCTAGGGGGTTCTGCTCATGGCGCTCGAGTACGTCCTCGCCGTGCTTCTGTCGGTCGCGCTACTGGCGTACCTCGCGTACGCGCTGCTCAGGCCCGAGCGGTTCTGACGAGGGAGACACGTCCTTGACTGCGAACGGCTGGATCCAGATCTTCTTCTTCATCGCGACGATCGTGGCGGTCACGCCACCCCTCGGCATCTTCCTGTACCGGGTGCTCGAGGAGAGGGCCACTTCCTCCGCCGCCCGCTCGGCTGGCTCGAGCGGCTCTGCCTGCGGGCGAGTGGCGTCGACGGCCGCGAGCAGACGTGGCCGGCGTACAGCCTGGCCCTGCTCGCCTTCAGCGCCGTCACGATGCTCGTGACGTACGCCATCCAGCGCCTGCAGCACCTGCTGCCCGGAAACCCGCAGAAGCTCGGGCCTGTGGAAGCCCTGAGCTCCTTCAACACCGCCGCGAGCTTCACGACGAACACCAACTGGCAGGGGTATGTCGGCGAGACGACGATGAGCTACTTCAGCCAGATGACCGGGCTCGCGTGGCACAACTTCATCTCGGCCGCGGCCGGCATCGCGATCGCCATCGCGTTCGCCCGCGGACTGACCCGCCGCGGCGAGGGCACGCGCTCCGGCACGATCGGCAACTTCTGGGTGGACCTCACCCGCGTGACCGTCTACGTGCTGCTGCCGATCTCGCTCGTCTTCGCTCTCTTCTTCGTCTCGCAGGGCATGATCCAGAACCTCTCGCCCTACGCCGAGGCCACCACCCTCGAGGGCGGGAAGCAGGTGATCGCCATGGGGCCCGTCGCCTCGCAGGAGGCGATCAAGCAGCTCGGGACGAACGGGGGCGGCTTCTTCAACGCGAACGCGGCCCACCCGTTCGAGAACCCGAACCCGCTCACGAACTTCTTTTCGATGTTCCTGATCTTCGCGATCCCGGGTGCGCTCACCTACACGTTCGGACGGATGGCGAACGACCAGAAGCAGGGTTGGGCCCTCTTCGGGGCGATGGCGGTCCTGTTCCTGGCCGGCGTCACCGCCGCGTATTGGGCCGAGGCCCGCGGCAACCCGATCCTGACGAGCCTCGGCGTGTCCGGCTCACCCGGGAACATGGAAGGGAAGGAGGTTCGCTTCGGCATCGCGAACTCGGCCCTCTACGCGACGGCGACCACCGACGCCTCGTGCGGTGCGGTGAACGCGATGCACGACAGCTTCACGCCGCTCGGGGGCCTCGTGCCTCTCTTCAACATCCAGCTCGGGGAGGTGGTCTTCGGCGGGGTCGGCGCGGGCCTCTACGGGATGCTCGTGATGGCGGTTCTGTCGGTGTTCATCGCCGGGCTCATGGTCGGCCGAACGCCGGAGTACCTGGGGAAGAAGATCGAGACCCGCGAGGTGAAGCTCGCGATGCTGTACGTGCTCGTCTTCCCCCTCGCGATCCTCACTTTCGCCGCGTGGTCGGCGGTGGCCCCGTACGGCGTCTCGTCGATCGCGAACCCCGGGCCGCACGGCCTTTCCGAGATCCTCTACGCGTTCACGAGCGCGGCGGGGAACAACGGCTCCGCGTTCGCCGGCATCAGCGCGAATACGCCCTGGTACAACGTCGCCCTCGGCCTGACGATGCTCATCGGCCGCTTCCTGATGATCGTGCCCGCGCTCGCCATCGCCGGCATCGTGGCCGGGAAGAAGAGCGTGCCGCCGAGCCCCGGCACGCTCCCGACGAACGGGCCTCTCTTCTCGGCCCTCCTCGTCGGCGTCATCGTCATCGTCGGCGCCCTGACGTTCTTCCCCGTCCTCGGCCTCTCGCCGATCGTCGAGCACTTCCTCATGCAGTCGGGAGAGGTGTTCTGAAGCCATGAGCGACCGAAACGTCCGCGCCGTGTCCGCCTGGGAGGGCCCCGTCCTGCGGGCCGCCCTCGTCGACAGCCTCCGCAAGCTCGACCCGCGCCTGATGATCCGGAATCCCGTCATGTTCGTGGTCGAGATCGGGAGCATTCTCACGACGCTCATCTGGATCCGCGACCTCGTGGCGCCCTCGGCCGGGGCCGCCTCGCCCGTCTTCACCGGCCAGGTGGCCCTCTGGCTGTGGTTCACGGTCGCGTTCGCCAACTTCGCCGAGGCCCTCGCCGAGGGCCGGGGCAAGGCCCAGGCCGCGGCGCTGCGCGGCCTGCGGCAGGAGGCGATGGCCCGCCGCCTCGCCGGGGACCGCGAGGAGCGCGTGCCGGCCTCGTCCCTGCGCAAGGGCGACACCGTCGTGGCCGAGGCGGGCGACGTGATCCCGGGCGACGGAGAGGTGATCGAGGGGATCGCCTCCGTCGACGAGTCGGCGATGACCGGCGAGTCCGCCCCGGTCATCCGCGAGAGCGGCGGCGACCGGTCGGCGGTGACCGGCGGCACGCGCGTCCTCTCCGACCGCATCGTGGTGAGGATCAGCGTCGACCCCGGCCAGTCGTTCCTCGACCGGATGATCGGGCTGGTGGAAGGCGCGAAGCGCCAGAAGACGCCGAACGAGATCGCGCTGACGGTGCTCCTGGCCGGCATGACGATCATCTTCCTGATCGCCTGCGTGACGCTCGTGCCGTTCGGCCTCTACTCCGGGATGCGCTTCTCCGTGACGGTGATCGTCGCGCTCCTCGTCTGCCTCATCCCGACGACGATCGGCGGCCTGCTTTCGGCGATCGGCATCGCCGGCATGGACCGCCTGATCCGCCACAACGTGATCCCGACGAGCGGACGGGCCGTCGAGGCCGCGGGCGACATCGACACGATCCTCCTCGACAAGACCGGCACGATCACCCTCGGCAACCGCATGGCGACGGAGTTCGTGCCGGCCCCCGGCGTCGCCCCGGAGCGGCTCGCCGACGCCGCGCAGCTCGCGAGCCTCGCCGACGAGACCCCGGAGGGCCGCTCGATCGTCGTCCTGGCGAAGGAGAAGCACGGCCTGCGGGCCCGGCACCTGGCCGCCCACGAGGAGCTGGCGCCCGCGGCCGCCGGCAGAGAGCAACCGGCGGCGCGCGGAGGCGGATTCACTCCGACGGAGCGCGCGGGGGGCGCGGGGGGGGCGGCGCAGCCCCCCCCGAAACGGGAAGCGAAGTTCGTGCCCTTCTCCGCGCAGACGCGCATGAGCGGCTGCGACCTGGACGGCCGCATCGTCCGAAAAGGGGCGGCGGACGCGGTGCAGAAGCACGTCTCAGCCCTGGGCGGGAGGATGCCGGCCGAGGTCCAGCACGTCGTCACGGACATCGCGAAGTCGGGAGGAACTCCGCTCGTCGTCAGCGAGGGCGCTCGGGTGCTGGGGGTGGTTCGCCTGAAGGACGTCGTCAAGGGCGGGCTCAAGGAGCGCTTCGCGAAGTTCCGCGCGATGGGCCTGCGGACCGTGATGATCACCGGCGACAACCCGCTCACCGCCGCGGCGATCGCGGCCGAGGCGGGCGTCGACGACTTCCTGGCCGAAGCGACACCCGAGATGAAGCTCGAGCTCATCCGCGGCGAGCAGAAGAAGGGCAAGCTGGTCGCGATGACGGGTGACGGAACGAACGACGCCCCCGCCCTCGCCCAGGCCGACGTGGCGATCGCCATGAACACGGGAACGCAGGCCGCGCGCGAGGCCGGCAACATGGTCGACCTCGACTCGAACCCCACGAAGCTCCTCGAGGTCGTGGAAGTGGGGAAGCAGCTCCTCATGACGCGGGGCTGCCTCACGACGTTCTCGATCGCGAACGACGTGGCGAAGTACTTCGCGATCCTGCCCGCGATGTTCATCGTCGCCTACCCGGCGATCGCGCCCCTCAACGTCATGCGCCTCGCGTCGCCGGAGAGCGCCATCCTCTCGGCGGTGATCTTCAACGCGCTCGTGATCATCGCGCTGGTCCCTCTGGCCCTCCGCGGGGTGCGCTACCGCCCGCTCGGCGCCTCGGCGCTCCTGCGGCGGTCGCTGCTCATCTACGGCGTGGGCGGCGTCGTGGTGCCGTTCGTCGGGATCAAGATCATCGACGTCGTGCTGTCGCTCGTTCACCTCGTGTAGGGGAAAGGCCATGAAGAGAGAGCTCGTCGTCGCGCTGCGCATGACCGTGGTGACCCTCGTCCTCACGGGCATCGCCTACCCGCTCCTGGTCACCGGGATCGCGCAGGCCGCGTTCCCGGCCCGGGCGGCGGGGAGCCTGGTGACTGTCGACGGCAAGGTCGTCGGCTCGGAGCTGATCGGCCAGCCGTTCGCGAAGCCCGAGTACTTCCAGGGTCGGCCCTCCGCCGCCGGCAACGGCTACGACGCCGCGAACTCGTCGGGGTCGAACCTCGGACCCACGTCGCAGAAGCTCAAGGACCGCGTGGCCGCGGACGTGGCGCGCCTCCAGGCGGAGAACCCGAAGGCGCCCGGTCCGGTGCCGATCGAGCTCGTCACGGCCTCCGGGGCGGCCTCGACCCTCACCTGAGCCCGAGGCCGCGGTGTGGCAGGCCCCTCGAGTCGCGGCCGCGCGTGGCGTGTCCGCCGCCGAGGTGGAGGCCGCGATCCGCGAACGCGTCGAGCCGCGGACGCTGGGTTCCTCGGCGAGCCGCGAGTGAACGTCCTTCTCCTGAACCTCGACCTGGACCGGCGCTTCGGCCGCCGAGTTCCGGGGGTGCCGGCCGATGAAGGACGACGAGGACCAGCTCCTCTATCTCGCCGTCGGCCCGCTGGCCGCCATCTTCCTCGGCGGAGCCCTCATCCCCCTGCGCGAGGCGACGGTTCCGTCGAACTTCACTTTCGCGTTCCTCGCCCTGACGATCGTGATCGGTGAGTTCGGCGGCCGGCTGCCGGCGCTGGCGACCGCTCTCGTCTCCGCTCTCAGCCTCGACTTCTTCCTGACCCGGCCTTACCTCCACCTCGCGATGCACGACAAGAACGACCTCGTCGCGTTCGTCGGCCTCGCCGCGATCGGCCTCCTCGCTGGCTTCCTCGGTACGCCGCGCCGGGAGAGGGACTCGGCCCGCCGGCGCCTCGCTCTCGTCGACCGTGCGCTGAGACAGGTCGAGTCCGGAGGGCCGGCCGCCCCGCGCGCGCAGCTCGTGGCTGACCTCGCCGTCTCCGCGCTTCCGCTCTCGGCGGCGGTGGTACGGGCCGATCACGGGGGCGTACTCGCGCTGGCGGGATCGAGGGGGTCCGCCGAGCGGGAGCCGTCTCTCGTCGTGAGCTCGTCGACGGTCGGCGAATCCGCCCCGTGGGAGTGGCGCGTGCGGAACCCTCCGCTGCCGCGCGACGGCGTGCGGGTCGCTCTCGTCGCGGGGGGACGGCCGGTGGGTTCGCTCGACGTGTGGGGCAGCGGTCGCGCGGCGGGGCGCGACGCTCGGCGGGCCCTCGCCGCCGTGGCGGCGGCCCTCGAGGCCGTGCTCGACTCGGCCCGCGAACCGCACGGCGATGGCACGAGCCGTCGCCCTGGACGGTCGGCCCTCGCCGCGCGGGAGCTTGAGAGAGGTCGCCGGCGTCGGCAATGAGCGGTCGGCGTGAAGACCATTCGCGGCCTGAATGGACGGGATCCCGATCTTTATCCCGTCCTTATGCGGCGCCGTGTACCGTATCGGCTATGTGGACCCTCACCCGCTCGCCGAGCGCCGCCGTCCGGGTAGGCCGCGGTGAGCGAAGGCCGACCAGACCCCGATGCGCTGCTCCAGCGCGCGAAACGCGAAGCGCGGAGCGAGACGCGAGGGCGGCTCAAGGTCTTCTTCGGCGCGGCCCCCGGCGTCGGCAAGACCTACGCGATGCTGGAGGCGGCGAGGGCCCTGCGCGCGGGCGGGGCCGATGTCGTCGTCGGCTGGCTCGAGACCCACGGCCGCGCCGAGACCGCGGCTCTCGCGGAGGGCCTTCCCGCCCTCGCGCCGCGAGCGGCCGAGCTGCGCGGCGTCACCCTGCGGGAGCTCGACCTCGACGCCGCGCTCGCCCGCCGGCCCGGGGTCCTGCTCCTCGACGAGCTCGCCCACACGAACGCCCCGGGGGGTCGGCACGCCAAACGCTGGCAGGACGCGGAGGAGCTGCTCGAGGCGGGCATCGACGTCTGGACGACGCTCAACGTCCAGCACCTCGAGAGCGTCAACGACCTCGTCCAGAGGATCACCGGCGTCACCGTCCGCGAGACCGTTCCCGACCACCTGCTCGACGAGGCCGATGCCGTCGAGTTCGTCGACCTCCCGCCCGGGGAGCTGCTCCGGCGCCTCGGCGAAGGCAAAGTCTACGTCCCCGACCAGGCGGCCCGGGCGGTGCAGCAGTTCTTCCGCGAGGGCAACCTCACGGCCCTCCGCGAGCTGGCCCTGCGCCGCACCGCCGAGCACGTCGACGCCGCCGTGCGGGGCTATCGCCTCGACCACGCGATCGAGGAGACGTGGCCGGTCGCCGAGCGCGTTCTCGTGTGCATCCGCCCGAACCCCGAGAGCCCGCGCCTCGTCCGTGGGGCGAGACGACTCGCGACCCGGCTGCGGGCGGAGTGGATCGCGGTGTGGGTCGAGTCGCCCGGGCAGCCGGCGCTCTCCGCCGAGGAGCGGCGCCACCTCGCGAACGCGTTCGCCCTCGCCGAGCAGCTCGGCGCCCAGACCGCCACGATCACCGGACCGAGCGTCTCCGAGGCGGTCCTGCGCTTCGCCCGCGAGCGCAACGTCAGCAAGCTGGTGCTCGGCAAGCCCGCGCACCCGCGGTGGCGCGACCGCCTCCGCGGCTCGCTCGTCGACGACCTCGTGCGGGCGAGCGGGGAGCTCGACGTGTTCGTCATCGCCGGCGAGACGGGGGATGCGGCGGAGGCGGCTCGCGCGAGGCGCTCGCCTCCCCGGGGGTACCTCTTCGCGGGGGCCGTCGTCGTCGGCGCGACGCTCGTGTCGATCCCGCTCGCGGCCGTCCTCGACAAGCTCAACCTCGTGATGATCTACCTCCTCGGCGTGGTGCTCGTCGCGACGCGCTACGGGCGCGGGCCGTCGACGCTCGCCGCGGTGGCCGGGGTCGCCGTCTTCGACTTCTTCTTCGTCCCGCCCCACCTCACCTTCGCGGTGAGCGACACGCAGTACGTCGTGACCTTCGCCGTGATGCTGATCGTCGGGATCCTCGTCAGCACGCTGGCCGCGAGAGTGAAGGACACGGCGGAGATGGCCCTCCAGCGGGAGCGCCGGACGCAGGCCCTCTACGCGCTGAGCCGCGAGACGAGCGGCCTGCGCGACCCGCGCGACGTCGCCGCGGCCGGCGCGCGCCACGTCCGCCAGGCGCTGGGCGGCGCGGCGACTCGTGCTGCTGCCCGGCGCCGGAGGGCGGCCTCGAGCCCGTCGGCGAGGCCGTGCCGCTGTTCGCCGCGCCGAACGAGCGGGCGGTCGCACAGTGGGCGCTCGAGCACGGACAGCCGGCCGGGGCGGGGACCGACACGCTGCCCGCCGCGGCCGCCCTCTACGAGCCGCTCGCCGGCAGCCGCGGGCCGCTCGGCGTCCTCGCGGTGGAGGTGCCGCCCGCCGCGCGGCCGCTCGCTCCCGAGCAGCGGGAGCTCGTGAGCGCCCTCGCGCGGCAGATCGCGGCGCCCTTCGAGCGCGCGCGGCTCGCGCAGGAGGCGGAGCAGGCCCGCGTCGCGGCCGAGTCGGAGAAGCTCCGCAGCTCGCTGCTGAGCTCGGTGTCGCACGACCTGCGGACGCCCCTCGCCGCCATCACCGGCGCGGCGAGCGCCCTGCGCGACGACCCGGCGCCGGCGCCGGCCCTCGTCCACGAGCTCGCGTCGACCGTGTTCGACGAGGCCGAGCGGCTGAACCGCCTCGTGCGGAACCTCCTCGACATGACGCGGCTCGAGTCGGGCACCCTCGAGCCGAGGCGCGACTGGCACTCGCTCGAGGAGATCGTCGGCTCGGCCCTCGCGCGCGTCGAGCGCCACGCCGGCGCGACCGCTTCGCGGCGCGGGTCGACGCGGCCCTGCCGCTCGTGGCCGTCGACGCCGTCCTCGTGGAGCAGGCCCTCGTCAACCTCCTCGAGAACGCCGTCCGGCACGGGGGACGGCAGGGCGCGGTGGAGGTCGCCGCGCGGCGGCAGGGCGACCTCGCCGTCGTCGAGGTCTGCGACGAGGGCCCGGGCTTCCCGCCGGAGGAGGCCGAGCGGCTCTTCGACAAGTTCCACCGCCGCGCCGGCGGCCGGCTCGGCCTCGGCCTCGCGATCTCGCGGGCGATCGTCGTGGCCCACGGCGGCACGATCCGGGCGCGGCTGCGCGAGCCGCGCGGCGCGTGCTTCTCGTTCACCCTGCCGCTCGTCGAGCCGCCGGCGCCGCCGCCGCCGGAGGAGGGCGCCGCGTGACGACCGAGACCCGCGAGGCGCCGGGCCGCGAGCCGCTCGTCCTCGTCGTCGAGGACGAGCCGCAGATCGTCCGCTTCCTGCGGGCGACGCTGCCGCCACACGGCTACCGCGTCGTCGACGCGGCGTCCGCGGCCGAGGGCCTGCGGGAGGCGGCGAGCCGCAGCCCCGACCTCGTCCTGCTCGACCTCGGCCTGCCCGACCTCGACGGCGTCGAGGTCGTGAAGCGCACTCCGCGAGTGGAGCCAGGTGCCGATCGTCGTCGTCTCGGCCCGCGGCCAGGAGCGCGACAAGGTCGAGGCCCTCGACGCCGGCGCCGACGACTACCTCACGAAGCCCTTCGGCACCGACGAGCTCCTCGCCCGCATGCGGGTGGCGCTGCGGCGCGCCGCGCGGTCCGAGGAGCAGAAGCCGGTCGTCGAGGCGGGACGCCTGCGCATCGACCTCGCCGCGCGGGTCGTGCACCGCGGCGGCGAGGAGGTGCGCCTCACCCGCACCGAGTACCGCCTCGTCGCGGCCCTCGCCCAGCACGCGGGCAAGGTCCTGACCCACCGGCAGCTGCTGCGCGAGGTGTGGGGCCCGAACGCCGAGCTCGACACCCCGTACCTGCGCGTCTACATGGCGCAGCTGCGGCACAAGCTCGAGGACGACCCGGCCCGCCCGCGCCACCTCCTCACCGAGACCGGCGTGGGCTACCGCCTGAAGGTCGAGCCGTGAGCCAGTCCCCGTTCGTCCGACCGGGCGCGTCCGCCGCCCAGATGCAGCGCGACTCCGACGCCCGGCGCAAGTCCAACTGGCGCGCGTGGCTCATCGGCCGCCCGCTGTCGACGGCCGACGCGCCGCACCAGGCGATCGGCAAGGCCGTCGGCCTCGCGGTCTTCTCGTCGGACGCGCTGTCGTCGACCGCCTACGCGACGCAGGAGATCCTCATCATCCTCGCCATGGCCGGCACCGCCGCGCTCGGCTGGGTGCTGCCGGTGTCCGGCGCGATCGTGGGCCTGCTCGTCATCCTCACGATCTCGTACGAGCAGACGATCCACGCCTACCCGTCGGGCGGCGGCGCCTACATCGTGGCCCGCGACAACCTCGGCGAGCTGGCCGCGCAGGTGGCGGGGGCGGCGCTGCTCATGGACTACATCCTCACGGTGTCGGTCTCGATCTCCTCCGGCGTCGCCCAGATCACCTCCGCGTTCCCGGGGCTCTTCGCCTGGCGCGTCCCCCTCGCCGTCCTGTTCGTGGCCCTCGTGATGTTCGTGAACCTGCGCGGGGTGAAGGAGTCGGGCCTCGTCTTCGCCCTGCCGACCTACTTCTTCGTGGGGATGATGTACCTGACCGTCCTCGTCGGCCTCTTCCGCCACGTCACGGGGACCCTGCACCACGTCCCGAGCCCGCCGCCGCTCGACATCGAGCCGACCCGCTCGATGGGCCTCTTCCTGCTCCTCCACGCCTTCTCGAGCGGCACCACCGCCGTCACCGGGGTCGAGGCGATCTCGAACGGCATCCCCGCCTTCAAGCAGCCGCGCAGCCACAACGCCGGCGTCACCCTGATGTGGATGTCGGGCATCCTCGGCTCGCTCTTCCTCGGGATCAGCTTCCTCGCCGGCCCGATCGGCGCCGTTCCGTCCGAGCACGAGACCGTGATCTCGCAGCTCGCGCGGACCGTGTTCGAGGGCCGCGGCGTGCCGTACCTGGCCGCGATCGGCGCGACGACCCTCATCCTCGTGATGGCGGCGAACACCGCCTACGCGGACTTCCCGCGGCTCGCCGCCCTCCAGGCGGCCGACGGCTTCCTCCCGCGGCAGCTCACCTACCGCGGCAGCCGCCTCGTGTACTCGCGCGGCATCCTCGTCCTCGCCCTGATCGCCTCGCTCCTCATCGTCGTGTTCCAGGCCAGCGTCACCGGCCTCATCCCGCTCTACGCCATCGGCGTCTTCCTCTCGTTCACCCTCTCGCAGGCCGGTATGGCGCGCCGCTGGAAGAAGTGCGGCCGGCTCGCTCCCGGGCAGCAGGTGAAGGAGCGGGGCTCGGTGCTGGCCCACGACCCCCGGTGGCGCCTCAAGGCGATCGTCAACGGCGTGGGCGCGGTGATCACCGCCGTGGTGACCGTCATCTTCGCCGTGACGAAGTTCTCCGGCGGGGCGTGGGTCGTGCTCGTGGTGATCCCGATCCTCGTGAGCTTCTTCTACGCGATCCACCGCCACTACTCGGCCCTCGCCGCCGCCCTCTCGCTGGAGCGCTTCGGCACGCCCGTCCGGGTGGACCGCCACCGGGTGATCCTCGCGCTGAGCGGCGTCCACCGGGGCACGGTGGCCGGGCTGCACTACGCGCGCTCGCTGTCGACGGACGTGACGGCCGTCTACGTGGCCACCGACCCCGAGATCGCGGAGTCGGTGCAGGAGAAGTGGGGCCTGTGGGGCTCGGGCGTCCGCCTCGTCATCCTGAACTCGCCGTACCGCCTCCTGATCGAGCCGCTCGTCGCCTACATCCGGGACGTCGCGGCGAGGCGCCAGCCGAACGAGGTGATGACGATCGTCGTGCCGCAGTTCGTGCCCGAGAAGCGCTGGCACAACATCCTGCACGCGCAGACCGCGCTCATCCTGCGCTTCGCCCTGATGTTCCAGTCCGGCATCGTGATCACGAGCGTCCCCTACCAGGTCCGGACCGAGGGCTGAGCCCTCTTTGACACCGGCGTGACGCGGGGGCTACTCTGCCCGCGCTCGGCGTCGAGCGGCGCGCCCGTCGTGACCGGCGCGTCCCTCCCGGAAGCCCGCGCTAGGAGAATCCATGACCCACCCCGGCAACCCCGACCCCAAGGACAAGCCCGAAGTTCCCCGCCGGAGCTTCCTGGCGAGCGCCGCCGCGCTGACGGCGGGCTTCACGATCGTCCCGCGCCACGTGCTCGGCGGGCAGGGGCCCGACAAGCCGGCGCCGAGCGACAAGCTCCACGTCGCCGCGGTCGGCGTCGGCGGGATGGGCAAGAACAACGTGGCGAAGTGCGCGCTCACGGAGAACATCGTCGCGCTGTGCGACGTCGACTGGACGCTGGCCGACCCCGTCTTCAAGCTCCACCCGGACGCGAAGCGCTACCGCGACTACCGGGTGATGCTCGACGAGATGAAGGACGGCATCGACGCGGTCATCGTCGCGACGCCCGACCACAGCCACGCGGTCATCGCGATGGCGGCGATGACGCGCGGCAAGCACGTGTACGTCCAGAAGCCGCTGACGCACTCGGTCGCCGAGGCGCGCCTGCTCACCGAGACGGCGCGGAAGTACAAGGTGAAGACGCAGATGGGCAACCAGGGCCACTCGGGCGAAGGCATCCGCCTCATCTGCGAGTGGGTGTGGGCCGGCGCCATCGGCGAGGTCCGCGAGGCCCACGCCTGGACGAACCGCCCGGTGTGGCCGTCGGGCGTCGAGGTGGATCGCCCGAAGGAGACGCCCGAGGTGCCGGCCGGACTCGACTGGGACCTGTGGATCGGCCCGGCGAAGCCCCGGCCCTACCACCCGACCTACCACCCGGCGAAGTGGCGGGCGTGGTGGGATTTCGGGACCGGGTCCCTCGGGGACATGGCCTGCCACATCGTGGACCCGCTCTTCTGGGCGCTGAAGCTGAAGTACCCGGTGGCGGTGGAAGCGAACATCTCCCGCTACTGGCAGGCGTTCTTCGAGCAGACGCAGCCGAAGAACGAGATGTTCCCGCGCTCGACGGTCATCCGCTTCCAGTTCCCCGCCCGCGAGAAGATGCCGCCCCTCCAGCTCACGTGGTGGGACGGCGGCCTCATGCCGCCGCGCCCGCCCGGGTTCGAGACGGGCCGGCGCCTCGGCGACGACGACGGCGGGATCCTGCTGCTCGGCGACAAGGGGACGATCATGGCCGGCTGCTACGGGCAGTCGCCGCGCCTCGTGCCGGAGAGCGCCATGCAGAAGTACAAGAAGCGGCCGAAGCGCACGATCCCCCGCATCCCCGACGGCCAGGACGGCCACGAGCAGGACTGGCTCCACGCGATCAAGACGGGCCAGGCGGCGAGCTCCAACTTCGACTACTCGGGCCCGCTCACCGAGATGGTCCTGATGGGGAACCTCGCGGTGCGTTTCCCGGACAAGCAGCTCCTCTGGAACGGCGAGAAGATGGAGATCACGAACGACGCCGACGCCAACGCGTACGTGCACCGCGCGTACCGCGACGGCTTCACGCTCGGCGTTTAGCTCTCCCCCGCCCGGCGCGGGCTCTCAGGCCCGCGCCGTGGCCATCTCGTCCAGGATCCGCGCCGTCGTGCGCGCCTGCGCCGCGTGCCGCGTGGCGTGCTCGGCCGCGTGGTGCAGCAGGCCCAGCACGTTGCTCGGAAGCTGCTTCCTTCCCACCCCGCGCGGCGCGAGGAGAGCCTCGCGCGGCGTCGCCCGGACCTGGGCGAGCGCGCGTTCGATCGCATCCGTGGCCTCGGCGACCAGCGCCGGGGCTCCCGCCGGCGGGTCGCCCGGCTCGCCCTCGGCTCGGAGGGCCGCCATCTGTGCCTCGGTGAGCGCCTCGCCGCGCGCGTAGGCGAGCAGGCGGTCGACGACGCCCGCGACGTGCCGCAGGTGGAAGCCGACCGACGCCGCCCCGCCGGGCCGCGCCCAGAGCCGCGGCGTGGGCAGAGACGCCAGGGGCCCGAGGTCGCGCGCGACCTGGACGAGGCCGTGGGCCACCGGCATGAGGAAGGGGTCGACACCGTCCAGGGGACCCTCGAGCCACGCTTCGATTGCCATGCGAAGAGGGTAGACGAGTCCGCCGCAGCCGTCGCGGCGTTCGATTCGATCGGGCGGATCCAATACGAAGAGTCCTTGGATCGTAAAAACAAAGGTCGCCGATCGGAAAAAGCGCGCAGGTCGGAACTGGCGCCCGGGCCGGGGCTCAGGTTCTATGCGCCGCCTCCGCCGCCGGCGGCCCCGGCCACGGCACGCCGCTTGCCTCTGTCCGCGCGAATCCGTCCAGAACAGAGGGAGTGAGAATGCGTCTTCGCGACGTCTCGTCGTCGTGCGCCCCGCGCCGGTCCGCTCCGACTCTCGCCGTCGCGCTCCTCGCGGTCCTGGCCCTCGCCGGCCCGGCGCTGGCCGCCGCCCCGCGCGGGTCCGTCCGCGGGCGCGTCCTCGATCCGCAGGGCCGGCCCGTGCCGTCCGCGCGGGTCACCGTGACCGGCTCCACCGAGACGCGCAGCGTGGAGACCGACGCCGCGGGCGCCTTCACGGTCCTCGAGCTGCCGGCCGGCCGCTACCGCCTCGAGGCGGTGGCCGGGGGCTTCGCGCCCCGCGCCTACGACGCGCTCGACGTCGCGGTCGGCCAGAGCTACCGCCTCGACGTCGACCTCGGCGGCGTGGCCCGCTCGGAGACGGTCGAGGCCACGGCCGAGGGCGCTCTCCTCGTGCACGCGGGAGCCTCCACCGTCGACGCGGTCATCGGCTCGGCGTCGATCGAGAGCCTGCCGCTCAACGGCCGGAACTTCCTCGAGCTCGCGTTCCTCGTGCCCGGCAACGTGCCGACGCCAAACTTCGACCCGACGAAGTCGAACAGCGTGACCGTGTCCTCGGCCGGCCAGTTCGGCCGCGGCGGCATGATCACGATCGACGGCGCCGACAACAACGACGACGTGGTCGGCGGGCCCCTGCAGAACGTGCCCCAGGACGCGGTGCAGGAGTTCCAGATCGCGACGAACCGCTACAGCGCGGAGATCGGCCGCTCGGCCGCCTCGGCCATCAACGTCGTGACGCGCTCGGGCACGGACACGTTCGGCGGGACGGCCTCGGCCTTCTTCCGCGACAAGGCCCTGCAGGGCCTGCCGGCGACGTACGACCGCACCCAGGACGCGCCGCCGTTCAGCCGGCAGCAGCTCTCGGCCGCGGCCGGCGGGCCGCTGAAGCGCGGCGTCGCCCACTGGTTCGCCGCCCTCGAGTACCGCAACCAGGACGGGGCCGTCCTCGTCGGCGAGCGCGACGTCGCGACCCGCACGATCCGCCGCAGCTTCGCGCCGGCGCCCCTGCGCGACTGGCTCGGCCTCGGCCGCCTCGACTGGAGCCCGTCAGGTAGCGACCGCGTCACCCTGCGCTACGCGTTCGAGAGCGCCGACGACACCGGCGCGAGCACGCTCGACCGGTCGATCGGCTCTCTCTCCCAGCGCCAGGCGAGCTCGAACGGCTACCACTCGGTGCTCGGGAGCTGGGTGCGCACGCTGTCGGCGTCGAGCCTCAACACGTTCTCCGCGAGCTTCAGCCGCTTCCGCAACTCGATCGAGCCCGTGTCGCCGGGCGAGCCGCAGCGGACGTTCCCGTCGATCCAGGACGGCACCTCGTTCCGCGTGCCGCAGGGCACCGACCAGGACCGCTTCCAGGTGTCGGACTCGGTCTCGCTCGTCCGCGGCGCCCACGCCCTGAAGGCCGGGGGCGAGATCCAGCGGGTGAAGGGGCGCTTCGACCTCGGCGTCTTCCAGGCCGGCCGGATCGAGATGGTGCAGGACTTCGCGGAGTTCGACCACAACGGCGACGGCCGTGTCGACGACCAGGACCTGCTGTTCGCGGTGACGCTGCGCAGCGGCTTCCCGGACCGCGACCTCGTCATCGACCACTGCGACAACACGTACCTCGGCTTCTTCGTCCAGGACGACTGGCGCGTCACGCCGGAGCTCACGCTGAACCTCGGCCTGCGCTGGGAGATGGACACGGACGTCAAGAACGTGAGCGGCTACGGGGACACGAACCCGCTGGTCGCCGGCTTCTACCACGGCGAGCGGAAGGCGGACCGGAACAACTTCGGCCCGAGGGTCGGCTTCAACTGGGCGAGCCGCGGCGGCGGGGCGAGCGTCCACGGCGGCTGGGGCCTCTACTACGACCGCATCACGCTCGAGATCGTCTCGCTCGAGCGGGGCCTCGACGGCCGCGCGCTGCCGATCGAGGTGCGGGCGGGGAACGTCTTCTTCCTGAACCCGCAGACGGGGCAGTTCCAGCCCTTCGCGCCGTCGCTGTCGAAGCCGTTCACCGGCTTCGTCCTGCCCGGCGCGGGCGCTTCCGGCATCAACATCATCGACAACGGCATGCAGTCGCCCGAGGTGCAGCAGTGGAACCTCGGGGCGGAAGCGCGGATCCACGGCGGCCTCTTCGCGCGGGTGGACGGCGTCTACAACCGCGGCACCCGCTTCCTGATCGGCCGGACGGTGGGCGAGGTGTACAACCCGGTCGTGGGCGGGCCGGACCGCGTCGTGAACCTCGAGTCGAGCGTCGGCACCTGGTACAAGGGGCTCTTCCTCACGCTCGAGAAGCGCACCGGCCGCCACCGCTTCCTCGCGTCGTACGCGCTGTCGAAGGCGGAGAACTACGCGAACGACGACCAGATCCCGTTCTCGAACGGCCCCCTCGACCCGAACGACCTCGAGCGCGAGAAGGGCCCGAGCCCGATCGACCGGCGCCACCGCTTCACGCTGTCCGGCACGTTCGAGCTTCCCGCCGGCCTCCACCTCTCGCCGCTCCTCACGCTGTCGAGCGGGGTGCCGATGGACATCCTGATGCCCGACGCGAGCACGCGCGTGCCGACGCTCTCGCGCAACGCCGGCGGGCGCGAGTTCCACACCGGGGCGGAGCTCAACACGTACCTGCGCGGGCTGAACGCGGCGGGCGGTGCCGGCGGCGTCCTCCTCCCGCTCGTGCGCGACGACGCGCGCTTCTCCGACAGCTTCCGCTCGCTCGACCTGCGCCTCTCCCGCGTGTTCTCGCTCGGCGGCCGCCGCTCGCTCGAGGCGATCGCCGAGTGCTTCAACGTCCTCAACGTGACGAACGTGCTGGGCGTCTCGACCCGCAACTACGCCGGCTACGCGAACGTGCTCGCGCGCGACTCGCAGGACCCGGCGAGCCCGGGCTACCTGACGTCGTCGAGCTTCGGCCAGGCGGTGACGACGGCCGGCGGCGTCTTCGGCAGCGGCGGCCCGCGGGCGTTCCAGCTCGGCGTCAGGCTGCGGTATTGACGACCGAGCCGACCCGGCTCCTGGGCCTGGTGCCGGCGACCTGCCTCATCGTGGGGCAGGTCATCGGCATCGGCATCTTCCTGACGCCGGCCGAGATGGCCCAGGGGCTCGGTGCGGCCGCGCTCGTGCACGGGATGTGGGCGCTCGCCGGCGCCATGGCGCTGGCGGGCGCCCTCTGCTACGCGGAGCTCGCCTCTCGTTTTCCCGAGGCAGGGGGCGCCTACGTCTACCTGCGCGAGGGCTGGGGCGAGCGCGCGGCGTTCCTCTACGGCTGGAAGTGCCTGCTCGTCATGGATCCCGGCATCACGGCCGCCCTCGCCGCCGGGCTCGCCGACTACGTGCTCTACCTGCGTCCGGGGCTCCCCGGCGGCGCGAAGGCGGTGGCCGTTGCGTCCATCCTTCTCCTCGCCGCCCTCACCGCCCTCGGCACCCGCCTCGCGGCGGGCACGCTGGTCGTGGTCACGGCCGTCAAGCTCGCCGTGCTCGCGGTGATCGTCGGCTGGGGCTTCGCCGCGGCGGACGCCGCCGGCCGCGGCGCCCTCACGTCCGCCGTGCGCTATCACGGCGCCCCGCCTCTGCTGCCGGCGCTCGCCGGCGGCTTCGTCGCCGCGTTCTTCTCGTTCGGCGGCTGGTGGGAGGCGGCGCGCATGGCCGGCGAGGTGCGGGACCCGCGCCGCACGCTGCCGCGAGCCTTCGTCCTGGGCATCCTGCTGGTGACGGCGGTCTACATCCTGACGAGCGCGGTGGTGATGGCCCTCGTGCCGGCGTCGACCTCGGGGTCGGCCACCGCCGTCGCGGCCCGCGTGGGCGAGCGGCTGTTCGGCCACGCGGGGGGCACGGTGCTGGCCCTCGCCGTCTGCGTCTCGGTCATCGGCAGCCTCGCCGCGGTCATGCTGCTGACGCCGCGCACCTACGTCGCGCTCGCGAGGGACGGCCTCTTCCCGCGGCGCTTCGCCATGAACCACCCCTCGCTCGGCACGCCCGTGCTCGCGATCGCGGTCCAGTCCGTGCTCGCGACGGCGATGGTGCTCCTCGGGAGCTTCTCCGACATCGTGGCCTTCTTCGTCTTCGTGACCGTGGCCTTCATCGCCGCGAGCGTCGCCACCCTCTACCGCCTCGGACCGCCGACGGACGGCGGCTTCGAGACGCCGTTCCGCCGGTTCGTGCCGGCGTTCTTCGTGGGGCTGTGCGTCGTGCTGCTGGCGCTCCTCCTCGCCGGGCGGCCGGTCCAGGCGCTCCTCGGCGCGGCGGTCGTCGCGTGCGGCGTGCCGGTCCACGCCTGGCTGCGGCGCCAGGGCGCGCTCCGTCGAGAGGCGGCAGGCGCATGAGGACGATCGACGCGAGGTCTCCCGTGTCGTCCTGGCGGCGCGACCTCTCGCTCGCGCTCCGCATGGCTGCGATGGTGTTCGGGTACGCGACGGCCGGGGCGCGCCTCCGCCGCGCCTACCGGCGCTGCGAGGAGCGCGGCGAGACGCTCTTCGTCGACGAGCTCGGGCCGGGCGGGCACCGCGAGGAGGCGCTCGGGCGCCGATGAGACCGCACGACCCGCCGCCGCCGACCTACGCGTTCGCCTACCGGCGGCCGCCCGTGTCGGGCAACGCGATCAACGGGCTCGGCGAGAACGTCGCCCGCCGCGCGCGCCCGGTGTTCCACGCGAGCGGCGGCCCGCCGCTCGCCTGGAAGGCGCTCGACGACTTCTTCAGCATGATCAACCCGTGGCCCGTGCTGCGCCACGTGCTCGCGAACACCTGGCAGCTGCGGCGCTCCGACGGCCCCGTGCACCCGGTGCGCCGCGCGGTCGACGACCCGGTCGCGATGCGGGAGGAGGTGAAGGCCCTCGCCCGCTCGCTCGGGGCGAGCGCGGCGGGCGTCGCGGAGATCACCGAAGAGGACCTCTACGAGGGCCGCGACCCGAAGCTCGCGCGGGCGATCTGCATGGCGGTCCCGATGGACCGCGAGGAGATGCGCTTCGCGCCGCAGCCGCGCGCGGCGGCCGAGGTGATGCGCACCTACCGCACCGCCGGCCGGATGGCCGTCCGCCTCGCCGAGCGCATCCGCGCGATGGGCTGGCCGGCCCGCGCCTACGGCAACCCCAACAGCACCGACATCCTGCTCATCCCGCTCGCGCGGCGCGCCGGCCTCGGCCAGCTCGGCAAGCACGGGTCGATGATCGGCCGCGAGCACGGCTCCAACTTCCGCCTGGTGGCCGTCCTCACCGACCTGCCCCTCGCGCCCGATGCGCCGGTGGACCTCGGCGTCGAGGACCTGTGCGCCGTGTGTCGCCGGTGCGTGGACGACTGCCCGCCGCGGGCCATCTTCGACGAGAAGCAGCTCGTGCGGGGCGCGCGGAAGTGGTACGTCGACTTCGACCGGTGCGTGCCGTACTTCGTGAAGACCTTCGGCTGCGCGATCTGCATCGAGGTCTGCCCGTGGAGCGAGCCCGGCCGCGGGCCGCGCCTGTCCGAGACGCTCCTGCGCCGGCGCCCGCGGACTGGGTCATGATCTCGCCCCGGCGGCGGTGGTCGCCCGATGGCGGCGGCCGCCGGTCCCCCGGGTGGTGTAGAGGAGGGAGCTCTTGATCGCAGCGGCCGTCGTCGTCGCCGCGCTCGTCGTGTCGTTCCTCGGCTGGAAGAAGGCCGTGAAGCTCGGCTACCTGCGCTACAACAAGTGGGACCGGCGCGTGCGCGGCCGCCTTCGCGTGGGCGATCCCGCTCCCGACGTCGATCTCACGCGCTACGACGGCACGCCGCTGCGGCTCGCGTCGGTCTGGGCGGAGAGGCCCGCGGTGCTCGTCTTCGGGAGCTGCACCTGACCGCCCTTCCGCAAGAAGATCGGCGATCTTCGAGAGATCCGGAAGAGGTACGAGGGCCGGGCGGAGTTCCTGACGGTCTACGTGTCCGAGGCGCACCCGGACGACGAGTGGCAGATGCAGTCGAACCGGGAGGAGAAGATCGTCCTCGATCAGCCGAGGTCGTTCGACGAGCGAAGGGCCGCGGCGCAGATCCTCGTCGATCGGCTCCACTACGACCTGCCCCTCGCCCTCGACGGCATGGAGAACAGGGCCGAGACGGCGTACGCGGCGTGGCCGGAGAGGCTTTACGTCGTCGAGAAGGGGGGGCGGCTGGCCTACTGCGGCGGGCTGGGCCCTTTCGGCTTCGACGTGGAGGAGATGGAGAGGGCCCTCGCCGCGCTACTGGCCCGCGGCCGCTGAGGCCTCCTTCTCCTTCGCGAGGACGAGGTCGGCGAGCGCCCCGCCCCGCGCCTCGCTGAGGCGCGATGGATCATCCGCCTCATGCCGTCGTCACGGGAATGTCACACGGACGCCTCACAGTCCTCCTGCTGCCCGAGGCCGCGGGCAACGCCAAGAGCAGAGGCACCGCCATGACGACCGAGACCTGGGTCCTCGTCCTGATCATCCTGCTGGCGCTCGTGTTCGACTTCCTGAACGGCTTCCACGACGCGGCGAACTCGATCGCGACCGTCGTCTCGACGCGCGTCCTCGCCCCCCAGAAGGCGGTGCTCTGGGCCGCCTTCTTCAACTTCGTCGCCGCCTTCGTCCTCGGAACCCACGTCGCGAAGACCCTCGGCAAGGGGATGATCGACCTGTCGATCGTGACGAACGAGGTGATCGCCGCCGGTCTCCTGGGAGCGATCGCGTGGAACCTCATCACCTGGTACTACGGGATCCCGGTCTCCTCCTCGCACGCGCTCATCGGCGGCTACGCCGGCGCCGCGGTGGCGAAGGCCGGCTGGGGTGCCATCCTCGTCTCCGGCTGGGTGAAGACTCTCGCGTTCATCGTCCTCGCCCCGATGATCGGCATGCTGCTGGGCCTCGCGCTGATGATCGGCGCGACGTGGACCTTCCGCCGCTGGAGCCCGTTCAAGCTGGACAAGCTCTTCCGGAAGCTTCAGCTCGTCTCGGCCGGCCTCTACAGCCTCGGCCACGGGGGCAACGACGCGCAGAAGACGATGGGCATCATCACCGGGCTGCTCGTGGCCGCGGGAAGGCTCGAGAAGTTCGAGGTGCCGCTCTGGGTCGTCCTGCTGAGCCACGCGGCGATCGCGTTCGGGACGATGTTCGGCGGCTGGCGCATCGTGAAGACGATGGGCTCGAAGATCACGAAGCTGCAGCCCTTCGGAGGCTTCTGCGCCGAGACCTCCGGCGCGCTCACGCTCGTCGGGGCGACGCTGTGGGGCATCCCCGTCTCGACCACCCACACGATCACCGGCGCGATCGTGGGGGTCGGGGCGACGAAGCGGCTGTCGGCCGTGCGGTGGGGCGTCGCCGGCAGCATCGTCTGGGCCTGGGTCCTGACGATCCCGTTCGCCGCGGCCGTCGCCGCCGCCTGCTTCTTCGCGCTGCAGGCGGCGTTCTAGGCCTTCCGCCGCGGCGCGGCTACAGGTTCCGGTCCACGTCGACCTCGCCGCACGCGCCCGCCTCGGTGCAGGCGCGGTAGAGGCCTCCCCGGATCGCCTTCAGCTGGAAGTGGTGGCCCTCCACGTCGTAGTGCCGGCACGGGGCGTCGTCGGCGGTCGAGCACGAGCTCTCGGTGCCGTCCTTCGCGACGAACGTCCACGTCGGCCCGTACCGGCCCGTGTCCGTCGCCTTGCCGGTGCGCCACAGCTCGCACGCCTCGCGGTCGGGAGCGCCCTCGACGCGCACCGGGCAGATGCTGCGGCCGTCGGTGAAGCCGATCGTCCAGCAGTAGTCGACGTCGGGCCCGACGAGCGGCGTCGAGTCGAGCTGCCAGAAGCCCACGTCCTTCTGGTGGATCGCGACCCGCAGGCGCGTGACGGGCGGCGGGTAGGGCTCGCCGCAGCCGAGCTCGGCCGGCGGGACGTTCGGGTCGGGCGTGGGCGTGGGCGCGGGGGTCGGCGTGGCGACGGGCGTCGGAGTGACCGAAGGCGCCGACGGCGCTCCGCCGCAGGCGACGAAGGCCGCGAGCGACGCCGTGGCGCAGAGGAAGGACGCGAGGCGAAGAGAATTCACGAGCGTCACTGTTCCATCCCCGCTCCTGACGCGTCAACGCGATCCGCGCTCCGCGGACATCTCTTGTCAACTCTTTGCGTCCGCCGACGCGGCGTTGAACGCCCGTCGTGCGCGCCTTACAGTGACGCGATGGGGGAAGGAGACTCGACGGGCGGCACGCCGGCCGGTCTGCGCCGGACGTCTCTGACGTCGGCCGAGTACAGCCACGGCGATCGCGAGGCGGTGGAGTGACGATCCGCCCGTTCGTCGAGGCCGACGAGGCCGCGGTCGTCGACCTGTGGCGGCGCTGCGGCCTCCTGCGGCCGTGGAACGACCCGAAGAGGGACATCGCCCGCAAGCTCACCACCCAGCGTGAGCTCTTCCTCGTCGGCGAAGAGGACGGTCGGATCGTGGCCGCCGCGATGGCCGGCTACGACGGTCACCGCGGCTGGGTGAACTACCTGGCCGTCGATCCCGAGCGGCGCGGCCAGGGCCTCGGCCGCCGGATGATGGAGACGATCGAGCGCGAGCTCGCGGCCCGCGGCTGCCCCAAGCTGAACCTGCAGGTGCGGCGCACGAACCCCGACGTCATCGCCTTCTACGAGGCGCTCGGCTACGTCGTGGACGACGTCGTCAGCCTCGGGAAGAGACTCGTCCGGGACGAATGAGCTGGGACCGCTCCTGAACAGCCCCGCGTCGCCGCCTCCGAGGTGGCTTGGGGATAGATCGTATAGACAGTGTCCCCCGGCGGCGCCCCGTCCCTAGAATCCGAGTGACCGGCTCGCTCCGGCTCCTATGGAGGACACGATCATGGCGACGAGCGGTCCCGGGACCGACTCCTCCGCGGGCTACCTGTCCGAGGAGTCGAAGCGGCGGTTCACGCTACTGGCCGGCCTCCTCGGCGCCGGCTTCTTCTTGCTCCAGTTCGTGCTGCCGTTCGTTCTCATGATCGCGATCGTCCTGCCGCTCTTCGTCGCGATCCCGTGGGGCGACGTCGACGAGGCGGTCGCCTGGAACGGCTCCATCTGGTACCTCGAGCAGATCGAGACGCTGAGCTGGAGCGGGCCTGCCTCCTCCCGCGCGAACGACCGGCTGCGGCAGGTGCGTGTCGACGACCTCGAGCCGGTGGGGTCGGCCGAGCTGGCCCCGATGGGCGAGCGGAGGCCGCGCCTCCTGCCGATCGGCGATCGACTGTGGATCGTCGGCACGGAGCGCGTCGGCTACTACGACACGGGAGGGCTTCACTCGATCGGCCCGGCCGCGCGTCCCGATCGTGCGTCCCGGATCTTCGCCTACCGTGACCGGCCGGCCGCGATCGTGTCGGGCAAGCGGCCGGCACTCGTGACCCTGGTGGTTGAAGGCGCGGCGGCCCGGTGGGACTCTATGCCGTTCGTCCCCGGGGCCCCGGACGACGGCGGGGACCTCGGCGAGGTCCAGGGAGTGGACACGAGCGAGGGCCTCGTTCTCGTGGCCGAGTTCTGCGGCGAAGACGGGGAGGAGCGCGCCTGCTCGCTCTACTACCGGGCGCTCGCCGAGCCGAGCTGGCGGCCGCTGGGTGGCCGACCCTGCGGGTGCAGCGGCTGGTCGGCCCTGCTTCATCGCGGGCGCGCGACGGTGGTCCTGCCCGGGCGCGGGTCGGGCGCGCGGGAGACGACCGATGTCGTCACTCTGGCGGACGACGCACCGCGGACGGAGCGGTTGACGCTCGCGGGCGACGCCCCGTGGGCCCGGTCGCGGCCGATGTCGGTGAACGGGAGGCTCCTCTTCGTGACCGAGGAGATGCCGGGGAGCCCGGTCCTGTGGGAGGCCCGCGACGGCCGGCTGGCCCGGGTCGCGGAGCGAGGCGGCTGGTTCCCGGTTCCGGCGAGGATGATGGCGCTCATGATGCTGCCCCATCTCGCGCCGATGCTTCTCTCCCTCGTCCTCGCGCTGGTGCTGACGGTCCAGATGCGCCGTCACCGCGTGCCGGACTACACCGTGTCCGGCTCCACGGCACGCTTCGCGACGTTGTGGCAGCGGGCGCTCGCCCAGATCGTCGATCTCGTGCCCATGGTGGCGGTCTTCGCGCTGCCCATCGCCTTGATGTTCCGGCTCCTGTCGCACCCCGAGAGCCTGGCCGGGCGAGGGCCGTTCTTCGTGCCGCTGGTCGTCCTCTCGCTGCTCGTCGCCGGCCTTCTCGGTGCGCTCCTCGTTCTCGTCGCCTACAGCTATTTCGAGGGGCGCACGGGCCGGACGCCCGGCAAGCGGCTGCTGCGGATCCGCGTCGTGGGCACCGACCTGAAGCCGTGCGGGTTCGGCCGTGCCTTCCTGCGGAACCTGCTGACGATCGTGGACGGGTTCTTCAACTTCCTCGTCGGGGCGCTGCTCGTCGCGCTGACGGAGAACTGGCAGCGGCTCGGGGATCTGGCGGCGCGAACCATCGTCGTCGCCGACGGCGAGCGCTCCTAGAGCTTGACTCCCCAAGGTGTGGCTGGAGTTCTCCGTGGGGCTTTCTGGCCGATGCCACTCGCGAGGGATCCCTGGCTCTGCCGACGGTGTCCTATGGGGCGACGACAGACCCGTGCATGGGAGGGTGCGTGATCATCTCGCGGACGCTTCTCGTGACCCTGGCCGCCCAGCTGATCGCGGTCGGCGCCTTCCCGTCTCCACAAGGCGGTCGCGCCGAGAGGCCCTACACGTTCTTTCTGGACGGCAAGTCGAAGGAGCCCGACGCGGTCCTTCACATCCTGGGCCGGCCGGGCCACCTGCAGCCGGGCGATGCCGTGTTGCTCGATGGGCTCTGGCTGACTCTCGGCGAGGAGCGGGAGTGCCGCCTGGCCAAGAGACCGGAGGGCCTGCGCCTCGAAGCGAGCGATGGATCGAGCCGATGGGTCGGAATCCGAGTCGCGCACGTGTACGGCAAAGACCGCGACTTCATCGATGGCCTTGCGGGCCTGTCGGCCGACGAGGTCCACGGACTCTGGGGTCTGCGCGCGGAGGTCTGGACTCCGAGCTGCACCCGTGCGGCGGCTTGGCTGGACGCGGCTCGCGTCTTCCTCAGCATTGGCGAGACCAGCGCGGCCGGGCACTCCGACTTGCCGGACCTGCCGTCGGGCCTGGCTCACCTCGAAGGCAATCGGTTGGTCGACTGGAAGGCGCTCACCCGTCTGGATAGCCTCGTCTATCTCGATGTGTTCCCCGAGAAGGCCTTCGATCTGCGGCTCCTGGCCGGCCTCCGGAACCTTCGGTACCTTCGCCTGTACGGCACGGAGCCCTTCTCTCATTGGGAGGCGCTGAGCCGACTGCTCAAGATCGACACACTGCAGATCCGCTTCGTGCGGCATCTCGAAGACGTGGGATTTGCCCGGTCTCTCGAGCGTCTGCGCATCCTCGACATCGGCCACACGAGCGTACGAGACCTCACGCCGCTCGGTGCTCTGCGGGAACTCGAGGAGATCCACGCTGAGAGATCTCTGGTCGAGCGCCTGCCCCTCGGCGAGCTGCCCGCCCTGCGCTCGGTGGATGTCATCGCCACGTCGCTGGGCGATGCACCAGTTCGCGCCTTTCGCGAGGCTCATCCCTCAGTGCGAGTTCGACACCGCTGGAACGCTTCCCTGAAGGAAGTGCTCACCGGTGTCACGCGCGTCCGAATCGGGCCGGGAGACACCTGCGGCCTTCCCGGTGCTCCATCAACCGAGGAGTTGCTCGGCGAGCGCGAGATCGCCGAGGCCGTCGCGCTGATGGAGGTCGACGAGGATGCGAGTGGTGGAGTCTGTGGTTGCCTCGGAGGAGCGAGCCTCGAGTTCTTCGCCGGTGACGCCCGGCTCGCCGAAGTGAGCCTCGTCTGCGGGTCGTCTCTGCGATGGTCGGGCTGGCCGGGCGACGGAGCGCTGCCTCCCGGCCGTTCGGTGGCGCTCATCGACTGGCTTGCCCGGCATGGAGTGACGGGGCCGCGCGACCAGCTGGCGCAGGAGCGGTCGCGTGACGAGGGCGATCGAGAGAAGACCGGCCGCGCCGTCCAAGGCTTGAGCCCAGCGTTGCAGGCCGTGTTCGAGCGCGAGGGCCAGCGAGGAGCTCAGGGGCCCGGCGACTACCATTACCGCGAGTTCCCTCGGGCTCTAGCCGCCGAGTACCCCCTGGCCAAGGATCGAATCCGGGTCCTGCTCAGGATCTTCGGCGCGGAAGACGGATCGTGGAGCGGACTTGGGTGGCAGGAGCAGATCGCCGAGGCTCTCCTCGATCGCTATTCGCGGCGGCTGCTGCAGGCGGCGTGCGAAGAGGGGCTACTCAGCGACGATATTCAGCTCCGACGTGGCGCCGCCCGGTTCTGGAGCAGCTGGCAGTCGCCGGTCGGGCGCTCGCTCGGACGCGAGACGTCAACCCGCGCCGCGTTCCTGGACGTCCTCCAGGATTCCGAGGCCCCCGGCCAGCGCGATCAGGGCGTGGCCTTCCTCGAGGAGTGGTGGGAGCGCCTGACTCCCGAGGAGCGCCGGTCACGGCTGGAAGCGGGCCTGCGAGACTCGAGTGGCATCGTCCGTCGCCGGGCGATGCTGGTGGCGGGCCGGCGCCAGGCGGCGTGGGCCGAGGACGGTCTCCTGCGGGCGCTGCAGCGAGCGAACGATTCGGACGCCGCGGCCCTGGCGCTCGGCTACATGCGCTCCTCGCTGGCGACATCGACCTTCTCCGCGTCCTCGACCAAGGCGGGTCCCCGGGCGCTCCGAGTCGCTTCCGCCATGCTCGACGGCCGCTGCGGGCTGATCCAGGCGGACGACCTCCGCACGGACCCGCCTGACCAGAGCCTGCAACTCGCGGCCGTGGAGGCGATCGTCCGCTGCCGCGGACGTCATGGTCTGGATCTCGTGATGCGCTACTCATCGGCGACACATGGCTGGGAGCCAGACATCGTCTCTCGGCGGGTGAGAGCCATGCTTCTGGCCGAAAAGGCGCCCGGCTCGAGTGTCCTGCTGTCGGTTTCGACCCTGCCGCAGCTGCGAGGCTGGTACGAGATGTACGGCCGAGCCTACGAGAGACGCTTCGAGCGGCCCTGAGGCACCGTCCTCACGCGGCCGCGGCGTCCTCCAGCGGTCGTCGGCTGCGCCAGGCGCGGAGGCGGCGCCAGGCCAGGGAGAGGCCGGTCCAGACGAGCAGCGCGCCGCCGGCCGAGGCGAGGGCCGCGATCGCCTGGCCGGGCAGGCCGAGCGACTCGCCCGTGTGGGTGAAGCGGGCGAGGACGCGCAGCCGCTGGCCGAGGCTGCCGTCGGCGAAGCCCGTGGTCTTCACGATCTGCCCGGACTGGGTGTCGACGACGACCTCCGTCCTCTTCTCCGCCTGGCCGCCGGTGCCGGCGTCGAGGCTCACCGAGACCTTCGTGTCCGTCGGCGCGGGGATGCGCAACGTCATCGTGCGCCAGTCCGTGCGGCTCGCCCCGGCCACCGCCGCGGCGCGGTCGAGGTCGGCCGCCAGGGTCGGGGCCGCCGACGTGCGTCCCCCGGCGTCGGGCCGCGCCCCTCCCTCGGGGCGAGCGGGACCGCCCGGGCCGCCGGGACCGCCGGGCCGCGACGGGACCGGGCTCCCGGCGAGCCGGAAGAGGAGCGCGTTCGCCCACGGGTACGACATCACGACCCCGGTCGCGGTGATGAGGACGAGCGGGAGCGCGCACCACAGGCCGACTGAGTTGTGCCAGTTGAAGTCGCGAGCCCGGCCGCGGAGCGAGAGTCGGAAGATCGAGCCGGACCGGACGGCGGCCCAGGACCACCGGCGGGGCAGCCACAGGTAGGGGCCGCTCAAGGCCAGCAGCAGGAAGACGAGGTTCGACGCGGCCCCGAAGGCCCGCAGCGGGCCGCGCGAGCGGAGGGGCTCGCCGAGCGTCCGGTGGACCCGCTCCACCGCGCCGAAGATCCCGCGCGCCTTCTTCGAGCCCTCGCCGAGGATGGCGCCGGTGTACGGGTCGACGAACACGCTGCCCTCGCGGCCGAGCGCGAGCTCCACGGCGCTGGCTGCCCCCGGCCGGACGACGATGGCGGTGGGCTGCGCCCCCCGGCTCGCCGCTACCGTCGAGAGCATCTCGGCGAGCGGCCGCGTCGCCGTGTCGGCGGGCACCGCCACGGTCCGCAGGTCGCGGTCCACGAACTGGAGGACCTGGCGCTCGAAGGCCAGCAGGACGCCCGTGACCGACATCACGAGGATGGCGACGCCCGCGGCGACGCCGATCACGAGGTGCGTCCAGAACACGATCTTCCTTGCCATGGTGAGATGATCGCAGAGCCGCCTGAAGGCTGCCTGAAGGCCGACGCCCGCCCCTTTCAGCGGATCTTCAGGGACGCGGAAGATCGTCGGCAGGCGGAGCGTCGATGCGGATCCTGCTGGTGGAGGACGACCGGGACGTCGCGGAGTACGTCCGCCGCGACCTGGAGGAGGAAGGCCACGCCGTCACGGTCTGCCACGACGGCGGGGCCGGGCTGCGGGCGGCCGAGCTCTCCGCGTTCGACATCGTGGTCCTCGACGTGATGCTCCCCGTGATGGACGGGCTCGAGGTCACGCGGCGGCTGCGGCGGGCCCACGTCCGGACGCCGATCCTTCTCCTCACCGCGCGCGACGCACCCGAGGAGATCGTCCGCGGCCTCGACGCGGGCGCCGACGACTACCTCACCAAGCCGTTCGCGTTCGACGTCCTCCTCGCCCGCATCCGCGCCCGCACGCGGCCGGCGGCGGGCGCGGAGCGCTTGCGCTACGCGGACCTCGTGCTCGACCTCGGCACGCGCGAGGCGCGGCGCGGGCCGCGGCCGGTCGCCCTGACCCGCACCGAGTTCTCCATCCTCGAGTGCCTCGTGCGCGCGAGCGGGCGCGTCGTGCCGCGCGACCGCCTCATCGACGAGGTCTGGGCCGATCGCGAGGTCACGTACAACAACCTCGAGGCCTTCATCCGCCTGCTGCGGGCGAAGGTCGACCCCGAGGGTCTCCCGCGGCTCATCCACACCGAGCGCGGGGTCGGCTACGGCCTGCGGAGCCCGGAGTGAACTTCGGCTCCCTCCGCTTCCGTCTCGCCGCGTGGTACTTCGCGACCGTCGCCGGTATCTGCGCCCTCGCCGGAGCCGGCTACTGGCTCTCGATCCGCACCGCTCTCGACCACGCCCTCGACCAGGGGCTGCGCTACCGCCTCATCGGCCTGCGCGAGTTCCTCGAGCAGGCGGAGCCGGGAGGGGACGAGGCGATCGCCGCCCGCCTCGCCGAGGCGTCGCCCCTCGGCGAGCTCTACCAGGTCTACCGGGACGACGGCTCGCTCGTCGCGCAGTCGAGAGGGCTCGCCCGCCACCGCGTCGCCTCCCGGCCGCCGTCCGACCTCGGATTCGAGATCCGCTACGAGTCGGCCGGCCCGCCGGAGTTCCCGCTGCGCCTCGCGTGGCAGCGGGCGCGGATCGGAACGCACTCGCTCGTCCTCGGCGTCGCCGACCCGCAGCGGAAGTTCGGCGGCGTCCTCGCCGCGTTCACCGCCGTCCTCGCCCTCTCGACGCCGCTCGTCCTCGCTCTCGCGACCGCCTGCGGCCTGTGGCTGGGCCGGCGCGCCCTCGCCCCCGTGGCCCGCATCGCGGCGGAGGCCCGCGCGATCGGCGAGGCGAACCTCTCCGCGCGCCTCGCCGTGCCCGACTCGCGGGACGAGATCCAGCAGCTCTCCGAGACGCTCAACGACATGCTGGGCCGCATCGAGCGCTCGTTCGCCCGCACGCGGCAGTTCACCGCCGACGCCTCCCACGAGCTGCGCGCGCCGATGACCCTCATCCACACGGCGGCCGAGCACGCGCTGCGCCGGGAGCGCGGCCGGGAGGAGCTCGTGGACGCGCTCGGCAAGATCCTGCGCGAGTCACGGCGCACGACGGCCCTCGTCGACGACCTGCTGCTCCTCGCCCGCGGCGACGCCGGCCGCGGGGAGGCGGCCCTCGTCACGCTCGACGCCGTCCCCCTGCTCCGCGGGGTCGCGGAGCAGGCCGAGGCGATGGCCGTGGCGAAGGGGATCGGCGTCTCTCTCCGGCTCGGCGCCGACACGCTGCGGGTGAGGGGCGACGAGGGCCGCCTGCGCCGGCTGCTCCTCGTCCTCGTCGACAACGCGCTCAAGTACACCCCGTCCGGCGGGCAGGTGACGATCGCGGGCGACGCCGCACCGGACGGCGTCACGCTCGCCGTCGCGGACACGGGCCACGGGATCGCGGCCGAGGACCTGCCGCACGTCTTCGAGCGGTTCTGGCGGGCCGACAAGGTCCGCTCGCGCGAGGCCGGCGGCACCGGACTCGGCCTCGCGATCGCGTGGCAGATCGCCGAGCAGCACGCAGCGCGGCTGTCGGTCGAGAGCGAGCCGGGCCGCGGCTCCACCTTCACGATCCGGCTTCCCCCTGGAGGATCCACATGAGACACCCCGGACGAGCCGTCGTCGCGCTGGTCCTGTGCCTGGCTGCCGGCGCCGCGAGCGCCGCCCGCAGCGAGACGCGCGCGTGCGCGGACCTCCTGACGGTGGATCTGACGGACGTCGGCGGCCCCGGCAGCCGGGTGACGCGCGCGGCCGAGGGGGAGGACCGCGGCGTCGCCGTGTGCGCCGTCGAGGGCACGCTCGCGCCGTCGATCGGCTTCAAGGCGCAACTCCCCCTCGCCACCTGGACCGGTCGGTACCTGCAGGTCGGCTGCGGCGGCCTGTGCGGCACGACGTCGCTCCGGGTGGGCGCGGCCGACGGGTGCGGGCCGCTCGCCGCCGGCGGCTTCGCGATCGCCTCGACCGACATGGGCCACCAGGGCATGGGCGGCGACTTCGGGAAGGACGAGAGGAAGCGCGAGGACTTCGCCCACCGCGGCGTGCACCTCACCGCCGTCGCCGCGAAGAAGCTCGTGCGCGCGCTCTACGGCCGCGGACCCCGAGCGGTCCTACTTCTCGGGCTGCTCCGACGGCGGCCGCGAGGCGCTCGTCGAGGCGCAGCGCTACCCGGCGGACTTCGACGGCATCGTGGCCGGCGCTCCGGCCCTCAACTTCCAGGTGCAGAACAGCCTCTACCACGCGTGGATGGCCCGCTCGAACACCGGTCCCGACGGGAAGGCCGTCCTTCTCGCGCCCCGGCTGGCGCTCCTGCACGACGCCGTGGTGAAGGCGTGCGACGACCTCGACGGCCAGCGCGACGGCCTGATCGCCGACCCGCGCCTGTGCCGCTTCGACCCGGCGCGGATCCTGCTCGTCGAGCGCCGCGGACCCCGCGAGCTGTTCGACGGCGGCCGAGCGCTTCCAGGCCGCGCGGAAGCTGCCGACGGGCTGCGCGACGCTGCGACCGGGCGACGCCTGACGGTCGGCGGCCCGCAGCCGGGCTCGGAGTTGTCGTGGGCCGGCGTCTTCGTGCCGAGGACGCGGGCGAGCTGATCTTCAGCGAGCGGACGCGTTCGACGCGCTGCGCAACCTGATCTTCGAGACGAGCCCGCCGGACGGCTTCGGCCTCGCGGACGTGCGCTTCGATCTCGCCACGTTCGAGCGCCTGCGGGCGCGCCACCCGCTCGACGCCACCGATCCCGACCTCTCGGCGTTCGCCGCGCGCGGGGAAGCTCGTCCTGTGGCACGGCTGGTCCGACCTGCACATCTCGCCCCTCAACACGATCGCGTACCACGAGGCGGTGGAGAAGACGATGGGGAAGGCGCGGACGGAGACGTTCGAGCGCCTCTACGTCCTCCCTGGCGTCTACCACTGCGGCGGGGGCGACGGCCGAGCCAGCTCGACCTGCTGACGCCCGTCGTGGCGGGTCGAGAAGGGCACGCGCCCGAGGCCGTGGCGACGCGCGCGCCCGCGCGCGCCCGGCCCGTCTTCCCCTGGCCTGGCCGTGGCCCGCCACAGTGGCCCGGGCGACCCGAACGAGGCCGCGAGCTGGCCGGCCGCGGCGCGCCGCTCTTCACGGGCGCGTCCCCCGACTGGGCCGGAGCCGACTTCTTCCCGGCCGTGGACGCACTGAACTCGCCGCGTCGGCGCGCACGCGCGAGAGAGGACCCGAGATGACAGGAGAACGTCGTCCCGGTCGGCCAGCTTCCGGCGGCCGTCGTCCTGACCGCGTCTCCGCGCTGGCCGCGGCGAAGGTCGTCCCGCGCTGCCGCGGCCGTGGCGCCGCTTTTCAAGCTCGCGGCCTATCGCTCCGCGAGCGCCTGACCTGCCGTACCGCTACTTCGCGCCGGTGGCGGCCAGGGGCGCGCGGGTCCCGCTCGTCCTCTTCCTCCGCGAGGAGGCCGAGGGCGCCGACAACCTCGCCCAGCTCACGTCGTCGGAGGGAGCGACCATCTGGGTCGAGAAGGACCACCTTTCGCGAAGAACCCGACGTACGTCCTCGCGCCGCAGGCCCTGAAGGGCGCCGCGGGGGAGCGAGCCCGTCTACTCCGACACGCTCGCGCTCCTGAAGCAGTTCGTCGCGAAGCACCCGGACGTCGACCCGGACCGCCTGTACGTCGTCGGCTTCTCCTCCGGCGGCACGGGCGCCTGGACGATGGTGCTTCGCAACCCCGGCCTCTTCGCCGCCGCGATGCCCATCGCGGGGAACGCGGACGCCTTCCTCGCCGACAAGGCGGCCTTCGAGCGCCTGCGCCACACGCCGGTCCTTCCCGTGCACTCGTACGACGACCCGGTGTCGCCCCTGCGCGGCACGCAGAACGCGATCGCCGCGATGGTCGCGGCCGGCGACACGTCCGTCGCGGGCATCGCACAGATCTGGGGGATGGGAGCGGTCGTGCCGCCGCACGAGGCGTGGCGGCCGGCGTTCCACCACTACGAGGTGATCTACAACTGGCTCTTCGAGCAGAGCCTCGCGCGGACGCGGAAGGGCGAGGTGGCCCCGAGCGCCCTCTACACGGTGCGCGACATCGGCGGCGGAGTGAAGCAGGTCTGGGACTACTACCTCGGCACCGTCTACGTGATCGAGCGGAAGGACAAGGCGCTCCTCGTCGACACGGGCATGGGCAGCGGCAGCCTCCTCGAGTTCGTGAGGAGCCACGTCCTCGCGAACGCGGACGTGCCGCTCGAGGTCGCGATCACGCACGACCACTTCGACCACATCTCGGGCTCCGGCTTCGGTCGGCGCCTCGCAGCTGCGGACGGTCTACGTCCACGCGGAGGACGCGGCGGCGGTCGAGCGCGTGCCGAAGGCGGACGCGGCGAAGATCCGGCGGGTCGCCGACGGGGACCGGATCCCGCTGGGCGACGGCGCCGTCGAGGTGATCGGCGTACCCGGCCACACCTTCGGCTCGGTCGTCTACCAGCACGAGGGGAACCTTCTACACCGGCGACGCGATCGGCACCGGGGACGCGTGGCTCGGCTTCTCGCCGATGTCGATCGAGGAGTACGCGGGCCCGGTCCGCCACCGCTGGACCGCATCGGCGCGCGGGAGCTCCACGTGCTCGGCGGGCACACCGGCGAGTGCCGCGCCGATGACGGTCGAGTACGTCCGGCAGATGCTCGCGTGCGCGAAGGGGCTGGCAGGTGGCGGGACGCCCTCGAGCGCGCCGTACCGGCGGACGGTCGGCGGGCCAGGCGAGCCTCGGCTTCTCCGCGACGGTCGGCCGGGCGACTCTCGTCCACGACCTCAACAACGTCCGCGTGACGAAGGGCGCCCCTGCGCGGCCCGTCCCTGCGGACGGGGCGCCTCGATCCCCGTTCCGGCCGTACCGCTTCTTCGACTCGGCGGTCGTCGGGGCGGACGTCGCAGAGGGAGACGATCACGCCGGTTGCCCTCGCGCGCGAGTCGGCCGCGATCGAGGTGAACGGCGCGGCCGTCGAGAAGGGCGGCTCGTACGAGGCGGCGCTGCAGCCGGGGAAGAACATCTTCACCATCGTGGTGAAGGCCGACGGGGGCGCCGCCACCTACGAGCTCGTGGTCGACCGCGGGGGCGCACCGCCCGCGCGGTGGTGACTCAGGCGCTCTCCACGCGGTTGCGGCCGATCTCTTTCGCGCGGTAGAGGGCGCGGTCGGCCGCGGCCACCAGATCGGCCGGCGTGCTCGTGGGGCTCGCCGGGGCCCACGCGACGCCGACGCTCACGGTGACGACCGGCGCGGTCTTCGACCCGGGGTGGGGCAGGGCCAGGGCCTCGATGCGCCGCCGCGACTCCTCGGCCGCCGCGACGGCGTCGCCTCTCGTGCCGAACGGCAGCAGGACGGCGAACTCCTCGCCACCGTAGCGGGCGACGAGCTCGCCGGCGCGCCGGTGGCCGGCCGCGAGCGCGCCGGCCACCGCCTGGAGGCAGGCGTCGCCCGCCTGGTGGCCGAAGCGGTCGTTGTAGTCCTTGAAGTGGTCGACGTCGACGAGGAGCAGCGCGAGCGCCCCGTCGTGGCGCACCGCGCGCCGCCACTCCGCCTCGAAGGCCTCCTCCAGCCGCCGCCGGTTCCACACGCCCGTGAGCGGGTCCTCGCGCGAGAGCTGGGCGAGCTTCGCGTTCGCGGCCTGGAGCTCCGCGGTCCGCGTCGAGACGAGCGTCTCGAGCGCGGCCTGCTGGCGCCGCAGCCTTCGCACCCGCACGAGGTAGAACGCCGGGCCGGCGACGGCGAAGAACGCCGCCGCCGCCGCGCGGAAGAGGGTCGTCTCGTAGAAGCGGGGCGCGATCTCGAACGCGGCCGAGGCGCCCTCCTGGTTCCACGCTCCGCCCTCGACGCCGGCCCGCACGCGGAATCGGTAGCGGCCGTGGGGAAGGTTCGTGTACTCGACCCGGCGCCGGCTCCCGCCGTCGACCCAGGCGGGATCGAAGCCCTCGAGCCGCCAGGAGAAGCGCAGGCGCGACGGCGAGCGCAGGCCGATGGCGGTGAACTGGAACGCGAGGCGTCGGGTCCCGGCGGGGAGCGGAGCGGCGTCGGGCCCGAGCGGGCGGTCGTCGGCCGAGACCTCTTCCATCAGCACCCGCGGCGGCTGCGACGGCCGGGCGAGCCGCGCCGGGTCGACCGACGCCACCCCGCCGCGCGTCGCGAACCACAGCCGCCCGTCCGCGTCGCGCCAGCCGGAAGCGGCCGACCCGTTGATCTCGAGGCTGCGCAGGCCGTCGTCGAGGCCGAGCACGAGGGAGTCGAGGCTGCGCCGCGCGCCGTCGATCGCCTGGTCGAGCTGGACCCGCGAGACGCGGAAGAGGCCGCGGTTGCCGCCCATCCAGAACGTCCCGTCGCCGCCCGAGAGCAGCAGCATGAGGCCGTCGTCGAAGAGCCCCTGGCGCTGCGTCACGCGGCCCAGCCGCCCGTCGCGCAGCCGGGCGAGACCGGCCCGGGTGGCGACCCACACGGTGCCGGCCGGCTCCTCGAGGAGCGCCGTCACGTACGTGCTCGGCAGCCCGTCGGCGGGGCCGAAGAGGCGGACACGATCGCCCTCGATCCGGGCGAGCCCGCTCGTGGTCCCCGTCCAGAGCGCGCCGTCGCTCGCGAAGAGGAGCGACGTCACCTCGCGGCCGGCGAGCGCGGCGACGGCGCGAGCCGGCTCCCGCGCGCCGGGCCGGTAGGCCACGAGCCCGGCGCGGTCCGTCGCGATCCACAGCGTGCCGTCCGGCCCCTCCGCGAGGCCGTTGATGCGGCCGCCGACGCGCAGGACCGACTCGGCCCGCCCGCCGCGCCAGCGGTCGAGGCCGCCGTCGCCGCCGATCCACAGCGTGCCGTCGCGGCTCTCGAGGAGCGCCTTCGCCTGGTTCGTCGACAGCCCCTCGCGCGTCGTCACGCGGCTCACCCGCCCGTCGGGGAGGAGGCGGGCGAGCCCCGCGTCCTCCGTGCCGACGCACAGCACGCCGTCGCGCGTCCGCCGCACGGCCCAGACGAAGTCGCTCGGCAGCCCCTCCCGCGTCGACAGGGGCACGACGCGGCCCTCCTTCAGCTGGGTCAGGCCGCCCCCGTTCGTCCCGACCCACAGGTTGCCCTCGTCGTCCTCGCGCAGGGCCCACACGTAGTCGTTCGCGAGCCCGTTGCGCGTCGACAGGGTGGCGAGGCGGCCGCCGGTCAGCCGCTGCAGCCCGCCGCCGTCGCTGCCGATCCAGAGGTTCTGGTCGCGGTCGACGGCCAGGCTCCAGATGCGGTCGTGGGCGAGCCCGTCGCGCCGCGTGATGGCCGTGACCCGGCCGCCCGCGAGGCGGGCGATGCCCCCGCGCTCGGTGGCGACCCACAGCCCCCCGCGGTCCTCGGCGAGCGCCATGATCCGCTCGTCCGAGAGGCCGTCCTCGCGTCCGAGGCGCGTGCGCACGCCGCCCGACCAGCGGTAGAGCCCGTCGTCCGCGCCGACCCACACCGTGCCCGCGGCGTCCTGCAGGAGCGCGCGCACGCTCGCCCGCGGTGCGTCGTCGAGGCCGGAGACGCGCTCGAACCCGCGCGGGCCCAGGCGCAGGACGCCCTCGCTCGTGCCGGCCCACACGCGCCCCTCGCGGTCCTCGAGGAGCGACAGCACGACGTCCTGCGGCAGGCCGCGGCTCGCGTCGTAGCGGACGAAGCGGCCGGCCTCGCGGCAGACGAGGCCGCCGCCGAACGTCCCGACCCACAGCCGTCCCTCGCGGTCCTCGAGGAGCGCCTTCACCCAGTTGTTCGTGAACGCCTCGGTGGTCGCGCGGTCGAAGACCACGGAGCGCACGCCGTCGAAGCGCGCGAGGCCCTCCACCGTCCCCACCCACAGGTAGCCGTCGCGGGTCTGGAGAAGGGCGGTGACGTCGTCGTGGGGCAGCGCCTCGGGCGCCCGCCAGACGCGGCTCGCGTACTGGGTGGGGCCCGGGCGGGATCGAGCGCGTGGGCGGCGCCGGGCAGCGCGAGGAGCGCGAGCAGCAGTGAGAGCGGGCGCCGCATCCGGCCGATTCTGACATCACTGGGCCGGGGGCCGCGCCGGGCCGGGCCGGCCGGAATAGTCGGGTAATCTAGTGAAATGAGCTCACCAATTCCCGGCGACGAGCTGGCCGCCCTCTCCACCTTCGCGATCGTGGCCGAGGAGCGCAGCTTCACGAGGGCCGCCCTCCGCCTCGGCGTCAGCCGCTCGGCGGTGAGCCACGCGATGCAGGCGCTCGAGGAGCGGCTCGGCCTGCGACTCCTCGCCCGCACGATGAGGACCGTCGCGCCGACCGAGGCCGGCGAGCGGCTGCTCGTGCAGCTGCGGCCCGCGCTCGACGGCATCGCGGGCGCCCTCACCGACCTCGGCCGCCTGCGCGACAAGCCGTCGGGCGTCGTCCGGCTCATCGCCCCGCCCGTCGCCCTCGCCATGACGCTGAGCCCGAGGCTCGCGAAGTTCACGCGGGACTACCCCGACGTCGTCCTCGACGTCGCGGTCGTCGACGACCTGGGCGGCGACCTCGTGGCCGGCCGCTACGACGCCGGCATCCACCTCGGCGAGTTCCTCCAGAAGGACATGATCGCGGTGCGCGTGACGGGCCGGCAGCGCGCGGCCATCGTCGGGGCGCCGTCCTACTTCGCGAAGCACCCGAAGCCGAGGAACCCGCGGGACCTCACCGCGCACCGCTGCGTGCGCTACCGGATGGGCCAGGACGGCCCGGTCTACCGGTGGGAGTTCGAGAAGCGGGGCCGGCCGGTCACGGTGGCGGTCGACGGCCCCGTGATCGCGAGCGACACCGCGTTCACGATCCGCGCCGCGCTCGACGGCGTCGGCCTCGCCTTCTCGCTCGAGGACGACGTCGCCGAGGCGATCGCCCGCGGCCGGCTCGTCCGCGTGCTCGAGGACTGGTGCCCGCCTTTCGACGGCTTCTTCCTCTACTACCCGAGCCGGCGCCACCAGCCCGCCGCGCTCCAGGCCCTCGTCGAGGCGCTTCGGGTCTGAGGGCCGCTACGATCGCGAGCGGAGCAGCTCGCCCACGGTCAGGAACGCGTAGCCGTCGGCCTTCAGGCGGTCGATGATGACCGGCAACGCGGCGCGCGACGGCGCCTGCCACCACACGTGCAGGAGCACGATCGATCCGGGCCGCACGCCGCGGACGCACGCGTCGGCGACGCGGGCGGCGTCGCCGCCCCACGGCGGCGAGTCCGGCTCGACGTCCCACGTGACGGTGGTCCGCCCCGTGCGGGCGAGGTACCACGGAAGCCCGACGAGCTTCCAGCCGTAGGGCGGCCGGAAGAAGATCTCGCCATGCTCGCCGGCGGCGCGGATGAGCGCGTCGGTGCGCTCGACCTCGTCGCGGATGGCCGAGGGCGGCTTCAACACCATTCGGGCGTGCGAGTAGGTGTGGTTGCCGAGCTCGTGGCCGGCCGCGACGAGCCGCGCGCCGAGGCCGGGGGCTTCCGCCAGCGGCGCGCCGTTCACGAAGAAGGTCGCGCGGACACCGCGCACGGCGAGCAGCCTGAGGATCTCGTCGATCGCTTCGGGCGTCGGGCCGTCGTCGAAAGTGAGAGCCACGTCGCGGCGGGAGGTCTCGACGCGGGGGACGAGCGTTCCGAACACCTGGAACGTCCTCGACCGGGCCAGGCGGTGGAGGCCGCTCGTCGCCAGGGCGAGGGCGACGAGAAACGCGACGGCCACGCGGAGCCTCCGCGCCGGCGTCACTCCGGCCTCGTCAGGAACTCCCCGACGTGCGCCCACTCGCTCTCGGTGAGGCCGCGGAGGAAGCGGTCGACCTCGGCGAGCGCGCCGTGCGCGTCGGCCCAGCGGATGTGCTCCGCGAGGCGCTCCTGCTTCGCGAACGACGGCGTCGCGAACCACTCGCGGACGATCAGGGGAGGGGGCGGCTCCCAGGCCGCGCCGCGACGCTGCCGTCCGGGCAGGCTCTCCCAGAGCTCGGTCCAGCGCACGGGCATCGGGCAGACGCGGTCCTGCTCCTTCACGTACTGCAGCAGCGCGGCCAGGAGTGGCGAGTCGTCGAGCATGGGGCTCCTCTGGGGCGCGTGCCGGCGCGCGCGCCCGTGGCGGCAGCATACTTCCTCCGGGGTGTCCGGTCGCGGGCCCGCCGCGGTGCTAGCCTTGGTGCTTCACAGGAGCGTCGCATGACCAGGAACGTCCTTCACGGATTCGTCATCGGTCTTCTCTTCGCCGGGTCGGCGGCCGGGCCCGCCTTCGCCGCGCCCGGGAATCTCCCGCGGATCGCGATCGCCGGCCTCGCCATCGAGTCGAGCACCTTCTCGCCCGCGCGGACGGTCGAGGAGGAGTTCCACGCGACGACCGGGGACGCCGTCCTCGCGACCTATCCGTTCCTCGCTCCCGGCTCGAAGGTCCGCGCGCGCGCGACCTGGGTCCCGACGCTGACGGGCCACGCGCTCCCCGGCGGGATGGTGACGCGCCAGTCCTACGAGTCGCTCGTCGGGAAGATGCTGCAGATGCTGAAGGCCGGCGCTCCGTACGACGGCGTCTTCTTCGACATCCACGGCGCGATGAGCGTCGAGGGCCTCGAGGACGCCGAGGGCGACATGATCGAGCGGGTCCGCGCCGTGGTCGGGAAGAAGGCCGTCGTCTCGACCTCGATGGACCTCCACGGCAACGTCTCGCCGCGCCTCGCCCGCCAGTCGGACCTCATCACGTGCTACCGGATGGCGCCGCACGAGGACGCGATGGAGTCGAAGGAGCGCGCGCTCACGAATCTCCTCGACCGTCTCGAGAGCGGAAAGGGCAAGCCGGCGTACAAGGCGTGGGTCCCCGTGCCGATCCTCCTGCCCGGCGAGCAGACGAGCACGCGCATCGAGCCGGGCAAGAGCCTCTACGCGCAGGTCGCCCCCGCGTCGAAGCGCCCGGGCGTCGTGGACGCGGCGATCTGGATCGGCTACGCGTGGGCGGACGAGCCGAGGAACCACGCGGCGGTGGTGGTGACGGGCGACGACAAGGCGACCGTCACGTCCACGGCCGAAGAGCTGGCCCGCGCGTTCTGGAGCGTGCGGTCGCAGTTCGCCTTCGTCGCGCCGACCACGACGCTCGAGGACGCCCTCGCGAAGGCGCTGGCGAGCGACAAGCGCCCGTTCATGATTAGCGACATGGGCGACAACCCGACCGCGGGCGGCGCCGGCGACGTCACCTGGACGCTCACGGAGCTGCTGAAGCGGCCCGAGTTCCGCTCGGCGGACGGCCCGAGCCTCATCTACGCGTCCATCCCGGGCCCGGACGTCGTGCGCGAGGCCGAGAAGGTCGGGGTCGGCGGCCGCGTGGACGCGCTGGCCGGCGCGGCGGTCGACGCGCGTTACGCGCCGCCCGTCCGGCTCTCGGGAACCGTGGAGGCGATCCGCCACGGCGACGTCCACGCCGAGACGGAGGTCGTCGTCCGGGTCGGGAGCCTGCACGTCATCGTCACGAAGAAGAGGAAGCCCTACCACTACGAGGCCGACTTCACGAACCTCGGCCTCGCTCCGCGGCAGGCGCGGATCATCGTCGTCAAGATCGGCTACCTGCAGCCGGAGCTCTTCGCCATGCGCGGCGACTGGCTCATGGCCCTCACGCCCGGCGGCGTCGATCAGGACCTCGCCCGGCTCCCCTACAAGAGGATCGAGCGGCCGATGTTCCCCCTCGACCGGGACATGAAGGACCCCGACCTGAAGGCGAGGCTCGTCCCGTCGTCGGACGAGTAGGGAGGACCGGGGGCGGACGGCGCACGAGGGCGAAGCGATGACGCTCGCGACGAGAGCGGCCGTGGCGTGGCTGATCCTGTGCGTCGTGATGTTCGCGAACGGCGCGGTGCGGGCCGTCGTGCTCCAGCCGCGGCTCGGGGAGGCCGTGGCGCGGCAGGTCGCGAGCCTGAGCGGTGTCGCCCTGGTCCTGCTGGCGAGCCACCTGTTCGTGCGCTCGACTCCCGGGGCGACGCCGCGCGAGCTCCTCCGGGTCGGCGCCGGATGGCTGGCGGCCACGCTGGCGTTCGAGTTCTCGATGGGCGCCGTCGCGGGCCTCGGCTGGCGTCAGATGCTCGCCGACTACGACGTCACCCGCGGGCGCCTCTGGCCTCTCGTTCTGCTCGCGGTGGCCCTCGGCCCGTGGGTGACCGACCGCATCGTCCGATCGCGAGGACGGCTGTGAGCGCCGTGTGCGTCCTTGCGGCCCTCTCCCTCGCCGCTTCGGCGCAGCAGCCGCCACCGGCGCCGGCTCCTGCGCCGCCTTCGGCCGCCGTCGGTTCCGCGAGCGAGCAGGAATCTCACCTCAAGATCGACATGGGGAGCCTCGTGGCCCGAGCGGTCGCGCAGATGCTCGCCACGCCCCGCTTCTTCCTCTACTGGGTCCGGTCGAAGTCGGCGCCGGAGCGCTTCGTCTACGTCGTCCGCGAAGGCCCGGTGTCGGAGAACGATCGCGCGTCGGTGCCCGGCACCGAGTGGGAGCTCCTCACGAGCTTCGTCGACGCGGCCCAGGCCGCCGAGACGCTCGCCCGGCTGCAGCGCGGCATCAGCCCGCCGTCCCGCCCGGAGGCCTCCCGCGGCGCCGGCCTGTGGGCGGTTCCCCGGTGCGGGCGGTAGGCAGCGAAGGAGCGTCGCGCGATGATCGGCCGGTGCATGAAGGTGGCATGAGCGGAGCGCAAAGGCGCACGAGGTCGTGGTGGATGGGCGCGCTCCTCGTGCTGTCGATCTCCTGCGGCGGCGGCGCCAGCCCGACCGTGCCGCCTCCGGCCACGGCGAGCCCGCCGGTTCCGGCGCCGACGCCTACTCCGCCGCCCGAGCCGGGATTCGGTCTCGTGAGGGCGGTCCCGATCGACTGGCCGCCCACCGATCCGCAGGTGGGCTTCGAGTTCTCGGTGCCGTCGGCGGGCGACGTCCTGGTCGAGCTGGTCGACGTCGTCGTCGTCGGCCAGACGTCGTCCACGCTCCTCCGCCTGTCCCTTCACACCGAGGACGCGCCTGGCGGAACGCTGCAGTGCGTGGAGTTCGTGACGAGGTGCACCGGGATCGCGGAGGACGAGATCGTCGTTCCCCAGGGCGGACCGGCCCGCCGACTCGCCGCCTCGGCCGCGATCCCGGTCGCCGGCCCGTACTTCGTCATGCTCGGCAACTGGGGGCCGACCGGAACGGTGCGAGGGACCCTCCGGGCCTGGTTCCGACCGAAGTCGACGTGAACAGCTCAGGAGCGATGGATCGATGGTCGAGCGGCGCTATCCACGGGACCGGCGATCCGATCGGGCACGCCGCGAGGGGGCGGCGCGTCCGACCTCGGCCGAGAAGCGGGTGCGCCACCACCCCCTCTACGGCGACATCCCGCTCGTCGCGGCGAGCGCGACCGGCACCGACGGGAAGGTCCACCGCTACTGGACCTACGACCTGGACTTCACGCCCCCGCTGCCGCCGGGCGCCGTGCGCGGGAACGTGCGCAGCCAGTCGTTCTGCTTCGCCTGTCACGTGCCCAGGTACTTCTTCGTCGACGAGGACCGTACCTGCGTCCAGTGCGGCGAGCCGTTCGTGTTCCGTGCCGCCGAGCAGAAGCACTGGTACGAGCGCCTGAAGTTCCACTTCTCGTCCGTCCCCGTGCGGTGTGTGGAGTGCCGCCGGACGCGGCGGTCCGAGCGGGCCCTGCGGGAAGGGATCGCGCTCGCGCGGGCCGAGTTGCGCCGCGCGCCGAAGGACCCCGTGGCCCGCCTCGCGGTGGCGCGCGCCATCGTTCTCCACCACGAAAGGACTGGCCGCGGAAGCCTCGACGAGGCCGTTGCGGAGGCGCGAAAGGCCTTTGCCGCGTGGCCGGAGTCGATCGAGCCGCGCTACTGGGAGGCGGTCGCGCAGGCGCGGGCCCGTCGGCCGGCGAAGGCCCGAGCCCTGCTCGCGGCCATCGTCGCGGAGCCGGGGCGCCTGCCGCCGGGCATCCGGCGCAAGGCTACAATCCTCCTCCAGTCCCTCGACGCGGCGGCGAATAGAGATGACACCGAAAGACGGTGAGCTTCCGGGTTTCCTGGCGCGGAGCGTCCTCGCCCTCCTCTGCGTGACGGTCCGCCTGGCGCGCGCCGAGCCTCCGCGGCCGGGCCCCGCGCCGATCCTCGGCCTCTGGCGCGGCACGTCGGTGTGCACGGACCGCGTCCTCGCTCCCGCCTGTCGGGACGAGACCGTCGTCTACGAGTTCTCGGCCGGCCCGGACCCCGCGCACGTGCACTGGATCGCCGACAAGGTCGTGAACGGCGCCCGCGACCGGATGGGCGAGCTCGACCTGGCCTTCGATCCGGCCGAGCGGTGCTGGAAGGTCGAGTTCAGCTCGCCGCGAATGAAGAGCGTGTGGCGCCTGGTCGCGGAGGGCGCGCACCTGTCCGGCACGGCGCGCCTGCTGCCCGGGGGGCAGGTGATCCGTCGGGTCGACCTTCGAAGAGAGTGACCGGGCGGGCGACGCGCGAGCAGGACTGGGACTCAAGCGGAGGTGGCGGGTGGCCGGTGTCTTCCAGAAGCTGAACCTGAAGGGCCAGGCCGAGATCCTGGTGCTGAACGCGCCGGAGAGCTTCGAGCCGGAGATCGCAACGCTGGCCGGTGTCTCGGTTCGGCGACGGATGCCGAAGAGCGGCCCCCTCGATTTCGCCCTCGTCTTCGCGATGGAGCAGGCCGAGGTGGATTCGGCCGCCGCCGCGCTCGCACGACTGACGGAGGGGGACGCCATCGTCTGGTTCGCCTATCCGAAGGGCACGTCGCGGCGTTATCAGTGCAGCTTCAACCGCGACACCGGCTGGCGGGTCCTCGGCGAGAACGGGTTCGAGCCCGTGCGCCAGGTGGCGATCGACGAGGACTGGTCGGCCCTCCGCTTCCGCCGCGCCGAGTTCATCAAGTCGATGATCCGCTCGCCCGAGCGGGCTCTCTCGAAGACGGGCCGTCGGAAGGCCGCGCCTCCCGCGACGGGGCGCCGGGCGAAGCGGTGACCGACGGGGCCCCGCGCTCGCGGGCCGCGTGGGTGCCCGCCGCGCTCGTCGCACTGCGCGCGGTGTGCGGTCCGGCGCTCCTCGCCGCCGCGGTCGCCGGCGCGGATCCCCGGCTCCTCGTGGCGCTCCTGACCGTCGCGTTCCTGTCCGACGTCTTCGACGGGATCGTGGCCCGGCGGCTGGGCGTCGCGACCGAGGGACTGCGCCGGGCGGACACGATCGTCGACACGGCGTTCTACGTGTGCGCGGCGGTCGCGCTCTGGCGGCGAGCGCCGTCCGTGATCGAGGCACACGTCGCGGGCATCACGGTGCTCGTCTCGATCGAGCTTCTCCGATGGGGGATCGAGCGCTGGCGGTACGGCCGGCTGGCCTCGTACCACATGTGGTCGGCGAAGGCATGGGGGATCACCTTGTGGCTCGGGTTCTCCGAGGCGTTCCTCACCGGCCGTCCGGGCCCGTTGATGCAGGCGGCCGTGGCGACGGGTATCCTCGCCGACACCGAGGGTCTCTTGGCGACGCTCGTGCTGTCCACGTGGCAGCACGACATCCGGACGGCATGGCACGCACTCCAGATCGAGCGGGCCTCGCGATCCAAGTGAAAGAGGGAAGGGCCTATGGAGAACTGCGCTCGATGAACGTCGGTGGTCCGGGGCTGATGATCCTCGTCGCCGGTCCGTACCGCTCGGGCACCGGCGACGATTCCGAGAAGATGGCGGGGAACGTCCGCGCGATGGAGGCCTACGCCCTGCCGCTCTTCCGGGCCGGGCACATCCCGCTGGTGGGCGAGTGGATCGCGCTGCCGCTCGTGGCGCTGGCCGGCTCGCAGCGCGTGGGCGACGCGGCGTTCGAGGAGGTGTTCCACCCCATCGCCGAGCGTCTCCTCGCCCGCTGTGACGCGGTGTTGCGCGTCGGCGGACCCTCGCAGGGCGCCGACCTCATGGTCCGCGTCGCCGCCGGGCTCGGTCTCCGCGTGTTCCGCCGCCTGAGCGAGGTGCCCGGCTGCGCGGGCGCGACCGAGCCGTCGGCTTGATGGCTGCCGCATTGGCCATGGGGGACGTGGCGGGCGGTGTGTGGTTCACGAACACCCACGAGTCTCCCCTCGCGATCGACGCGCTCGCGCTGCCGCTCGAGCGCATGGTCGGAGTGGTCGAGACCCTGACGACCGCGTGAGCAAGCGTATGGCCGACGGCACGCGCATCTGCTCAGCCCAGAGTCTTGCTGCTCCCGGCATAGAACGACGAAGAAACCGGTGGCGCGGACTATCAGTCGCAGTACGTCGGCTGCAGGACGGCCAGAATCATGTGCTCCAGCGACGCCCGCTTCTGGTCGTCATGGACTACTAAGACCTGCACGACGAGACGCCTTCGCATATGGGTCTTCGCGGCCTCCATGTCGGGGCAGATCCCGCCCCTGACGAGTTGTGCTCTTAGGTTGCCGGTTTGGCTGCCCATTAGGTGATTCTGATACACCCGCTGACGAAGTCCTCCAGCTGCAGTCTTTGTACGTCCAGCCCTCACAGTCTCCTCAGGCAGGAGCGGATCGAAGATTCGATAGATGCCGTGCGCTTCGGGCAGTGCGGCCCGACACCGATCGTCGAAACTGATTGTCGGGGATGCGAGCAGAGTGCCGAGCTGCTCTTCAAACTCTCGGAACCTCTCTAGGAGAACTGATGGCACGGCCGTCCCTCGGTCATCCCTCATCTAGCTGCTCCCGGAGATTGATCGAGCATCACGGCAAGGCCCTCGTCTCACTCCTCCATGAAGGCCGCGAACCTGCTCCATGACATCACGATTCCGCGGCGCCGCTTGTTGCCGAACCACGTGAACGATCCTCGCCCGAGAGCCAGCGTACCGACTTTGGTGCCGTCGGAGAATACGTCGACCTCGATAGATGCGCCCCTCTTCGACAGACCGTGGATCTGCACGCGTGCGTTAGCAGTATGCTTCCGGCGGCGGATTGTCTTGCTCGGCATGATGTTCCCCCCTATGGTGAAGTCGATCCGAATGGGACTCCGACGGAACGACTCTCGTACACGCGTGCGAGCGGGCCGGTGTCGGCCTCTTTGGCTCGGGCGAGTGGTGGTGACCTCCCTTGTCGGAAGATGTGAACCGTTCACTGAGCGACGGCGACAAGCATACTCCTGAGAGAGGGAAGCTGCAGCGGCGACGCCGCTGACGTCAGAGGACGCGAGCCAGTGCCACCGCTGCTATCCGCCCTGGAGGCTCGGACGGCCGCGGGCGAAGCGGCAGCTGGCTGTGACGGCTTCAGGTGGTGCCACAGGGTGGGTGCCGCTATAAGATCATTACATGACGCCAAAGACGCTCCGCTCGATCGCCCGCGCCCTCGCGACAATCGCCCGCGCCCTCGAAACCGAGGCCAAGGTCTCGCCGAGGCAGGAGGGGAGGCCAGAGGCAGTTCGCAAGCTCAAGCTGAGCTCGGCCCGGCTGGCCGCGCTCCGGCAGCACGGCCAGTACCTCGGCCTGATCCGGAACCTCGGGGCCGCCCAGAAGGCGCGCGTGAAGCGGGAACGTGAGCAGCGCGGCCCGGTCGCCGCGATCCGCCTCGCTCGTCGGCTGAAGGCGGCGTAGGCCGACCGACGGGCAAGCCGGCGGGCGGTCAGGGTATGGGCAGCTCGCCGACCGGGTCCGGACGTCCGGTCGGCCCAATGCTTGAGCGCCGGGCGCGAGGTCGAGTTCCGATGTAGACGTGCACTACTGATCGGCGGTCGGACGCCATCACCGCACGGGCCGGCCCTCGTGGACCACGTCAGGGCCGCAGGCGTGACAGCGGAAGAAGACGCCTCCCGCCGTTCTGCCGATCAGGTTGTCCCTCACGCCGTCAAGGACCGCTTGGTCGATCGGGCAACGGACAATCTCTCTCTCCGGAGGGAGGCGAAGCGGGCCGTCTCCTTCCACTCATCGGAGCCGCACGGCTCGGGCTCTCGGCGCGGTGGCTTTCCCGGGGCGTCCTGAGCCGGCCCGGCGGGCTCGCCGTGTTAGCGAACCAGAGTGCACCCGCGGCTCTTAGCGTCGTACATCGCCGCGTCAGCCCCTTACGAGGGTCAGCGGCTCCTTGGCATATCCCCGTGCAGTGAAGAGGACCTATTCTGTCCAGGCGTCGGGCCAGAGTCAAGTGCCGGCATCTCTGACCGGCCGGCAGAAGGAAGGGCGACGATGGCCAAGAATGAGCGGACTAGCGGCAAGGTAGCGACGATAGCGGGCAAGGTCCTTGCGGGCAAGAAGCCCACTGCCGCCGAGGCGAAGATACTGGCGGGCTCGGCGCTGACGCAGGCCCCCAACAAGAAGCGGTAGCAAAGGCCCGCTGCCCGTGATGGAGCGGGCTCCGTGCGCCTGAGGGATATCTCGTGGAACTCATCGAGTTGGTCAAGGGGTTCGCCGCCGCGGCCGTTGATTGGATGTCGAAACATCAGGCGGTCGTGTCGGTGTGCATTGCGGTCGCTGGCTGGCTGGCGTCTCACGTTTTCACAATCCGAGCCCAGAGGAGGAGTTTCGAGAATCAGATCAGGAACGACGCTCGCAAGTACATCGGCGAGGCGCTGCGCGACTATGAAGACTGGTGTTCGACCGCGGCCAAGAGGCTGAGCCACCTTCGCTTTCCGCAGTACCTGCTTGTAGAAAGCTCGCCACCGGAGAAGCGTCGTGAGGAGGTTCAGGGCTGGAGCGACCTCCTCGGGAGTAAGGCGGCGGTGCGCTGGGAGTTCGCCATTGAGGAGAGCGAGATCCTCTTTCCTGAACTGAAGCGACCTCGACAACAGCTGCACGACTATCACGTTGGTTTGTTGAAGGAACTCAGGGCTCAAGTGGTGGGCCTCCGGGATTCGTCGCCTCGGCCGGATGTGAGCTACATCCTGGCTCTTGAGGAGCGGTTGCGGCAGCAGAACGCTCTCGCTGCATACCTGCAGGTGAGCGTCGACAACATCGCTCTCGGGCAGATCGTCGGAAGAAAGCGCCGTGTCCCTCGGCCCTATGACTCGAGCCTTCCACGCCTTGTCGTTAGCGGAAAGCGACTTGAGTTTGCTCCAGGCAAGCCCAGTGGGCGATTCGCCCTGGCCTGGCGGACGCTCCGGCACGGTCGGTTCCGGGCGATTCCCGAGGACGACCTACCCGACCAGAAGGCACTCGCCGCGTCAATCGGGAGGATCGCCGCCTCCCACCGGCTAGATGCTGCCGACGTCTGGGTCCAGGGCGAGGGGCAGAGCGCGGCGGTGCAGTTCCTCGATGCCAAGAGCGGCCGGGAGCGCTGGTGGTGCTCAGGAGCGCCCGAGACGATCCGTGCGGAGTTCGAAGCGTGGGCCGCCCGCGAGGAGACCCTGATGAACGAAGTCGCAGCTGCGTTTGAATCAGACGACGCGTTACGCCCCCGCCCCGTCGAGTCGTCGCCCGCGGAATCCCGCCCCGATCCCGCCCCGGGAGGAGCTATCGGAAAGGGTGTTCGCTGAGTTGTCGAGGAGTTGGTGGACCTGACGGGAGTCGAACCCGTGACCTCCTGAATGCCATTCAGGCGCGCTCCCAACTGCGCTACAGGCCCACCGAGACCGAACCGAAGGAGGTTAGCAGGCGAAGCGCGGGCGGTCAACCCGTTGCGCGACGCTCGAGAGGAACTCGCGGGCCGTCGCGTCGACGTCCGCCGCGGACTCGCCGACGATCGCGATGGTGCGGCCCGCGGAGGGGACCAGGCGGACCTGCAGGCCGCGCGCGACGCCGGACCAGCCGGAGCCGATGCGCGCCGGGCCGGCGATCACGAACACCGACACGAGGCTGCCCTCGCCGCCGTAGTAGACGTGGGCGGCGACGCGGTCGAGGAGGGGGCAGTACCGCACGCCGACGACCTCGACGTTGCCGGCGCGCTTCGGCAGCGGCGGCACGGGCGTTCCCCGGGACTCGAGCCACTGGCGGATCTCCCAGGCGTCGTCCGACCACAGGCGGGCCGCGAGTTGGCGGCGGCCGAAGCAGCGCTGGTGGTCGCGGGCGACCTCCCACGCCACGAAGGCGGGAAGGCCGCGGAGCCAGAGGAGGAAGACGACCGCCACGGCCGCGGCGACGGCCAGGGCGCGCCGGGGCCGGGCCCGGCGTGGCGGAGTCAGGGGGCGCTCGACGACGTCGACGGTGATCGGGTCCATCGCAGGAAGGCGATTGTGGCATGCCGGACACCCGCCGCATGGGCCGCGGGGCCGATTGGCGGGGGTGCGCGTCTGGTGATAGAACGCGCAGCGGGATGATCGATCTGGGGGCGTCCGCCGGATTCGGTGTGCGCCTGGACCCCGAGCGGCTCGCGCTGGAGTTCGCCTCCGGGATCACGACCGCGCCCGTCCAGCGCCGCCGCCTCGACGAGGTGCGCGCGCTGCTGCGCGAGCCCGACTGCGACGGGCCCGACCACCTCTACACGATCTACATGGACATCCGCGTGCCGGGCGTCTCGGAGGCGCTGCGCGCGCACGGCCTCGGCTACGGGGCGGTCGTCTACAACCACGGCGCCCTCGGCCGCGAGGCGCTCCGCAGCCAGGGCCACGTGCACTCGGCGGCCCCGCAGACCGGCGTCGCCTACTCGGAGCTCTACGAGTTCTGGCACGGCCGCGGCCTCGTCTACATGCAGGACCGCGCGTCGGCCGACGTCGGCGACGTGGTCGTGGTCGAGGCGGGCCCGGGCGACAAGGTCGCGATCCCGCCGGGCTGGGCCCACGCGACGGTGAACACGGGCGACGGGCCGATGGCGTTCGGCGCCGTCTACGCGCTCGAGGCGAAGCTCCTCTACGAGCCGCTGCGGCGGCTGCAGGGCACCGCGCATTACGTGCTCGCCGACGGGACGCTCGAGCCGAACCCTCGCTACACGCGCGTTCCCGCGGCGCGGCGGATGCCGCCGCACCGCATCCCCGAGTGCGGCGTCGAGGCCGGCCGGCCGGCCCTCGCCGGCGACCTCGCGCGCCTCGACTTCGTCTCCCGGCCCGAGCGCCATCCCGCGCTGTGGCCGCGGCTCGCGGGCCGCTAGGCGATGACCGGGACACCGAGCGGGGGGCGAGGCGAGGCGCGCGTGAGCCGCTACGCGACCCTCATCGCCGCGGTCGCCGCGGTCTCGGGGCTCCTCTTCGGCTTCGACACGGCCGTCATCAACGGCGCGCTCCTCTTCCTGCGCCAGGACCTCGGCCTCTCGACGCGGGGCACCGAGGTCGCGACCTCGTCGCTCCTCTTCGGCTGCGCGGCGGGCGCCGCGGTCGCCGGCTGGCTCACCGACCGGCTCGGCCGCAAGCGCATCCTGATCGCCTCGGCCCTGCTCTTCGCGGCCTCGTCGGTGGGCGCCGCCCTCCCGCGGGACCTCGCCGAGTTCGTGGCCGCGCGCTTCGTCGGCGGCCTCGCGATCGGCGTCGCGTCGGTGCTGGCGCCCCTCTACATCGCCGAGATCTCGCCGAAGGCGATCCGCGGCCGGCTCGTCGCCCTCAACCAGCTCGCGATCGTCACCGGCATCCTCCTCGCCTACTTCGTCAACTGGGCCCTCTCCCACGGCGGGACCACCAGCTGGCGGTGGATGTTCGCCTCCGCGGCCGTGCCGTCCGTCGCCTTCTTCGTGGCGCTCCTCTTCGTCCCCGAGTCGCCGCGCTTCCTCGTCGAGAAGGGGAAGGACGACGAGGCGCTCCGCGTCCTCGGCCGGGTCGGGGGGGACGGCCCCGCGCGCGCCGAGCTCGCGGAGATCCGCGCGGCGATCGCGGAAGAGACGGGCACCCTGGCCGAGCTCTTCACGACGCGCCTGCGCAAGCCCCTCGGGATCGCCTGCTTCCTCGCCGTCTTCCAGCAGATCACCGGCATCAACACCGTCATCTACTACGGCTCCCTCATCTTCAAGGACCAGGTCGGCGGCCAGAGCGACTCCGCGGCGATCGGGGCGAACGTGATCGTCGGGCTCACGAACCTCGTCATGACGATCGTGGCGCTGTGGGTCATCGACCGGCTCGGCCGCCGGCGCCTCATGGCGATCTCGTCGCTCGGCATGGCGGTGGCGCTCCTCGCCCTCGGGCTCCTCTTCCGTGTCACGCCGCCGCCGGCCTTCGCGATCCTCGCGGTGATCCTCGCCTACGTCGGCTCCTTCAGCGTCGGCCTCGGCCCCGGCGTGTGGGTCGTGATCGCCGAGCTGTTCCCGACGCGCATCCGCGGCCGCGCGATGTCGATCGCCACGCTCATGCTGTGGCTCGCCTGCATCCTCGTGGCCTTCACGTACCTCTCCCTCGTCGAGGCGATCGGCTCGGCCGGCGCCTTCTGGGTCTACGCCGCGATGAGCGTCGTCAACCTGCTCTTCGTGCTGCGGGTGATGCCGGAGACGAAGGGCCGGAGCCTCGAAGAGATCGAGCGGTCCTGGTGAGGGGGCCGCGATGAAGGCCCTCGCCGTCGACCTCGGCGGCAGCCACGCCGCGTGCGCGGTGGTGGACGAGGCGCGCGTCCTCGGGCGGCGATCGGTCCCGCTCGAGTCGGCGCGCGGCCTCGCCGCCGCCCTGCCGGCCCTCGCCGCGGCGCTGCGGGGCGCCGCGGCCGACGCGGGCGTCGCGCTCTCCGACTGCGCGGGCCTCGCTCTCGGCTTCTGCGGGCTCGTCGACCCGGTCGCCGGGCGGGTCCTCTCGACGAACGCGAAGTACGACGACGCGCCCTCGCTCGACCTCGCCGGCTGGTGCCGCGAGGCGTTCTCCCTGCCCTTCCGCGTCGAGAACGACGCGCGGCTCGCCCTCCTCGGCGAGCGCGCGGCCGGCGCGGCCCGCGGCTGCGACGACGTCGTGATGATGACCCTCGGCACCGGGGTCGGCGGCGTCGCGATGGTCGAGGGCCGGCTGCTGCGGGGGAGGCACTTCCAGGCCGGCGTCCTCGGCGGCCACCTCGTGGCCGCGTTCGACGGCCACCGGTGCACCTGCGGGGCGCGCGGCTGCGTCGAGGCGGAGGCGTCGACGTGGGCCCTGCCCCGGGTCGCGCGCGAGTGGCCGGGCTTCGCCGGGAGCGCCCTCGCCCGCGCGGAGCGGCTCGACTTCGAGGCGGTCTTCTCCCTCGCGGAGTCCGGCGACGCGCTGGCGATCGGCGTGCGCGACCGGTGCGTCGACGTGTGGGCGGCCGGCGCCGTGGCCATGGTCCACGCCTGGGACCCCGAGGTCCTCGTCGTCGGCGGGGGTGTCGCGCGGCGCGGCGACGACGTGCTGCCGGCGATCGAGGCGAGGGTGCGCGGCGAGGCGTGGACGCCGTGGGGGAAGGTGGACGTGCGCGCGGCGGCGCTCGGCGAGGACGCCGCGCTGCAGGGCGCGGTTCCGCTCCTGCAGGGAGCCTGACGGAGGCGCACTTGGGCCGAAGGAGCAACTACGACAAGGCGCCGTTCGTCCCGGCGGGCGAGGAGCGCGACTGCGACGTCGGGTGGGAGCGGATCGTCGAGCGCCTGCGGGCGCTGCGCACCCGCCGGCGCTGCGTGCTCGTCGTCGAGTGCTACCCGGGGGTCGACGTCGACTCGGTGCGGCGGACGCTCAGCGAGGGGCTGCGGCCGGCGCTCGTCGTCGACGCGCGGCAGGCGTTCAAGGAGCCGGGCGAGATCGAGCGGATGTGCGCGCCGTACCTCGGGGAGGATCCCGTCTTCGGCCGGATGAACGGCCTCGATCTCGGCGACTTCCTGGAGCCGGGTCGGCGCGCCGTCCTCGCGGGCCGGGTCGGCGCCGTCCGCGCCGGCGTCGTCCTCGTCGTCGGCCCGGCGGCGAGCCTCGTCGCGCCCGAGAGCGACGTCCTCGTCTACGCGGACCTCGCGCGGTGGGAGATCCAGCAGCGCCAGCGGCGGCACGTGGCGCCGAGCCTCGGCCTGCACGACCAGAAGGACCGGGCCCCGAAGCTCTACAAGCGCGGGTTCTTCGTCGACTGGCGCGCGGCGGACCGCAGGAAGAAGGCGCTCCTCGGCCGCGTCGACTGGCTCCTCGACACGAACGACGCCCAGGAGCCCCGGATGCTGGCGGGGGACGCGTTCCGCGCGGGCCTCGCGGCGGCCGCGCGGCGGCCGTTCCGCGTGGTGCCCTTCTTCGACCCCGGCCCGTGGGGCGGGCAGTGGATGAAGGAGGTGTGCGACCTTCCGCGAGAGGCGTCGAACTACGCCTGGTGCTTCGACTGCGTGCCGGAGGAGAACAGCCTCCTTCTCGGCTTCGGCCCGCACCGCGTGGAGGTCCCGGCGATCGACCTCGTGTTCCGCCACCCGCGCGAGCTCCTCGGCGAGGCCGTCCACGCCCGCTTCGGCTGCGAGTTCCCGATCCGCTTCGACTTCCTCGACACGATGGGCGGCGGGAACCTCTCGCTCCAGGTGCACCCGCTGACCGAGTACATCCAGGACCGCTTCGGGATGCACTACACGCAGGACGAGAGCTACTACCTGCTCGACGCCGGCGAGAGCGCGTGCGTCTACCTGGGCGTGAAGGAGGGGATCGACCCGGCCGCGATGGTGCGCGACCTGCGCCGCGCGCAGCAGGGCGGCTTCCGCTTCCCGGACGAGGAGTACGTGAACCGCTGGCCGGCGAAGAAGCACGACCACTTCCTGATCCCGGGCGGGACCGTGCACTGCTCCGGGAAGGACAGCATGGTCCTCGAGATCAGCGCGACGCCGTACATCTTCACCTTCAAGCTCTGGGACTGGGACCGCCTCGGCCTCGACGGGCGGCCGCGGCCGATCCACGTCGACCACGGCGCGGCGAACGTCCAGTGGGAGCGCACGACGGGGTGGGTCGAGAGGGAGCTCGTGAACCGGATCGAGCCGCTCGGCCGCGGCGAGGGCTGGCGGGAGGAGCGGACGGGGCTCCACGAGCGCGAGTTCATCGAGACGCGGCGGCACTGGTTCACGGGCGCGGCGCCCCACGACACCGGCGGGGGAGTGAACGTCCTCAACCTCGTCGAGGGCGAGGAGGCGGTCGTCGAGAGCCCGTCCGGGGCCTTCGAGCCGTTCGTCGTGCACTACGCGGAGACGTTCATCGTCCCCGCCGCGGTCGGCGCCTACACGATCCGGCCGCACGGCCCGGCCGAGGGCCGCGAGTGCGCGACGATCAAGGCGTTCGTCAGGACGCGGGCTTGACCCCGTCCTTCGATCCCGGCCTCGACGTGCGCCCGCGCCGGGAGCCGATGGGCTTCGACTACGGGCCGGGGGTCTTCGGCCCCGCGCCCGAGCGGCGCTCGCTCGACGCGATCCGCCGGAGCCTGCGCGACCCGCGGTGCGACGGACCGGACCCGGTGTACGCGATCGTCATGGACGTGGGCCGGGACGAGCACCGCGCGGAGCTCGAGCGGCGGCGGCTCCTCTTCGGCGTCGTGACCTACGCGGCCGGGCGGCTCGGCGAGGAGCCCGTGCGCAGCCAGGGCCACGTGCACAAGGTGGCGGGCCACAGCGGCTGGTCGCCGCCCGAGCTGTACGAGATCTGGGCCGGGCGGGCGATCGTGTACATGCAGGAGCGCGCGGCCTTGGACCCCGGCCGCTGCTTCGCGATCGAGGCGGGCCCGGGCGAGGTCGTGGTCGTGCCGCCGGGCTGGGCCCACGCCACGGTCAGCGCGTCGCTCGACGAGCCGATGACCTTCGGCGCGTGGTGCGACCGCGAGTACGGCTTCGAGTACGACGCGGTGCGCGCGCGCGGCGGGCTCGCGCACTTCCCGCTCGTCGGCGCGGGTGGCGCCATCCGCTGGGAGCCGAACCCGCGCTACGCGTCGCCGCCGCTCGTCGAGCGACGGGCGCGGGCCTATCCCGAGCTGGGGCTCGTGGCCGGCGAGCCCGTCTACCGGACGTTCGCCCGCGATCCCGACGCCGTGCAGTGGGTGTCCGACCCCGCCCGCGCCGCGTCGCTCTGGGAGGGCTTCCGTCCCTGAGGTGATCTCCATGAAGGCCACGCTCTCCGCGATCCTGCTCCTCGCCGCCGCCCCGTCGTTCGGGGAACGGCTCACGATCCCGCTGAACGGCCGCTGGCAGATCGGCGAGAGCGTGGCGAAGGAGCCGGCGCCGCGGTCGTACCCGTCGACGGTCGCCGTCCCCGGCCTCGTCCACGACGCGGCGCCGCCGTTCACGGACGTCGACGCCTTCGACAGCGTCGAGCTCGTGAACAACAAGATCGCGCAGAAGCTGCTGCCCGAGTCGGCGCGGGTGGCGGCGCCCGGCGTCTCCCGCCAGAAGCGCAACTACTTCTGGTACCGCCGGGCCTTCACCGTGCCGGCGCGGAAGCAGACGGCGACCCTGCGCGTGCGCAAGGCGCAGTTCGGCACCGCCGTCTGGCTCAACGGGAAGAAGGTCGGCGAGTACGCGGGCTGCTTCTCGGCCGGGATCTTCGACCTGACGCCGGCGATGCGCTGGGACGGCGAGAACGCGCTCGTCGTGCGGATCGGCGCGCACCCCGGCGTCCTGCCCGCGACGTACCCGGCCGGCACCGACTTCGAGAAGCTGAAGTGGACGCCGGGCATCTACGACGAGATCGACGTCCTCCTCGCCGACGCGCCGCTCGTCGAGAGCGTGCAGATCGCCCCGCGCCTCGCGTCGTCCGAGATCCTCGTGGAGACGAAGCTGCGCAACCCCGGGCCCGCGCCGGTGCGCTTCGAGCTCGCCCAGGCCGTCCGCGCCTGGAAGGGCGGCGACCCGGCCGGGAAGGCGCCGGCCGAGCCCGTCACCCTCGCGGCGGGCGAGACGCGGGCGGTGCGCCAGACCGTCCGCATCCCGGACGCGCGGCGGTGGTCGCCGGAGGACCCGTTCCTCTACGTCCTCGACACCGCGACGGGCGGGGACTCCGTGTCGACCCGCTTCGGGATGCGCGAGTTCCGCTACGACACGCCGACGCGCCGCGCGTACCTCAACGGCCGCCCGTACTTCCTCCGCGGCTCGAACGTCACGCTCCACCGCTTCTTCGAGGACCCGGATGCGGGCGGGCGGCCGTGGGACGAGGCGTGGGTGCGGAAGCTGCTCGTGGATCTGCCGAAGCAGCTCCACTGGAACGCGTTCCGCTTCTGCATCGGGCCGGTGCCGGACAAGTGGCTCGACATCGCCGACGAGGCCGGGCTCCTCGTCCAGAACGAGTTCTTCGTGTGGACGGGCGAGCCGACGTGGGGTCAGTGGCCGAACCGCACGTACGACGTGCCCGAGATGGTCCGGCAGTACGGCGACTGGATGCGCGACAACTGGAACCACCCGAGCGTCGCGGTGTGGGACGCGAACAACGAGACGCGGGATCCCGTGTTCGGCGAGAAGATCATCCCCGCGGTGCGGCCGCTCGACCTGTCGAACCGCGCGTGGGAGAACAGCTACAACCAGCCGGCGGGCCCGGACGACCCCGTCGAGGACCACCCGTACCTGACGTACGGCGAGGCGATGGGCGGGGAGTCGTTCCGGATGAGCGACCTCGAGCGGCGCTACCCGGGGCCGAAGCAGCCGCTCCAGGCCGCGCACGCGACGATCCTCAACGAGTACGGATGGCTCTGGCTGCGGCGCGACGGCGAGCCGACGCTCCTCACCGACAAGCTCTACCCGAAGCTCCTCGGCCCGTCCTCGACGAAGGAGGAGAGGCTCGAGCTGAACGCCTACCTCCTCGCCGCCGAGACCGAGTACTGGCGCACCGGGCGCGAGTACGCGGGCATCCTCCACTTCGTCTACCTGACGTGCAGCTACCCCGGCGTCTTCACCGCCGACCACTTCGAGGACGTGAAGGCGCTGCGGCTCAACCCGTGGTTCGCCGACTACATGTCGGAGGCGATGAAGCCGCTCGGCGTCTCGCTCGCGTTCTTCTCGCCGACGCTCGCCGCCGGGAAGAGCCGCTCGTTCCGCGTGATGATGGTGAACGACCTCGACGCGGCCGAAAGGGGCGTCGTGCGCCTGACGCTCGAGGGGGCGGACGGCCGGGAGCTCGCCCGGGCCGAGACGCCGTTCGAGATCGCCCCGCTCGGCGCGCGGAGCCTGGACCTCGACCTCGCGGTTCCCGACGGCGCGGGGCCGTGCGTGCTGAAGGCGGCGGCCGTCACCGACGCCGGGGCCCGCACCGTGAGCCGGCGGAAGGTGACGCTCGCCCGTTGACCTGCGGCCCGCGGCGCGGGGACAATCGCGGCCTGCGATGAAGTACCTCACGACGCTCGAGGTCGCGCGCGAGCTGAACGTCACGAAGCAGACGCTGCTCAACTGGCTCTACGCGAAGAAGGTGCCGGAGCCGCCGCGCAACCGCAACGGCTTCCGCCTCTGGAGCCAGGCGCGCGTGAGCCTCATCCGGCAGCTCATCCGCGAGGGGCGCCTCCACAGCAAGACGAAGATCCACCGCGAGCCGACCGACGACCCCGTGGTCGTGGCCGAGATGGCCCGCGACGTGGCCGACTTCCTGCGCGACGCGAACGTGCCGCTGTGGCGCTTCGTGCGGGAGCTCCAGCGGATGCACCGCGCCCCGCGTCGGCGCGCGGCGGCGAAGAAGAAGGCGCCCGCGCGGTCCTGACCCGGGTCACTCCCAGGGGATGTCGGGCATCAGCAGCCGCTCGACGGGCGCCCCGCCCTCGAGGTGGGCGCAGATCTCGGGGAGGTCCGCCTCCGCGACACCCGCGTACCAGACGTTGTCGGGCTGCACCGCCAGGACCGGCCCGCGGCTGCAGTGCTTGAGGCAGTAGGTGCGGTTCACCATCACCCGCCCGTCGAGCCCCCGGTCCTTCAGCAGGCCCCGGAGCCGGTCGAAGAGAGCCTGGGCGCCCTTCTCGGCGCACGAGCCCTTCGGGTTGCCCGGCGGGCGGCTGTTGACGCAGATGAGGACCTGTCTCTCGGGCTTCGGCACGGGAACCTCCGGGGAGCCGCGGCGCGGCGACCGCCCGAGTATAGCGTCCGTCACATCCCGCGCCGGACGGGCGTGCTAGGCTGCCGGAATCGCGCGCTCGCCGAGCGCGCCCACCGTCGCTGGAGGATTGAGAGCCCATGAAGAGAGCCCGTCTCGTGGCGGCCGCGGCTGCGGCCGTTCTCTGCGCGCTGCCGGCCCTCGCCGAGGACCTGACGATCGTCTACAAGAGCACCGGGCCCGGCGGGCCCGGGACGTCGACCAGCTTCTACTCGTCCGAGAAGATGCGGACGGGCGACGCCGAGCGCGACACGATCATCGAGTACGGCACCGGGCGCATCGTCACGATCGACCACAAGAAGAAGGAGTACTCCGAGATCACGGCCGCCGAGATGGAGGCCGCGATGAAGGCGATGCAGGCGAAGATGCAGGAGATGAACGCGCAGATGGCGAACATGCCGCCCGCCGTGCGCGAGAAGATGGAGCAGATGATGGGCGGCGGCGGCGCCGCGTCCATCACCGTCACGAAGGGCGCCACCCGCAAGGTCGCCGGCTACGACTGCCAGGACTACGACGTGAAGGTCGGCACGATGATGACGATGGACCTCTGCGCGAGCACCGCCGTGGCCCCGCCCGCCCCGAACGTGGACCCGTCGAAGTACGCGTCGATGGTCGGCCCCGCCGCGGCCCTCGCCTCGAACCCGATGTTCAAGAGCTTCGCCAAGCTCGCCGAGGAAATGAAGAAGATCCAGGGCTTCACCCTCGCCGAGACCTCGAAGATGTCGATGATGGGCCGCAGCTTCGACTCCTCGAAGGAGGCGACCGAGGTGAAGAAGGGGGCGATCCCGGCCTCCGCCTTCGACGTGGCCACGATCGCGAACGGCTACAAGAAGGTCGAGCACCCGATGACGAAGATGGCGAAGCAGCGGTGAACGCGCTCGTCGACACCGGCTGGCTCGCCCGCGAGATCGATCGCGGCGCTCCGGGCCTCCGGGTCGTCGACGTGCGCTGGTACCTCGACCCCGCCCGGAAGGGCCGCGACGCCTTCCGGGCGGGCCACCTGCCCGGGGCCGTGTTCCTCGACGTCGACCTGGACCTCTCGGCGCCCGGCGGCGGCCGCGGCCTTCCCGCCGGCCGCCACCCGTGGCCCGACGAGACGCAGGTCGCGCGCGTGATGGGGCGGGCCGGCATCGGCCCCGGCGTCCGCGTCGTGGCCTACGACGACGGACCGGGCGCGGTGGCCGCCCGCCTGTGGTACGTCCTGCGCGCCCACGGCCACGACGACGTCGCGGTGCTCGACGGCGGCGTCGCGAAGTGGACGGCGGAGGGCCGCGCGCTCTCGACCGACGAGCCGGCGCCGGCTGCCGCGGTGTTCACGGGCCGGCTGCGCCCCGGCTTCGTGATCGGCAAGGACGAGATGGTCCGCACGCACGGCTCGCGCCTCGTGCTCGACGCGCGGGCGGCCGAGCGGTACCGGGGCGAGGTCGAGCCGATCGATCCCCGCGCGGGGCACGTGCCGGGGGCGGCGAGCGCGCCGTTCGCCGGCAACGTCACGAGCGAGGCCGTCCCCGTGATGCGGCCGGCGAGCGAGCTGCGGGCGCGCTTCGAGGCGCTCGGGGCCGTGCGCGAGGCGCCGGTCGTCTACTGCGGCTCGGGCGTCAACGCCTGCCACGACCTCCTGGCCCTGCACGTGGCCGGCCTGTCCGGCACGCTCTACGCGGGGTCGTGGAGCGAGTGGTCGTCGGACCCCGCCCTGCCGGCGGAGACCGGGGGCGCGGAGAGCTCGTAGTAGCCCCGGCCGTCGGGGGCGACGTCGAAGTCCACCGCCTCGAAGCCCTCGGCGAACGCCTCCTCGAACTGTGCGCGCACGCGCGCCTGCCACTCGACGGCGGCCTTCGCCTCGCGCGCCACGGCGTCCCAGTCCGCCGGGATCTCGATCGTGCGGCGGGCCTCGTTCGCCTCACGCACGACCCGCGCCGTCTCGTGCGGGTCGGCCCCGGCCGCGAGCGCGCACACGCGCGGGGCGTCGAGCTCCCAGCGAACGAGGAGGCGGTCGGTGGCGAGGCCGTGGTGAAGGGTCGAGCTCGTGCGGCCGTAGAAGTCGGGTCGGTACTCGCGGCAGGTCGCGCCGAGGTGGCGGAGGTTCAGCCGCGCGTTCTTCGCCCGCATCGGGTCGAAGGTCCACGTGACGAGCCGCAGGCCGCGGGCGAGGGCCTCGTCGCGCTGGGCCCACTTCAGGCGCCGGCCGACGCCGGCCGCGCGGGCGGACTTTCGCACCGCGAGCATGTCGGAGTGCAGGTGCGCCTCGCCCGCGACGAAGCCGGCGAAGGCGTAGCAGAAGCCGACCGCCTGGCCGCCGCTCTCGGCGAGGAGCAGCAGGCCGCCGGCGTGCACGGTGGCGATGAGCTGGAGCGCGGCGGTGACGTCGAGGTCGGAGAGCCCCACACCTCGCGCTGCAGCGCCACGCAGGCGTCGTAGTCCGCGCGCGAGCGGGCCTTGCGGATGACCACCGTGCCGTCCATCGCGGCGGAGTCTGGCACCCGGCGTGGTGCCTGGTCCCCCGCTTCGCGATGGCCAGGAACAACCGGAAGCGCGGCCGTGGCGGGGTGCCGCCGGTCCTGCCGCGCCTGAGGCGCGCGGCCGGGCTCCTCGTCTCCCGCGACGTCGCGGTGCTGACGAACGCGATCGCGTTCAACTTCCTCCTCTGCCTCTTCCCGCTGCTCATGGTGCTGGTGGCCGCGGCGCAGCGGCTCGCCCCGGAGGGCGGCGCGGCCGCGGCCGTGCGCACCCTGCTCGCCGAGCTCATCCCCTTCGGGGGGACACGATGGCCGCCTCGCTGCGGCAGATCACGAAGCTCGCCCGCGGCCTCGAGCTCCTCTCGCTGGCCCTCGTGGTGTGGGGCTCGTCCGGCATCTTCATGCCGGTCGAGATGGTCCTGAACCGCGTGTGGGGCGGCCGCGAGGCGCGCACGTTCTGGAAGAGCCGCCTGCTGGCCTTCGTCATGACGACGGCCTGCGGCGCCCTCGCCCTCGTCTCGGTCGCCCTCACCCTCGCCGCGCGCGGCTACGGCCGCGAGTGGCCGCTCCTCGCGGGCTTCGTGGCGAAGGCGGCCGCCCTCTTCCTCACGTGGGCGGTGTTCGTGCTCGTCTATCGCCTCGCGACCGACGTCCGGTCGGCCTCGGCACCGCCTCGGGCGCGGCGCTGTGGGCGGCCGTCCTGTGGGAGCTGTCGAAGTACGCGTTCGTCTGGAACCTCACGCGGACGAACGTGGCGAGCCTCTACGGCCCGCTCGCCTTCGCCGTGTCGCTCGTGCTCTGGGCCTACGTGTCGAGCCTGGTGCTCGTGTTCGGCGCGGCCATGGCTCCCGTCGCCCCGCGCCGCTCCTGATCCCCGCGCGGCCCGGCCGCGATCTCGGCCAGCCGGTCGAGCTGGCCGCGCCGCCCGAGGGCGATCAGCAGGTCGCCGGCCGCGAGCGTCGCGTCCGACGCCGGGTTGTAGGCCATCTTGCCGTCGGCCTTCTTGATCGCCACCACGATGACGCCGAGCTCGCGGCGCACCGGGCTCGCCTTCAGCGTGCTGTCGACGAGCGTGCTGCCCGGGTGGATCGGGACCTCCTCGATCTGCAGCTCGAGGTGGCCGGTGCGGGTCGCGAGCTCGATGAAGTCCATCGCGTTGGGCCGCAGGACGGCCTGGGCGACGCGGTGGCCGCCGATCGTGTAGGGCGAGACGACGCGGCTCGCCCCGGCCCGCCGCAGCTTCACCTCGGCGCCCTCGCTCTCCGCCCGCGCCACGATGAACAGCCGCTCGTTGAGGAGGCGCGCGGAGAGGGTGATGAAGAGGTTGTCGGCGTCGGAGGCGGCCGCGGTCACGAGGGCGCGGGCGCGCTCGACGCCCGCCCTGCGCAGCACGTCGTCCGCGGTCGCCTCGCCGACGAGAGGGATGCCTCCCGGGAGGTCGAATCCCTCGAGCACCTTCGCGTCGCGGTCGACGACGACGAAGTCGAGGCCGCCCGCCGAGAACTCCTCGGCCACGAGGCGGCCCATGCGGCCGAAGCCGCAGACGACCAGGTGTCCCCGGAGCTTCTCGAGCCGACTCTCCATGCGCTGCCTCCCGAGCACGTCGCGGATCTCGCCCGTCACCACCGACCGGATGAACTCGGCCGCCGCGTAGAACGCGGTGAAGACGCCGCCCAGGGCCAGGCCCATCGTGAAGAAGCGGCCGGCCGGGCTCAGCGGGTGCACCTCGAGGAAGCCGACCGTCGTGATCGTGATGACGGTCATGTAGAGGGCGTCGACGAACCGCCATCCCTCGATGAGCGCGTAGCCCGAGGTCCCGGCGACCATGAGGCCGAGCAGCACCGCCACCGGCACCAGCAGCCGCCGCAGCAGCACGGCGCCCTGCCGCAGGGCCTTCACCGCGCGGCGATCCCGAGGGCCCACGCCGCGACGAGGGCGGGCCAGGGCGGGGCGAGCAGGGTCCCGTCGCCGCCCGGCGCGACGAGCCACGCGGCGTCGGGCCTCTGCTCGAGCCACTGGGCGAGCACGTGTCGCTCGGCCGGCGGCCGCTCGCGCCCCTCGACCACCAGCGCCGGCCGCGGAGTCGCGGGCGCGGCCAGCGCGCGGGCGAGCGCGAGGCGGAGCGGCGACGGCTGCGGGGCGGCGGGGCCGGCGGCGGCGAGCGACGGGGTGATCGCGACCGCGCCGGCCACGCCGGGTGCGCTCGCGGCGGCGAGGGCGACCCACGCGCCGAGACCGTGGCCACCGACGAGGACCACGTTCTCTCCGAACCGCCGGCCGCCGTCCTCGGCCATCGCCCGCGCGTCGTCGATCACCTCGGGCCCGAGGACACCGTCGCTCGCGCCCTGGCCGCGCGGCTCCCACGCGATCACCTCGAGCGACTCCGAGAGCGCTTCGAGGAAGGAAAGGACGGCGGGGTCGTCGAGGGTCTCGCCGGCATCGAGGTGGAAGAGGAGGCGCGCCCTCGGCTCCTCCCACGGGGCGAGCCGCCGCGCGCGCCGCCGCGGCGCGAACCCGAGCCAGACGTCCTGCACCAGGCTCGCCATCGCGCCGATGATACGCCTAGAGGCCGAGCTCCTCCGCGACGGGCGTGAGCGCGGCGATGACGAAGGCTACGTGCTCGTCGAGCGCCCGGCCGATCGCCTCCGCCCCGCCGTAGACGCACGCCCGGTCGACGGACCGCGCGAACGCCTTGTCCTTGAGCTTCTTCGTCACCGACTCGACCGGCAGGTCCGCGATCTTCTTCGAGGGCCGGACCTTCACGCACGCGCCGACGAAGCCGACGAGCTCGTCGCAGGCGTAGAGGGCCTGGCGCAGCGGCGTGTCGCGCGGGATGCCCATGTAGTCGGCGTGGGAGCCGATCGCGAGCACGACCTCCTCCGGCCACCCGCGCTCGCGCAGGATTCGGCAGCCGACGTGGAGGTGGGTCTCCTCGGTCGGGTTCTGCTCGTAGTCGAAGTCGTGGAGGAGGCCGACGACGCCCCACTTCTCGACCTCGGCCGGGTCCGTCACGCCGAACCAGCCGGCGTAGGCGCGCATCGCGACCTCGACCCCGCGGGCGTGGCGGCGCAGCGCGTCCAGCTGCGTGAACTCGAAGAGGAGCGCCTCGGCCTCGGCCCGCGTCTTCGTCACGGCCGGTCGAGGAGGAGGGGCAGCCCGGCCGCCTGGGCCGAGCCGGCCAGCGGCTTCGTGACGGCGTCGAAGAACGCGCGCGACATCACGCGGTAGCCCTCGTCGTTCGGGTGGAGGAAGTCGGAGAAGAGCGGCGGCAGGCTCGACTGGCTCGAGAACGCGGCGTGGACGTCGGCGACCGGGGCGCGCTCCTGGGCCGCCATCGCCTTGATGAGCGCGTTCATCCGCTTCACCCAGTCGTTGCGGTCCTCGGCCTGGCGGTCGACGTAGTTCGGGTTCACCGGGGGAATCGTGCCCACGATCGGCAGCGCGCCGCCGGCCCGGGTGTCCCGGATCATCGTGCGCAGGTTGTCGATCGTGTAGCAGGGGAAATCGCTCCGGCAGGCCCCGTTGTTCCAGTCGTTCGTGCCGTACAGGATGAGGACGTACGCGGGCTTGTAGCCGGCGACGTCGTCCCAGACCTTCGCCGCGCCGACGTCGCTCTTCGTGCCCGAGCGGCCGCCGTTCAGCACGTCGGCCCGGCCCCAGTAGGCGCGCAGGTCGGTCGCGAGGACGTCGCGGTAGCCCGCGCTGCCCGTCGAGCCCTCGCCGGCGCTGATGCTGTCACCGAAGGCGAGGTAGACGTTCCTCCGCATCGACGCGGCGATCGGGAGGACGGCCGGCAGCGCCACCTCTCCGGTGGCCGGCGCGGTGACGGAAGCGGCGGGTCCGGCCGAGAAGTACGCCGGCAGCGTGCCCGCGCCGATCGAGGCCTGCTGCGCGCCGGCGGGGACGTCGGACACGGTGAAGCGGCCGCCCGTCGCCGACGCGGCGGTCTTCCCGCCGATCGACACCGTCACGCCGGGGAGGCGGACGACCTCCGACGCGTCGAGGACGCCGTTGCCGTTCTCGTCGTAGAAGACCGAGCCGCTCACCGGAGTCCCAGGGACGACAGTGGGCCCCGACGGGGAGCCGCCGCCGCCGCAGGCCGCGGCCACGATCGCGGCGGAGAGAGAGACAGTGAGGCGGGGCACACGCAAAGCGCCGACGAGAATAGCAGATTTGCAGGGCCCGGAGCCGGCCGCTATACTGCCGCATCCTTCCGTTGCCGGGCCCTCTTCCTTCACCTGAGCCGATGAGCGAGACCTCCGTTCCGAGCCGCAACAACCGGCGCATCACCGCCCGCAAGGCGTGCCTGCTCACCGTCCGCTACCGGGGGACGGGCGACTGGCGGCCGGCCACGGCGATGGACCTCTCGCCCTACGGCTGCCGCCTGCGCGTCGGCGAGGACGTCGAGCGTGGCTCCGACGTCGCCGTCGTGTTCGAGACGCCGGCCGTCGAGGGAGAGCGCCGCTCGCCGGTCGAGGTGCCCGGCACCGCGATCTGGGCCCGGCTCGAGGGCCTCTCGTACCAGATCGGCGTGCACTTCGAGGACCCGCCGATGGGGCTCCTCGAGATCCTCGGCGCCCTCTCCTAGCCCTCGCGTCGCCTCAGCGACTCGAGCGCCCTCCGGAAGTCCACCGGCGGCGGGCATTCGACCTCGACGCGCTCGCCGGTCACCGGGTGGGCGAATCCGAGCCGCCACGCGTGGAGGAGCGGGCGCCGCGCGAGCTTGCGCTCGCCGCGGCCGGGCGCCACGCCGTAGACCTCGTCGCCGAGGATCGGGAGGCCGGCGTGGGCGAGGTGGGCGCGGATCTGGTGCTGGCGGCCCGTCTCGAGCCGCACCTCGAGGAGCGCGGCGCGGGGCAGGGCCTCGCGGAGCGTCCAGCGGGTGAGGGCGTCGCGTGCGGCCTCGCCCGGCCGGGCCACGCCGCGCCGGCCCGAGTCCCACTCCTCCCGCAGCGGCGCGTCGACGACGCCGCTCCTCTCGCGCGGGACGCGGCCGACGATCGCGAGGTAGACCCGGAGGATGCGGTGGTCGCGGAAGGTGAGGATGAGCCCGGCCCGCGCCTCGGCGGAGAGGGCGAACGCGAGCGCCCCCGACGTGTCGCGGTCGAGGCGGTGGACCCGCTCGGCGAACCAGCCGCGCGGCCTGCGGTGCCGCGCGTAGTCCTGGACCCGCGCGAGGGCCGTGTCCTCGTGGAGCCCGGGGCCCGTCGGCACCGTGAGGAGGCCCGCCGGCTTGTCGACCACGATCACGTGCTCGTCCTCGTAGAGGACCGGCAGGGACGAGCGCGCACGGGAGAGGGCCCGGCGGTTCGGGTCGAAGACGACCTCGGCGTCCTCGGCCACGTCGGCGCCCGCCTCGCGCACGAGGGCCCCGTCGACCGTCACCTGCCCCTTCTCGATCACCTCGCGCGCGCGTCGGCGCGAGAGCTCGGGATGGCGCCGGATGAGGACGACGTCGAGCCTCACGCGGTCACTCCCGCAGCCCGCGGGCGTCGTCCCACGCCGCGGGGTCCTGGTGGAAGTAGGCCGCGAGGACCTCGTACACCTCGCGGTGGCGGCGCCGCACGCGCTGCGGCACCTCGAAGAACGCCTCGACCGCCACGGCGAGGAACTCGACGGGATCGTGGGCGCCGTAGTCGTCGAACACCGAGCGGCCGTTCCGCATCCGCTCCATCTCGCGCTCGGCGAGAGCCGTCCACCGCTTCGCCGCCTCGCCCGAGAGGCCGACGGGGATGCCGTCGAAGTGGCTCTGGTCCACGTCGAGGAGGTGGGCGAACTCGTGGAGGCCGACGTGGAAGGCGTCGTCGGGAACCTCGAAGCTCTCGAGGAGGGCCGGCACCGAGAGGATGATCGTGCCCCACGGGTGGGTCTCGCCCGCGCGCTCGTTCCCGCCGAAGCGGTAGTCGCGGTCGAAGTCGTCGGGGTACAGCAGCACCTCGGTGAGCTGGTCCCACTCGTACTCCGGCCAGCCGACGCTCAGGCTCACCGCGGAGGCCGCGACGAGGAGCCGCAGCTCGTCGTCGGCCTCGGTGCCGACGCCGGTGATCCGCTTCTCGGCGAGGAAGATGCGAACGTCGTCCTCGAAGCGCGCGCGCCACGCGCCGTCGAGCCGCTCGTAGTGGTCGTAGGCCCGCGCGAGCGTCTCGCGCCAGGCCGCCGGGAAGGGCGCCGCGAGGAGCGCGCGCCGTCGGACCGAGCGCCGGCCCATCGAGGCGCGGACCGCGAGGCCCACGCCTCCGCCGGCCACGAGGCCCGCGCCCGCGCCCGGCCACCCGCCGATCATCGCGCCGAGCGCGGCTCCCGCGCCGGCGGCGGTGGCCGCGGCCACGTCTCCGAGGCGACGGTCCCCCGGGGGCTCGATCCTCACGGCCGCGGCTCCGGGTACCGCGCGGCCAGGAGGCGCGCGAGCACCGGCGCGTCGAGGTTGCCGCCCGTGACGATCGCGACCGAAGGCCCGCGCGCCGCCGCCTTCACCCTGCCCGCCATCACCGCCGCGATCCCGACCGCGCCGGAGGCCTCGGCGACCACCTGGTCCCGCGCGACGAGCGCCACGATCGCATCCTCGATCTCCGCCTCGGTGACGGTGACGATCTCGTCGACGAGGTCGCGGTGGTCGAAGGCCACGTCGCCGATGCCGCCGGCGAGGCCGTCGGCCAGCGTCGGGCCGGCCGGGTACGTGAGGAGCGGCCGTCCGAGGCGCATCGACTCGCGCAGGGCGGGCGAAGCCTCGGGCTGGACCGCGACGATCCGCACGTCCGGGGCGAGCGCCTTCACCGCGGTCGCGACGCCGGCCAGGAGGCCGCCGCCGCCCACCGGAACGAGTACCGCGGCCACGTCCTGTCGCTCCTCGATCACCTCGAGCCCGGCCGTGCCCTGGCCGGCGGCGGTGCGCGCGTCCTCGAACGCGTGGACGAAGACCGCCCCCGTCTCGCGCTCGAACGCCTGCGCCGCGAGGACCGCGTCGTCGTAGGTCTCGCCCTCCTCGCGCACCTCGACCGGGAAGCGGCGGAGCTTGTCGACCTTCGATCGCGGGGCCGTGCGGGGCACGAACAGCGTGGCGCGGAGCGCCCCGCCCAGGCGCTCGGCCGCGAGCGCGACGCCGAGCGCGTGGTTGCCCGCGGAGGCGGCGACGACAGCCGCGCCGGCGCTCGCGTCGTCGAGCGTCGCCATCAGGCTCATCGCGCCGCGCACCTTGAAGGAGCCCGTCGGCTGCCAGCATTCCAGCTTGAGCAGGAGCTCCGGTCCCCCGGGCGGCACGATCTGGCTGCGGCGCGGCGGCGTCGGCCGCAGGTGCGGGCGCAGGGCGTCCTGCGCCCGCCGGACGTCGTCGGGCGGAGGCGGAAGCCGCTCACGCCGGCCGCACCGGCCCGCCGGCCACGAGGTCGAGGCGCGGCTCGCCGCAGCGGGCCGCGATCGCGTCGGCCGCGGCGTCGGCAGGCGAACGAGGTCGGCCAGACCCGTCCCGTCGGGCGCCACCGGGTCGCCGATCCAGAGGGAGATCCGGGACGGCCGCGGCAGCGACCAGTCGCCGCGCATCACCTGCCGCGTGCCGCGCAGCGCGAGCGGGACGACCGGCACGCCGGCCGCGGCCGCGGCGCGGAAGGCCCCGAGGCGGAACGGCCGCAGGCCGGTGGCCGCGACGAACGTGCCCTCGGGGAAGAAGAGGACGCGCTCGCCCGCGCCGAGCGCGTGGTCGACGGCCTCGGCGTCGGCGACGCTCTGCTGCGCGTCGAACCGGTCGACCGTCACGTGGCGGCAGCGGCGGACGAACGTGCCGATCGCCGGATAGGAGAGCACCTCGCGCTTCGCCACGAAAACGAAGTCCTCGGGCAGGAGGGCCATGAGGGCGAGGATGTCGACGTACGAGGCGTGGTTCGCGGCGAGGACGTGGGGGCCTCGCGGCAGCTCGCCGGTGCCGCGGCCCGTCGTCTCGAGCCGGCAGCCGGCGAGGCGCAGGACCGCACGGGCGGAGAGTCGGCCCGCGGCGAAGGCGAAGCGGCGGCTCGGCGCGAGGGCGACCGCGAGCCATGCCGGCAGGACCACGAGGGGCACCGTGACGGCGAGCCACGTGGCGTAGAGGCCGCGCCCGGCGGCGCGCGCGGGCGGCCTCAGCGCCTCGACGGCGGCCGCCGCCGCGAGGCGCGCCTTCTGCCCGGCCGTCGTGCGCGAGGGCGCGGCCGATCGTGCCGGAGCGGACGAGCTCCAGCGTCGCCGCGCGTCGCACCTTGCCGCTCGAGGTCTTCGGCACCGAGCCCGGGCCGACGAGCACGACCTCGTCCGGCGGCACGCCGACCGCGTCGGCCACGTGGGCGGTGACCGCGGCGGCGAGGCGCTCGCGCTCGTCCTCGGCCGTCGCGCGCGTCTCGGCGACGACGACGAGACTCTCGGTTCCGGGCCCGGGTTCGACACGCCGAGCGCGACGACGCAGCCGCGGCGGATGCCCTCGACCGAGCCGGCCGCTTCCTCGATCTCCTGCGGCACGAGGTTGCGGCCGCCCTTGATGATGAGGTCCTTGCGCCGGCCGCAGATGTGCACCTCGCCGCCCGCGCGGTACGCGGGTCGCCGCTATCGAGCCACCCGCCGTCGACCGTGATCGCCGCGGTGGCCTCGGGCTTGAGGTAGTAGCCCGACGTCATCGACGGGCCGCGGAAGACGAGGCGGCCGACGACGCGCTCGGGCGCCTCGGCGCCGGCGTCGTCGAGGATGCGGATCTCGTGGGCGGGAAGCTCGCGACCGGCCGAGACGAACTCGACGGCGCCGCCGTCGGCCGCGTCGGCGGCCGCCGCGCGGCCCTCGCGCTGGAACGGCTCGCGGGCCACGCGGTCGAAGCGCGCGCCGCGCCCGACCGGCGGGAACGAGAGCGCGACCGAGCACTCCGCGAGACCGTAGACGGGCATCATCGCCTCGGGCCGGAAGCCGGCCGGAGCGAAGCGCGCGGCGAAGCGCTCGACCGTGGCCCGGCTCACCGGCTCGGCGCCGTTCAGCGCGACGCGCCACGACGAGAGGTCGAGGCCCTCGAGCGCCTCGTCGGGGACGCGGCGCGCGCACAACTCGTAGGCGAAGTTCGGGGCCGCGGAGAGCGTGCCACGCGCCGGCGGTGGACCGCCCACAGCCACCGCTCCGGCCGCGCGAGAAACGCGGTGGGCGACATGAGCGTGAGGGGGATGCCGTGGTGCAGGCAGAAGAGCCACGTCCCGATGAGGCCCATGTCGTGGTACAGCGGCAGCCAGCTCACGCCCACGTCCGTCGGCGCGAGACGGACGCCCTCGGCGATCGCGCGGACGTTCGCGAGCAGGTTGTCGTGCGTGAGGAGGACGCCCTTCGGCTGGCCGGTCGAGCCCGAGGTGTACTGGATGAAGGCCGCGTCGCCGCCGCGCCCGTCGGGCGCGCCGACGGGCGCGCCTTCGCTCGCGAGCTCGTCCGCGGTGACGACCGCGCGGAGGGTCGGGACGGCGCCGGAGAGGAGTGCCGCCACGGGCCGCGCGCGCGCGATCGTGACGAGGAGCACGACGCCCGCGTCGGCGAGGATCGCCGACTGGCGCAGCGCGTACTCCTCGAGGCGGTCGAGGCGGACGGGCGGGTAGATCGGCACCGGCACGGCGCGCGCGACGAGGATGCCGAGGAACGAGCGGAGGAAGTCGACGCCCGTCGGCAGCATCAGGGCGACGGTCTGGCCCGGCCGCACGCCGCGCGCGGCGAGGCCGCCGGCGACCGCGGCCGCGTCGTCCCACAGGCGGCCGTACGTGATCGGCACCTCGTCCGCGTCGTCGTCGGGCTGCAGGTGCACGTGGACGCGGCCGGGGTCGAGTCGCGCGTGGCGGAAGAGCGACTCGTGGAGCGTCGCGACGCCCTGGCCGATGTCGGCGGCGACGCCGGCCTCGGGCTCGTCGCGCGCGGGCAGCCGCAGCGGGTGAGCGCTCGGCGACTCGAGCAGGGCGCGGGCGAGGCCCGCGGGCGTGTCGATCGCGAGGCAGGCGTCACCGAGGGCCCGGCCGAACCCGCGCTCGAGGCGGGCCAGGAGCTCGACGCGCTCCAGGCTGCCGAGGCCGACCTCGCGCTCGAGCGAGGCGCCGGGGGCGACGGCCCGCTCGGCGCGGGCGCCGCCCGTCTCCCGCGCGAGGCCGCGCACGACCGCGAGGACGCGCGCCTCGACCTCGTCGGGGCGGGGCGCCCCGGCTGCCTCCGGACTGTCGGCCATGCCGGCACTCTAGGGCGGCGCGGGCCCGCGCGCAACGCGGCCGCGCTTGACGATCCCGCCGCTGCTCCCGCATCCTGCGGTCATGCTGACCGAGGTGACGCTGCGCGAGATCGAGCGGATCTTCGCGGTGACGGACCCGATGGGGATCTCGCGCGAGGCGCTCGCGATCCCGCTCATGCCGCGGCCCGGCGGCCGCGTGCGTCGGATGCCGGGCGGGAAGCTCGAGATCGGCGTCGACGCCGCCGACTTCGAGGGCTTCGTCGCGCGGCTGCCCGAGCTCCTCGCCGCGCTGCCGCCTTCGGGCGGGGGCGGCCGCCCGATGGGCGTGTCGCGTCGCGGCTGAAGCGGCCGCCCCACGGGCCGGGCCCCGCGGGCCTGTCGGGACGCCGCGCACGTCCCGGAAACACAAAGGGCGCGGGACGAGCCCGCGCCCTTCGCTCAGGACCGAGTGAGGCTACTTGGCCGCGAGGACCGCGTCCTTCGCCGCCTTGGCCACGACGAACTTCAGGCGCTTGCGGGCCGGGATCTTGATCGCCTCGCCCGTCTGGGGGTTGCGGCCCATGCGCGCCTTGTAGCTGCGCACGACCAGCTTCCCGACGCCGGGGAACGTGAAGCCGTTCTTGGCCTCCTTGTACGACATCTGGGCCAGGGTCTCGAGGGTGAGGGCGGCCTGCTTCTTGGTGATCCCCACCTTCTCGGCGACCGCCGCCACGATCTTCGACTTGGTCATCGGCTTAGCCATCGAGTTCAATCCTCCGTGTGGTCCGGCCTGGCTTCGGAACGAGCGCGCCATGTTGCGCTTCGAAAAACCGGCACCATCTAAGCGCGTTTCGCGCTGTCGTGTCAAGGGCGAAACGCGTTTCGGGCGCTCCCCTCAAGGGTCTTCGCGAGGTCGCGGCCTCGCGTGAGCGTACGTCTTCGGTCTCGAGGCTCGTCTCAGCGCGCGGCCGAGGCGTCCTCCTCGCGGATCAGGAACACGGTCTCGTCGGGGCGGGCGAGGCCCAGCTGCTCTCGCGCGAGGCGCTCGACCGGGCGAGGGCTCGTGCGCAGGTCCGCGATCTCGCCGGCGAGGCGGGCGTTGTCCTCGCGCAGCGCCTCGATCTCGAGGCGGAGGGCGTCGACCTGCTTTCTTTTCTCGACGAGGTTCAGCACGCCGCGGTCGCCGAACACGCCGCCGACGGCGAGGGCGATGAGGGCCAGCACGGTGCCGAGGACCCAGGCCTTGCGCCGGGACCCGACCTCGCTCCGACCGGCTTCCTCGCGGGGGGGCACTACCTGATCCTTTGCTTTAACCGCCAGCTGTAACGGCTGATTATAGCTCACTTTTTCAGGCCTGCGCCTGCGGGGGCAGTCCCACCCGTCGGGTGCCCTCCCTCGTCGTCGCCTCCTGGTATCGGCGCAGCAGCACGACGAGCTGCTCGCCCACCCGCGCGAGCCGGCGCATGCCGGCCCGGTACTCCCGGTAGGCCTTCACGAGCGCCTTCGCCTCGGCCATCTGCTGCTCGTCGAGGTACGAGAAGCCGCCGCGGCCGGCGCTGCGCGTCGAGAGCACGTAGTAGGGGCCGTGCTTCTGGCCCGTGCGGCACACGCAGGTCTCCTTGCCGCAGGTGCCGAAGCGCACGAACAGCGAGCCGGCGAGCTGCTCCCGCCGGCGGAGCATCTCCTCGACGAGCTCGCGCTGCTCCTGGAGCTTCGTCCGAACGCGCTGCCGGATGGCCTCGGTGCTCACCTGGGTTTCTTGCAGTGCACTTTGCGGAATGCACTGCAAGAATACGGAGGGCCGGCCGCCGGGTCAAGCGGAATCCGCGCGGGGGCCGGGGCCCGGTCGCCGCCGCCGAGGCGGCTCGGGCCGCCGGCCGCGGGGGCGGGTCGGCGCCGGGTCGCGCTAAGATCGGCCCGTCACCCCCTCTCGGGCACGGAGGCACGGCCATGTGGCTGCTCAAGACGGAGCCGGGCGATTACGCGTACGACGACCTCGAGCGCGAGGGCCGCGCGCGCTGGGACGGCGTCCGCAACCCGGCCGCGCAGCGGAACCTGCGCGAGATGAAGAAGGGCGACCGCGTGCTCGTGTACCACACGGGCGACGTGAAGGCGGTCGTGGGCGAGGCGGAAGTGGTGGGCGAGGCCTACCCGGACCCGAAGTTCCCGGCGGGGAAGCTCGTCGTCGTGGATCTCCAGGCGCGCGGCCGCCTCGGCCGGCCGGTCACGCTCGCGGAGATCAAGGAGATGGCGGCCTTCGCGGAGAGCCCGCTCGTGCGCCAGGGGCGGCTCTCGGTGGTGCCCATCGACGCCGCGCAGTGGAAGGCGATCGCCGCGCGAGCCGGGAAGTGACCGAGGCCGGGGTCGTCGTGGCCCTCACCACCGTGGGAAAGGCGGCCGACGCCGAGCGCGTCGCGCGGGCCCTCGTCGAGCGCCGCCTCGCGGCCTGCGTCAACGTCGTCCCCGGGGTCGTCTCGACCTACCGCTGGAAGGGCGAGGTCGAGCGCGACGACGAGCACCTCCTCGTCGTGAAGACCCGAGCCGACCGCGTCGAGGCGCTCCGCGAGGCCCTCGTCACGCTCCACCCGTACGAGCTGCCCGAGCTCGTCGTCCTCCCGGTCGAGGCCGGCCACGCGCCGTACCTCGCGTGGATCCGGGAGAGCGTCGGCTAGCTAGACCGCGTCGAGCGACTTCTCGAGGTCGTGGACGAGGTCCGCGGCGTCCTCGCAGCCGACGCTGAGGCGCACGAGGCCGTCGCCGATGCCGATGGACTGCCGCTCCTCCGGCGTGTAGCCGGCGTGGGTCATCGTGGCCGGGTGGGAGATGAGCGTCTCGACCCCGCCGAGGCTCTCGCCGAGCGAGCACAGGCGGACCCGGGCGAGGAAGCGCTTCGCCGCGTCGCGGCTGCCGAGGTCGAACGAGATCATCGAGCCGAAGCCCGTCGCCTGGTGCTTGTGGACCTCGTGGTTCGGGTGGTCGGGGAAGCCCGGCCAGAAGACGCGCTCCACCTTCCGGTGGCCGTAGAGGAAGGGCGCCACCACGCACGCGTTCTCCTCGTGGCGCGGCATCCGCAGGTGCAGCGTCTTCGTGCCGCGGAGGACGAGCCACGAGTCGAAGGGCGAGAGGATCGCCCCCACCGCGTTCTGCACGTACTGGAGCCAGCGCGCGTGCGCCTCGTCCTTCACCACCGCGACGCCGCCCACGCTGTCGGAGTGGCCGTTCAGGAACTTCGTGGTCGAGTGGACGACGACGTCGGCGCCGAGGGCGAGGGGCTGCTGGAAGAACGGGCTCATGAAGGTGTTGTCGACGACGAGGACGGCGCCCTTGCGGTGCGCGACCTCGGCGAGGCGCCTGATGTCGCAGATCTTCATGAGCGGGTTCGTCGGCGTCTCGATCCACAGCATGTGGAACTCGCCCGCCTGCCGCTCGAGCTCGGCGGGATCGGTCGCGTCGATGAACGCGAACTCGACGCCGTACTGCGCCAGGATCTTCGTGAAGAGCCGGTGCGTCCCGCCGTAGACGTTGTCGGAGACGACGACCCGCTGGCCGCCCTTCACCATGGTGAGCACGGCCTGGGTGGCGGCCATGCCGGAGGCGTAGCAGTAGGCGTCCTTTCCGCCCTCGAGCGCGGCGAGGTTCTTCTCGAGCGTTCGCCGCGTGAGGTTGTGCGTGCGCGCGTACTCGTAGCCCTTGTGCTTGCCGAGCTCCTCCTGCACGTAGGTGGAGGTCTGGTAGATCGGCACGGTCACGGCGCCGGTCGTCGGGTCCGGCTCCTGCCCGGCGTGGATGCAGTCGGTCGCGAAACCCATGGTCACCTCGGCGGGCGAGCCCGCGGTTCTCAGGTCGGTGCGCGTCGGGGAGGGCGGTCAGTCTAGCAGAGGGCCCGCGGGCGCCGCGCCGAGGCAGAGGCCGACGCGGTGGCCGAGGCCGCGGCCCTCGGCCCGGAAGCCGCGGCCGTCCGGGACGACGCGGTCGGCGGGGCTCGGGAGCGCGTCCCAGCCGAGGAGGGCGGCGAGCCGCGCGTGGGCCTCGTCCCACGAGAGCGACAGGCGGCCCGCGTCGGTCGTGACCACGAGACGCCACGGATCGTCGCCGACGTCCTCGACGCGGAGCGACGCGACCCGCCCGCCGAAGGCGCGGGCGACCTCCGCCGTGCCCCACGAGCGCGACCACGAGGCGCGGTCGGTCGTCGCGTGGCGGGCGCAGGCGAACACGCGGTGGTCGCTCCCGCCCCAGACCTTCGCCGCCGGCAGCGGCGCTCCGCCGCAGTGGCTCGTCCAGCGGTCCGGGCCGTCCTCGCGGGCGAGGGCCTGCATGCGCGCCCACTCGTCCTCGCCGATCGGAGCGGCCGCGCGGTCCTCACCCGGTCGCTCGAAGTGGACGGGCCGGCCCGGCGTCGGCCACGCCACGCGCGGTCCGCGGCCCACGAACCACGCGCAGTGGGTGAGGTCGCACACGTCGGCCTCGCCGTGGCGCGGGCCCTGCGCGAGGAACCGCAGCACCGTCGCGCCGAGCGGCACGCGCCTCTCGTCGGGACCCGGCGGCAGCTCGGCGGCGAGGACGCCGGCCACGTACTCCGCGGGCGCGACGTCGGCCCGCAGCCGCAGCGTGTCGCGCGGGCCGGCGTCGGCCCGGACGGAGCCGCGGAGCCGCCGCCGCAGGCCGAAGGCCGGGACCTGCAGCTCCCAGTCGCTCTCGCCCAGCCGGTCGCCGGGCCGCAGGTCGACGGAACCGGCCGGCCCGACGAACGAGCCGCGCGGGCCCGCCACGGGCGCGTCGCCGAGGTTGCGGGCGAGGACGCGTCGCGGAGACAGGGCGCCGAAGAGCGCCACGCGGACGGCGCCTTCGCGCGCCGGCTCGACCGCTCCCGCCGCGGCGCCGACGAGCCGCCGTCGAGGAATCGCGCGAGGGCCCGCGCGGCGAGGCGGCCGGTGCCGTCGGGGAGGAGAGCGAGGAACGCGCGGCCGGCGGGATCCACGGCGACGGCCCATCCCGACGTCGCCAGCGCTCGGCCGTCGAGCGCCGGCACCGTGCCCGTCTTCGCGTGGAAGCCGCGGCCGGCGAGCCCCTTCGCCGTGCCCTGGCGCGCCGAGTCGCGCATCCCCGCGAGCACCTCGCGCCGCACCGCCTCGCCGCGGTCCCACGGCTCGCGGACGAGGCGCGGCGTAGGCCCGCAGCAGGTCGTCGGGCTCGGCCGCGAGCGATCCGCCGGGCGTCGGCAGGCCGATCGCGCCGTCCGGCGTGAGCGGCTCCGGCGGCGCAGGCCGCGGCCGCAGCGTCTCGCCGAGCACCTCCGCCGGCGTGTCGGCGGCCAGCGCGCGGAAGTACGCGTTGCAGGAGACGGCGACGGCGCCCGGCAGGCCGACCGTGCCGTGGCCTGCGGGGAGCCAGCACGCCTCGCCGCCCGCGCAGCGGACGACCGGCGTCGCCCGGCCGGGATGCGCGATCGCCCACGCGCGGGCCACGAACGGCTTGGCCAGCGAGCCGACCGGCAGCAGGCCGCGCGGCGCGCCCCGCGGCGCGTCGACGCGGCCGGAGGGCGCGAGCTCCCACACGACGAGATCGTCCGCGCGAGACGAGGACGCGAGGGCGGCCGCACCGAAGACGGCGAGGGCGGCCGCGACCGCGCGTCCTCTCCCGCTCACGGCGCGGCGGATTCGAAGACGACGCGCTCCGTCCAGCCGGACGCCGCCTGCTTCCGCTCGACCGAGATCGCCTTCACGGACGGGATCCAGCCGAGGAGGCCGAGGACGCGGTCCGAGAACGTGCGGACCCGCTCCGGCGCGGCCGGGCCCTCGACCCGCGCCCACGAGGGAGCGAGCGCGCGAACCGCGGCGAGGTCGACGCGGGCCCACCGCACGACGTCGCCCGCCGGCTTCGGCGCGGGGAGGGCCGCCACCGCGCGCGCCGAGGTCCCGAGCCAGACGAGGTCGCCCGCGCGGCGCAGGCCGAGGGCCGGGAGCGCCGGGCCCACGCGCAGCTCCGTCGCGTCGCCGACCGTCGCGCTCGTCACCGTGCCGGCGCGGCGCGCGAGCGTCTCGCGGCAGGCGCGCTCGAGCTCGGCCTGCTTCGCCGCCGGCCACGCGAAGCCGACCGCGCGCTCGCCCTGCGCGTCGGCCCACCAGGCCCAGCCGGCGGCCGGTCGCGCGGCGAGGAGCGCCCGCCACGTCGCGAGGTCGCCCTCCTCCCACGGCGCCGCGGCGTCGGTCTTCGGCCGGTCGAGCCGGACCATGTAGCGGTCGGCCGCCTCGGTCGCGGTCGCCGGCAGCGGCGCGAGCGCGGGCCGGGGCTTGTCCGGGAGCGACGGCTGCGGCTCGAGGACGCCGGCGCGCAGCGCGTCGAAGAAGCGCTCGCCCTCGGGCTCCCAGCCCGCGGCGGCGGCGGCTCCGGCGTCGAACGCGAGCGCGGCCGGCGCGGCCGGCCCCGAGCCCTCGCGCACCTCGACGATCCGGCCGCTCTCGAGACGCAGCGCGGCCCGGACGCGGCCCCGGTCGGCCGGGGTCCCGAACACGAACTCGCGCGCGAAGTAGCGGTCCTTGCGCAGCGTGTCGAGGTCGAGCTCGAGGCTCGCGAGGCCGGGCAGGAACGCGCCCGTTCCCTTGCCGGCGGCCGCCAGGTCGAGCGCGGCTTCGAGGGCCTTCTCGCTCGTCGCGAGCAGGAGGATCCCGTGGTGGCGGGCCCAGGCGAGGCCCATCCGCCGCTCGTCCCGGCCGACCGCGTCGCCCGCCCCGCGGCTCACGAGCGAGTAGGCGATGCCCGCGTGAGTCTTCGCGGTGCCGGCGGGCGGCGTCAGGGGCAGCGCCGCGAGCGGGGTGTCGATCGCGAGCACGGCCTCGAGGGACCCGACGGAGAGGAGAGCGACACCGAGCGAGCGCGGCTGCAGGCGGCGCACCTCGGCCCACGTCCACGGCAGGTCGCCCGCGAGCTTCGACCACTCGGCCTCGAGCTTCGAGCCGACCTGAGACTGCCGCCACGCGGAGACGAGAGGGTCGTTCGGGTCGAGGTCGCCGGTCGCCGCCTTGCGGAACGAGCCCGCGAGCGCGGCGTCGAAGGCCGCCGCGTCGGGGATCACGAGGCGCACGGGCGCCTCCGGCAGCGGCAGGAGAGCCGGCTCGCCCGCGCGGACGGCCGGTGCGGCCGCGGCGAACGAGAGAGCGAGCAGGACCGTCGCACGGGACTTCATCGCACGCCCTCCGCCTCGAGAACCGCCTCGACCGCCGACCAGTCGAGGTCGCGGGGCCGCCACGGCGCGGGCTTCCCGTCCGCGAGCCGATACGAGCGCAGCGGACCGGGGGGCGCCGCGAGCTTCGCCATCTCCGCCCGCAGCTCGGCCGCCTGCGCCGGCGCCCGGTCCTCGACCGCGGCCAGCACCGCGGCGGCCGGGGCCGCCTCGCCGCTCGCGGCGAAGACGAGCGCCATGTCCCGCGCGGCCGCCACGACCTCGGCCGCGCGCAGGTGCCGGCGCTCGAGCGCGGCGACGAAGCTCGCGTCGACGTTGCCCTGGGCCTCGCGCGCGGCGGGGACCGACGAGGCGCGCAGTGCCCGCGCGGCCCGCAGGCCGAGGAGCTGCTCGTCGCCGAATGAATCGCCGAGCTCCGACATCGCCGGCTCCTTCAGGGCCCGCGCGGCGAGCGCCATCGCGGCCGGGTCGCCCGGCGCGGCCGTGCGCAGGGCGGCGCGGGCGGCCCGCAGGTCGAGCGGGTGCGCCCGCAGGTGGCGGGCGAGGTCTTCGCCGGGGCGGCCGCGGCGCGCGTCCAGAACGCGCGGGCCGCGCTCCACTCGGCCGGGGCCGCGTCGGCGAGGGAGTGGCGGTCGCCGCCCGGGGCCGCCGGCGCGAGCGAGCGCCACACGTCGAAGGCCTTCACCTCGCGGAACGCGGTCCAGGTCACGCGCGGCTCGAAGCCGCGCGAGGAACGCCGCCCCTTCGGCCTTGCGGCCGATCCGCGAGAGGAGCCGGGCGCGCGCGATTGCGCCGTCGAAGTCGACGCCGGTGTCGAGCCGCGCCAGCCAGCGCGACGCTTCGGCCGGCGACGTCGGCCGCCGACTCGGCGACGGGCGCGAGGCTCGGCGAAAGGTCGCCCAGCCGCCACGCGCGCTCGACGCGGGCGAGGGCGGCGGCGCGCGCCTCCGCCGACGGCGCCAGGTCCACGGCGAGCGCCCACGCCGCGGGGCTCGGGCGGGCGGCGCCGCCGGTCACCGGCAGCGCCTCGCTCGCGGCCGCCGCGACGAGGGCCGTCTTCTTCGCGTCGCGGAACGGTTCGAGCCACGCGCGGAGGCCGGTGACGAGCGGGTCGGCGGCGGGCGTCTCGCCCTCGCCCTCGGCGTCGGGCGCCTCGAAGTCGCCCTCCGCCTCCTCGCCCTCGGACGACGACGACACCTGCACGGGCGCGAACGAGAGGCCGTTGCCACCGCGCAGCTCGGCGAGGCGCGCCCGGAAGAGCGCGACCGCCTTCGCGTCGTCGCCGCGCGAGCGCCGCGCGCAGGACGAGGAGCCGCGCGGCCTCGTTCGGCGCGCCGGCGTCGCGGGCCACGACCCGCAGCGCGCCGCGTCGTCGGGCAGCGCGTCGACGGCGGCGACGGCGGCCCGGCGCTCGCCGGTGCGCACCGTGGCGAGCCAGGCGCCCGCCTTCGGCCACAGGCCGGGCAGGCGGCGCACGTCGGGCAGCGAGCCCGTGTCGTTCGACCAGCTGCTCGGCGAGGGCGAAGCGCGTCTCCTCGACCGAGAGCGGCCGGGCGCGCTGCGACCAGCGCGCGGCGAGCGCGGCGCGGAAGTCGGCCGGATCGACGGCTTCAGCGGACGGCACGCGGCGAGGCCGCGCGAGTCGCAGACCGCCGCGACGGCCGGGCCCGGCATCGGGACCGCCGCGTCGAGGAGGCTCACCGGGATCGGCGAGGCCGAGGTCGGTCGCGAGACGCGCGAGGGCGCGGAGCGAGCCGTCGCCGAGCCGCGGCTGCTGACGCCGGACCTCGTCGCGGAAGAGCGGGGCCGCGTCGTCGGCGCGGCCGGCGGCCTTCAGCGGCGCAGCCGCCGCTCGAGGTCGGCCGACGTCGGCTGCGGGACGGAGCCGGCGAGGGTCAGCGCGAGGGCCGCGTCGCCCTGGGCCTCGGCGATACGGGCCGCGATCCGCGCGCGGCGGGCCTCGCCCCGGCGGTCCATCGCTTCGAGCGGCGCGAGGGCCGCGTCGGGGTCCTTGTCCTGGTGTCGCGCCAGTGTCTCGAGCGCCAGCCACGACGGGCCGGGACGCTCGCCCCAGACGTCGGCGTTCCAGCCCTGGCCTGCGTCGAGCACCGCGCCGACCGTGCGGCCGCCGCGCAGGGCGGCGAGATCCGGATCCGCGGGAGCGCCGTCGCGCCGCGCCACGAGGCGCGTCGTCGCGTCGACGGCCTTCGCGACGGCCTCGCCGCGCGAGCGGACGGCGGGGTCGGCGTCGGCGGTCGAGGGCTGAAGCCACAGCCGCAGCCACTTCGCGCGGGCGTCGTCCGGCAGGGCCGCGACGAGCGCCGTCGCGTCCCAGTTGCGCGCGGCCAGCGCCCAGAGCCGGTCCCACGTCCGCCGCTCGGCCACCATCGAGGCGAGCGCCGGCCCGCGCTGCGGGTCGCGCGCGACGGCGGCGGTCCACAGGCCGAGCGCGGCCTTGTCGTCGAGCCACGCGGCCCACTCGCGGCGCTCCGGCTTCGGGCCGAGCGGGGTCGCGGCCTGCACCTGCGCCGCGAGCGCGTCGAAGCGCGGGGCGAGGAACGCGGCGAGGTCGTCGCCGCGGCCCTGGGCCGCGAGGTGGCGGGCCCACAGCCGCTCGAAGGACGGCGTCACGACGCGCAGCGGCTCCTCGCCGACGACGCTCTCCGCCACCGCGTCGACGAACGCCTCCGGCGTCGCCGTCGCCCACGGTCCCGGCGTGCGGGCAACGAGACGGCGGGCGAGGGCGACGCGCAGCGGCCCCTCGAGGTTCGCCTGCTGCGCGAGGCTCCACACCCGCTCCAGGCTCCCGCCCCGCGCCGGCGCCTGGGGCAGCGCGACGTCCGTGATGTAGCGGAGGACCTCCTCGCGCTGCTCCGGCCGCCCCATGCTGGCGAGCGCGCCCCCGGCGGCGGAGACGAAGCTCTCGTCGCCGATGCGCTGCTTGAGGAGCGCGAGGAAGCGCCCCGCGCCGAGCGCGATCTCGGCCTCGCGCCACTCGCCGAGGCCGCTCGGCGCGAGCTTCGCGCCGCCCGGAGTCGTGGCGAGGAGCGCCCACGCCTTCTGCGGCAGGCCCAGGTTCAGAAGGCGCACCGCGGCGCGCCCGCGGCGGTTGGCGAGCTCCTCCCGCCGCTCGTCGTCTTTGGGCCCCGCCGCCGCGTACGAGGCGAGGGCCTCGCGCTCGATCGCGAGGGCGCCGTCCGCGTCGCCCGCGGCGGCCAGGAACGCCGCGCGCCGGGAAGCCGTGTCCTCGTCGCCGGGGTGGATCTTCGCCCAGTCGGCGAGGAGCGCCGCGGCCTCCTTCGGGCGGCCGACCCGCCCGAGGAGGTCGGCGGCCTCGGTCCACAGCGTTCCGCGCTCCGGCCTCACGGTGATCGCCGCGCGCGCGGCTTCGACCGCGCCCTCGACGTCGCCCGTCCACAGCTTCATCTCGCGCAGGGCCACCGCCCAGCGCACGTCGCGCGGGCTTCTCTCGCGCTGCTTCCCGAAGAAGGAGACGAGCGAGGCCGTCTCGCCGGCGTGCTCGGCCGCGTCGCACGCCTCGCGGATCCACCCGCGGTCGAGGCGCCGGTTGAGCGCCTCGATCCACAGCGTGAGCGACGGCCTCCAGGCCGACTCGAGCGCCGCCGCGCGCGCGACCTGCGCGTGCAGCTCGGCCTGCGAATCCGGCGGCAGGCGCGGCGACTCGCGCTTCACGAGGCCGAGGAGATCCGTCGCGGGATCGCGGCGCAGCTCGAGCCGCGCGAGGAGGTGGATCGCGGCCAGGCGGCGGCCGTCGTCGGCGCCGGGCAGGGCGAGCATCGCCTCCGCGGCGCGCTGCGTCTGCGCGAGGTCCTTCGCCTCGATCGCCTCCGTCGCGAGGCGGGCGAGGAGGTCCTCGCGGTGGCCGGCGGCGGCCCTGGGCGCCGCGGCCTCCACGAGGGCGCGGGCCTCCGCCCCGCGGCCGTTGCGGTTCAGGAACGCGAGGCGGTCCTCGAGCACGCCGAGGCTCCACGGGTAGCGCGAGGCGAGCCTCTCCCACTCGGCCGCGGCCGCGGCCGTTCCCTGCGCCCGCTCGAGGTACGCCGCGCGCTCGGCCTCGGCCCGCATGCGCGGCGCGCCCTCCGGCAGCGTCGCGACGCGGGAAGCGACTCCCTTCCACGCCTCGTCGGCCTCGGCCGTCCGCCCGTTCTCGTACAGGTAGCGCGCCCGCGCGATCTCGCGGGTCACGCGGTCCTCCGCCGTCGTCGCGAGCGCGGCGCGTCGGGCCATCACCGCGCTCGTGAGGGCGACGTCGTCCCCGCGCGAGGGCTGGGCCTCGACGAGCGGCTTCGCCCAGCGCTCGACCGCGTCGAGGAACGCGGGCTTCGTGCCCTGCGCGACCATCGCGCGCGTGCGCTCGAGGAGGAGCGCCGAGAGCCGCGCCTGGCCCTCGCGCGTCGCGGCGCGCCACCGCTCGCGGGACTCGCGGGCGGCGTCCCGTGCCAGCGGGTCGACCGGGTGGTCGAGCGCGTCGATCCAGTCGTCGGCGGTCCAGTCGAGGTCGGCGTCCGGCATCCGGATCGTGGCGAGCGGGTAGAAGGCGACGAGCGTCTCCTCGTCCGCCGCGACGCCGGGCCGCAGCGCCGCGAGGCGGGCCTCGACGACCTGGCGCGCCCGCGCGCGGCCCACGAGCTGGGCGAGCCGCCGCAGCGAGCGCTGGTCGCGCTCGAACGCGGAGCAGAAGCACTCGCCCTCGTCGGGCAGGCCGGCCGCGAGGTATTCGCGCACGGCGCCCTCGAGGTCCTTCTTCTCCTCGCGCAGGACCCCCGCCTCGAAGGCGAGGAGCGAGGGCCGGCCGGTCCGCTTCCGGCCGTCCTCCAGGACGGCGAGGGCGTCGTCCGTCTCGCCGTAGTCCCAGAGAAGGGTCGCGAGCTCCTCGATCTTGCCGGCGTCGCGGGGCCTCTGGTCGAGCACGTGGCGCCACGCGTCCTTCGCCCGGTCGGGCCGGCCGCGCTCGTACTGCAGCTCGCCGAGCTCGCTCCACAGCGGCGCGGGGTCGACGAGAGCGGGGGCGGTGCGGGCGACGAGCGCCTCGGCCGGCGCGGCGTGCGCGACGTCGAGGCCGGCGAGCGAGCGGTGGAGCGAGAGGACTTGGGCCGCGAGGGCGCCGTCGCCGGGATAGAGTGCCGCGAGGCGGTCGGCCGGCGCGGCCGCGGCCTCGAACTGCGAGAGGCGCGCGCGGCCCTCGAAGAGGAGCCGCTCCTCGACCGGCGTGCGCGACGGGCTCGCTTCCCACGAGGCGATCTTCGCCGGCAGCGCGCCGGTCTTCAGCGCGTCCGCGAGGTACTGCTCGCGGCGCGCGTCGTCGGCGAAGAGCACGGCCCAGCCGCGCTCGTCGAGGAGCGCGTCGTCGACGACCACGCGGTCGGGCCGGCCCTTGGCGGGCGCCGCGGCGGCCGCCGCGCTGCGCCGCACGAGCCGCGACTGCGCCTCGCGGAAGACCTGCGGGCTGTGGGGGAAGCGCTCGAGGGCCTTCAGCCGCACCCAGTCGGCCCACGCCACGAGGCGCACGCGGGCCCCGACCCTCGGCTGGTCGGGCACCTCGAGGCGCACCTTGTCGTCCTGCGGCGCGCGGGCGAAGGCGTCGCTCGCGCGGAAGCGCGCGGCGAGCTCGGTCGCCAGCCGGTCGAGCTCGCGGTGCCGCGAGCGGCGGGCGTAGAAGCGGGCCGCGCGGGCCCACCAGCCGGGCTGCGAGAAGCGCTCGACCGCGCGCTCGTAGCGCGGGCCGAGCTCGTCGTCGAGGTTCCAGCCCTCGAGCCGGTCGGCCAGCTCCGACCACAGCTCCTCGGCCTGCGGCAGGCGGTCCATCTCCGCGAGGAGGAGGCTCGCCGCCGCGGCGTGCGTCTCGTCTCTCTGGTCGAGGCGGGAGACGGCCTCGTCGAGCACGTCGCGGTAGCGCTCGGCCGGCTCCTCCGTGACGCTGCGCGACCAGGCGACGCCGCTGGCGCCGCCGGAGTCCCCGTACTTCGAGCCCCAGCGGCGCGTCATCTCGGGCCGCGAGCCGTCCGGGGCGAGGGCGGCGAGGCGGGCGCGGAAGACGCGCGACTCCTCGGCCACGGGCACCTCGACCTGGCGCATGGCGAGAAGCGCGGCCTTGCGGCCCTCGGCCGCGGCCTTCGCGTCGCCCTTCTCGACGAGCGGCAGGAGGGCGAGCGCCTCGCGGCCCTCGCCGCGCTCGACGAAGCGCGACATGAGGCCCGCGCGGAGCGCGGCGAGCTCGGCGTGCGCCGGCTGGCGCTTCTCGAGCTCGGCCACGAGGGCGCGGGCGGTCTGGAACGTGCGCTCCGGCAGCGCGTCCTGCTCGAGCGACTCGAGCGAGGCCTTCCAGTCGGTGCCCGTCAGCAGGAACGCGACGCCGCCCGTCCAGAAGCCGGGCGTGCGGTCGACCCGCGCGGCCCATCGGTACGGCTCCTCGCCGTACCGGCCCCAGCCGAGCGGCCGCGAGCCGGCGCGCAGGGCGAGCCGCGCGAGGGCGGCGAGGTCGTCGGCCTGCTCGGCCGGCGACGCCTTCGCGGCGGCCGCGAGCCGGGCGCGGAAGGCCTCGGGCACCGAGTCGATCTGCGCGTGGAGGCGCGAGACGAGGAGGAAGCCGCGGCGGTCGAGCGTGTCGTCGTAGCGACGCTCGACCTGACGCAGGAGGTCCGCCGCGCGGTCGCCGCGCTCCTTGCCCTGGAAGTAGGCGGAGAGACGGACGAGAGCCGGCGCGTCGAACGCGCGCTCGAGCGTCGCCCGCCAGGCCTCGGGCGCGCCGGGGCGCGCCTTGTCGGCGCGGTCGGCGAAGGCCTTCCGCGCCTCGGGCGGCCACGACTCGCTCGACTCCACCGCGGCGTCGAGGAGCGCGAACGCGCGGGCGTCGTCGCCGTGGTCGGCCGCGAGGTCGGAGCGCAGGAGCAGCCGCCGCGCGGCCGGCAGCGCGGCGCTCTTCTCGACGGCGGCGAGGGCCTCGTCGAGCTTCCTGGCCTTCTCGAGCGCGCGGATCCAGTCCTCCGCCGCGTCCGCGTCGTCGGGCAGGAGCTGCGCGCGCTCGGCTCGCAGCGCGAGCGGGTCGGCGGCCTCGGGGTGCGCGTCGGCCCACTCGATGCGCTCGGTGGCGAGCTTCGCCTTCTCGTCGACGGGCAGCCCGGGCAGACCCTTCGCCGCGGCGCGGAACGCGAAGGCCGACTCGCCTTGGGCCGCGGCCCAGCGGGCGGCCTCGGCCCACGCGGTCGGGCCCTCGGCCGTGGCCCACGCCTCGAGCGCGGCGAGGGCGCCGGCCCGGTCGCCGAGGGCGAGCCGCGCGTCGGCGAGGTGGCGCTTCGCCTCGGCCTCGGACCGCTGCTCGAGCAGCGGGACGAGCTCCGCCGTCGGCGTGGGGTAGTGGACGCGGTGGCCGTCGACCTCGGCGAAGCGGGTGGCGAGCGAGTAGAGCCAGTCGGCCTCGGTGAGGTCCTCCCAGCGACGGGCGCCTTGGCCGCGGCGAGGCCGGCGGCGCCGGCGAAGAGGACGGCGGAGAGCCAGAAGCGTCGCGCGTCGCGTCGCGGCAGCACCTCCACGCGGGCGCGGGCGAAGCCGCGGTTCTTGGCGGCGTCGACCGCCTCGACGAACAGCTCGGCCGGCCCGGCGAGGGACGACGGCACCGGGACCGTTCCGACGGAGCGGTGGCTCGCCTCGTCCCATCGCAGCGGGAAGGGCGGCCCGTCGCCGAGCCGCGCGAGGAGGACGACGACGTCCTCGTCCGTCGCGACCGACACGCGCAGCGCCTCGCCCGCGCGGGCCTCGCGCGGGGCGTCGAGGCGCAGCCCCGGGGCGCGGCCGTCGATCACGAAGTGCTTCGTCTCGCTCGTCACCGCGCCGCTCGCGTCGCGCAGCAGCAGGCGCGCCTCGTAGCGGCCGTCGGCGAACCCGGCGGGAACGAGGAAGCGGCCCTCCCACAGCGTCGTGCCCGGCCGGCGGACGAGGGCGAGCCGCTCGCCGAACGGCAGGAGGGCGGTCACGGCGACCGTGGCCTCGTCGCACTCGACGCGCAGGACGGGGTCGCCCGGCTGGATGCGCCGGGGACGCAGCAGCGAGCGCGGGGCGGCGAGGAACGCCGTGTACGGAGTGACGAAACGGTAGCGGCGCGAGAGCGCGATGACCTCGTCCACCCACTCGCGCCTCTCGCCCTCGGCCTCGATGAGCTCGAGCAGGTGGTCGACGCGGGCGCGGGCCCAGCGCCGCGGCAGGTCGCGCGCGTCGAGCGTCTCGACCGGGAGGTCGCCGGTGAGGGACGCGCTCCCGCCGGGGAGGAGCGGCGACGCGAGGTCGAAGCGCAGGCCGGCCTGGGGCGCGGCGTAGCGGCCGATCCAGCCCGACTGGCTGCCGGGCGACGGCGGCTGCGCGAGGACGGGGTAGACGTCGCGGAGCTTCGGATCGGCGCCCTTGACCGTGAACGGCAGGGCCGCGCTCTTCGCGGCGGCGGGATCGACCGGCGAGACGAGCCGCCGCAGGAAGAGGTCGGCCTCGGCCTCGCCGGCGCCGGGCGGCAGCAGGCGCGTCGAGGCGGTCGTGTACGACTCCGGCGTCTCCTCGCCGCCGAGCGCGGTGAAGAGAAGGGCCGGACCGCGCGCGGCCGAGAGGGCCTTCGACGACCCGCGCGGGCCGTCCGTCAGCAGCAGGACGCGGCCGCCATCGCCCGCGGCGCGGCGGGCCTCGGCGACGGCGGCGGCCACGTCGCTGCCGGGCGCGAGCGGCCGCGCGCGCAGCGCGGCGAGCGCCTGGTCGCGGCGCTCCTTCGTGGCCGGCCCCGCCGGGGACACGACCACCGGCTTCTTGTCGAACGCGACGAGCGCGAAGCGGTCCTTCGGCCCGAGCGAGTCGAGCACGCGCACGAGGTGGGCGTAGGCCGTCTCGAGCGAGGACCAGCGCACCGAGAGCGAGGTGTCGAAGGCCACCGCGACCGTGACCGGCGGCCGCTCGGCGGCCGCGGCGTCTCTCGCCGCGGGCGGCGCCGTCATCTCGAGGAGGAAGAAGCCGTCCGTCTCCGGAGGGATCTCCGACGGCCGCTCCCACGGCGCGAGGGCGAGACCGTCCGGCAGCGTGCCCTTCGGGTTGCGGAAGGCGGAGAGGCGGAGCGTCTTCGCCGCGCCCGCCGGCTCGAGGCGGACGACGAGGTCGCGGTCGAGCGCCACGTCCGTGCCCTCGAACACGAGCGAGTCGCCGTCCGCGCGCAGCGCGAGCGCCTTCGGGTCGGCCGACGGCCTCGCGTCGACGACGCGCACGCGCACGGCGAGGCGTCCCGCGACGGGCGGCTTCCCGTCCGTCGGCTTGAGCGCGAGGCGGAACTCGGCGCGGCCGGAGACGAAGGGCGCCTCCTGCTGGAACGCCATCTCCACGCGCTTCGTGCCCCACGCCGGAATCGGCGAGATCCGGGCCGAGAACGCCGCGCCGCCCGACGGGCCCGTGCCCTCGTCCTCCTCGCCCTGCTGCAGCAGCCCGGGGTCGATCCGCTGCGTCGTCAGCTCGCGGTAGATCGCGCGAGCGCGCTTCTTCTCGAGGATGACGCCCGGCACGCGCACGAGGCCGTCCCAGACGGCGAAGTCGGACACGGAGGCGCTCGCCGGCAGGCGGAATCGGTACGTGCCCTCCTGCGGCCTGTCGGTCCGGTTCTCGAAGACCTGCCGCACGCCGACCCGAGCGTGGCCGCGGGCGATCTCGACGTCCACGGTCATGTCGCGCAGCGCGAGGACCGCGGCGTCGGGCCGTCCGGCGCCGGTGGGGACGACGAGGCCGGCCTGGCCGCGCGCGGTCGCGGGCAGGAGGGCCGTCAGGACGGCGAAGAGGAGCGCGAGGGGATGCCGGCGTGCCAGGGACTTCTTCCTTTCTCTCTGCGGCGGTGCTTCCCGGACGGTCGCTACTCGACCTCGGTCGCGAGCGGGCTCGGAATCCGGACGAGGCCCTGGTCGGTGCCGACCCAGAGGCCCTCCGTGTCGGCGAGAAGCGCGGTGACGCGCGTCGAGGGGAGCGGCACCCGCACGCGCTCGAAGCGGGCGCCGTCGCGGGTCTGGCGCCACAGGCCCGCGGCGTCGGTGCCGGCCCACGCGCGGCCGTCCACGACGGCCAGGGCGCCGGGGCTCACGGCGAGCCCCTCGGTCTCGGCGAACGGCTCCCAGCGGCCGTCGTCCGCGCGCGGGACGGGAGCGGAGGGCCGGTCGCCCGGCCGGCGTCGCACGATCCCGCCTCCCCACGTACCCACGAGCAGACCTCCATCGCCCTCGGCGGCGATCGCGGTGACCCAAGGGTGCGGGAGCTTACCCTCTCCCGCGGTCACGCGCCAGAGCACGCGGCGGCCGTCGAGGGCCCCGATGCCGGACGGCGTTCCCACGTAGAGGGGACCGGCCTCGAGGAGCGCGAGAGCCTGGTTGCCCGGCAGGCCGTGGTAGGCCGAGACGACCGTCGAGCCGGGCAGGAGGACGCCCTGCCCGTAGCCGATCGCGACGCCGTTCCGCGTCGTGGCCAGCGAGAACGCGGCCCCGGGGCCCTCGATCAGGCGCAGCGCACGGCCGTCGTACCGCGCGGCGCCGCGCAGGCTCGCGACCCAGAGCTCGCCGCCCGTCGAGAGCAGGGCGTTCGTGCCCCACGCGGCGGTGCCCTCGACGGGCTTCCACTCGAGGCCCCCCTCCGCGGGCTGCGCCGTCGCGAGCCCGCCGTCGAAGAAGCCGGCGACGAGCCGGTCGCGGAAGCGGGCGAGGGCGGTGACGTGGGCCGGGCCCGGCGGCAGCGCGCCGCGGCGCGGCACGACGAGGCGCCAGCCGTCGACGTCGCGCCGGTGGAGGCCGTCCTCCGCGTCGGCGAGCAGCAGGCCCGACGCGGTCATCACGCGCCGCACGCGCGAGGGCAGCGCCTCCTCGCGCAGCGCGCCGGCCGCGTCCACCACGAGAACCGCGTCGCCGGCCGGCTCGGTGGCGGCGTAGACGCGGCCGTCCACGAGGACCGCCTGTCGCGCCCGCTCGCCGCCCCGCACCGGCGCGAGCGGTCCCTCGCGGGGTCCTCGCGCGAGGCCGGCCGCGGTGGCGACCGTCAGCGTGTCGCCCTCGAGCACGACCGATTCGACCCACGGGTCCGGCGTGTCGACGGCGGCCACGCGGCCGGGAGCGACCCGGCGCAGCCCCTGCTCTCCGCCGGCGAGGACGAAGCCCGGACCGACGGCGATCGCGCGTACCGGGTGCGGGTCGAGCCGCTCCATCCGCGTCGCCCCCACGGCCGCGCGGAAGAGGCCCTCGCGCGCCCCGAGGAGGAGCTCGCCCCCCGGCGCCTCGACGAGCGCGCGGGCGTGGAGCGGGCCCCAGCCGGTCCGCATCTCGCTCCACGCGCCGCCGCGGCGCACGGCGAGGCCGCCCGCCTCGAGCGCCACGACCGGCTCGCCGGCCCAGAGCGCGAGCGCGGCCGCGCGCCGGGTGGGGAGGCCCGCCGACAGGTCCCCGCCGTCCGCGCGGCGCACCCCGCCCGCGCCCGCGGTGACGAGCTCGCCGCCGGGGAAGGCCACGGCCTCGATCTCGGGCGCGGCCCTGGTCGGCCGGGCCCGCGACGGCGTCGCGAGGGGCACGAGCTGCAGCGGCCGCGCGTCCTGGACCGGCGCGTCGAGCGCGCGGCGCACGTCGCGCCGCAGCCGCCAGGCGGCCCAGCCGGCCGCGGCCACGAACACGAAGGCCCCGATCGTGACGAGGGCCGCGGTGCGGCGGGACCGGGTCACGTCGCTAGCGCAGCGTGACGACGAGCGAGACCGGCTGCCCGTTGCGCAGCACGGTGGCGCGCAGCTCGGTCGCGCTCTGGAGCCGCGGCCACAGTCCGATGAGCGTCGCCATGCCGTCGATGTCGGTGTCGTTGATGCGCTTCACGACGTCGCCCGCGCGCAGCCCGGCGTCCGTCAGCAGCGAGCCCTCGGCGACGCGCGTGAGCTGGACGCCGGCGACGTGGCCGTCCTCCATCACGGGAACCATGGCCGTCTCGGAGAGGATGCGGTTCATCTCGCCGGCGAGGCGCGTCTGCACCGCGTTGCGGTCCATCTCGCGCCGCGGCGTCTCCGGGTCCTCCGGCGGGCCCGAAGCCGGGGCGGCCGCGGCCGGGCGCAGCGGCGCGCCGGGCGGGGCGGCGGAGCCCGCGCCGCTCGTCAGCCGCTTCACGACCCGCTGGCCGGCCGTCTCGAGCGTCACCGTGCCGTCGCCGATCGCGACGAGGGTCGCGCCGAAGGCCTGCTCGCCGACCGCGACGATCCGCGTCCGCCCGCCGCTCGCGAGGATCGCGACCGACCGGCCCGGCGTCGCCGAGCGCACGATGCCGACGGCGTCGACGGCGGCCGGGGGCGTCGGGGCGGGATCCGCCGCGCGGGGCGCCGCCGTCTGGCCGGCCGCGAGGAGGACGGGAAGCGCGAGGGCGAGGGCGCCGACGAGAGGCATCGCAGCGACGCTAGCCCCGGCGCCCGGCGGTGTCAACGAGCTGCGGCCGGGCGCGGAGACTGGTGTAGATTGAGCAGCGCATGCGTCCGCAGCTGCCCGCGGGCCGGGGAGGCGGGGGACGACTCTCCCGCCTCGGCTCCTTCTTCGTCGGTGCCTGGCGAGGCCGCGTCATCGGCGCGGCCCTCGCGGCGTGGGTCCTGAACCTCCTGCTCTCGGCCGCCGGCTGGGGCCTGCCGGCCCCCGTCCTCGTCGCGGCGCGGATCGTTCTCGCCCTGGCCGTCGGCTGGCTCCTCCTGCGCGGCCTCGGGTGGCTGTCCGACCGCCTCCTCTGGCGCATCCGCACGAAGCTCATCCTGTCGTACCTGTTCGTGGCGCTCGTCCCGCTCGTGCTGG